>JAXDUM010000001.1:0-9878 GCA_034089285.1 Candidatus Cryptobacteroides sp.
CCTCTCGGTCGGTTCAACCAAAACACTGCTGCACAACGCTGCAATGGTGGATCGATTTATTGCAATGTCCGGAAAATCTCCGAACATGCGATTAAATAACACTGATTTCAAAGAACTTTTATTCTACGGCGTTCGCGCCGCGGTGTAACTTTTATAATTTTACCGAACTATTGATGTTATTATTAAAAATTAAAATCTGCACCTAAAGTTAGCCTGAAAGGTTTGCCGCGCTGGAAAAAGCTGTTGCCAACCGACTTGAAATAAAATGTATCATATTCCGTACCTGTCAGATTGCTGCCGCGCAGGAAAACGGCGGAATGCGGCAGACCGAGCCTGAGCCCGGCGCCAAGGATATAATAGGGAGCCTGGCTGAACTCTCCTGCCTCATCCCAGACAATCTTTCCAGTCCCGGTAACGTCAGCCGAGATTTCCAATGACCTGAAAAAAGGATGGTCGAACGTAAATGAATACGCCGCCAGGGCAAAAAGAGTGGACGACGGAGAATATGGGATGACATTGTCCGAGTAATCATTGCGTCCGTCATTGTACTCCTTGAAAACAGCATTGAGCACACTGCCTGAAGCCTGGAGAGACAGTCCCTTCCACCTCCAGGACAGCTCCGCCTCGATTCCGCAGCTGCGGGACCGGCCAGCATTGGCCATCATGCGGCCGGTACTCTTGCCGGGAGGAAAAACCGTGATCTGCTGATTCCTGCACTGCAGATAGAATGCGGAGAGCGCGGCTGTCAGCCTGTGACCTCCCCCGTTGAAAGCCAGGCGCACCCCGGCCTCATAATTCATGCACGTCTCAGGCTTGTAAGTGGTATTCCCGGCATCGGGACCCTCCCCTTCCGAGTCAAGATGCACACCGAGAGCGCCCATCATATCCGTCATCATCTTGTTCTGGAGGATGTCGGAAAAAATCTGCGTATTGAAGCCTCCAGACTTGTAACCCTTTGACACAGTGGCAAATACCTGCCCACTGAACTTGTCTCCGCTCTCCCCTATCCGGTAGAGAGCCGAGATTTTCGGCAGGACCTGGAAGTAGAAATTCGAGATGCTGCCTTCATAACGCGTATGGAGTAGATAAGGATCCTTCATTGAGGGAGAAAGGATGAAATTCACGTCGGCACGGCTGTCATAATTCATGAAATTGCCCTCGTGGTCAATCCTGACGCCTGCCGTGAGCAGCCATCTCCCCAGCCTGAAATAAGACTCGTGGTACAAGGCCGCATTGTATGTGAAGATGCCGAAATCGCTCCCGATCGGGAATTGCTCCTCGACAATGTCAAGAGTCCCGAAAGCCTCCGGAATATTCGCATTGGCATTGTCCAGGATAAGGGAATTGATGCCGTCGCGGAGGAAGCGGACCGGGGCGCTCATATTGTTGTACTTGGCGAAGCAGAAAAAACCCGTCTGGCTGTCCCACCACTCCGGTTTGGAAACCGGCTTGAAAATAAGTTCCTGAGTTACAGCATATTGCCTCTGGGTCTGATTCAATGTGAACATTGACTTTGGAGTGAAGTCCTGGTCCAGATCCATAGAATCGAAGAGAAGCTGCAGGCTGGTCACGGAATTCATTTTCCATCCGCCCCTCAGCAGCTCGGCCCTGAAGCCGTCCGTAAAGCTCAGACGCCTGTACCCGCTTTTGTCATTGTAGTTCACCGGCTGCAGAACGCCGTCCTGCCACAATCTGTAAGGATATCCGCCCTGCTTGTGAAGGGAAAGGGCGAAATGGTTGTCCATCTTCACCCTGGTATTGTCAAGTTCGCAGCGCACACGGAGATACAGAGCGTCGGACTTGTCGCAGTCCCGTCCGCCATAGTCATTGACATAGAAGCCGTCGGAATGCCTGTAGGCCACGGAAGTGCCCGAGCGGCCCCTGTACATCGAAACCCTGGCCCCGACAGTATTGGCTGAGCCGTATTCGACGCCGCCCCTGATACCCTGATACACGGAAGGGGCCAACGTCTCCACGGAGAGTATTCCCACCATTGAATTCCTGCCGTACAATGTACCCTGCGGACCCCGGAACATATCCGCCCGCCGGACATCGACAAACTGGAAATCGTAATTGTTCTTGTCCAGGACAGGCACGTCGTCAACGTAGAGAGAGACGACCGGATTGTCAATCCTGGAGCCGAGTCCACGCATATAGATGGAAGACGTCATGGCGGAGCCGTAATCCGGGATATGCAGCCCGGGGACGACGGCGGAAAGATTCCTCGGAGCGGAGATTCCCCTGTCCTCGATGACGGACAATGTGACAGACGTCACAGGGGAAGCCACCTCTGGAATCTTCAGGCTCTGCTTGACAGAGGAAACCACCACGGCTTCCGCAATCGTATCTTTCGGATGAATGCCGACTGCCAGCGTCAATGCGGCAAATAAGGCCAGGATGCTATTCATTTCGGTACTGGCTCGGCGTTTTTCCTGTATGGGACTTGAAGAACTTGTAGAAAACTGACTGGTTCGGGAAATTCAGCTTGCCCACTATTTCCTTGATCGACAGGTCGGAATACTTCAGAAGATTCTTGGCCTCCAGAACCACGAATGCGTCAATCCAATCCGGGGCGGAGCGCCCGCTCACGGTCTTGACCAGCTTGGAGAGGTATTTAGGGGTCAGGCACAGCCTGTCGGCATAGAATTTCATATTGCGCTCCGAAGTATGATACTCGGTGACAAGCCTGAGGAACTGGTCGTACACATTCTTGGCCTTGGCTGAAGGCGCCTGCTGGGTCTTGTGCTCGACAGCCGTGAGCTTCTTCGTCCAGACAGACCCGAGCACATAGGAAATCGAGGATATCAGGGCCCCTATGCTTTCCTTCTTGTTCGGGAGTTCGCTGTTCAGAAGCACGGAGGCAAGGTCGAGGTACTGGCGGCAAAGCCTTCTCTCCCTGCGGTCCAGCCTAATGCATGGATAGTCGAACAGGGCCATGCTGTCATTGAAAAGGCGGTTGAAGTCGAAGCGTACGCCTTGCATGAAGCTCTTGGACATTGCCACAACTATGAAACGCAGGTCCTTGGCATCCGAATCCACATCCGACACCCTGATGATGTTTCCGGGCACATTCAGGACAAGCGAGCTGGCACCTACCTGGAACGAGTCCAGATTCACCTCCATTGTAATCTTGCCGGAAATGCAGAAGATGATGATATATCCGTCAAAACGGAAAGGATACTTGAATACGCTCAATGCTCTCGCATAGCGGAGGTCGGCGATCAGGAGGTCATCCCCGAGGGCCGAGCCTGGAGCATCAGGAAATCTGCTCCTGAATTTCTTGATGCTGATGTTGTGCAATACTTCTTCCATACCAATGCGAATCTACACTCACAAAGATAATGAAACCGATTAATATTTACAAACTTCCAAAAATCCGACATTTTGAACAATTATCAGGCATTTTAGTACTGCCGGAGGGCGATTTCTCTCTACTTTTTGGCAACTAATTTGCAGAATTCGGCGAGGATTCGGCCCGAATGGGCGGAAACCGGACAAATCTGAAAAACTGAACAATATGACAATATCACGCAGAATCATGTCCGCATTGCTGTTCTTTGCCATTCCGGCAGCAGTTTACGGACAGCAGATCCTCGACATTGAACAATGCCGGGAGATGGCAGTAAGCAACAACAGGAAGCTGGAACAGGAAAGAATCAAGGTGGAAATGGCCGGCTATGACCGGAAAATCGCAAGGGCCAACTACTACCCGAACATCAGCGGCACGGGAGCCTACATGTACAGGGACAAGTCCATCTCGCTCATCAGCGACGACATGTCTGACAAACTGACACACGCAGGCGACCTCGCCCAGGGCTCACTGAACGAATTCATGGGCAATCTCCAGCAGGCCATCATATCGAATCCCGCAGCGGCGGCCGAATACATGCAGAGTCCGCTCTGGCAGACCGTCATCGGAGCATTGGGACAGACTGACATCAGCGCCGCATTGAACCAGCTCGGGTCGGAGCTGGACGACGCCTTCCATCTGGACGTGCACAACATTTTCATTGCCGGAGTCAGCCTGCAGCAGCCAGTCTTCGCCGGCGGCAAAATCGTGGCGGCGAACCGCATAGCCGACCTGGCCGAGGAACTGGCCCGCTCCTCCTACGACAAGGAGTATCAGGACATCCTGACCACCGTGGACCAGGCCTACTGGCAGATTGTATCCATTGCGGCGAAGAAGAAACTGGCCGAAAACTACGCCGAACTGCTCACGAGAATGCAGAAGGATGTTGATGCTGCCGTAAATGCGGGAATGGCGACCAAGTCCGACGCACTTTCCATAAAGGTGAAAGTCAATGAGGCCAATATGATGAAGACCAAGGCAACGAACGGACTTGTTCTGGCCAAGATGTTGCTGTGCAAGGAAATAGGCCTGGATCTCAATTCTGACATAATGCTCGCGGACGAGAATGCCGAAGAGATTCCGCTTCCGGAAATGAGGGAGAAAAAGGCAATGGACGAGGTCCTGGCCGACAGGCCGGAAACCCGGAGCCTCGACCTCGCCGCGAAAATATATGACCAGAAAGTGCGCGTTGCCCGCGCGGACATGATGCCGAAGGTGGCTCTCACCGCAGGCTATCTGTTCACCAACCCCACGACTTCCAATGGAATAACCAACAAATGGGGAGGAACGTTCAGCGTGGGCGTTGCCGTGAACGTGCCTATCTTCCACGGAATGGAGGCGACGCAGAAGACCCGCAAGGCCAAGGCCGAGGCTGCCCTGTACAGAAGTCAGTATCAGGACGCCTGCGAAATGATCACGCTTCAGGTAGCCCAGCTCGAGAAACAGATGGAGGAGGCAATGGAGAAGGTCTCGATGGCGGAGAGCAACCTGGACAGCGCGGAGGAAAATCTCCGCATGGCAGCCTCGGGCGTAAAGAACGGCGCCGTGACGACCAACACAGCATTGTCGGCTCACAGCGCCTGGCTTCAGGCCCATTCGGAATACATTGACGCCGGCATCGAGGCCAGGATGGTCAATGTCAACCTCATGAAGGCCGAGGGTGAAATGAAGTAATCCCGGATTGTGACGGGCCGGTTAGTCAACCGGCTCGAAATCATCCTTGCCTACTCCGCAGAGAGGGCAGGCCCAATCCTCAGGAATATCCTCGAAAGCGGTTCCCGGAGCGATTCCGTTGTCCGGATCTCCGACTGCCGGATCATATTCGTATCCGCAGATTTTGCAAACATACTTTTTCATTGCTGTAAGAATTTAGTTCTCCAAATTTACACAATATCCTTTACAATGCCAACAGCCTTTACAAAGTCTGGCCTCCGATGAACTCCCTCATTATCGAAGTCGGAGGGATGCAGGCGATTTCGGAAGGCGAAAGGGCCACGATATAGTCCAGGAACTTGAGCAGGCGTACGGCCTCCGTATAGGCAGGTGAAGACGGAGATATGCGCCTGAGAAGTGGCTCGGCATAGTATTTCAGCATCGGCAGCTCATAGATGAGCGCTGAATTGAAGTTCGCATCGGCATTCTCCTGGAACGGGAAAATGTTCCTGTTCTCGCCCCTGCGCACGCTGTGCCAGCGGAGAATGGTCTCCTCCGGAGTAATGCCCCTGACCCTGTTGTCGCGCACCATGCGGCGCAGAAGCCGGTTGTCCGAGGTGGAAATATTGTTGTTCTCATCCACATTGAGCGAGGTCAATGCCGATGCATAAACCCTGAAAATGCGGGAATTGTCCACGCCAGGAACCATGTCCGGATTCAGGGCATGGATACCCTCCATTATCAATATCTCCTTCTCTCCCAATGAGATACGCTTCCCGGAAGGATAGCCTCTCCCCTCCTTGAAATCAAATTTCGGAAGCTCCACTTCCTTGCCGGCGAGAAGGTCATTGAGCTGCTCCCCGAGAAGTTTCAGGTTCATCGCCTCCAGAGCCTCGAAATCATAATTGCCGTCGCTGTCCTTCGGGGTATGCTCCCTGTCCACGAAATAATTGTCCAGTTCGATGACCTTCGGCTGGAGACCCAGCACACGGCACTGCAGGGCAAGCCGGAGAGAGGAGGATGTCTTTCCGCTCGAAGACGGGCCGGCGATGAAGACAATCTTCACCTGCCCCCTCTTCTCATAAATCCTGTCGGCAATGGCGGCATAATTCCTCTCGTGAAGAGCCTCGGCGAGATTGATCAGGCGGGAAGCCTCGCCGGCGAGCACGGCCTTGTTCAATGTACCAATGCCGTTGACCCCTATGATGGAGCACCAGTCGGCATAGTCCATGAGCGTGGATGCTATTCTGGACTGCTTCCTGACCGGAATCACCTTGTTGAAATCATTGTCCGAAGGGAACTGGAGACAGAAGCCCTCGCCGTATGGCATAAGGTCAAAGACCTTCAGATATCCGGTTGACGGCAGAAGCGGACCGTGGAAGGTATCTGCCTGTCCGTCAAGATAGTAAACACTGCATATCAGCATTCCGAGGGATTTCAGCAGGGCCGCCTTGTCAGGCTGTCCGTTGGCCAGGAAAAGCTCCTCCGCAGCCGCAGCCTCCATCTTCACCTTGGTGAACGGAAGGTCGGCGGAAACGATGCTGCGCATTTCCCCCTTCAGCTCCGCCAAAGCCTTGTCGTCAAGTTCATGAACCGCTCTCCTTCCATCCTCGAGAGGCTCTTTCTCACATATTGTGCAATACAGTCCGCTCGGCAGTGAATGATTGATAATCAGCACCTTGTCCGGATAAATCCTGCGGACGGCATTCTGGAGGACGAAGCAGAGGGAACGCAGATACGTCCTCTTTCCATCCGGGTGATTGTAGCCTATGAACTCCACCTCGTGAGAGACTGCGAGCTTATAGTCCAGTTCCTTCAGCTTGTGGTCCACAAGGGCAGCAAGCACCGGATACTCAGCCCCGGTCCTCCTGTCTTTCACCACAGGACAGACCTCGTCGGACAGATCTTTCAGCCTCTTGAGGAACGGCACCTCGAACGCAGTACCGCTGTTGGCAAGGAAAACCTTGAACGAATCTTTCTCTATCATTTCCCAAATATTTTATTGTCAAGCACTTCCGCAAGGAAGGGACCGGTAGTTGAATCAGGGTTGGCAGCCAGCTGCTCCGGAGTTCCCTGCGCCACTATGCATCCGCCCCTGCGCCCGCCTTCCGGGCCGAGGTCGAAGATATAGTCGGCGCATTTCAGCACATCCAGATTATGCTCGATGACAATGACGGTATTCCCGCTGTCGACGAGTTTCTGCAGCACCCCGAGCAGAATCTTGATATCCTCAAAATGCAGGCCTGTAGTAGGCTCGTCCAGGATATAAAGCGTATTTCCGGTATCTTTCCGGTACAATTCGGACGCAAGTTTCATCCTCTGGCTCTCACCTCCGGACAATGTCACCGCCGACTGGCCGAGATGCACATAGCCGAGACCGACATCCACGAGAGCCTTTAGCTTCTGGGTGATTTTCGGGATTCCGCTGAAGAACTCGTAGGCGACGCTGATCGGCATTTCCAGTACATCATTGATACTCTTGCCCTTATACTTTACAGCCAGGGTATCCTCCTGATATCTGCGGCCGCGGCATTCGTCGCAGACGACATTGACAGAGGGCAGGAAATTCATCTCGATGACCTTGATTCCGGCACCCTTGCAGGCCTCGCAGCGGCCTCCCGGCACGTTGAATGAGAAACGTCCCGGCCCGAAGCCCCTGACCTTGGCATCATTGGTCTCGGCGAAAAGGTTGCGGATGTCGTTGAAGACGCCGGTGAAGGTGGCCGGATTGCTCCTCGGAGTACGACCAATCGGGCTCTGGTCTATCTCTATGAGCTTGTCGATATTGCCGATACCCTCCAGCGAGTCATATTCGAGAGGCTTTATCTTCGAGTTGTAGAACTTGTTCTTGAGAATCGGCATCAGGGTCTCGTTGATGAGGGTGGACTTGCCGCTGCCGCTGACTCCGCTGATGCCTATGAACATCCCGAGCGGGAAATCCACGTCCAGATTCTTGAGATTATTGCCCCTGGCTCCCTTCAGGCTCAGCGTGAGGCCATTGCCCCTGCGCCTGGCCGACGGCACCGGAATCGATTCCCTGCCCCTGAGGTAATCCAATGTAAGTGAATCATTTATGATGCAATGAGGCTTCATGTCGTCAGCTATCGGGACATCCTTCAGCAGGGCGTCCACCGGAGCGTTCAGGCAGATTTTCCCGCCCTCGGCTCCTGCGCCGGGACCCACATCCACGAGCCAGTCCGCATTGTACATCGTCTCGGCGTCGTGCTCCACCACCATCACGGAATTGCCCTCGTCGCGGAGTTCCTTGAGGGATCTGATAAGCTTCCTGTTGTCCCGTTGGTGAAGGCCGATGCTCGGTTCATCGAGGATATACAGCACGTTGACCAGCTTGGAGCCGATCTGGGTGGCAAGGCGGATGCGCTGGCTCTCACCTCCTGACAATGAGGCAGTTGCCCTGTCCAGCGACAGATAATCCAGGCCCACGTCCAGCATGAACTGCGTCCTGTCCCCGAGCTCCTTCAATATGTCCCTGGCAATGGTGTTCTCCCTCGGAGTCAATCTGGAAGGAAGTTCCCTGAGCCATTCGGCGAGGGCGGACATTTCCATTGCCGCAACCTCTGAAATTGTCTTTCCGTCAATGCGGAAGCAGTTGGTCTGCTCATTAAGACGCGTACCATGGCAGACCGGGCATACCACCTTCTCGTCTATATCGCTCACAATGCCCGGGAATGAGACCATCTCGGACATCGACCCGTCCCCGACACGGAAAAGTTCGTCGGAGCCGAAGACTATCAAGGAAATGACCTCGTCCGGCAATTCCTCTATAGGGGCATATAATGAGACACCGTATTTTCTTGCTATTGAATGTATTACAGCATACTTTCGGGTTTCCCTGATCTTGCCGAGAGGGACAATTCCGCCGTCGGCTATGGATACCGAGCGGTCCGGGATGATGGTGTCCATATTGACATCCACTATCATCCCGAGGCCCTTGCAATGAGGGCAGTAGCCTTCCGGCGAATTGAAAGAGAACGAATGCGGGGCCGGCTCCTGGAGGGAGACTCCCGAGTCCGGGTCCACCAGATGTTTCGAGTAATGGCTGAGAACTCCGGTCTCCATATCCAACACCGCCACGGAACCCTTGCCCCTGCCCAATGCGATATTCACCGAATCCCTGACCCGTTTCTCATCGCCGGAAGAAGGTTTGAGCTTGTCCACCACAAGCTCGATGAAATGGGCCTTGTACCTGTCCAGGGCCGTCACCGTGGAAAGATCCCTGAGTTCCCCGTCAATGCGGACCTCGGTGAAGCCGCGTTTGCGGAGCTGGTCGAAGAGTTCCTTGTAATGGCCTTTGCGGCCTCTGACGAGAGGCGCCAGAAGGATACATTTCCGCCCGGCATAGTTCCCCATTATGAGGCTGACTATCTGCTCGTCGGTGTATCTGACCATTTCCTTTCCCGTGACGGGGGAATAGGCCCTGGAGGCCCTGGCATAGAGAAGTCTCAGAAAATCAAATATTTCCGTGATTGTCCCGACCGTGGACCTGGGATTGTTGCCGGTCGTTTTCTGCTCAATGGCAATGATCGGACTGAGGCCGTTGATTTCCTCCACGTCCGGTTTCTCGAGCACGCCCATGAAATGCTTGGCGTATGTGGAGAGGGTGTCCATGTATCTTCTCTGGCCCTCTGCGTATATGGTGTCGAAGGCCAATGAGGATTTTCCGCTTCCGCTCAATCCGGTCACGACCACGAACTTTCCCCTCGGAATGTCGAGACTGACGTTCCTGAGGTTATGGGCTCCCGCGCCCCTGATTTCGATATATTCAGTTTTCTTGTCTGTCATAGTCAAATCCCCGCAAAAATACAAAATATCAGGGAAAATGCTATGGCTTATAGAACTTGTCGAACATGCTTTC
>JAXDUM010000002.1:0-11435 GCA_034089285.1 Candidatus Cryptobacteroides sp.
GCGGAAGGAATATGCCGATAGACCATCGAGCCCAGCGTGGTGCCGAGGATGACACCGCCGAGACCGTAGAGATAGCTCCATCCCACAGCCGGAGTCAGGAAACCGTTTCCGGCGCGGAAGAAAGTCATTGCAAGATTTCCAAGGAAGAAATATGTCTGCGCAATGGCCATGTAGTGATCATTGTCAGGCTCCGAGGAAATGAAGTACAGCACTGCCGGCGGACCCTGCATCCCGAAGAAGCCGCCCAGCACCCCGCTGACCGCCCCGGCCGTGACCTGGAAAGGGAGAGTCGGCCGGATATGGATCCTTGATGAAAGGAAGATGAAATACAGGCTCGCAAAGACCAGCACGACACCGAGAATGCGGCGCAGCAGTCTGTCGTCGATACTCCGCAGGCTGAACACCGCCAGCGCAGATACCGCAATGAATGTCAGCAGGATAGGCAGAAGACGCCGCCACGATACCACCTTGCGGAGCCGGTAGGAGATCGCCGCTGAAGTCGTCAGCGCCAGCAGGCCGGAAAGAGTCGTCGCCTCCCCGTAGGAAGGGAGGAGAAAAGGCAGCATTGTCATTATGAAAATGCCGAAACCGAAACCGGTTGTGCGCTGGATGAAACTGGCTCCGATGCAGAGCAGAAATATGTATATAATATGCGTTCCCACATCGCAAAATTAATATTTTTCACTATATTTGCATGGCAAAATCTAAAAATTGCATTCTGAAATATGATTTACACAAACGAAGTGCAGCATATGTGCTGCGTAGCAAAGGGCGCAAACCACGCCAATGCCCCTATTCCTGAGGAAGGAAAGTGGGTGCATGCAAAGGAAATCAAGGACATCTCCGGCCTCACCCACGGTGTCGGCTGGTGTGCTCCTCAGCAGGGCTGCTGCAAGCTTACTCTCAATGTCAAGGACGGCATCATCGAGGAGGCTCTCGTTGAGACACTCGGCTGCTCCGGCATGACTCACTCAGCCGCAATGGCTTCCGAGATTCTTCCGGGCAAGACACTTCTCGAGGCTCTCAACACCGACCTCGTATGCGACGCCATCAACACGGCGATGCGCGAGCTCTTCCTCCAGATTGTCTATGGCCGCACACAGTCCGCATTCTCAGAGAACGGCCTCCCTGTAGGAGCATCCCTCGAGGACCTCGGAAAGAACCTCCGCAGCCAGGTTGGAACAATGTTCGGAACCAGGGCCAAGGGTTCACGTTACCTTGAAATGACCGAGGGCTACTGCACCCGCATGGCTCTTGACGAGAACAACGAGGTCATCGGCTACGAGTTCGTGAACCTCGGAAAGCTCATGGACGCTCTCAAGGCCGGCGCAACAGGTCCTGAGGCCATCGAGAAGGCAAAGGGCAGCTACGGCCGCTTCAAAGATGCAGTTAAGTATATTGACCCACGTAAAGAATAAGAGGATATGGCACTTTTTGAAAGCTACGAGCGTCGTATTGATCAGATCAATGCTGCTCTCAACAAATACGGTATCAAGGACCTCGAGGAGGCCAAGGCCATCTGCGAGTCCAAGGGTCTCGATCCTTACAAGACCTGTGAGGAGACTCAGAGAATCTGCTTCGAGAATGCAAAGTGGGCCTATGTAGTGGGCGCCGCCATCGCTATCAAGAAAGGCTGCACCAATGCAGCAGAGGCTGCAGAGGCCATCGGAGAAGGTCTCCAGGCATTCTGCATCCCTGGTTCCGTAGCTGACGACCGCAAGGTTGGTCTCGGCCACGGAAACCTCGCCGCACGTCTTCTCCGCGAGGAGACAGAGTGCTTCGCATTCCTTGCAGGCCACGAGTCATACGCTGCCGCTGAGGGTGCCATCAAGATCGCCGAGATGGCCAACAAGGTTCGCAAGAAACCTCTCCGCGTCATCCTCAACGGCCTTGGAAAAGATGCTGCCAAGATCATCAGCCGCATCAACGGTTTCACATACGTTCAGACTGAGTTCGACTACTATACAGGTGAGCTCAAGATTGTGAACGAGACCCGCTACTCAGAGGGTGTCCGCGGCGGCGTTCGCTGCTACGGTGCTGACGATGTACGCGAGGGCGTGAAGATCATGTGGACAGAGGGCGTTGACGTTTCCATCACCGGAAACTCCACCAACCCTACCCGTTTCCAGCACCCTGTTGCAGGCACATACAAGAAGGAGCGCGTGCTCGCAGGCAAGCCTTACTTCTCAGTGGCTTCAGGTGGCGGTACAGGCCGTACACTTCACCCGGACAACATGGCCGCAGGTCCAGCATCCTACGGTATGACCGATACTCTCGGACGTATGCACTCCGACGCCCAGTTCGCAGGTTCATCTTCAGTTCCTGCACACGTCGAGATGATGGGCTTCCTCGGAATGGGCAACAACCCTATGGTAGGTGCTACCGTAGCAGTCGCTGTTGCAGTAGCTCAGGCTATGGCATAAGCCTCATCGGAAAACAATAAAGGAGGATGGCTGTGAAAAGTCATCCTCCTTTTTCGTATATGGCAATGAAATATTACTTCGGCAGGCCGAAAACATCCGTTATCTCCTGCATCTGGGCGGCCGACATGCCATCCGGCTCGAAGCCCATGTTCTTTGCGCTGATATAGATCTGGGCGGCCTTGTTCAGCACATCCACCTGGTCGAATGCGGCCATGATGTCCACATCCACGGCGAAGATTCCGTGCTTCTCCCACATCACCACATCATAATCATCATCGATCGCCTCAATCGTGGCCTTGGCCAGCTCCTTGCTGCCCGCGAGCATGTAAGGAACCATTCCCAGGCCCCTCGGACAGAAAGCCTTGGTCTCCGGAATCATCGACCAGAGCAGATTGGTGGCGACATCCTTCTCAAGGAAGCGGGCGGTATGGGTCATCGCTACCAGGTCAATCGGATGAGTATGGAGCGAGGCACGGTATGGAGAGCCCTTCGCCAGAAGATAATTGTGCACGCTAAGATGCGAAGGCAGCTCGGAAGTAGGGTTCACCAATGAGTCCGCAACTATCTCATAATGAGCACAATCATCAGTTATGCGAATGATGGAGCCGTTGGCCATCGGGTCACGGGCGAGATCCCTCATCCTCTTCTGGGTACCCTTGCAGTAGAACCAGCAGCCTTTCAGGGCAGGGAGCACGAAACCTATTTCGCGGGCCTCGGAAATGGCCGGCATCGCACGCATCCCGTCATCCACATATTCGGTGACATTGACAGTGATATTTCCTCCGTTCCTCTCGGCCCAGCCCTTGGACCAAAGATAGCCGGCAGTCTCGGCGACCTGCCATACGGCATCGCTGAGAGCCTTTCTGTTATCGAGAATTGACATAATAAATGTTGGTTATCAAATCCGCATTCAATTGTTCCGAATCGGAGCCGCAAGCAGCGGCCCACAAATTTAGTCATAATCCCCTGCAGAAAGAAAAATTTCAGGAAAAATTTGATATTGCCGCAAACAATCATTAAATTTCGTTGTTGGGAAAATGATGACAGATTTGTGTTGGGAAAATAATGAAGATATGAGAGGGAGAATCGAGAAAGACAGCCGCTTCCTGCTGGCTGAGAGGTACATACAGGAGACCGGGATTTCCGTGTTCCTGACAGGCAAGGCAGGAACCGGCAAGACCACCTTCCTGAAGCATATCGTGGAGAACTGCGGGAAAAGGCTCGCAGTGGTGGCCCCGACAGGAGTGGCCGCCGTCAATGCCGGAGGCGTCACCATACACTCCTTCTTCCAGCTCCCCCTCTGCCCATATCTCCCTGATGTCAAGGAACTTGTGACAGAATACCAGATGCCGGAGAAAAACCGTTCCATGCGAAAGGACCGGGTGAAAATACTCCGCACGCTGGAGCTCCTCATCATTGACGAAATCTCGATGGTCAGGGCCGACATCCTGGACGCGATAGATGCGACATTGAAGCGCTACAGAAGAAACGACAAGCCATTCGGCGGAGTCCAGCTCCTGATGATAGGCGACGTCCAGCAGCTCCCGCCGGTGGTGACCGAGAGCGAGAAACCCTTCATGGACCAGGTATATCCATCCCCTTTCTTCTTCAATTCCAGGGCATTCCGCAGCCTCGGGCACATTGTCATCGAGCTCAATAAAATCCACCGCCAGAGCGACGCCGTGTTCACCTCGATGCTGAACGACATCCGGACCGGAAGTCCATCAGACCAGACCCTGGAGAGGCTGAACCGAAGGCTGGACCCGGATTTCAAGCCGCCTGCCGGAGAATACTGGATAAGGCTCACCACGCACAATCAGCAGGCCGACACCATCAACCGGGAGAAAATGGATGCGCTGAAGGGCAAGTCAATGATTTTCAATGCGAAAATCGAAGGCAACTACCCGGAGAGCGCCTACCCGGCCGAGACCGGACTCCGCCTGAAGAAAGGTGCGCAGGTGATGTTCACACGCAATGACACCTCGGGCAGCTCGATGTATTTCAACGGCAAGATCGGCACAGTCACCGAACTCGACCCGGAAATCATTGTCACGGACGAGAATGGCAATGAAATCATTGTCAATCAGGAGAAATGGGACAATATCAGATACGAGATCGACAAGGAGACGCAGGAAATCCGGGCCGTGAACGACGGCTCATTCACCCAGTACCCGCTCCGGGCAGCCTGGGCCATCACCATACACAAGAGCCAGGGACTGACATTCGACCGGGTCGTCATCGATGCCGGAAGGGCATTCAGCTTCGGCCAGGTCTATGTGGCCCTGTCCCGCTGCAGGAGTCTGGAAGGCATTGTGCTGACCACGCCTATCACCCGGAGATGCACCTTCCGCAATACTGAGGTGGCCATTTTCGAGAATGGTTATACGCCTGAGAATCAAGCCATTGAAAGTCTGGATAATTACCGTGAATCCTATCTTGCGGACAAGATCTGCTCATCGTTCAGCCTGGGCCGGATCGCCTCGCTGTCATTGAAACTGGAGAAACTCTGGAAAGGCAGCCTCGGCTCTGTTTATCCGAAGATAGCCGCAAGAATCACCGGACTGGTCTCCGGTCAGGACGAGGATTTCAGCGGAGTGGAGGCAATCGCCTCGGTGGGGACCAGGTTCCAGAGCCAGATCAGGGCAATATTCGCGGACCAAAGCCGCAGCAGGGAGGATAGGGATGCATATGTAAATGAAAGGATATCAAAGGCTTGCGCATATTTCACCGCACAGCTTGGCTACTACGCCAAGGCCATTGCCCCAACCTGCCTGGTGGAAATAGAGAACAAGGAGACCCAGAAGGTTTTCAAGAACATTGCCGAGGAACTGCTCAAGGAATTGATATTCAGGCTGAATCTCTATCGGGCCACAATGTCGGACGGCTTCTCCGTGAAGCTTTTCTCGAGAGTCGCCACGGAGTCCGAACTGGAAAAATCCGGCACAATGAAGTCATGCGTCAGGCGCATCATATCGGCCTCCAGGGCAGCGGCTGACGGGACTGATGGCAGGGCCGCGGCTGACGGGACTGACGCCAAGGACAGGAAGGATGGCAGGGCCGCGGACAAGGCCAAAGACAGAAAAGAGCTGCCGGAATCAGGAACGGACCACGACACCTCCTATGCAGATGCAGAATACCCCGACATTGATGCAGAATACGATGAAGCCACCGAAAAACTGCTGAAAGTCCTGAAGGCATGGAGGAAAATGAAATACGAGGAACTTCACCTTCCGGCATTTATGATAATGCACCAGAAAGTCCTGGTCCAGATCGCCGAAGAAAAACCGTCCACAAAGGAGGAATTGATGCAGATCAGCGGCTTCGGCAAGCGGAAATGGGACAAATACGGACAGGAAATCCTGGATATCATCGAGGAATACCACAACTAAAACTGATATACAATGGAAAAGATTAAAGGTCTGATCGACGCACCATTCACTCCGATGCTCCCCAATGGGGACATCAATCCGTCAGTAATCCCCGCCTACGCCGCCATGCTCGTGAAGAACGGGCTGAAAGGCGTATTCATCAACGGTTCTTCCGGAGAGGGATATATGCTTACTGCAGATGAACGTATGGAACTGGCAAGGGCTTGGGTTGCAGCGGTCCCGCCAGGCTTCAAAGTCATTGTCCACGTGGGAAGCTGCTGCCTCAGGGAGAGTGTGAAACTTGCTCGGGACGCAGAGGAAATCGGAGCCTGGGGAATAGGCGCAATGGCCCCTCCTTTCCCGAAAATCGGAAGAATCGAGGAACTCGTGAAATATTGTGAGACCATAGCCGCAGCCGCCCCTTCCCTGCCATTCTACTACTATCACATTCCTGCATTCAACGGAGCCTATCTTCCTATGCTTGAGATGCTTAAAGCAGTGGACGGGCGCATTCCGAACTTCGCCGGCATCAAATACACTTTCGAAAGCCTGTATGAATACAACCAATGCAGGCTCTACAGGGACGGCAAATACGATATGCTTCACGGTCAGGACGAAACCATACTCCCGAGCCTTGCACAAGGAGGTGCTCAGGGAGGGATCGGTGGCACTACCAACTACAACGGACGCGAGCTCACCGGCATCATTGAAGCCTGGGAAAAAGGAGACATTGAAACAGCCAGGGAAAAACAGAACTTCTCTCAGGCCGTCATCAACGTCATCTGCAACTACCGCGGCAACATTGTCGGAGGAAAAAGAATCATGAAACTCATCGGCCTGGACCTTGGCCCGAACAGGGTGCCGTTCCGCAATATGACTGACGAGGAGGAAGCCTCAATGAAGAAGGAACTCGAGGCAATAGGCTTCTTCGAGAGATGCAACAAGTTCTGAACCAGGAAATCAAATCTCCATGAAACTCAAATCATCCAAGGCCTACCCATGGATTGTGGTAGGCTTGCTGTGGGTGGTGGCCCTGCTTAACTATATGGACAGGCAGATGCTTTCCACCATGAGGGAGGCTATGCAGATTGACATAGCCGAGCTGGAGTCCGCCGTCAATTTCGGACGTCTTATGGCCATATTCCTCTGGATTTACGGCTGCATCAGTCCATTCGCAGGCGCAATCGCCGACCGCATAAGCCGTAAATGGCTGATAATAGGCTCATTGGCCGTGTGGTCAGGAGTGACTCTCGCAATGGGATTCTGCACCACCTATAACCAGATTTACGTGCTCCGCTCCCTGATGGGAATCAGCGAGGCATTGTACATACCTGCCGGACTCTCCCTCATTGCAGACTATTTCACAGGATCTTCCCGCAGCCTTGCTGTCGGCATCCACATGACCGGATTATATCTCGGCCAGGCAGTAGGAGGATTCGGGGCGACGATTGCCGCCGCATTCTCATGGCAGCAGACATTCCTGTGCTTCGGAATCGCGGGAGTCGCCTATGCGGCATTGCTCGCGATAATGCTTGAGGACAGGAGAAATGAGAAAAGAGAATGCGGCCCGGATGCTGCAGAGCCCCCGGCCAAGGAACCTGTCTGGAAGAGCTTTGCACTCATTTTCAGCAATATAAGCTTCTGGACAATACTGTTTTTCTTCGCCGCTTCATCTCTTCCGGGCTGGTCCACAAAGAACTGGCTCCCGACTCTCTTTGCTGAAAGTCTCGGCATACCGATGTCACAGGCGGGACCGCTCTCGACAATCACCATCGCCGTGTCATCATTCTTCGGCGTGCTCATCGGAGGTTCCCTTTCTGACAATTGGGTCAGGAAGAACATACGCGGCCGGATTTATACAAGTGCCATCGGACTGGCAATGATGATACCTGCGCTGGTGTTCATCGGTCTGGGCAGCGGTCTGGTCTCCGCCATCGGAGCGGGAGTCTGCTTCGGAGTCGGATACGGAATGTTTGACACGAACAATATGCCCATTCTCTGTCAATTCGTGTCATCCAGGCATCGCGCCACCGCCTACGGTATCATGAATATGACGGGAGTATTCTTCGGTGCTCTGATCACTCAGGTTCTAGGCCGCTGGGCTGACAATGGCAATCTCGGTCTCGGTTTCGCATTGATGGCTGCCGCATTGGGAATCGCCCTCCTGCTCCAGCTGACAGTCCTCCGCCCGACCACGGACAATTTGGAATAACGGCAAAGCCGGCAGGCTGAGTCCTATTGCTGACTCCCGCCTGCCGGCTTATTTTGTATAGGATCTGTTCCTAACGGCTGCCTCCTCCGAAACCGCCGCCGCTGAAGCCGCCTCCGCCGCCGAAGGAAGAAGAGCCTCCAAAGCCATTGGAAGCGGACTGCGCAGCAGCCCTGGCCTCGGCCGCCCTCACCGCAGACTGGATGGAACGGGAAATGAACCTCGACAGATAAATGGTCTCAGGCACGGAAATATCGTTGCCGCCCACCGTCTCGCGGTAAATGTCGGCATTGATTTCCTTGAGCTGCGCAGCCACCTTGTCGGCAATGCCGAAAAGCGTTGCAAACGTCAGATAATCCTGCCATAGGACCACCTCAGGGGTCTCCCTTTCGGAAACCAGCGTGAATTCTGAAAGATATTTCTTCAGCCCGAGAAGATTGCGGGCCTCGGCAATGCCTGCCTCCGTGGACTTATCCCCGTGCATAAGATCCTTCTCCGCCAGCCATCTACGGCCCTCTGCCACAACTGAGTCTCCCCAGGCGGTCAAAGTGCCGGTATGCTTGCGGGCCCATCTTCTGAACTCATTCTCCTGCAGTATCCCGTCATCGCCGGCAGCGGTGCTGAGCATATCCCTCAGCTCCACATAATGCTCGCCGAGTTCGCTGGCCTTCCCGGCATCCCCGAGGACGAGTTCGACCTTGCCCTTGGCATTCCTCACAGAGGTCAAAGCCCCCTTCTGAATCATTCGCAGCACCATTGCCGAGGTGATGTTGCCCTTGTCCCCGACCTCCTTGGTAAGAGTAGCTACCACATTGGCAGCCAGGAGATTGCCTCCATAAGGAGGGTCACGGAACCAGGTTATCCCATCCTTGCGCTGCGGGCCGAGGATATTCCTCATTTTCCTGCGTTCCACTCCGACAGCCAGACCGATCAAAGTCAATGCGGATACAATCACGCCGACAACGGCACCCAATATCTCCTCCAGAGAATCCTCTTCTGATGCAGAATACGAAGAGCCCTCGAAAGCCATCTCCCTGACATCCTCGAAAGTTCTTCCGCTTTCGCAGACAGGATGGATATGCCCCTTGTCGAACTTCACCAGCGCAATCATCGAACTCCTTTCTCCGAAATAGCCGTCCGACTCGAAGAGCAGGCTTCCGTCATCGCAGAACTGGGCCACGCCCTGGTATCCGAAGCCCCAGACGCGGGCGAATGTCGAGTCTATCTGCTTGTCAGCCAGCCTTATGTGCAATGTCACATTCTCCGGGGCAGGGCTGATGCCGGGAGACACGAACTGTATGTGAAGATAGTCCGCATCCGGGGCTGACTTGCAGGCATTGGTCATGGTATAGCTGGCCGTGAAAATATGGTCGCCATACTCCCCTATCCCCCAGCAGAGCTCCACCCCGCTGTCAGTGCGGTTGATTCCGCATTTGCCCGCCTTCCTCTGACGGGATGCGTCCACGTCCCACTTGCCGATATTGCGGAGAGGGCCCTGGACATTGTCATTGACCTTGAAATCCTCAATGGAGATCTCCCCAAGATTGTTCCGTACCAGATACCACTCCGTGCCGGAGGTGACGGTCACGTCCCATCTCTCGACAATGTCTATGGAGCCGTCATCCCGGACAGTCGCCTCGATGTCGATGTCCCTGACCCTGGCCTCATCGGCATAGGACGGCAGGACTGCCAGAAGAAACAACCCCGCCATTGCACACAAAAACCGGCGCATAATCTAGATCTTCATGGAAGGCATCGCAGTCTTCTCCTGAGGCACCTCAAGATACTCGCGGGTACCGAAATGAAGAAGGTTTGCGACAATGTTGGAAGGCACCTGACGGATAATCCTGTTGTAGGCGGTAACACTGTCATTGTACACCATCCTCGACATGCGGACCTGATTCTCGTATGTGTTGACGCTGTCCATAGCGGACTTGTAGTTCTCATTGGCCTTCAGTTCAGGATACTGCTCAGCCACGGCATTGATCTGCGCAATGGCGGACTGGAGAGCCTTCTCCTGTCCCTCTACATCGGCAGTGGCGCTGCCTCCATTGACGGACTTTCTCATTGCGATAATGTCCCTGAGGGTATTGTACTCGTGCTCATTGTAAGATTTCACGAGCTCTGCGATGGCAGTGAGCGCATCCCAGCGGCTGGACTGCTGAACCCCTATCTGGCTGAGGGAATTCTTGCACATCTCGTCATGGCTGACAAGGCTGCGCTGTACGGAAAAGAACCAAAGTACCAGAAGGACCAGTACGCCAATGATGATTAATGTTGTCATAACAAAAAATATTTAATTTCAATTCCCCGAAAATAGTGAAAAATCATTGAATTACAATAGGTAATACTCCCTATACCACTCGGCAAATCTGCGCAATCCGTCCCGCAGCGGGGTATCCGGCTTGAACCCGAAGTCCTCCTCCAGCGGCGCAGTGTCCGCATAGGTCACCGGCACATCTCCCGGCTGCATAGGGACCAGCTCCTTATGCGCCTCGAAATCATAGTCTTCCGGCAGAACCCCTGCCCTGACGAGCTCCTCCTGCAGAATGGTCACGAAGTCCAGCAGGTTCTCCGGCCGGTTGTTCCCGATGTTATAGACCTTGTAAGGCGGAACCGGAAGTCCGTCCTCACCGTTCCTGCGCTCAGGAGCATGCCGCATAACCCTGATTACCCCCTCAACGATATCGTCAATGTAGGTGAAATCCCGCTTGCAATGCCCGTAGTTGAAGATCTTGATGCTCTTCCCCGCCCTGAGCTTGTCCGTAAACCCGAAATAAGCCATGTCCGGCCGGCCCGCCGGCCCGTAAACCGTGAAGAAACGCAGCCCGGTGGACGGAATGTTGTAAAGCTTGGAGTAGGCGTGCGCCATCAGCTCGTTGCTCTTCTTGGTGGCCGCATAGAGGCTGACCGGATTGTCCACCTTGTCATCAGTGGAATAAGGCACCTTCTCATTGGACCCGTAAACCGATGAGGATGAAGCATATACGAGATGGTCAACGCCGTAGTGCCGGCAGGCCTCGAGGATATTGTAGAAGCCGATGATATTGCTCTCGATATAAGCGTCCGGATTCTCGATGCTGTACCGCACGCCCGCCTGTGCCGCCAGATTGACCACCACCGAAGGCGCATGCTCAGTGAAGATCCGTGTCACCGCCTCCTTCCTGGCAATGCTGTCCTCCACGAACACAAAATCCGCATACCCCTCCAGCCTCCGCAGCCTCTCCCTCTTGATATTGACATCGTAATAATCTGTCATTGAATCGATTCCAATGACCTTCACCCCCATCTCCAGCAGCCTCCCTGCCAGATTGCTACCAATGAATCCCGCCGCGCCTGTCACCAGGAGTGTCCGGCCGGGAAGTGTTAAATTTTCTTTAACAATAATACTCATAAACTAAGCGACAGCCCCATTCCGGAAGTGGTCGGGCCAAT
>JAXDUM010000003.1:0-26843 GCA_034089285.1 Candidatus Cryptobacteroides sp.
CCCTGCCTAGATGTCCCGGATTTGCCGACACCTAGGCAGGGTATGCCCATTACAGATATCTGTGGCGGGGTCACCCTGCCTGGATGAATTGCACGGGAGTGGCACTCCCGGCGCCGGGCAGCCTTTGCAACCAGGTTGCGATACGTATTGAGTATCTTTGCCATCCGTGTAAACTATTCTGTAGAAGTGAAAAACATTTGGACGATGAAAAGATATCTGCTGGCCATTGCCGCCGTGGCATTCGCATTGACATCCTGCGGAGGCGGTTCAGGCCATCATTCCCACGAAGGGGATTATTCCTGCAATGAAGAAACGCATCAGCATGGCGAGGCCTGCGGAGAGCATGGCCATCAGCATGGTGAGTCATGCGGGGAGCATAGCCATCAGCATGCGGAGGCCAGCGCTGAACATGCACATCAGCATGGTGAGGCCTGCGATGAACATCCGCACGATGGCGCTGCCTGCGGGACAGCCGGGCATTCGGCCCACGACCATGCCGGGGCGGATGCGCACAATCACGCTGGGGGCACTGCGCACAATCATGCCGGGGCCACCGGGCACGACCACGCCGGGACGGATGCCCATGCTGCCCAAGCCCACAATCACGCCGGGTCCCACGGGCAATCCCATGCTCCCGGGATAATCGAATTTTCAGCCGTGCAGGCCGAAACTGCCGGGCTCCGGACCGAGACGGTCAAGGCCGGGCCGTTCAGCCAGGTGGTCAAGGTCAGCGGCGAGATCCTGCCGGCACAGGGTGACGAAATCACAGTCGTTGCCACCACCTCAGGCATTGTTGCGTTCTCCAACGGCCTGACTTCCAGGTCTGCAGCCATACCGGCCAGCCAGGCATCCGGACCAATCAGCCAGCCTTCCGGCCAGGCCAGCCAGCCCTCCGCGCAGGCCTCCCGTCCGGTCAGGACAGTCCTCGTTCCCGGATCCAGAATCACTTCCGGAAGCACGGTGGCCTGGATTTCCTCCCGGAATATGCCCGAGGGCGACCTGGCATTGAAAGCCAAAGCCACCCTTGACGCCGCCGCCCGGGAATACGAAAGAGCATCCGCCCTCGTTGAGTCCGGAGCCATATCCAGAAAAGAATTCGAACAGGCTCAACTCGACTATGTCAATGCCAAAGCTGCCTATCAGGCATATGAAGGCCGCTCCGCAGAGGCAGGCGTCGCAGTCAAGGCCAGCCTGACCGGCTATGTGAAAGAGGTTTATGTCAATGAAGGCGACTATGTCAATGCGGGACAGCCTCTCGTCACGATTACCCGGAACCGCCTGCTCCAGCTCAGGGCCGACGTGCCGCAGAAATATTACTCCGCATTGCGCAATGTCAGCGATGCCAATTTCCGCCCGGCTTATTCGGATGAAACCTACAGCGTCAAGGCCCTCGGAGGCCGTCTCGTTTCCGCCGGACGCAGTGCTGCAGGCACATTCTACATCCCTGCAATATTTGAGTTTTCCAATACCGGAGACTTTGTACCGGGCTCATACTCCGACATTTACCTGATCGGAAGCCGGGAGGAAGGAATCATCTCCGTCCCTGAGTCCGCATTGCTGGAGGAGCAGGGGGTATATTCGGTATTCGTCAAGGTCTGCGAGAGTGAATACCGCAAGCAGGAAGTACGCACCGGCCGTACGGACGGACTCCGGAGGGAAATTCTCTCCGGCCTCAATGAAGGGGACGAGGTCGTGACAGCCGGGACAGGCCAGGTCCGCCTTGCCTCAATGTCCGGCGTGGTCCCGGAAGGCCATTCACATAATCATTGACGCCTATGCTGGACAGTATCATAAGATTTTCATTGCGGAACCGCCTTCCGGTACTTGCCGGGGCAGTCCTTCTGCTCGCAGGGGGACTGTACACCACATACAATATGGATGTGGACGTGTTCCCTGACCTCAATGCCCCTACCGTCGTGGTGATGACGGAGGCGGCGGGAATGGCTCCTGAAGAAGTCGAGAGACTGGTCACCTTTCCGGTCGAGACTGCTGTCAACGGAGCCACGGATGTAAGACGTGTCCGGTCTTCATCCACCGCCGGATTCTCCGTAGTCTGGGTTGAATTCGACTGGGGTACAGATATTTACAGAGACAGGCAGATCGTGTCGGAGAAGCTGGCCGAAGTCAGCGGCTCCCTTCCTCCGACCTGCGGGAAACCTACACTCGGACCGCAGACCTCCATCCTCGGGGAAATGATGATAATCGGACTCCGTTCCGAGACCACATCCCTCCGGGACCTCAGGACCATAGCGGACTGGAGCATCAGGCCGAGACTCCTGTCGCTGGGCGGAGTGGCCCAGGTGACTGTACTCGGCGGAGACATCAAGGAATACCAGATTCTCCTCTCTCCCGACAAAATGAAGTATTACGGGGTCAGCCTCAGGGAGGTCCTCGATGCCGCCGGCGATTCGAACCGTGACTCAAACGGCGGTGTCATTTACGAGTACGGCAACGAGTACATCATCCGCGGGGTCCTGTCCACCTCTGATGTGGAGGCCATTGGCCAGACCGTGGTAAGGCTTGAGGGCGATGCCCCGATAACCCTCTCTGACATAGCCGAAATCAGGATTGGCGACAAGACTCCGAAACTCGGAACCGCCTCGCACAGGGGAGAGCCGGCCGTGCTGATGACCGTGACCAAGCAGCCGGATGCCAGCACCATCGAGCTCACGGCCAAACTGGATGAGGCAATGGAGGAAATCCGTGGCCAGATTCCTTCCGACATTGAAATATACACTGACATCTTCCGCCAGCAGAGATTCATCGACAGCTCCATCGACAATATCAGGAAGTCCCTGTTCGAGGGAGGTATCTTCGTGATTATCATACTTTTCCTCTTCCTGATGAATGTCAGGACCACGGTAATCTCCCTCGTCACCATACCATTGTCCCTGCTGGTGTCCGTATTGACATTGAAATTCCTCGGGCTGACCATAAACACGATGAGCATCGGAGGAATGGCCATTGCGATCGGCTCCCTCGTGGATGATGCCATCGTGGATGTGGAGAATGTGTTCAAGCATCTCAGAGCGAATAGGCAACTTCCTGAAAGTCAACGCCGAAAGGTATTGGATGTGGTCTTCGAAGCCTCCCGTGAGGTGAGGATGCCGATTCTCAATTCCACCTTCATAATAGTGGTGAGCTTCATTCCGCTCTTCTTCCTCACGGGGATGGAAGGCAGGATGCTCAGGCCGCTCGGAATCGCATTCATCACGGCCCTTTTCGCCTCGACATTTGTCGCATTGACATTGACCCCGGTGCTCTGCAGCTATCTTCTCGGCAGCGGAAAGGGCGACAGGCGGGGCCAGGATCCGGCAATGGTCAGGTGGCTCAGGAAGTGGTATGAGAAGGCATTGACCTGGACATTGTCCCACCGCAAGACGGTTTTCGGGGGAGTCGCAGTCCTGCTTGCGGCAGCGATTGCCGTGTTCTGCACCCTCGGCAGCAGCTTCCTCCCGGCTTTCAATGAGGGCTCTTTCACCATCAATGTCAGCACCCTGCCGGGGGTTTCGCTGGAGGAATCCGACAATGTAGGCAGGATGGCTGAAAACATCCTCCTGTCCGTCCCGGAAATCAGGACCGTGGCCCGCAAGACCGGCCGCGCTGAACTCGACGAGCATGCCCTCGGTGTCAATGTCTCTGAAATAGAGGCACCTTTCGAGCTGGACAAGAGGTCCAAGTCAGAGGTCCTTGCGGAAATCAGGACAAAGCTTTCGGCCATACCCGGGGTCAATATTGAAATCGGACAGCCGATATCGCACCGTATCGACGCAATGCTCTCAGGAACGAGGGCCGGGATTGCCATAAAGCTCTTCGGCACCGACCTGAACAGGATGTTCGCCCTCGGAAACCAGATAAAGAGCGAGATATCATCCATCCCCGGAGTGGTGGACCTCAATGTGGAGCAGCAGATCGAAAGGCCACAGCTTCAGATAGTTCCGAAGAGGGGAATGCTGGCGAAATATGGGGTGACCCCGGCGGAATTCTCCGATATGGTGGAGGTTTACCTGGCCGGCCTTCCGGTCTCCCAGGTCTATGAAGGCAACAGGGTATTCGACCTTACGGTCAAGGCGGACGACCAGTTCAGGACCACGATGGAGGCAATCGCGGACATCCCGGTGGATGTGGCCGGCGGCAAGGTTCCGTTCAGCCAGATTGCTGAAATCCGCTCGACCTCGGGCCCGAATACCATCAACCGCGAGAATGTCTCCCGCAAGATCGTAATTTCCGCCAATGTGGAAGGCGGTGACCTTCAGGGAGTTGTGAAGGAAATCGAGAAGACGGTCAATGAGAAGGTGACCCTGCCTGAAGGTTATCATATTGAGTACGGCGGTCAGTTCGAGAGCGCGCAGAGCGCATCCAGGACATTGATTCTCACCTCGATGATGGCTATTCTCGTCATATTCCTCCTGCTCTACGCCCAGTTCCGCAAGGTCAGCCAGGCCCTTGCCGTCCTGCTGAACCTTCCGCTGGCGCTGATAGGCGGAGTTTTTGCAGTGTTTTTCACCGACGGCATCATCAGCATCCCGGCAATTATCGGATTCATATCCCTCTTCGGCATTGCGACGAGGAATGGAATGCTGCTTATCGAGAGATACAATGAATTGATATCTAATGGTTTGACATTGCAGGAGGCCGTGATGAGGGGCTCATTGGACAGGCTCAACCCGATTCTGATGACAGCATTGACCTCAGCCCTTGCCCTGATACCTCTCGCCATCGGCGGCGAACTTCCGGGCAATGAAATCCAGAGCCCGATGGCCAAGGTTCTCCTGGGAGGACTGCTGACTTCGACATTGCTGAACGGCTTCATCATACCGCTGGTCTATCTGCTGATAGGCAAGGCCGGAGAACGACAGGAACACAAAACGGAATCATTATGAGAAAGACTTTATATTTCGGCATTTTACTTTTGTTTGCGGCGGCGCCGGCCTCTGCGGCTCAGGACGGGCTTGAGGGCATATTGTCCGGAATCGAGGAGAACAACAGGGAACTTTCGGCCCTGCGTTCCCGGATCGAGGCGGACAAATGCGGCTACAAGGCTGAAATAGCTCTTGAAGACCCGGAGTTCGGCTTCGACTATCTCTGGGGCAATCCTGACCAGGGCAACAGGAAGGATTTCTCCATTACCCAGACCCTCGACCTGGCCCTTCTCTTCGGCTCGAAAGGGAAGCTGGCGAAAACCAGGGCCGAGCTCTCTGATCTGGAATACAAGGTGGAAAGGCAGCGCATATTGCTGGAAGCCAATAAACTGTGTCTTGAAATCATCTACCGCAATGCCCTTGACCTGGAGCTTGGCCGCAATCTCTCCCAGGCGGATTCGCTCAAGCTGCTTATGGAGAAGCTTTACAATGAGGGAAGCATCGGAAGGAAAGACTGCGGTGAGGCAGCCCTGTCCGCAACCCTTGCAAGGAGCGAATACAATCGGAACAGGATTGAAAGGGACAATCTTCTGGCCGCTCTTGCCGGGATGAACGGGGGAGAGCCTGTACAGTTGAATGCCACTGAGTTCGCTGAAGCGGATATGCTCCCTGCGGATTTCGCCGGGTGGTATTCCGAGGCTGAGGACGCCAGCCCGGTCCTTGCATACGTGGCCCAGCAGGTCAATGTCAGCGGCCAGGCCCTGAAAACCGGGAAGATTGCCAATGCTCCCAAGCTCACGGCCGGATATATGAGTGAGCTGGTGACCGGCAGCGAGTTCCGCGGACTTACCCTGGGAGTGACCATTCCTCTCTGGTCCGTGAAGAACAATGTCCGTCAGGCAAAGGCCTCCTACGACGCTTCGGTCAAATATCAGGAAGATGCCGCAGCCCGGTATTATACGGCAATGCTGCAGGCTTATTCCAGAGCGCAGGGCCTGCTTGATGTGCTCACGGATCTCGAGTCTTCAATGGCCGAGGCGGAGATGACTCTCCGGGCCGTTGAGCGGAGATGTGCCCTGGGGGAGTCCCCGGTAATGGAGCTGCTTGTGGAGAGAAGTCTCTATACAACATTGATGAAGAATACTCTTGAGGCCAGGCTGGACTACAACCTTGCCCTTGCGGACCTCAATGCGTTCAAACTTTAGTAATCCTGCATACCATGTACAGATATGAGCCATCGGCATTGCCGAACACTAGAATTGACGTAGCCGACGTGCTGCGGGGCATCGCCATCGGAGGCATTGTCCTGATCCATTTCATCGAGCATCTCAACTTCTACAATTTCCCGGAGCCTTCGAGCCAGTTCTGGGCCGGTGTCAACAAGGCAGTGTGGGATACGACATTCTACCTGCTTGCAGGGAAGATGTACGCCATCTTCGCCACCCTTTTCGGCCTGAGCTTCTACATCCAGCATGACAATCAGGCTCAGAAGGGCATTGATTTCCGTCCGCGCTTTGCCTGGAGAATGGTTCTGCTCATGCTGTTCGGCCTGTTCGACCTCCTGTTCTTCAACGGGGACATCCTGTTCCTCTATGCTGTATGCGGCATCCTGACAATTCCGCTTATCCGGGCAAGCGACAAGGTGATTCTGGCCTTTGCGATATTCCTGGGACTCCAGCCGATCGAGCTGGCCTATATCGCCGCCGGCCTCATCGACCCGTCAATTCCTGTGCTCAATCTCGGGAGCGGAGCCTGCTGGGGCGCCCTTGCCGAGGCTCAGGCAAACGGCTCCATCATAGATGTGGCCATCGCGGGCCTGCGTTACGGCCTGCCTGTCAATTTCCTCTGGGCGACGGAAAACGGGCGCATGACCCAGACTGTCTTCCTCTTCCTGGTCGGCATCTATCTCGGACGCAGGAGGCTGTTCTACAATGAGGGGAACAATCTGGCTGTCTGGAAGAAAATTCTCATTGCATCCGCATCCTCCCTGCTCGTCCTCGTTCCGGCGTATCACCTTGTCCCGGGAAATATTGAAATCAAATGCGTTGACAAGGCCGTGACCGTCCTCCTGAACATGTGGAAGAATTTTGCAATGATGTCGGTCATCATTTCCGGAACGGTCCTTCTATACTACCGGACCTCCGCATCTTCATGGCTCATAAAGATAGCGCCTTACGGCAGAATGAGCCTGACCAACTACCTGGGGCAGTCGATTTTCGGCGCAATGCTTTTCTACAATTGGGGATTCGGACTTTACCGTGTATGCGGACATACCGTGAGCTGGCTGATGGGCGTGGCCTTCATCGCTCTCCAGTACCTGTTCTGCAGATGGTGGCTCAGAAATCACAAGAGGGGCCCGTTCGAGGAGCTCTGGAGAAGGGGTACGTGGATATGCGGATAGCTCTGCATCTTTGCGCCAGGCATATCCCTCATGCATAGATCGGGACGAAGGCTCCCGGGAAATAGCTGATTCTTATATCGCCGCCGTCAAATGTCACGGCGGCGACATCGAACCAGATCTCCAGACTGTCGGAGAGCCCGCTTCCCCCGGTGGACATGTATCTTCTTGCCGCCTTTACGATATTCCTCTGCTTCACCGCGTTCACGGCCTCCTCGGGTTCACCCTGGACCGGAACTGTCCGGCTCTTGACTTCCACAAAATGAATCCCGCCGGAGCTCAGGGAAATGATGTCTATTTCCAGTTTTCCAGCCCTCCAGTTCCTTTCCAGTATCGTATGTCCGCGGGAAATCAGATATCTGCAGACCTCATCCTCTCCCGCCTTTCCGAGTTTTCCCTTGCCGTTCATCTTTACATTACATTCTGCTCTGCATTCAGGCCGGAATCTCCTCCGCCCGCTCCGCGATGGAATTACCTGTATTCGTCGAATCCCGGCATGCCTGTCCCGGTAATCAGTTCCTTGTACTGCCTGTCATCCCTCGGGCAGATGAGAAGCACGTCATCCGTGTCGATGACAATGCAGTCCTCGAGCCCCCTGATGGCCACAAGCTTGTCCTTGTTGGAGGACAGGATGATATTGCGCCTGTCCTTCTGCAGGATGCGGCTGCGGGTGTTGGAGAGGTTGCCGTCCTTATCCTTGTCGGGCATATTGGAGTACAGGGCATCCCAGCTGTCAATGTCTGACCAGCCGAAATTTACAGGATATACCCAAGCCTTGTCCGTCTTTTCCATTACGCCGTAGTCGATGGAAATCTTCAGGCAGTCGGCATAGGCCCTTTCGATGAAGACCTCTTCCGCCCTGGTGCCGAGCGCTCCCTCCCAGCCGTCGAAAAGACGGGTGATTTCCGGGACATGCTTCTCCATCTCCTCCTTGATCACATTGGCCTGCCATACGAAAATACCTGAGTTCCAGAAGAATTCACCGCTTTTATAAAACACTTCGGCAATCTCTCTGTCCGGCTTCTCGGTGAATGTCTTCACCTTTACGGGCTCGTTCTTGCTGCAGGCCTCTCGTCCTCCGACAGCCTGGATGTAGCCGAACTCCGTGTCCGGGCTGGACGGCTTCACGCCCAGGGACATCAGGACCGGATTGGCCGAGGCATAGTCCAATGCGTCCGACAATGCCTTCCGAAACATGTCTTCGTCCCTGATTATCAAGTCCGAAGGAGTAACCGCCATCACTGCGTCCGGGTTCCTCTTCAGGAGGGTGTAGGTGGAATAGGCAACACAGGGCCCGGTTCTGCGCCCGTATGGCTCCAGAAGGAGATTCTCCTCGCTTAGCTCCGGTATCTGCTTGACAACCAGGTCTTTGAACTTGGACAATGTGACCACGATGATGTTCTCCTGCGGCACGACCCCGACGCATCTGTCGTAGGCCATCCTCACCAGGGACTTTCCGTTGCCTGATATGTCCAGAAAATGTCCGGGCATGTCTTCCCGGCTGATAGGCCAGAATCTGTTCAGATGGCCTCCGGCCATTATTATGCAATATTGGTTACTGTTCATCAGTTTTATGTTATATCGGTTTTTCTTTCCTGCGGAATCATCTGTCAAATGTGACCACCGTGACACCGGACCCGCCCAGCTGGATACTCTCGTCCTTCGCCGACAGTACTCCCGGCACCGTCCTGAGATATTTCTGAATCTCCTCCCTGAGGGCCCCCGTGCCCTTGCCGTGGATGATTCTTACCGAAGGGACATCCAGCATCACGGCATCATCCACATAATGCATGACATTCTCGATGGCCTCATTGACCCTCTGTCCCCTGACATCCAGCTCCATCTTGAAATTCAGCTTCCTTTCGGAAATGGAATCACTGCGGACAGGAACTGCCGTGGCCTTCACCTCGGATTTCACGGCGGCCTTGTATTCGTTGGAGGTGATTCTCTCAACCTTGTCCAGCGGCATCTTGCTCTTGATGCTGCCCACGATTACCGTGACGGCCTTGTCTGAGACGATGGCCACCTCGCCGACCATTCCGTTGGACTTGATTCTCACTTTCTCGCCGACCTTCAGCGGTCCGTTCCGGAACTCGGCGATTTTCCTTTCCTTCTCCTCCTGCTCCTGGATTTTCTTCCTCTCCTCCTCGCTCATCTTGCCCTTCCTGCGCATATTCTGACGCTGCTTCCGCTCCTCGACCTGACGCAGTTTCTTCTCGATATAGGCCTCCCTGTCCTGCTCGTCCTGTTCCTTTTTCATTGCGAGAGCGGTGACGAAATCCTGAAGGCCGCTCCTGGCCTTCCTGGTCTCATCCTTCTCTGCCTGTGCCTCCTTGATTGCGCGGATTGTGCTCTCGACCTTCCTGTTGGCGTTCCTGACTATCTCCTCAGCCTCGGCCCTGGCCTCTTCCAGGATGGCCTGCCTGAGTTTCTTTATGTCCTGGAGTTCCTTTTCGTATTTCCCGGTGATGGATTCGAGCGTCTTGTCCGTGTTCCTGATCCGCTGCAGCTTCTCCTCCAGGGCCTTCCGGTTCCTGGCAATCTTGCGGAGATTCCGCTCAATGCCCACGAACTCCTCGCCGGCCCTGTTCTCCGCATCCTTGACAATGTCCTCCGGCAGTCCCATCTTCCTTGCAAGCTCGAATGCGAACGAATTGCCGGGCAGTCCCATCTCCAGCTTGAAAAGCGGGGCTATGTTCTTGACGTCGAACTGCATGGCTCCGTTCACGACACCGGTATCCCCATTGGATGCGTAGAGTTTCAGATTCGTATAATGAGTGGTGACAATGCCGTAGACGCCCCTTTTGTCGAATTCGCTGAGGATGGCCTCCGCTATGGCTCCGCCGGCTGCCGGCTCGGTTCCGGACCCGAACTCGTCGATGAGGACCAGTGTCCTGCTGTCGGCGATGGCGAGCATTTCCTTCATCGAATCGAGGAAGGAACTGTATGTGCTGAGATCATTGTCGATGGACTGCCCGTCTCCGATATCCGCCATGATCCTGTCAAACACCACCATCTCGGATGTCTCGGAGGTAGGGATGAGCATTCCCCATTGGAACATGTACTGGAGCAGGCCTACGGTCTTGAGACACACCGACTTGCCACCTGCGTTCGGGCCCGAGATCAGAAGTATGTGCTTCTGCGGGGTCAATGTCGCCGTAAGCGGCACGATTTCCTTCTTTTCCCTTTTCAGGGAGCGTTCGAGGAGCGGGTGCCTGGCCTTCCTGAGGCTCATTTCCCCATTGTCCGATATGATAGGCATTCCGGCCACGAAATCCAATGCTGTCTGTGCCTTGGAAATGAGAAAATCCATCTCTCCTATGCAGACGGCTCCGTCGAGAAGGCCCGGAACGAAAGGTCTGAGCCAGTCGCTGAATTCGTACAGGATGCGGGCTATCTCCCGTCCCTCTGCGAAATGAAGCTCGTTGATTTCATTGGTAAGTTCCACTATTTCAGCCGGTTCGATGAATGTGGTCTTGCCCGAGGCGGACTCGTCATAGACGAAGCCCTGGATTTTTCTCTTGTTGGCGCTGCTTACCGGAATGAGCATTTTCCCATCCCTCATGACGACTGCGGCATCGCTGTCCACAATGCCCTCGCTCTGGGCCTTCTTCAGAAGGGCTCCGATGCGCCTGGACACTGCGCCTTCCTTTTCCCTGAGCTGCTTCCTTATGTCATACAGCCCGTCTGAGGCCGTGTCCTTGACGTTCCCGAACTTGTCCAGGATCCTGTCTATCTCCCTGAGCACTTCGGGAAAGAGCCCGATGCCGGAAATCATTCTCTTCAGATTCGGATAGACGCCGTCCTTGATGCCGCTGAAGAAGGCCGTGATTTTCCGCAGGGTGTCCAGCATTGTCCTGAGTTTCCCGAGGCAGGCGAGGTCGATATTGGCTCCGGGGTTCTCCAGCATTTCCAGGAATCCGATGCAGTCAATGTACCCGTTTGCCGGGAAGGATTCCTCGAACATCACGATGAGCCTCATCTCGTCGGTGAGCACAAGCCGCCTGCGTATTTCCCTGGCGTCATTGGAGAACTCCTCCATTGCCGCCTTTTCCGCCGCATATTCGGTGCTGCACCGGTCAGAGATTATCTTCCTGATTCTGTCAAACCCGAGTTGTGATTCTAACTTCGCCGTATCCATCATTTTGCTCAATGCTCCGCATATTCCTGCCCTTACCCGCCAGTCTGCGCCGGCCTTCTGTCCCTCCCGGTTCTCATCCGTTGCTGGACATGGAGGACCCAAGAAGCAGTTTCAATTCGTTTATATTACTGATACTCTGCAGGTTGCCATTCCTTCCGAAGGATATTCCACCTGTCTCTTCCGAAACCACGATCACATCCGCATCGGTTTCTTCCGTGATTCCGATGGCCGCCTTGTGCCTCATCCCGTAGCTTGCCGGGATATCCTGCCTGGAAGTGATCGGCAATGTGCACCTGGCCGCCTCTATTCTCCTCCCCGAGATTATCATCGCTCCGTCGTGGAGAGGGGAGTTCTTGAAGAAGATGTTCATTATCAGCCTCCTGTTGATGCGGGAATCTATTCTGTCCCCGGTCTCCGCCACGGATTCGAGAGCGTTGGACCGGGTCAGGACGATCAGTGCGCCTGTCTTCTGCTCCGACATTGTCCTGCAGGCTTCGGTGATTTCATTGACATCGCTGCTGTCAGCCTGATGCTCCTCGCGCCCCAGAAGGCGGTTCATCAGCGCCCGTCCCTTCCTGCCGAGGCTTGTTCCGCTGCCCAGACGCATCAGGAAATGCCGTATTTCCGGCTGGAAAATCACGATGAGGGCAATGACGCCCACGTCGATGAAAGTCGCAAGCAGGGAACTCATCAGCTTCATCTTCAATGCGTCCGCCACCACTTTCAGAAAGAATATGGCAATGATGGCAATGAAGATGTTGACCACGGAGGAGTCCTGTATCCATCTGAACACCAGGTAAATGATCAATGCGACAAGCAGGATGTCCAGCACGTCTGTAAATGAGAATTTCAAGAATCCGAATATGTCCAGCAGCATCAGCATGAGTTTTCAGTCTTTGTCGTCGTCTCCTCTTCGGAACTCCTCACAAATTTACATATAAAATATGAAAATACTGCCAATGTGCCCGATTAATTTGCCGGAGGCCGCTGACCCGGATGCGGCCCGCAGCCGGCGATGTAAAAAATGGCAAAATTTTCACGTAACTGATTGAAAATTGAAAAATTAGTCGTATATTTGCAGCCCGCAAAAATATGCGGAATACGATAAAGTATTAATAAACAATTAATTAACAAAACCAATGCCTGGATTAATTGGAAAGAAAATCGGAATGACTTCCGTTTTCGGTGCTGATGGAAAGAATATTCCATGCACCGTCATTGAGGCTGGTCCGTGTGTTGTTACGCAGCTCCGTACGGTAGAAAAAGATGGTTATGCCGCCGTACAGCTCGCCTATGACGAAACCACAGAAAAACACGCCAGCGCCCCTCTCAAAGGGCATTTCGCAAAGGCAGGAACCACTCCTCACCGCAAACTCGTAGAGTTCCCTGCGGATTTCAAAGGAGAGCTGAAATTAGGCGACAGCCTGACAGTCGCTGACATCTTCGAAGGTGTCGAGTATGTCGATGTCGTCGGTACTTCCAAGGGAAAGGGTTTCCAGGGAGTCGTTAAGCGCCACGGCTTTGCCGGTGTGGGCGGTGCTACCCACGGTCAGCACAACAGACTCCGTCACCCTGGTTCAATGGGCGCATCTTCATGGCCTTCACGTGTATTCCCGGGTATGAGAATGGCCGGTCACATGGGCAATGAGAGAGTGAAGGTGTTCAACCTTCAGGTAGTAAAGGTAATCCCTGAGAACAACCTTATCGTAGTGAAGGGCTCTGTACCTGGAGCCAAGGGTTCATATGTTATCGTGGAGGATTAATTATGGAATTGACAGTTAAGAAGATTGACGGAACAGAGTCCGGAAAGAAGGTCGTTCTCGATGAGAAGGTTTTCGGTATCGAGCCTAACGATCATGCCATCTATCTCGATGTCCTCCAGTATCTTGCAAACCAGCGTCAGGGTACGGCGAAGACAAAGGACCGCAGCGAGGTGTCTTACAGCACCAAGAAGCAGGGTCGCCAGAAGGGCGGCGGCGGTGCGCGTCACGGCAGCATCAAGGCCAATATCTACGTAGGCGGAGGCCGTGCACACGGTCCGAGACCGCGTGACTACTCCTTCAAGCTCAACAAGAAGCTCAAGGCACTTGCAAGATTCTCTGCCCTTACCTACAAGGCACAGGAGAACAGGATTATCCTCGTGGAGCCATTCGCAATGGAGGCTCCTAAGACAAAGGAATTCTTGCAGATCCTTTCAGCTATCCAGGCGGGCGACAGGAAAGTGCTTTTCGTTCTTCCTGAGAACTCAGCCAACATTTACCTTTCATCACGCAACCTCGAGAATGTGAAGGTGATTTCAGTGAATGAGATCAACACCTACGCCATCATGAACGCGCACTCGCTCGTTCTCGTTGACGGTGTACAGGATATCCTTTCTTCAAGAGTAAGCCGCTAAAAAGATTGAGAGATGGGAATTATCATTAAGCCAATAGTAACAGAAATGATGACGGCTCAGGGCGAGAAGTTGAACCGTTATGGATTCATTGTGGACCGCAAGGCGAACAAGATTCAGATCAAGGCCGCAGTAGAGGCCATGTACAATGTATCTGTCGCTTCAGTCAACACTTTGAACTACCACGGGAAGAGAAAATCCCGTTACACCAAGGCCGGAATGATCAAGGGCCGTATGAACCACTTCAAGAAGGCATACGTGACACTTGCCGGCGAGGACAAGATTGATTTCTACAGTAATATTTAAGGAGGGAAGCAATGGCAACAAGAAAATTCAAACCGATGACTCCTGGTACCAGGGGAATGGTCATCAGCGCTTTTGACGACATCACCGCCAAGAAGCCGCACAAAGCATTGCTTGAGCCTCTCAAGAGCACAGGTGGACGCAACAATACCGGTCAGATGACTGTACGCTACATCGGCGGCGGTCACAAGAGAATGTACCGTATCATCGACTTCCATCGTGCAAAGGATGATTGCAAGGCAACTGTTCTTACAATCGAGTACGACCCGAACCGCAGCGCGCGCATCGCGCTCGTTCAGTACGAGGATGGCGAGAAGAGATACATCATCGCCCCTAACGGACTGAAGGTAGGTCAGGTCATCGAGTCCGGTTCAGGAGTCGCTCCTGAGGTCGGCAACACTCTTCCTCTTGGGGAAATTCCGGTTGGTACCCTCGTTCACAACATCGAGCTCCGTCCTGGTCAGGGTGGCGCAATGGCCCGCTCAGCAGGTACTTACGCACAGCTCGCTGCACGTGAAGGAAACCACGCCATTCTCCGTCTGCCTTCAGGCGAGACCAGGATGGTCCTCGTTTCCTGCCGCGCTACCGTGGGTGTGGTATCAAATCCAGAACACAATTTGGAGTCGTCAGGCAAGGCTGGCCGCAGCAGATGGCTCGGCAGGCGTCCTCACAACCGCGGTGTTGTAATGAACCCGGTTGATCACCCGATGGGTGGTGGTGAAGGACGTGCATCCGGAGGTCATCCTAGGTCCCGCAAGGGTCTTCCTGCAAAGGGCTACAAGACACGTAATCCTAAGGCTGCTTCAAACAAGTTCATCATTGAAAGAAGAAAGAAATAAACGGAATTAAACTTTAGAGATTATGAGTCGTTCATTAAGAAAAGGTCCATATATCCAGGAAGCTCTGGAAAAAAGAATTCTTGCTATGAATGATGGCAGCAAGAAGAAAGAGGTCGTGAAGACTTGGTCACGCGCAAGCATGATCTCTCCTGACTTCGTTGGTCACACTATCGCGGTTCATAACGGGAACAAGTTCATTCCTGTTTATGTAACTGAGAACATGGTAGGCCACAAGCTCGGAGAGTTCGCTCCAACTAGGACTTTCAGAGGCCATTCAGGTAACAATAAGAGGTAATAACGCTTAATTGATCAGAAATTATGGGAAAACGTAAAAGATTGATGGCCGAAAGACTGAAAGAGATTAAGCAGCAGACAGCTATCGCAAAGGCTAACGATGTGCCTTCATCTCCTCGCAAGATGCGTCTCGTCGCAGACACAGTGAGAGGCGTGGAAGTGAATCGCGCACTTGACCTTCTCAAGTTCTCGAAGAAAGCCCCTTCAGTGGTTCTCGAGAAGCTTCTCCGCAGCGCCATTGCGAACTGGGAGTCCAAGAATCAGGACAAGGCCAAGGAGCTGGACAACGGAAATGTATATGTCAAGACAATAATGGTAGACGAGGGACGCACCCTCAAGAGAATCCGCCCTTGCCCTCAGGGCCGTGCCGGCAGGATCCGCAAGCGTTCCAACCACGTCACCATCATTCTCGATGTAAAGAAACCAACAACAGTGGAGGAATAAAAAATGGGACAGAAGACTAATCCTATTAGCAACAGAATCGGTATCACCCGTGGTTGGGTCTCTAACTGGTGTGGTGGTAATTATGCTGAGAAAATTGCGGAGGACTACAAGATCCGCAAGTATCTCGTGAACCGTCTTGCAAACGCAAGCATTTCCAAGATTGTCATTGAGAGGACTCTCAAGCTCATCACTGTGACAATCCAGGCTGCAAGGCCGGGTGTGATCATCGGAAAGGGCGGAAGCGCCGTCGACAAGCTCAAGGAAGAGCTCAAGAAGGTCACAAAGAAGGAGGTTCAGATCAACATCTTCGAGGTAAGAAGGCCGGAAGTTGACGCCAATATCGTCGCTGACAGCATCGCACGCCAGATCGAGGGCCGTGTATCCTACAGAAGGGCCATCAAGATGGCTGTATCTACCGCAATGCGCGTAGGTGCCGAGGGTATCAAGGTTCAGATCAGCGGCCGTGTAGGTGGCGCCGAGATGGCAAGAAGCGAGATGTTCAAGGAAGGACGTACTCCTCTCCATACATTCCGTGCCGATATCGACTATGCTCTTGCAGTGGCTCACACCAAGGTAGGCGCTCTCGGTATCAAGGTATGGATCTGCAACGGCGAGGTTTACGGAAAGAAGGATCTTTCTCCTAACGCCGGTGTGGCAGCTGCAGCAGCACAGCCTCAGGGCCAGGGACGTCAGGGCCGCGGAGACCGCGGACAGCGTCGTGGCGGAAGAGGCCGTCGCGGCCAGGATTCAGAGAGATAATCTGAACACACGATATCCAGGATTCCTCTTCGGAGGAGTCTGTAATTTACGGGACAATCTATATGGTTGTCCCGTTTTTATATTTCTTTTCTACTGACGGATAAATATATTCACACTTCACTGTGCGCCATGTCGGCAGATTTGCTATCTTTGCGGAATTAAACTTCATTTGATGAAAGATCAATTCGCATTTCTTTCCCAGAAGAAATTCTGGATTGAGATAGTGGCGCTTGTGGCAGCCCTTCTCGTCGGCGCGGCCGCAGTCTATTATTTCCTCATACCGGGGAATCTCATACTTGGCTCCATATCAGGTCTTGCAATGGTCATATGCTCTCTTCTGGAGTCTGCCGGGATAGCCATGAAGGTATCAGTCATGGTGTTGATACTCAATGCATTCCTTCTGATTCTCGCATATGTCTTCCTCGGTCCGGAAGTTGGACTCAAAACCATCATCGCATCCCTTCTCCTCGGTCCGTTCATGGATTTCTGGGCCTGGATATGCCCCTATGACAGGCTCATCGAGCCGGGTTTGACATCAGTCATGGGAGACCCGATCTTCGACCTCCTGGGGTTCGTCCTTCTTCTCGGCGCGTCGCAGGCATTCCTGTTCCGCATCAACGCCTCCACAGGCGGCCTCGACATCGTCGCAATGATAATGAAGAAATATCTCCATTGGGATATCGGTACATCCGTGACCGTATCCGGAGTCATTGTCTGCCTCAGTTCCTTCCTCGTCAATCCTTTCAGGCTGGTCGTCATCGGCCTGATCGGCACCTGGTTCAACGGCATTGTCGTGGACTATTTCACGGTCAGCCTGAACAAGAGGAAGAGGGTCTGCATCATCAGCAATGAATATGAGAAAATCCGCCAATATATCATCAGTACACTATGCCGTGGCTGCAGCATGTACGAGGTCAAGGGCGGATTCAGGGAGACTCCTGGTGTCGAGATCCAGACAATATTGACCCAGAGCGAGTTCGCCTCGCTTATGGAATTCGTCCGCAAGGAGGATATACACGCATTCATCACCGCCGGGAACTGCAGCGAAATCTACGGACTCTGGCGGCCGAACCGCAAGAAGGTCAAATTATGAAGTGCAGATGCGGTAAAGGCCTCGTGCTGACGCCTCCCGGCAGCCGGATACTTCTTCACGCCTGCTGTGCGCCCTGCTCGTCCGCAATAGTGGAATGCCTTGTCAATCAAGGCTTCCGCCCTGTCATCTTCTTCAGCAATTCCAATATTTTCCCGCAGGAGGAATATGACATGAGGCGCAATGAATGCCTGCGCTATGCCGCTGAGACCGGGCTGGAAATAGTCGAGGACAACTATGACCACAGGGAGTGGCAATGCATCGCCCGCGGCCTGGAAAAAGAGCCGGAAAAGGGACTCAGATGCACAGAATGCTTCCGCTACAGGCTTTCCAGGGCGGCCTCATACGCTTCCCGCAACGGCTTCGATGTCCTGACCACCACCCTCGCTTCTTCCCGGTGGAAGGACCTCCGCCAGGTCAATGATGCCGGCGCCTACGCCTGCTCGCTTTTTCCGGGCGTGACCTGGTGGGAGATGAACTGGCGCAAAGGAGGGCTCCAGGACCGCAGAAACGAAATCATCCGCGAACACGGCTTTTATAATCAGCTGTATTGCGGATGTGAATTCAGTATCGCATCAAGTCCCGCGATGAAGGATCGGGACCTTATTTGACCCAAGCAGGGAAATTCTTCTTGAACAGGTAGTAGAAAATAATTCCGAGCCAGCTCGTCAGAACGATGATGACGATGAACAGAATCTTCTTCACGTCGTCTCCCTGGAGTTTCCAGATGTCCAGCGCAGCCTTGATTGTCAGGACCACGCCAATAATCCAAATAAGAAATGAAATCATATCGTAAGGTCTTAAAATTTTGGCAAATATAGTAATCCTCAAAAAATAACCCGCATCATCTTTGAAAATCTTTTCGGTCCATATTTCCTCCCTCATCAGTCACATAGCTACGGCTACTGTCCGGTCCGACTGCCGTCGGCTGCTCGCTGCAAACGTCCACCGGACGTTTGGCTTACCGCTCACGACCTCCTTCGGGTGAAAATCTGACCTCGAAAATCTAATTCAAATCTGACGCAACTTATTTTTTTCATATTACTTAGGAAATTGGGCGGATTCAATGTAGCATTCTTCTCGGAAATTCATTATTTTTGCCAGCCGTATGACCGGACATCAGTGGGATGCCCAAAAATTGCACAACAATGCATCTTATTCCGACATATTCCATAGCGAAGCAGTACCACCTTTTCGAGAAAGGCAGCTACCGCATTCTGAGCAAGCCCTGGACCGGCGGAGCCCTCCTGCTACTATGCGTAATCATTGCAATGCTCCTCGCCAATCTCCCATTCACGAGGGATTATTATGAGGCCTTCCTGAGCACGAGCCTCTCCATGTCCATCCAGAGTCCTGCCGACGTGATCGGGAACAGGACCATTGACTGGGTATTCCCGAAAGACCTTACCGTAGAGAAATTCATCAATGACATATTGATGGTGCTGTTCTTCTTCACCGTGGGTCTCGAAATCAAGAGGGAAGTGCTTGTAGGCCAGCTTTCCTCGGTCAGGAAGGCGATTCTTCCGGTAATTGCAGCTTTCGGGGGCATGGTGATGCCGGCCCTCATATTCACATTGTTCAACGGCGGGACGGCGGCTGCCACGGGCTGGGGAATACCTACGGCCACCGATATCGCATTCGCCGTGGTGATTCTGTCAGTTATGGGAGACAAGGTCCCGGTATCGCTCAAGGTGTTCCTGACCGCACTTGCCGTGGCGGATGACCTCGGCGCAATACTCGTGGTCGCATTCTTCTATGGCGGAGATGTCAATATGGACCTCCTCCTCATCGCCGGACTGGTGATCTTCATCACTTATCTTTTCAACCGGATGGGGGAGAAGCGCGCCATCTTCTACATCATCCCGACCATTGCGGTATGGTTCCTTTTCTACTATGCCGGCATACACGCGACTCTTTCCGGAGTGGTGATGGCCCTGATGATTCCGATGAAGCCGAGGTTCTCGCATTCGTATTTCAACAGGAAATGCGACACCTACCAGAAGCTAATGATAAAGTATGAGAATGACCATCCGTTCCCGAATCTCAACCAGCGCACCTGTCTCCGGAACATAAGCCATATCTCTAAGGGCACGGTCGGGATGAGCTACCGCATGGAACACGCATTGAATCCCTGGGTCAATTTCGTCATAATGCCGGTATTCGCCCTGGCCAATGCCGGAGTGGTGATAGACGATATCGCATATTTCAATATCTTCCAATATTCCTCCGCCCTCGGTTCCGTGGGAATGGGAGTCTTCTTCGGCCTGCTGATCGGCAAGCCTGTCGGGATTACCCTGGCCAGCTGGATTGCCATCAGACTCAAGGTAGGGGAAATGCCTCACGGGGCATCCTGGAAGATGCTTTTCGCAGTCGCATGTCTCGGAGGTATCGGCTTCACAATGTCGATTTTCGTGGACACCCTGTCATTCTCCAACCTGACTCCCGATGTCACCTGCCATCTCCAGTCGCTTGGAAAGATAGCCGTGCTCCTCGGCTCTATCTGCTCAGCCATATTCGGCAGCATTCTCATCAACGCATTCAGCAAGAAGAAATAGATTTATGAAAAGAGTTTTATTGTTTGTTGCGGCTGTATTCGCCTCATTGCTCTGTTCCGCCCAGGTCCAGACCATAAATTGGTCATACAAGGTTACAATGACAGGGGAGGGGACTGCCAGGGTCATCTTCACTGGCCGCATCCAGGAGGGTTTCCATACTTATTCCATCACGGCGGATAACTCCAGAACCGAGATAATGGAAGTCAAGACCAGGGGCTGCAGCCTTTCCGGCGCTCTCAGGGAAGATGGCAATTTCACGGAAGAAAGCGGCAAGCTCGTATGCTATGACGAAATCCGGCTCATGCAGGATATCAGGCTCTCCGGAAAATCCGCGGAATACAGCGGCTGCATTGCCAGTTTCGTCTGCGCAGGGCAGATGTGCAAGCCGGAAAGCTGGAATTTCAATGTAAAGATAGAAGAAGCCGCCACTTCCAAGCCTGCGAAGAAGTCATCTTTGAGGCTGTGGAAATAGCGGCATTCCATCCGGAACCGGACTCTTATTGCAATTCTTTCAATGCCGAGAGGATTTCCTCTTCCGCACCCGGATTGTAGCCGGTCTGGGAGTGGACTATCGTTCCGTCAGGCGACAGTACGAAAGAATGCGGGGTGAACACCACATTCATCGCCCTTTTGAAATCGCTGTTCACATCGTACAGGCAGATGAAGTCTGACCAGCCTCTGGTCTTTGCGAAGGCCCTGGCCTGGGCAGTGAATCTGGTATCGTCCGTGGAGACGAGCACGAGCTTGAAAGGAACTTCCTCCTGCCAGTCGTCGTAAGCCTCGTTCAATGCGTCGATTTCCTGGATGCATGGATCGCAGGAAATCGACCAGAAAGAGATTACGACAGGAGTCTTTCCATCGGCGAGATTCTTGGTGTCAAATTTCTTGTTGTTTGCCAAAGACAGCTTTACAGATGGAAGCTGGGCGAAGGAAACCGACTGCACCAATAGAGCGCATAAAAGGAAAAAAAGGATTCTTTTCATCTGTATAAAACGTTAAAAATTAGACATTTAGTGTAATTTTTCAGCAGGCGTAGCTGTTTTAAAATTGAATTACCTAAATTTGCAACGCAAAAGTAAATAATATTCACGGACTTGACAAAATTTAATTTTTGAAAGAACATATCCTGAATAGCAGTTGTATTGTCTGGTCTGGCCGTTCTGTAACGTGTCGGCCGGAGATTTGTACATTGATAACAACCAATTAAACAATTCAATATGAAAAGAACAATCAAATTACTGTTTGCGGCAGGAATATGCGCTCTCGCATTCCTGGCTTCGGCATGTACAGAAAGCGCGCCTGTAGTCACAGCACAGGCTGAACTGTCTTCCGCTTCTGTTACATCAGCAACTATCAGCCTCAACACGAAGGGACTCATTGAGTACGCCTATGTTGTAAAGGCTGACGCTTCCGAAGCTTCCGACCCTGCTGTCATCTTCCTCGAGGGAACGAAAGGAACCCTTGTTGATGGTCTGAATGAGGTGGTAATCAACGGACTTGAGGGAAACAGCAGCTATGTTGCAATCTTTGCATTCCGTCAGTCAGAGACAGCCTTCTTCAAGGACATCATTGCCGTTGACCTCGCCACTCCTGACTATGAGGAGTCAGTGACCATCCTCGGCCTTTACAATGACGGCTTCTCCGTTCACTACAAGATCCCTGAGGAGGTGAAGACCCGCGGCAATGCCATCCGTTACAGTTTCGGCTCACTTCCGATGCACATGATGATGAAGAACCAGTGGGGAAGCCTCGATGCTGACTTCCTTCTCCAGAACGGCCAGCTTCATTTTGTGAATGATACCACCATCACTTTCAGGGATTTCAATGTTTATCAGCTTGATGAGAATGGCGAGACCATTCTTGACGAGTGGACAGGGGAGCCTATCAGCCTCCATACTCCGTTCACCCCTGGCGAGCCTATAGTTCTTCTAGCAGGTGAGTTCGCCTGGGATCCGGAATATTACTGGGGACCGGGCTGGTATACTGCAATGTTCGATTACGATGCCTATTATGACTCAATGGGTGGCGGTTTCATGCCATGGGGCCTTCGTACCGTAGAGGTTGACGACAACGGCAGCGATGAGGACCAGTACTGGACAGGATGGTTCTCCCGCAAGCACATTGTCATCGAGCAGCCTCAGCCGCTTGATTGCAACGTTGACATCAGTTTCGATGTGAATGCTGTCTCCGGAACTGTCACCATTACTCCTGATGAGAATGTATGGCAGTATTGCGTCTATATCGTCCCTGATTATGAGTATGAGATGGTTCTTGAGTGCCTCGACAACAATACCGACTATCTGCAGTGGTTTACCGCATCTTATACAGCAAGTATGTTCTTTGGCGCTCAGACCTTCGAGGGCCCGATAGAGCTGGATCTTGCTGAGATGTTATATCTTGAGCCGGAGACTGAGTATCACCTCTTTCTCACAGCTCTCGGAAACGAGGAAGGTACAACTCAGAAGTTCTATCACGAAACATTCAACACCACTGCCAAGATAATGCCTGCACCTGTTGTAAAGGTTTCCGCCATCGCCAATCCTTCAGGCGAGGAGTCTCCTTACGAGGTATGGTTCAATGTAAAGTGTACCAGTAAGGATGCAGTCAGCGGCAAATATGCTGCAAACTACGAGAGCGAGTGGGGCAAGGTGTTGAATCAGGGATCCACATACAACAATATCGTGTCCATGGGTAATACCCTCACCGATGCGGAACTGGCAGAGATCAACAGCGATGCCGGTATGAACCTTATGTTCTCGACTCTCCCTGACATGACTACCTGCCTTGGAATATTGCTTTATAACGAGGAGGATACCGCAAACGAAATCACCAAGGACAGCGGAATGGCGAGCGCCAGATCCATCGCGGAGCCGGCCAAGGAGCCTGTTTCATCAAGCCTCTTCACCGACCTTCTCGGAGATTGGACAATGTCCGCCCCTACACAGTCCTGGAACTACACTGCCGGCGGATATGAAGACACCGGTGTCCAGACATGCAAGGTGACCGTCTCAGACGGATTTACAATGCCTGAGACCCTGGCAGACTCCGTTTACACCATCTACTCTGAATTGACAACCATGTCACGCGAGGAAGTTGATGCCCTCTATGAGGATCTGAAGAGTGAGGTCGCAATCTTCAATGCAAGCCTCAAGTCCCAGAACCGTCTTCTCTGCCAGGGATTCGGGTTTGATACTGATGACGCAAGGATACCGTACTATACCCTCAATACTCCGTATGACCTCTTCGTAAGCCGTACATACAACGGATATGACAACAGGAGCATTATCCAGGATTGCGGTCCGAAGTGGTACCTCGAGGTACTTTCCGACGGAACTCTCGTATCTCCTGTCAACGCTGCCCGTCAGTACCCTCTCAGCCTTGCCACATACTACACATTGTATCTTGCAGGCGTAAGTGTCAGTGATGAGAATACCGGCTATATCACCAACTGGGAGGACAACAGCGACGTACAGTTCCCTTGCACAGTGTCATCTGACAAGAATCAGGTTACAGTAGGTGCCGTAACCTATGAAGGCCATCCTTTCTATATGACCGGAGTTTACACAAACTACACCGGAGTAGTTACTACTGACAGGATGATCAACGGGCCTATTACCCTGACCAAGGGCTGGACAGGCACTGCAACTCGGGCTGCTGCACCGGCAGTCAAGAGCGCTTCCGCTGCTCCTGCCTTTACATGGAACCCGGCAAACGGTGTTGCTCTCAAGTCAGACAGAGCAGCTCTCCGCAGGACTCCGTTCTCAGACAAGGCCCCTGTTTATCAGAAGGCTGCTTACAAGCGCATTAAGATCGAGGATTCATTCGAAAGGATGAAGAAGGCTTATGGTATCGAGCGCTAGGAACGCATTGCTTATACTTACCGGCCTGATGTTCTGGACTCTGTCCGGAGCTCAGACCGGTAAGGTCGTAAGTAAGGGACTGTTCGGATCTGATCCGGGCAAGTTCTCCGCAAGTCTGGAGAGCAACAGTATCGCCTATATCCGGGACAACGGCCTTGGAGTAACCGGACCTGAAGACAAATTCGGAAGCAACAACTACCTGAAGATGGACTACTCCAGGGGACATTTGTCCGCAGGTCTGCAGGTTGAGGGCTATATGCCGGCTCTCTACGGTTTCGAAATAGGTCAGCAGGCTGATGCAAAGAAGTTTCTCCTTGCTGCAAAGTACATCCGCTGGACCAGCGAATACTTTACCTTCCACGTCGGTGATATCTATGACCAGATGGGCAATGGACTGATTTTCAGGACATACGAAGACCGCAATCTGGGTTTCAACAACTCTCTCGAAGGATTTCAGGCAGCTGTCAACATAAAGGACTGGTTCGGTATCAGGGGAATGTACGGAAGGCCGAGGCTTTATACATCCTATGCCGGCTCCTGGGTCAGGGGCGCCACAGCCACGGTGTCTTTCAATGACATTTTCGGCTGGGACGGCATCCTCTTCAACATCGAGGGCAACTTCCTGAACCGCTATGAGAGCCTTGACAAGGACGATCTCCATGATTTCCACGCACTTGGGCTGGACAATGCGAACCTGAACTCATACAGCGCGGCTTTGAATTTTTCCTGGAACGGACTTTCTCTCAAGGCGGAATATGCCGCCAAGGGCAAGGACCTGTATTCGGAAACTGCCACTGGCGCTCATATCGGTGCCGCCATATATGCCGAGGCAATATACGGCATTGGCGGATTCAGCGCATCGGCCCACTTCAGAATCCTCGACCATATGGGTACAATGAGTTCCCTCTATGGCAAGGGTACAGGAAACAGCCTGAGCTATCTCCCTGCCCTGACCAGGCAGTACCACTACATGCTTGCCAACCTGAATCCATATCAGGTCAACGGCCGCGGGGAGTGTGCAGTGCAGCTTGACCTCTTCTACACCCTGCGCAGCAGAAGTGACAGGAACAAGTACTGGATTTTCAGGGCAAATGCATCCTCAGCTTTCACCATTGACAGGATGCAGAGCGACAACGGCGAGAGGAGACTTCTCTGGATGGACCTCAATGCCGATGCCGAATGCCATTGGAACAGGCAGCTCCGGACGACGTTCCTGTATTCCCGTCAGGAATGGAGCCCGAGCCACGGTTATGAGGAAGGCACTTACGCCTCCAATATTTTCGTAGCCGATGCCCAGTACAAATTCAATAAGAAGTACGCATTGCGCGGAGAACTTCAGTACCTGTACTCCAAGGATTACGAGCGTGACTGGGTAGCAGCTCTTGCCGAGTTTACCTTTGCCCCGCAGTGGAGCATCTATGCTACGGAAATGTACAATCTAGGGGAGACGAAGAAGCATTATTATACTGCAGGAGTCAGCTGGTCAAAGGGAAAGACCCGGGTTCAGCTCAGTTACGGACGCAACCGCGCCGGCTATCTCTGCTCCGGAGGCGTATGCAGGTACAGCCCGGCATATACGGGTGTGAACCTGCTCCTGACAGCAGCATTCTGATGCTTGGGAAACTACTGTAATAATTTGTAATACCATGAACAACAGATATAAAGGCTTATTTTTAGGCTCATTGCTCTCCCTCCTCGGATTCTGCTCCTGCAGCCTGACTGGAGAAGAGTTCTGCACGAGTGGCGGAACCGGCGGAGAGGAGGCGGGGAATATGGAACTTACACTGGCTCTGGACCCTACGGTTATTTCCGCTGACGGAAGCAGCAGCACCCGCCTCGTTGTGAAGTTCGGCGGCGTTGAAGTCGAAGACATTGAGTCGGTGACCGTATATCAGGTGGACAAGGACGAAAAGAATGTGCAGATTTCATTGCCGGATCTGCACTTCTCCACTTCCACTCCGGGAAGCTATACTTTCTGGGTGACATACAAGTCCAGGCTCAGCAACAAGGCTACGGTATTGGCCGTTTCTCCTTCATTGGAGATTCCGGGCCTTCCTGAAGACCCGCAGCCGCTCAGCCTCTCCTTCCAGAAGCGCGTCTTCATCACCCAGTTCACCGGAACCGGCTGCGGCTATTGTCCTGGAATGATAAACCTTCTCCGCAGCTTCAAGGCTCAGGAAGCATATCAGGGCAAGTTTGTGATAGCGGCCTGCCATACCTACAACTCCAGCGACCCGATGTATCTGGCGCAGCATACGAGCATTGCCTCAGGTGTTTCCGGCTATCCTTCAGTGATGCTTGACCTGAATGCCTCGACTATGATGAACACCGTTGACATTTCTTTGTTCAACAGGGTAATCGACGGCCAGCTGTCCATTGCTCCGGCTGCGGGAATCTGCGCGACTTCGGTCGCCGAGGGTTCGCAGTTCGTCGTCAATGCGGGTGTGAAGGTTGCCGGCGAGGGCAAGTACTATGTTGCCGCCTGGCTCCTCGAAGACGGAATTGAGGCCAAGCAGTCCAATTACGGCTTTAGCGGGGATTTCTCAATTCACGACAATGCGGTCAGAGAAATTCTCGGCTATAACCAGAGCAAGAAGAAGTATATCGGATTCGAGCACGATGCCATGCCGGGTGAAATCTTCACGGAGGAGTTCCGCTTCTCTCTTACGGAAGGCTGGAAACTTGAGAATACCCACGTTGTGGTATATGTTTGCGTACAGAGAGGCACACAGTACGTTGTCAACAATGTGATTGACGTACGTCCTAACGAGACTCTCTCATTCGAGTACTCGGAATAGTTGCGCTGCATTCAGTGCAATCTGACATATTATTGAGGCTGCAGGCCGCTGTAATGGCGATTTGCAGCCTCTTCCGTCTTTCGGCCGTAAGCAAGCGATGGGGTGCAT
>JAXDUM010000004.1:0-25097 GCA_034089285.1 Candidatus Cryptobacteroides sp.
GTTGGAGGAATTTTTCTTTATATATCAAAGATACAAAATATTTAACACATTAGCAATCAATTCATTAGGCAAAGATTAACATTTCCCGACAGTCCCTATCATAATTGCGGAATTAAAACCTCGTTTTTTCGCAAAAACGCAGTTTTAATTCCGCAATCTTAAATATTCGCAAAAATGAATTAATATCAGGAAGGCGGCCAGGAACTACTCCCCAGCCACCATTCTTGCTACATTCTCGATAAGGGAGGCGCCGCTTGCCTGTGCACCCATCTGTACCGTGGAGCCGGGTCTTACGGCCGTGCCCCAGTAATAGTTGCAGTACATTGACGGATAATAGGTTCTGTCAAGATTCCTGTCCAGGGCTTCGGCATTCTGAAGCAGTTTTTCCTTAACTGCCCGGGCGATGGATGCATCGGCGTCAGAGTCAAGCACAAAGTTCACGGCATAAGGCACGAAAACGGCCTTGAATATGCTCTGGTCCATGTTCTCGCCTTCGCTTCTGAGAAGGCCGCTGTCAGTGGTCCTGTTGCCGGTAAGGCAATATTTGAGCACCTGCCCGGCCTTGCTCATATAAGAGCGCTCACCGGTAATGTGATAGAGGATCCTGGAAGCCTCGGCGAAGGTTCCCTGCGTGTAGGAAAGAGGCGGTTCCTCCACCCTGTCCTCATCAGGCATGTTATTGATATTGAAATCATAAAGAGCCTTGGCATTGTCAAGGTATTTCGCTTCATTGAACCTCCGGTAAAGAAGGGCGGCTACAAGGCAGGACGGCACATTGGTGCAGGCATTGAAATTCGTCTTGTCCTCTTCATGGTTGGTCCATGGGAGGCATACGCCCTTGTCGCACCGGGTCGAGCGGGTCCATATGTAATTGTCATAGATATCCCTGGCCGTGGACGCATATTTCTCCACACCGGTAAACTCGGTCATTCTCAGGAGAGTAAGACATATCCAGGCCATGTCGTCCGTCCAGTCGTTGAAGAATCCGCCATACTCCCCCTCGCTCTCCCGGGAGTTGTTGTAATTGTTGGCGTCATTATCGTACCACTTCTCGAAATAGCCGAGATATTTTTCCGCAAGGGCGGAATCCTCATCCTTTATCCTGACGTAAGAATAAAGAAGAACATCGAGGGCATGGGCCTGCTGCCAGTAAATGTTCGTACTTTTGTGCTCAACGTCCCGCGGCGAAGACCAGAAGGTGCCGGTCGTCACATCGAGATAGTTCGTAACAAGAACATTTGTACAGGAGTCGGCCAATGCCGCCCAACGCTCGGACGCCGGGACAACCGGCTGATTGTCATCGCCTCCGGAAGGCTTGTTCCCTCCATTCCATTCCTCTACGCCGCCGTTTCCGCAGGAAGCCAGAGCGAGGGAGAATACAGTCAGAATTGTAAGAAATCTATGCATAGTGTTATGAAATTATCTTGAAACTGCAGGCTTGGAATCTGACCAGACGTCAGAAGGCTCCTCTCCCATCCTGAGGACAAGTTCGCCGCCATTGTAAACATCACTGCGATAAAGCCAGCACTGATCAAGAGGCTTGCCGTTGAAAGCAGCGGACTGTACATAATACGCCTTGTCCGAATTGTTCTCTGTCCTGATGGTAAACGTCCTGCCTCCGGCATTCATACGGCCCATCCTTATCCTGATCTCGTCGAACTGAGGACTTCCGATCTGATAGGTCGGCTCGCTGCAGGCTCCTCCCTGGACATCGAAAAGTCCCATAGCCGACAACACATACCACGAACCGAGCTGTCCCTGGTCCTCATCCTGGCCGTAGCCGTAGCCGTGCTCCCCGTCCGTACCGTAGAATTCATCGCAGATAAGCCTCGTCCATTTCTGGGTAAGACAAGGTTTGCCGGAGAAGTTGAAGAGCCACGGAATGTGAAGGCTAGGCTGATTGCCGTGATTGTAAGGGCTGCGAAGTCCGGAGAATGCATAGGCCACCTTTCCGCCGCCGAAAATGCTCTTGCGGGCCTCGGTGAAAATGCTGTCCAGCCTGTTGTTGAACGCTTCCCGACCCATCCTTGCAATGAGAGAGTCAGGATTCTGAGGCACATAGTAGGTATATTGCATGGCATTGCCCTCCTGGAAACCCCTCCAGGACTCATACGGATCGAAGTTGTCAATCCAGCTTCCGTCCTTCAGTCTCGGACGGACAAGCTTGAGGTCATCGTCGAAAACCTTGGCCCAGCCGTCAGAGAGTTCCATAAGCAGCCTGTAGTCATCCTCCTTGCCAAGCTGCTTGGCCAGCTGAGCAGTGGCGTATGCGCTGAAACCGTACTCCATTGTATGTGAGATGGAGAATGTCGCACCCTCCTCATTGGCTACAAAGCCCGGCTCATCGGTATATGGCACATAACCCTTCTCCACAAACTGGCGCACATCCATCTTTCCTGCACCCTCAATACGGCCACGCCATTCCAGATTGTCCTTCCGTGCCGCCTCGTACATCTTTTCAATGTCATAGTTGCGGATTCCGCTATTGTATGCACCCGCAAGGGCTATGCTGACCATATTGGTCCCGACTCCCGACACATACTTGCTGCAGGCTATTCCGTCACCCAGCCATCCTGCATCCTGATATACCAGAAGCTGGCTGGCGCACCAGTCATTGTAATATTCAGGGTAGGCGAGTGCCCAGAGAGGGGTGAGGTTCCAGTAGCCGCCCCAGATAGCATCTGTATTGTAATGATTGTGAACCGGCTTTCCGTCCTTTCCAAGAGGAATGTTTCCTATTGTACCGTCATTCTTCGGATAGGCTCCGTTCACATCGCTTGCAAGTCCGCGGCCGAGAAGGCAATGGTAAAGACCCGTATAGAACTTGATTCTGCTTGCCTCGCTGCCCCCGCTTACCTCGATGCGGCTGAGCTGCTCGGCCCATTCTGCAGTAGCGAGCCTGCGGGCCTTGTCGAAATCAAGTTTCTCAGCCTCAGCAAGATAATTGAGCTTCGCATTATCCACGGAAGTATAGGAGAGGCCCAGTTTCACCTCGATCTGCTCACCCTCCTCCGTATCGTAGTCAAGCACCAGCACGGCACCGGGACCGGAAACCGAATCGCCCGGCCTGATTTCCGAGCCATAGTATTGGAAGCCTCCGGCAGACACCGGCTCCTTGCTGAGTTCAGCATAGAAATACATGCAGACTGTTGCTCCGGCCTGATACTTCTTGACATATTCCGGTTCTGTCACGATATAGCCTGACACGGTACGGCCTTCAACCCTGGCGTATGAATCCTTCACATTGCCGCTTTCCCCCTGACGGTTGCCGACATTGAAAATTATATGTGACTTGCCTGCCGGGAAGGTATAACGCTGGAAGCCGACCCGCTTTGTGGCAGTGAGTTCGGCACGGATTCCGTAATCTTTCAGAATGACCGAATAGTATCCCGGAGCGGCATGTTCATCAGCCTTGTCGAATGTGGAACGCCAGCCGTCCTGCGGGTTCTCAAGCCTGGCGGGAGTCGTTTTCACATCCCCGCTTGCAGGCATCAGGGAAAGGCCGCCGACCTGAAACTCATGGAAGCATGGGAATCCGTCTATGGATGTGTGTCCATCCTCGTATCCGACGGCTTCCCAGCCGCTTGCATTTCCATATGTACCATTCGTGGATGCTCCCAACTTGGCCATTCCGAATGGCATTGAAGCCGGGGTATATACAAACCACCGGCTGTGTACAGTGCCGATGTTCGGATTGACATATCCGAGAATCTCGCTGCTCCTGTCAGTCCGGCAGGAAACAATTGCGGAAGCCCCGAGAATGACCGGGACAAAATATTTCAATATCGATTTCATATAAGTCAATTTTTCAATTCTCCTCTAATTATGGCCGCACGGACCATGAATTCAGCCACGCATGAAGCATCCAGAAGCCATTTCGGCTTGTCCTTGCCTTCCTTTCCGAGCCAATCTGCGCCAATCAGCCCATTCGCATCCCTGGCATTGTCCCAGGCATAGTCCAGAGCCTTTATGAAAATGTCGGCGTACGTCGTATCGCCCGTAATCTCCCACACTGCCTGATAGCCCCTGAACAGGACGACGTCAAACCACGGGATATTGTCCGTATAAGGGATCCCCTCCTCTGAATAATGGAAGAAATACTCTGCAGACCCCTTGCAGAGCCTGATGGCATCGTCAAGATACTTCTGCTCTCCTGTAACTTTGTACAGATAGGCGGCGGCCTGGATGAAGGTTCCGGAATTGTAGGTGTAAGGATCGAACTGGGCGCATCCCTCCCCTTCCGTAAGCCAAGAATTCACGATGATGTCATGCTCCGGATTGTACAGGTATTTCCTCATCCATCTGTAGAAGCGCTTACCTGTCTCGAGATAGTACGAGTCTCCGGTCGCTTCGTGAAGTTTCATTGCAAGGACAAGAGCCTTGCCGTTGGCGCAGGCAGGTTTCTGGTCCTTCTTGCCCTCAACCCACGGGACCCCGCCCTCGAATCTGTCATCCCAGCCGCTGATAATGAATGAAAATATCTGCTTGGCTTTCTCAAGATGTGCAGGATTCTTCGTGACCGTCCAGCTGTCGATATAGTCAATTCCCACCAGCCCGTTATCGTCATAATACCTGTCAACCCGGTCGAAACGGGCAGGATAAGCCTGATAGGCGAAAGGAACTCTGGTAGTGTCGTAATACTGTTCCTCAGCCACTATCATGGAGTCCAGGTATGGCCTGTATTTCTCAGGATCCATCTTCGCCATGAGTACGGCAGATGAGAACATGCCACTCATTGGCCACAGATAGCTTGATTCCTGAGCCTGATGCACGCCATCGTCGAAATATGTCAGGTCAGGGGTATAGGAATGTATGGAATACTCCGAGAAAAGTCCGTATTCCGGTATCCTGAAGCATTTCCAGGCATTTTCGAAAGCCTCCCTGGCCTGCGACAGATATTTGCCTTCAGGCACAGTCTTCCCGCAGGATATGGCAACCAGCAATGCTGCCGCAAGATACAATGCCCTTTTCATTTCCGTTCTCCTTTGTACAATGCGACAGTTGCCAGCGATTCCAGTGCGGCGGCCTGCATCAACAGGCTCTTGTCCCTGTCAGGATTGACATTCTTCCCGGTCCAGTCCTCGTGGAAAAGGCCATTGTCCATCCTGCCGTGCTCCCAGGCATATTCAAGATTGGTAATGAACACATCTATGTATGTCCTGCAGGCAGGATATTCAGGTTCCAGTTCGATGAAAGCCTTGACAAGCTGGATTGTGAACCACGGATCGTTGGTCGGGTAACAGAGTGCGAGCCCGTTCCGGCTCTTCACGAAATAATTGTAAGCCCCGTCTGCGGTAGCCTTGGCCTGATTGAGATAAGAAACGTCCCCGGTAGCCTTGTAAAGCCTGAGCCCGGCCGCAATCATAGCACCGCTGTTGTATGTCCACTTGGTGGTATTGATCACGCCGTCAGCCCCTTTGCTGTTCCAATAGACATTGTCGGAAGGATCGCGAAGGTTGTCATAAAGCCAGGTGTAGAGGGTTCTGGCGAAATCCAGGATGCCGGTTTTCTCGGACTGTGGACATACCTCGTAATAGCTCATCAGGAACCAGGCGGCAAAGCCGTTTGCGCAGCAAGGTTTGTTCGAGCTGTCGTTTCCGGGCACGTTCTTATAGCTCTCATTCCACCAGAGTGCCCGGCCCATGGTATCGTCCAGACCCGAGTTGAGGAAACGGACTATCTGGGCACAGCGGTCCAGATACCTTGTATCCGAGGTCTGCCTGAAAGCCTCGACAAGTTCAATGCCGACAATGGAATTGTCATCGTAGAATCTGTCCCCGCCTCCGTTGACACCGTCAGTCGATGAGCCGTATCCGCCTGTTGCAACGACTCCGGAAGGCCTGTAGTATTTCTGGAAGTTTTCCACAGCAGAGACATAATCGACATCATATCCAAGCCTGTTAAGTGCCGCAAGGCCTGAAACAATGCCGTCGTATGGCCAGAGGAATGACGCAGCCCCGTCTCCGGAGGCCTTCGGGCTGTTCTCATTGAAAAGGCCCGCAGCCGATCCGCTGCGTATATAGTATGCGGACAATATGGCGGAATATGTATCAAAGGCCCTTTCGTGCCAGCATACCTCATCAGCAGGCTTGTCCGTGCCATTTCCGTTTCCGTTGCCCCCATTCCACTCTTCTACCCCGCTGTCGCAGGATGAAAATGCGGCAATGGCGGCAATGCATACGGCGAACTGTCTCAAAATTCGGTTTTTCATCGCTTAATAGTCATAGTCCGCCCCGGCACACAGTAATGCAGGGGCGGACAGCAAATATAATGATTATTTCTTGGTTACAGTCTGAGTCATGACACCGTTGTCATCGGCATTGATGGTGATTTCCACATCGCTGTCCTTCATCGAGCTGGCGAATTTCCAGAGATGATCCCACTGGCCACCCTTGTCAAACTCACCGATCTGCCAGAAGTCATCACCGTAGTTGCTTGGATTGTCAGGTCTCTGATCCCAGGCACTGTCAAGCCTGCCCCAGCATTTTTCAACTCCGTCAATCGTGACGATGTAGCGATAGCGTTCCTCTTCCCAGCTCAGCCAATCGAAGTCTCCCGGCTGGAAGAAGGTGATGTGGCCGCTGCCCCTGAAAATGCCGTTGCCACCGTATGTGAAAGTGATGAAGGCATTCTGATCTGCTCCCCATACAGCCTGAAGGCTGGTGATGTGCTCGACTTTTACAGTACAGTTCACGAAATCCACGACAATCCTGTCGGCAAGACTCTCAGCCGCAGTGACGGCCGTAGTTCCGTCACCCTGGAGAAGACCGCTGTCAGTACCCGCGAAATATTTCTTGGAGCCGGAAGTGAAATAGACCTCTCCGTCTGAGAGTTTGGTTACAACCTCGAACACTCCGTCGCCGGTCTTCCTGAAGGCCCTGACAGCCTCCGCGCCCGTTCCCTGAAGGGTAAGGTCGGCAGGAGCCACAGTAGGAGGAACAGGATCAGCGGAAGCCTTCTGGAACGAGTGGGTCATCGTATTGGTATTGATGGTCACGGTAGCGGTGCTCTCATCGAGTTCGCTGGCCATCTTCCAGGCGTGGTTCCACTGGTCATTGGTGAAGTTGTATGAGAACTCGCCGAGATTCCAGAATGCCGGATCCACTGTTTCAGGATTGTCAGGACGGTTCTCGCCACTGACGCTGTCCAGTCTTCCCCAACAGGTGCTTTCGCCATTCACTGTCAGAGTGAAGTAGTATCTTTCCTCCATCCAGCTTACATATGAAGGAGTACCTGGTCTGTCCGGGCCGAGGAACACAATCTCACCTTCTCCGGCGTACTTGCCGAGGCCCTGATATGAGAGCTGGATGAGAGGTTCCTTGTCGGCAGTCGCCGCAAATCTGAGATCCACGGTAGCGCTTATCCGGTCGAATGTCACCTTCTTGGAAGCGAAGTCGACAATAATTCTTGTCACACCCTCGGATGCCTCCACGGCAGTCTTTGGAGAGCCGATGAACAGGCCATTCTCCTTGTCGGCGAAATACTTGGTGCCGTCACCGTCAACGAAGCTGACATTTCCCTTGTTCAGTTTATTGTAGATGACGAATTTGTCTCCATCCTTCATCATAGCCTGACCCTGGGCCTCAGCGGCGTCGCCATTGAGGAAGAGTTCGGCAGGAGTGACGGCAGGCTGCTCGTAGGATATTGCCCCGCCGCTGTATGAATGGGTCATGTGGTTGTCCTTGTTCGTATTGATCACGAATGTGACGTGGCACATGTCGAAGGCGTGGTCCATCTTCCAGAGATTGTTCCACTGCTCCCAAGGATTCTCGACGATGTAGAAGAATGACTCGGTTCCGTCAGGAGTATAGGCGCCGCTTCCGAATGTGGAGCCCCAGCATACCTCCTTGCCTTCAACCTCGGCGATGAAATAGTACCTTTCCTCAACCCATGAGCACCAGTCAGGTGTTCCTTCACGGCCCGGACCGAGGAATACCACGTCGCCGTCGCCGGTGAAGTCTCCATTCCCGACATATTCAAGGACTGCGATGTCTGCATAGTTGGCACCCCAGATGGCCCTTACGTTCTTGCCGATTTCCTCAACCTTGAAGTTGAGAGTGTTGAAGTTGACGGTAATTCTGGCAAGGCCTGTCGAAGGAGCGTCGGCGACATTGTATGAGCCTTCACCTTCAGCAAGTTTTCCCGTCTCGTCAGCGAAGAATGTAAATCCGCCGTCCTTCTCCGAAGTGAACTTGACCGAGCCGGCTCCAAGCTCAGTGTAAATGACGAAGAGACCTTCCTCCTCCATTCTGAATTCCTGTCCTGCCTCAAGTGCAGCGGAACCTGCAACATAAAGATGCTCCGGAATATTGTCAATGCCTTCTCCGCGCACGACGCTGAGGCTTGCATATCCGTCGAAAGTCTTTGTGACTCCACCCCTGGACGCAGTCACGGTCCAGATGAAGCTTCCGGTCTCGTTCGGCTTCACTCCGGCCTTGCGGGCGAGAGTATTGAGCTGGGCGTGAGTCAGAGTCAGAGTGTTCTTCGCTCCGAGGTCGCTCGGCATTGTGGCAAGAGGCTCGGAGAAGTCTCCGCCCGTCTTGTCAAAGAGGACGTTGTAGAGCAGAACGCCTCCGTCTGCAGCTCCGCCTCCATTCCAGGAGAGGACTACAGTCTTGGATGAAGTGACATCCAGAATCACATTGGAAGGAGAATCCAGCTCGACAGGCATTGAGAAGTCCGTATTGAGCTCATATTTCTGGCAGCCTGCGGCAATGCCGAGCACAGCTGCTGCTATGAATAATATTTTCTTTTTCATCTTTATTACCAATTAGGGTTCTGGTCGAGATTCTTGTTGAGGTCCCTGTCTTTCTGAGGGATAGGCCAGAGATAGTGCTTGGCGGAATCAAACGCCCTCTTCTCCACAATCACATAACCGTTGTCAGCGCCGACTGCGGCACCGGTGTAAAGCCCGTGAACATTGCCGTTGAGAACCTTCTCCGCGATTTTCCACCTGATGATGTCCTTATATCTGTGGCCTTCGAACGCAAGTTCGCATCTGCGCTCGTTCCTGATGACCTCGACATTGTCAGCAGTGGAATCATACTCGAGAGCCGAACTTGCGGTAAAGCCCGCGCGGCTGCGGATGAGACCTACCGTATTGTCCCAGACAGTACTGTTGAGGGTACCGCTCTCAGCATGAGCCTCCGCATTCATGAGGAGAACGTCAGCATAGCGGAAGACGATGATGTTCAAGCTTGAATTGAGCGTGAGCCTGTATTTGGGATCCCACCATTTCTTGAAATAGTATCCCGTAGGGGTAACGTCGGAAGTAGTGCCGTACGCATCGCGGCTTTCAGGATTCTCACAGTCGATAACATTGTCGCTTCCGTCCGCCAGTCTGTAGGAATTGCCGGTATAGATGATGGTGGCTGCAAGACGAGGGTCGCGGTCGGCATAAGGATTCGACTTGTCGTAGCCGGAGCCGGCGTCAGAAATCTTTTTTCCGTTCAGCATGATGTAGCTGTCCACAAGTTCCTGTGTAGGAGCTATGTTGCAATAACCTCCCATGGACGGTGGAATGAAACCGGCATCCCTCATGCTCCATTCGCGGAGAACCGGAGAGTACTGCACGTCGAGAATCACCTCGGAATTGTATTCATTGTCAATGTTGAACACATCCGCATATGAGCCGGTGAGGGAATATACCCTGGAGTCCATGATTTCCTGGGTGAGTCTCTTCACCTCTGCCCAATCTCCGTCGAAGAGATGAACCTTCGCGAGAATCATCTTTGCGGCTCCTGAGGTGATCCTTCCCCTCTCCCCTGCCGGATATGACTCCGGAAGGTCGCCTATGGCTTCCTCAAGCATCCTGACCACATTGCCCTTGACAGTCTCGCGGGCGGTCCTGGAGATGCTCTCGCTTTCAGCCACGGTAAGCACGGCGTCAGTATATGGGACAGAGCCGAATTTCGTATAGAGTTCGTAATAGAACAAGGACTTCAGGGTCTTGCACTCGGCAATGTACCTTGCCTTGAGATCGGAGGCGAGTCCCGGAACCTTGTCGATATTGTTCAGGAGCTCATTGCAGAGCCTGATGCTTGCATAGTAATGGTCCCAGATACTCTTCACGTATGAATTGTCTGTACTCAGGGAGCCGTTGGCAATCGGCTGGGTCGTACCCAGACCCTTGACATAGGCATTGTCGCTTGCACCCTCGGATGAAATGATTTCGGATGCGCTGTACATCGATGCATAGCAGCTGTTCAGGACAGCCTCGGCGGCATCTTCATTCCCGGTCCAGTATGTCAGGTCAGTTTCCCTGTCGTATGGAGCAGTGTCCAGTCCAATGCAGGAAGACGCAGCGAACAGGATGCCTGCAAATGTTGTAAATGCAAATAATTTCCTTTTCATATTTCCAGTCTCCTACAATTAAAATTTAACATTAAGGCCTACTGAATAAACTCTGGCCACAGGATAGGCTCGTCCCGAACCGTCAGCATTGTACTCAGGATCCCATCCTCCCTTCATATTCGAGAACACGAAAGGATTCTCGCAGGTCAGATATACCTGAAGTCCCTTGAAGCGGATCTTGCTCAGCATCGCCTCAGGGAAGCTGTAACCGATCTGGAGGTTCTTGATTCTGAGGTAGGCTGCGTTCTGGATCCAGTAATCGGACTTGGTTGCATTGTTGGTGGACTCTGTACCCATTGTGAGGCGAGGATATGAGGCATCCCTGTTCTCAGGAGTCCATCTGTCCACGTGGAAGTCGAGAACCGGGCCCTCGTTGTTGTTGTGGAAAGCCTCCACCGACTCGCCGCGCATCCAGCGGCTTCTCTTGCCCACGCCCTGGAGGAACATCGAGAAGTAGAATCCCTTGACCTCGAGGCCGTAGTTGAAACCGAAGGTATAGCGAGGGAAGTCATTGCCCACCACGAAACGGTCATCATCGTCAATCTTGCCGTCACCGTTCTTGTCAATGTACTTGATGTCGCCCGCCTTTGGCACAACGCCTACGAGGTGAGGACTGTTTGCAGCCTCCTCGTCGCTCTGGAAGAGTCCGTCGCTGCGGAGAGTGTAGTATGACCAGAGCGGGTAGCCCTCCTTGATGATGGTGGTCACGTCATAACCATAGTGGAGCTCGTTGCCCCTGGTGTCGAGAACCTTGTTCCAGCTGTCGGATACGTTTCCGGAAATATTGTGATTTACGATGCCTGTCTTGAAATTGTAATTGAGAGCGAGCTCCCATCCCTGGGTCCTCACCTCGGCGGCATTGGATACCGGCGAACCGTTTCCGAAAATTCCCGGAACGGAGAGGTTCACGAGGATGTCCTTCGTCCTGTTGTTGAAGTAGTCGAACGAAAGCGTGAGCCTGTCGCTCAGCACGCCGAAATCAAGTCCGATATTGCCCATCATGGTGGTCTCCCACTTGATTCCCGGGTTTGCGGAAGAGAAGCCGGCAGTAGGTACGGAATTGTCGTCGAACACCATTCCCTGGCTGACAGATACCGACTGGAGATACTGGTATGCACCGATGCGGTTATTTCCTACAAGACCCCAGGAACCCCTGAGCTTGAGTGATGACACGTAAGGACGGATATTGTCCCAGAAACTTTCCTGGGAGATTCTCCAGCCTGCTGAAAGTGAAGGGAACAGACCGGAACGGTTGCCCTTTGCAAAATAAGATGAATAGTCGTTTCTGAGGTTGAACTCGAGAAGGTACTTCTCCGCGTAATTGTAGTTCACCCTGGCGAAGAATGAGTAGAGAGACCAGTCCGAAGCTCCGCTGTAATTCGATATCGGGAGCTTGTCGGTACCGTTGATATTGCCAACCATCACGTCGAAGTCATGATTGTCAGTCACGCGGGTTGTGCCGAAATAGTTGGCATGCTCACCCTCATATCCGTATCCGGCAAGAACTCCGAGCGTATGACGCTCCTTGATGACGGTATTGTAGGACAGCATCGCCGTAGCCGTATATTTCGTATTGCGGTTGAATGACTCGCTGATATGGTTCTCCTTGTCTCCGGAGAGAGGATTGTCCGAAGCCATCCTGTTCTCGTGGGTATTGTTGTTGAGATAACGGGCGCCGCCTGAGAATGAGAGCTTGAGGCCCTTGATAATCTGCCAATCGGCGGAAATGGTACCGCTCATGTCATCATTCACGCTCCTCCTGTATCCACCGGTCTCAAGCCTCTCGAGAGAGTTGGAGTTGGAGCCGGAAGGATAGTTGTAGGTTCCGTCAGGATTCTTGATTTCATAGATGGCAGGCATACGGTTGCACATCTCGATAATCCATTCTGTCCAGTATGCGTGATCCTTGATATTGTTCCTTGTGAACTGGGAAGTGAGGCTGACAGTGAAGTTCTTTGTCATCTTGTGGCTCACGTTCAATCTGGCATTGTACCTGTCATATCCGTAGTTTGGACCCTGGAAGAGAGAATTCTGCTTGAGGTATCCAACTGAGCCCATATAGGAAAGGTTTCCGTTTCCGCCGGTGACGGAAACGTTGTGGGACTGCTGGGACGCCTTGTCCTTGTATATTTCCTCAATCCACTTGCAGTTGGTTCCGCCATTCCTGAAGTCTGCAATCTGCTCGGCACTGAACTTTGCAGAACGTCCGGAATTGACCGCAGCCTCGTTGTAGAGCTCAGCATAAATCCATGAGTCCACTACAGTAGGCAGTTTCGTAGCCTGCTGGAGGCCGTATGTCATATTGTAGCTGACCTCCACCTTTCCGTCGCTACCCTTCTTGGTGGTAACGAGGATGACGCCGTTGGAAGCCCTGGAGCCGTAAATCGCAGTCGAGGATGCGTCCTTCAGGACTGAAATCTGCTCGATATCGTTAGGGTTAAGGTTCGCGAGCGAGCCCTCGATTCCGTCAATGATGACGAGAGGGTCGTTGTTGTTCATAGTGTTGTATCCGCGGATATTGATGGACGGAGCACCGCCCGGAGTGGATGAGCCCTGCTGTATTACGAGGCCCGGAGTCGTACCCTGAAGGCCCTCAAGAACATTGGCGATAGGCTTTCCTTCAATTTCCTCGGTGGAGACGCTTGCGACGGCACCTGTCAGGTTCACCTTCTTCTGCACACCGTAACCTACGACAACCGCATCAGCGAGGTTGAGGGCCTCTTCATTGATGGAGACATTGATTACAGTGCGGCCGTCCACGGCTACTTCTTCAGCAGTGTATCCGATGGCGGAAAACACAAGAATGGCATCAGGCCTTACGGCAATGCTGTAGTTTCCGTCCATGTCGGCTACAGTACCGCTGTTTGTTCCCTTGACCATTACGGACGCGCCGATAACGCCATCGCCGCCACAGGTCACCTTACCTGTGACTTTAATGGTACCGGGCTGGGCAAGAGCCGGCAACACCGCCCCTGCGCAGATGAAGAATGCCACAGCGGCCAGAAATCTCATGGAGAGATTTCCAAGGCGGTGGAATAGTTCATTTAGTTTTAACGAGTTCATAATAAATAGTTATTAGTTGATTTAGATTATCGACAGAATATGACGATTTTGAAGTTTTCAGTTCAAGTCAGGAAGCAGCAGGCGTCTGTTATTTCATAAAGGCCTTTATCATCATTATCCGTTCCCCGGAGTCATTCACGATCCTGTATGATCCCGCAGCAGCGGATATCACCAGGGACTCGGCATATGTAAGTTCGAATGTCATCCCGCCTTCAGTAATGACCTTGGCGGACTTGCCCTCGACAAGATTGAGAGCGTGGCATTTGCCTTCGGTCTTCACTTCCACCTCAGTATCAACCACATAGCGATGCACATCGTAGGAATGGTTGGCGTGTGTAGGAAGATGCCAGAGCTCCCAGCCGTCACCCTTTTCAATAAGATAAGGATGGGAGACGAACTCCTCGGAAATGCGTTTGCCCTTGCGGTCGAAATACAGGTTTTCCATCGCTCTCCTGATGTTCAGCGGCCTCGGACGCCCATCCAGGTCGAGGGCCATCCAGTCGTACATCTTGAATGTGAAGATGTACGGAGTCGTGCTGATTTCCAGGACCAGGTTGTTGCGTCCCGAGCTGTGGAGGGTTCCCGGAGGAATCAGGTACAGACCGTGCTTCACGGCCGGTTCGGCATTGATGTACTTCGGAACGTCGAGCGGAGTGGCAGTCTCGTGGCTGCGTGTCAGGGCCGCCTCGAATTCTTCAGGGACAATGTCGTCCTTGAATCCGAGATAGACCTCGGCCCCCGGCTTGTGGTCGAGGATATAGTAGGTTTCCTCCTGAGTGAGCACCTCTCCGAAGTTCTTCTGTATGTATTCCCTGCGCGGATGACATTGTATTGAAAGATTGCCTCCGTCGAAATTGTCAAGATAGTCAAGACGGATCGGGAACTCGTCGCCATACTCGCGGTAGCAATCGTCTCCCACAACATCCCGGCCGGCCTCGTACATTATGGAATCGAACGAAAGCTCAAGCATCTTGTCACCGCCGCTGAGGATAATTCCGTTCTCCGGCACAATCAGTTCGAATGACCAGGCATAGTTGGGCACATCCTGAGGCAGATCTCCGATGAACTCCTTGATGCGCTGTCCTCCCCAGGCTCCCGGCTCGAACCATGGTCGTACCCTGAAGCCGTTCCGGGCAAGCCTGTCCAGTCCGGCGCGGACCACATCGCCTTCCGCCCAGGTAATCTCCGTCTCGCGCTGTGCATCCACAAAAATGTCAATTTCAGGCATCAATGCCTTCTTGTGCCTGTTGAGAACGACCCAGTCAATGAAGTAGAAGCGCTTGTACATCTTCTTCGGAGCATCCGGGGCAGCCGCGCCGAGATTTCTCACACTCCCCGCCCTCGAACGGAACTGGATCTCGTTCTTCGGGATATCCAGATAAATCAATGTCCCCTCCCATCCGGCGAGAGAAGCACCGATTCCGTAAATGATATTGAGCGGAGCCGAAGCATCGGCCTTTATGGATGCAAGCTTGTCCCCATCAAAGAAATCCTTGAGCTCAAGGCTTGCCCTGTAACCGAAAAGAGGGTCATCACCGCCAAGGAACGGTTCTATCATCTTATCTATCTCCGCAGGACTCTTCAGGGCCGAATCCACGCTCCACCAGAGGGCAGTCTTCCCGACGGCCGAAAGCGCTTCGTTAAGGCTTGATACGAATTCATCAAACCTTACTCCGACATATCCGTCAACAATAACCGTCCCGCGTTCCGGAATCCGGGCGGCAAGTTCGCTGAAATCCGATGAGACAGTCCCGTCGCCGAGATCGTGGACCGGATATATGTCGTAGTCCAGCGCTCCCGGCTTTTTCCTGCTCACCGGCATGAGATACTGAGTTGTCTTTCTGATTTTTGACATAATATATTCTAATTGATTCATATTCAGACAAACAATGATGCCGCACCGATCATTGCGGACTTGTCCAGAAGGCCTGAGACTCTGACCTCCGCGCCGGGAACCATTGCCCGTAGCCGCTCATCCAGAGGTTCCGCAAAAAGATGGTAAGCCCGTGAGATATTGCCTCCAATTACAAGAGTCCTTCCCCCGAACTTCCTGAGAACCGGGCCTGCAAACGCAGCCAGACGCTCCCCGTATTCACGGAAAAGGACACGGGCGGATTCATCAGTGTCATATCTTTCAGCCACTTCCCTGGCTCCCGCCACCTGCAGTCCGGAAAGTTCACGATAGCGCTTCACAATCCATCTTGTAGAGAATGCTTCGTCTGCGATTCCATCTTCGAATGGAAGACAATAGACCCATCCGTTTTCAGGCACGTCAGGAGAGTCCACGACAAGTTTCCGCTCCGACACAAATCCGGAGCCGACTCCTGTTCCGAGCGTCAGGGCAAGCACTTTGGCAGAATCCGCCGCAGCTCCGTAGAGGGCCTCGCCGAGGGCAAATGCCGAAGCGTCATTGACAAATCTCATCTGCACATCGCCTGCCTCTGAAAACAGGACAGAACGCATTGTCTCAGCCACGCCGAGTCCATAAACGCTTTCATATTTCCCGACTCCGCTTATAAGGGATATGCCCCGGACATAGTCGAACGGCCCAGGGAAGGCAAATCCCACGCGGCTGACCTTTCCCCCGAAGCCTGATATTGACCGTCTAACATTTTCCGCCCAGGCATTCACGACCTCCACGGCCCCGGCAGAACTGTCAACCGGAGTGGTCACCGGCTCTGAACAGATACTGCCGTCCTCAATGTCAACTACGGCAGAACACACATGAGATCCACCGACATCGACACCTACCACATAATTATCCTTCATGATTACATTCATCTTTAAACAAAATCGATGCATGTATGAACATTTAATCCGACGCAAATATAAATAAATTTTTTGATATACAATAGCAGATATATAAAAACGTTACATTTATCGCTCTTGCAACCATTTATTCCACTTGCTTCATTACGGAATTTCGTTTGCTTTGTACCATATTGTTTAGACATACACAGATGACGATAATGATTCTATCAACTCTGCTGATTGCCACGACACTGGCGTCAGATGCCTTTACAAAGGATATTGCAACCTTGTGGACAATAGGCGAAAAAGACGGCCGCGGTGACAAGTTCGTGATCAAGGCCCGCAATGCATCCAGGAAGAACATCTACGTTCAGAGCGCCGTTCTCAACGTCAAAAGACTTGACGGATTCACGTTCCCGGCTTCGGAGCTGCTGAAGGGAAGAGAGGGCGTGCTTGAGATGGGGCCGGAGCCTAAGAAATGACAGAACACAAAAAAAATCGGGCCGGGGTAACCGGTCCGATTTTGTATCATATCCGAGCGAAGGAATTAGTCGCTCAAAGAGAACCTCTTGAATGAGAGAACCTTTGCATCCTTGTCAGAAGCCTGGATGTAACCGAGAACTGACACCTTGTTGTCCCAGATGTAGTCCTGATCCTCGAGGGTCTGCTCCTTGAAGAACTTCTTGAGCTTGCCCTTTGCGATGTTCTCGAGCATAGCATCAGGCTTGCCGGCCATCTTCGGATCCTCAGCGATCTGCTGCTTGTACATTGCGAGCTCCTTCTCTACAGTCTCCTTAGGGCAGTCTGCCTCGGAAACTGAAACAGGGTGCATTGAGGTAACCTGCATTGCAACGTTCTTGCCGACCTCCTCGGAAACCTCCTTGTTGAAAGCAACAATGGAAGCCACCTTGGAATTGTTGTGAACATACTGTGCAATGTATGGAGCCTCGAGGGTAGAATAATATGCAAGCACGTGCTTCTCGCCGGTCTTGCCGGTCTGGGCGGAAATCTCCTCCTCTACAGTATGGCCGTTTGGCATCTGAACTGCCTTGAGTGCCTCAGCGTCAGCCGGGAAGGCTGCGATGGCCGCGTCAGCGATACCATTGGCGAGAGCCTTGAAGTCAGGAGTAGCCGATACGAAGTCAGTCTCGCATCCAAGGCAAACGATGATGGCCTTGCCACCATTGATGCGGACGAGGACAGCTCCCTCGGTTGTCTCGCGGTCAGCCCTCTTGGCTGCAACGAGCTTACCCTTCTCGCGGATGATGTCCACTGCCTTCTCGAAATCGCCTTCTGCCTCGGTAAGGGCATTCTTGCAATCCATCATTCCGGCGCTGGTCATCTTGCGCAATTTCATTACGTCAGCTGCTGTAATCTGCATAATCTTCAAAGTTTAATATTATTCTGCATTCTCCTCAGCGACAGCCTCAACCGGTGTCTCTGCCTTTGGAGCCTCCTCTGCGGCCTCATCGGCCTTGGCGGCCTTGCGAGGACGGAGCTTCTTTGCTGCCGGTTTCTCGGCAGCCTCGGCCGGAGCCTCTTTCTCCTTCTCGAGCTTCCTCTCGTTCAATCCCTCCTGAATAGCCTCACAAAGTGCATTGGTGATGTACTCGATGGACTTTGTGGCGTCATCATTTGCCGGAATCACATAATCAATCGGATTAGGATCGCAACATGTATCAACCATAGCGATTACCGGAATGTTGAGACGGTTTGCCTCCTTGACTGCATTGGCTTCCTTCTGAATATCAACTACGAAGAGTGCTGACGGGAGACGGCTCATATCCTTGATGGAACCGAGGTTCTTCTCAAGCTTTGCCCTCTGGCGGTCAACCTGGAGACGCTCACGCTTTGCGAGCTTGTCGTATGTACCATCTTCCTTCATCTTGTCGATGGTGTTCATCTTCTTGATGGCCTTGCGGATGGTCGGGAAGTTGGTGAGCATTCCGCCCGGCCATCTTTCCGTTACATAAGGCATATTTACTGAAGCGGCCTTCTCGGCGATAACGTCCTTAGCCTGCTTCTTGGTGGCCACAAAAAGAATCTTGCGGCCTGAGCGCGCAAGCTCCTTCATAACCTCTGCGGCCTCGTCTATCTTGACGACACTCTTGTGCAGGTCAATGATGTGAATCCCGTTCCTCTCGATGAAAATGTAAGGAGCCATTTTAGGATTCCACTTCCTGGCGAGATGCCCGAAATGTGCACCTGCTTCGAGTAATTCCTGGAAATTTGTTCTTGGCATTTTTTTGTGTTGTTTCTTGTGTTACACTTTCCCTGAAGGCCATTGCCTCAGCCTCCCGGGCTCTTTTCTTCAATCCTGAAGCAGCGGCACTGTGCCGGTCTTCGGGATTTTCCGCAGTCTCGGCAATCTTCAAGCAGCTCTGTCGGAACTCACGCCCCTGACGAGGTCAGAAGATTTGTCAACCGGACTGTGCGAATAAATCAGCAGTAAGCAGGCATTAACGCTTGCTGAACTGGAAGCGGCGACGTGCACCAGGCTGACCAGGCTTCTTCCTCTCGACTTCTCTTGCGTCGCGGGTGAGGAATCCTTCGGCCTTGAGTGCTGAGCGGTAAGCCTCGCTGTCAATCTCGCAAAGTGCGCGGGAGATACCGAGTCTGAGCGCCTCAGCCTGACCTTTGATTCCACCTCCGCAGAGGTTTGCCTTAACGTCAAACTGACCTGTCGTTCCAGTCACTGTAAATGGCTGGTTCACGATGTACTGATAAGTCTCGTCAACGAAGTAGTCATTGACTTCCCTACCGTTTACCGTGAACTTGCCTGTGCCGGCTACGACATAAACACGAGCCACAGCTGATTTACGTCTTCCAAGGGCGTTTACTGTTTTTTCCATTTGCTCTGTTTAAATTTCGTTCAACTTAATTTCTCTTGGCTGCTGTGCCTGGTGCGGATGCTCAGGACCTGCATATACGAACAGGTTGCCGAGAATCTTGTCACCAAGACGGGTCTTAGGAAGCATTCCTTTCACAGCTCTCCTGATGAGTTCAGCAGGTCTTGTCTGAAGAATCTCCTTAGGCGTGGTGAAACGCTGTCCGCCCGGATATCCGGTGTAACGCGTATAAACCCTGTCGGTCATCTTCTTTCCACTGAGGGCCACTTTCTCGGCGTTGACCACGATGACGTTGTCACCGCAGTCCACGTTCGGCGTGAACCCTGGCTTGTTCTTGCCGCGGAGGACAAGAGCAACTCTGGACGCAAGACGGCCGAGAGCCAGATCGGTAGCATCAATGACGACCCACTCCTTCTTTACAGTCTCCTTGTTAAGGTACACTGATTTGTAACTTTGTGTGTCCACTGTCTTGATCTTTAAATGGTTAATAATAAAACATTGCGATCCCTACACATTATAGGGGTCGCAAAGGTAAGAAATATTTTGCAAATGGCAAAATCAGGGGGAAAATTTTCTGGAATGTATGGGATTTGTTTGACGCCAGCAGTGCTGTAATTGGCAGTGCCTGTCAATTATTTATATTTATGGGGCGCTGCGATGTCGGATGGCACGTTAATGGATGACACTGACAGCACCACGCTGAGTATCCAAGGACGGGAATGACGCAAATTGGGTTACTGCATGAATTTCTGCACGAATTGCGGACAGTCAGCAGAAAATTCGAATTGCCAGCATACAATAGAACGGGAAAATCAGCAGCAAAAATGGTCTTTTTGCCCCTATTGCAGTGCGGGAGCATTTTAGGACATTGGACCCGTTTCCGAACAGGTAAACGCCGAAGGATTAAAAAGACATCCGGGAAATAATGGGCACTTATTGATTAATTTATTTATATTCAATAATTTATTCGATTACATAACCCCAATAATTCATTAATCCATTCAAAAAATAGTCACTTTTTGAACATTATTTAGTGCAAATTCGTGGAGAATTTACAATGTTCTAAAGGATATTTTAGTTTCATTATAGGAAATTTTAGCCTAATTTTGTTGCGTACAATATTACGTATGAAAAATTTTCATTCAATATTCGCCGCTATGGCCATCTTTTCCGTGGCAAGTATTGCCCCGTCCTGTACAGGTATCGAAACCGACAGACGGAGTGACGGTCCTGTCACCGTGGCCTTCACCACAGCGCAGTCCGATACCAGAGCTGAGCTGGACCCGTCCGCAGGAAGATTCACCTGGGAAATCGGGGACAAGGTGGCCGTCTGGGCCGACAACCAGACCGGGAGCGCAGTACTGGAGGCAAAAGAGTTCACCCTGCTCTCCAGGGCCAACCATACAAAGGGATATTTCACATCCACGCTGGACGCCCCGATGGCGGAGGATACCTATAATTATTATATAGCATTCCCGGTCCCGGCATCTTATTCCGGCAAGAATGCCGTTTTCACCCTTCCGTCCGAGCAGAACGGAAAAGCCTCCGGAGCCTGCATAGCCATATCCGGCCCGGTCGAGGCAGGAGCACTCAGGGAATTCGACGAAACGAGGCCCGCTGACGAAACGGTCAGTCTCAGCATGAACCTCAGGCATCTGCTTCATTATCTCAGATTCTGCATACCGGCGGGTGAAAACGCCATGAACGAGCCCATTTCCTTACTGGAATTCTCGATGCCCCAGGATATTGCGGGAACGGTCAATGTAAACGTGGAGGACGGAAGCGCCTCCCTGACAGATGGCCGGACAGCCATAACCATCACGCCGGAAAACCCGGTTCCGGACGGAGAGTTCATCTCCTCGTCCATCTTCCCTCCGCAGAGGACATATGTCAATGATGAATTCCTCAACGTGAGGGTCTATTCGGAAAACTGGTACTCCGACATAGAGCCTATCAGGCTGGAAGGCAGGGATTTCCAGGCAGGGCACATCACCACGGTACCGCTCAGGGCGAAGACCGTATCCCCTGTCTATAATCTCACATTCACCCTTATCTCCAACAATCTTGGGCAAGAGGTAAAGAACCTCACATTCACTTTCGACAACGAAGTTACCTGGGGAGGAGAGAGATGGACATCCTTCTCATACGCCGACCCGGACGGCTCCACCATCATACCGGGCGAGAGAATCGTGCTCAAGACATTGGACGAGAGCGAGTTCCGGGCTCTTTCCGGCACAGGGTTCACGGCAAGTTACGAGAGCGCTGACGCCATCGTGAGCGAAAGGATCACATTCCCGGACATGAGCACAGGAAATTCCGTCAATGTCGGACTGAACTGCCCTTACCTGATGTTCGAGGACTTCAGCTGCATCCAGAGCAGTTTCAACAGCGGAGACAAGCACTCTGCTTCCAACACAGGCAACAAGAGTCCATACTACATCGAGAGCGGCTGGAGCGTAGCCCGGGCAGGAGGAGAGGCAGGTACAGCGATCAGACTTGCCGCCCACAGGGAAGCTGTGGCCTGCTATCATTCAAGATGCGACTCCCCACTTCTGTCCGGAATCAAAGAAGGGCACACCGTAAATATCTCATTGACATTTAATTATTCGATGAACAGACAGGAAGGAGGTATCGGATCCAAGCCAAAGCTGGGCGCAACCGTCAATGTCGGATGGACTACAGATACCGGCAACCTCTCAAGCGGAAACGAAACGGGAACATTCCCTGATTCCTTCTATGTAAATGAGGAGACAGGCTCATATTCAGAAATCGGCAACGAGCACAGTACCCAGCTTGACGGCATAACCAACGCAATGCGCCTGTCAATAAGAGAGTTGGCTGAAACAAAGGCAGATATGACCAACGGCACCTACTGGCTCTACCTCGACAACATAAAAGTATCGATAGCAAATAACTAACATAAAAAACATCATGCGTATTAAAACTATGTCTGCAGCCTTGGCCGCATTGACCATCCTGGCCGCCTGTTCAAAGCAGAGCGGTTCGGAAGGCAATGTGAGTTTCGCCCTGGATCAGCAGTCAGACCTCATCGACGTCTCCACAAAATCTTCCGTAGGGGACTTTACAGCTCTGCCGTCGGCATCTGATTTCACCGTAACGATCAGCGACGAACAAGACAACATCACTCCGGTTTCCGACCTTTCGGCACCGGTTACTCTGGCAGCGGGCAATTACACAGCCACCGCATCTTATGGCAGCCTTTCCGACGAAGGCTTCGACAAGCCTTGCTTCAAGGGCGAACAGAGTTTCGCCGTAACCGGCGGAAGCTCACAGACCGTGACCGTCAGGGTTAAACTTGCCGGCTGCATCGTCAAGTTCAGCTTCACCGAGGCATTCACGGATTATTTCACCGACTACACCTTCAACGTGACCACAGGTGGCGGAACCGCCATTTCCGTTCCGAAGAGCGAGACGCGCGCCATCTTCATGGATGCGTACACATTCAAGCTCAGCGGCACCCTGACCAGCCAGAGCGGAGCCACCCAGACATTCGCCGAGAAGGAGTTCAAGAATCTTGAGCCTGCCACATGCTACACGGTCAAGTTCGACGCCTCCAACGTGGGTTCCAATTCAATAACCATCTCCTTCGACGAGACCACCATCGATGCAGACCTCGTAGAAGTTGACTTAAATGACTGATATCATGAAACTTGGAAAAATATTCACATTGTCAGTCGCTGCAATCGCCCTCGCAGGCTGCGCCGATGACAAATTCAACTACGACAAGAACGAGACCGGAAGAGGAACTCTCTCATTCGCCGGGCTCAGCATAGACTACTCTGAGGAGATGGTCACCAAGGCCGAAGCGGCTGACGGCACTTACATGCTCTACGTTTATGACTCAGGCGACGCTCTCGTATGGTCAGGACAGTATTCAACCATAACCGAGGGCACCGGAAGCATTTCTCTGCTGGCCGGAGACTACAGGCTGGACATACGTTCCACCGCCGCCGGCGTTCCTGACGCCAAGTTCTCATCTCCGGTATACGGCGCATCGGCTCCATTCTCCATCACAGCCGGAGAGACAACGACTCTCGGAACCATCACCTGCACACTTCTCCAGTGCGCCGTATCCGTGGAGTACAATGACGATTTCCTCGCAATGGTGACCGGTGACGGCAACACAAGCGTGGAGGTCACCGCAGGCTCACCTCTCGACTATGCGCTCACCTACAATTCAGGCGCTCCTAAATACGAGAGGAGAATCGGCTACTTCAATGTCAACGGAAGCAACACGACCATGGTCGTAACCTTCAAGGGAAGCATCGAGAACAAGACCCAGAAGATGACCACGACCATCACCGGCCTCAAGCCGCGCGACTATCATATCGTGAAGTTCATGAAGAAGGTGGATGCCACCGGAGAAGTAACCATCGGCATTGAAATCGACGGACTTGTGGCCGATGCTACCCTGGACAATGACATCACCGCTTCAGAGGAAGGTGACGGCAATGACCCTGAGGCTCCTGCCGGAGACGGCGGAATCCAGCTCGTATCGACCTGCGACTACGATATCACACAGCCGATTACCGTGCCGGCATCAGGCAATCCGTTCAACCTCACCCTCCAGGCTATCGTGCCTAACGGCGTTCTCCGCTTCACCGTGGACATCGCATCCACCAACCAGGACTTCATCAATTCGGTGAACACCGTCGGAGGAACCAACCTCGACCTCGTGAATCCTTCAGAGGAAGCGATGGGCATATTCGACATCGTTCCATTCCCTCACGGAGCGGAACTCGCCGGACAGACCGTAGTGGACTTCGACCTCTCCGGAGCACAGACAGCCATCCTCGGATTCCCTGGAAGCCACACATTCAAGATGAACGTGGTGGACAAGAAGGGTTGCAGGAACAGCATCGACGTAGTACTTGTAGTTGAATAAGGAGGGAAGACAATGAAAAAGACATTTGCAATCATCAGCATAGCTGCGGCAGCCCTTGTGTCCTGCCAGAAGCAGCAGATCGCCCCGGAGGGGGAAGGCTGCCTCTCACTTTCGGTCAGCACCGACGGGACGAAGGCGGCGATGACATCCGACGAGCTTCTCGCCAATGCGGACATACGCATCTACAAGGATGACTTCTCGGGAATGGTGCGCCATTACAGATACTCCGAGATTCCGCAGAAGATATATCTTCCGGCCGGAGGATACAGGATTGACGTGCTTGCAGGAGAGGCGGCCAAGGAGACCCCTTCCTACGCTTCCTGGGAGCAGAAAAGCTACAAGGGCAGCAAGTCTGCCACAATCACCGCCGGCGGCTCCGAGAGCATAACCGTGGTCGCAGCCATGAACAGCATCGTATCCAACATATCCTTCGACGAGTCCGTGGACACCTATTTCCAGGCGGGCTATACCTGCACCGTAAGCCTTTCCACAGTAGATGGCGCAAGCCTTTCCTACACCAAGGCCGAAAGCGGAACCGACGGTTATTTTATCGCATCCGGCTTCGAGCCTTCCCTTGACTGGACATTCAGCGGAACACTCGCAAGCGGCGAGGCATTCTCCAAGAGCGGCAGCATTGCGGCCGTCGAGGGAGGAAAGCGCTACAGACTCGCCCTCAAGTACGTGGAGAAGAACGGTCTTCTCGATGTGGACATCCTTGTTGACGACGCCCTCAACGAAGTATATGACGACATCATCTTCGTGCCTGTTTCCACCGGCCTCGCATCTACCGGAAAATATGAGGTCTGGGGAACCAAGTTCACCGCATACGCCGACGTGGACGAGAATGAATATGACCGGACCAAGGTTTACTTCGAGTACAGGGTTACCGGAAGCGATGCCGCGTGGAGCCGCTCGGTGGCTGCCACAAGGATCAGCGAAGGCTCATACTCTGCCCTGATCAACGGCCTGGCAGGAGAGACTGAATACGAGTACCGCCTCGTAGTGACCAAAGCCGCTGACGGAAGCGAGGAGATCGTGGACGGCACAATGACTGTCACCACAGAGGCCACCCCTCAGGTTCCGAACGGCAGCTTCGAGACTGTCAGCCACGACGAGAGCGGCAATTACTACTCCTTCTATGACCCTGCCTCATCAGACCCTGCTCTCCAGAGCAA
>JAXDUM010000005.1:0-24336 GCA_034089285.1 Candidatus Cryptobacteroides sp.
GGTAGCGTCCACCACCAGAAGGGCACCTTCGCAGCTGGCTATGCTTCGGGAGACTTCGTAGGAGAAATCGACATGACCCGGAGTATCGATGAGGTTGAGCTTGTACTGCTCGCCGCCGCGCTTGTACACCATCTGAATCGCGTGGCTTTTGATTGTGATGCCCTTCTCCTTCTCGAGGTCCATGTCATCCAGCACCTGGTTCTCCATTTCCCTGGCGCCCAGAGTCTGTGTCAGTTCAATGAGCCTGTCGGCAAGTGTACTCTTGCCGTGGTCAATGTGGGCGATAATGCAGAAGTTCCTGATATTTTTCATAAAATGCTATTCTTCATAATCTCCGCTTACGGCATGGAGCAATGCCAGAAGGTTGTCCTTAAGCTTCTTGGATACGACCTTGTCCCCGCCATTCTCCATCTCTTCGATGAGGTAGGACATGAACTGGCAGACCGTGTCGAATTCTCCGTCGGCATAGTCGAAGAAATCCAGGTAGAATGCTGCTGACTTGAGCAGTTCGTTCCCGAGCTGTCCGCCCAGTGCGGTGGCCTTCTCCGGGCACCCTGCCTCGTAGTAGCATTTCACCATGTTGACCACCATGTAGTCGTTGGTGGTGAAGCCGAGCGGAATCGACTCTATCGGCCAGACATCCGCAGGCAGGCATTCCTGGCATTTGTCCAGTATTGCAATTGCCCTTTCCTTGTCTCCGGCCTTGAGGAGTGCGGAGGCGGCGGTCACGAAAAGCTCCCTTTGCGGAAGCACCCCGAGGAAGGTGTAGTAGTTCTGATAATCAACGTCATAATCGTCCCTCTTCAATGCATCCCAGCAATAGACGTTCATCATCTTGTCATACAGGCTGTCAACCGAGACAATGCCCGGATTGATGTTTCCGATCTTGTTCCTGAAAGGCACCAGCTTGCTTGAGAAGCCCTCGTACATCAGGTAGTCTTTCAGGCCGATATTGATGTCCCCGCCCTGGCTGAGCAGATGTATTGGCCTGTCCCACTGATAGTTGGAGAGCAGGTCGAGCATGAAGAGTTCCGGCTTGGTGATATAGGACTTCTTGGCAGGAATCTCGATAATGATCTCGTCCTGGATGAGGTCGGCGAACTCCGCCGGCACAATGCCCGACTTCAATGCGTTCTCCTTGTTGACCGGGATGCTGATCTTGCGGGAGACTATGTAGTCCACGGACTTTCCGCTCTCGAGCATGAGCTTGGCGTCAGGGTGCTTGAACACATCCATCACTGCCTTGATCGGAATGACCTGATTCCTTGTGTCATAGATATATACGGCATCATTGGTACCGTAGAGATACTGCTCCTCGCCCACACTGAGATCCAGCGGCCTGGACTTGTTGCAGGCCCATTTCATCTGGCCGATGTGCCAGTCGGTTCCGAGAAGGGAAGTGTTGCAGATTCTCACGTCGGTGCGGACGTCCTCCACCTCCTGGGCATACCAGAGAGGGAAGGTGTCATTGTCGCCGTGGGTCACGAGGATGCCCTGCTCGCCTACGGAATTGAGATAGTTCCTGGCCATCTCCACGGCTGTGCGGCGGTTGCTCCTGTCGTGGTCGTCCCAGTTCTGCTGTGCCATGAGAGCCGGCACGAAGAGGCAGGCGGCGGTGAATACCCCGGCCGTCGCAGCCGGATATTTATCCTTGAGCTTTCCGCCAATCCATTCATACAGAGCCATCACGGCCAGGCCGATCCAGATGCAGAATGCGTAGAACGAGCCGGCGTAGGCGTAATCCCTTTCCCTGACCTGGTAAGGAGGCTGGTTGAGGTAGAGCACAATGGCGATTCCCGTCATGAAGAACAGCAGGAAGGTCAGCCAGCAGCCCCTCTTGTCCCTCTCGAACTGGAAGAAGATGCCCATCACGCCGAGAAGGAGAGGAAGGAGGTAATAATGGTTCTTTCCCTTGTTTTCGGAAAGGACGGCCGGAGCATTGCTCTGGTCTCCGAGACGGATGCTGTCGATGAACTTGATGCCGCATTCCCAGTTGCCGTAGAATATTTCTCCCGGGCTCGGGCTGTGAATGTCATTCTGCCTTCCGGCGAAGTTCCACATGAAATATCTCCAGTACATCCAGTTCATCTGGAAGTCGAAGAAGAATTTCAGGTTGGCCCAGAATGAAGGCTTCCTGTAGTCGGCATCAGGGATCACGCGCCCCTTTCCGCCGGTGTAGGACTCGTAGAAGCGGATGTATTTCTGGTCTCCGCCGTTCCACATTCTCGGGAAGAGCATCTTGCCGGAAGAATAGTATTCCGGGTCGGCAGGTGAGTCAACGTGCTTGTACTTGCCGCCGATCGGAGCCCAGTACTTGCTGTTTTTCAATGAATAAGGTGCTCCGTAGTACTGTCCGTAGAGGAGCGGGGTCGAGCCGTACTGCTCGCGGGAGAGATATCTGACGAGGGTGAAGGCATTGTCCGGCTGGTACTCATTGGTAGGAGGCATCACATTGGAGCGGATGATCACCACGGCGAATACCGAGAAGCCGATGACGATGGTGGTGAGGCTGAGAATGATGGCGTTCAGCACCACCTTGCCCTTCTTCAATGTCCAGAATGCCCCGTAGAAGAGTATGCCGATGAGGGCCAGCATGAAGAATGCGGCTCCGCTGTTGTATGGCAGGCCGAGTGAGTTGACGAAGAACAGGTCAACATATGCCGCAACCTTCGGAAGGTAAGGTATGATGATGAATACCAATGCGCCGAGAATGGCGACGGCAATCAGCATTATCTTGATATACTCCGTGAAGGAGTAATGTCCGTCCTCCCTCTTCCTGTAGTAGAACAGGAAAACCAGCACCGGGATGGCGAGGAGGTTCAGAAGATGCACTCCGATGGAGAGACCCATCAGGAAGGAAATCAATATGATCCAGCGGTTTGCATACGGCTCGTCAGCCTGCTCGTACCACTTGGTCATCGCCCATACGACGAGGGCCGTGAACAATGACGACATCGCATAGACCTCGCCTTCGACGGCGGAGAACCAGAATGTGTCGGAGAAGCAGTATGCCAATGCTCCCACGGCGGCGCTGCCCAATATTGCAATCGCTTGGCCTGTAGAGTATTCCCCGTTTTCCTGCCGGTCTGCCATCCTCTTTGCGAAGAAGATGATGGTCAGGTAGAGGAGCAGTATGGTCAATGCGGAGCAGAGGGCGCTCATCACGTTGACCGCGATGGCGGCGTGACTGCCGTCGGTGAACATTGTGAAAAATCTTGCAATCAGCTGGAACACAGGGTTTCCAGGAGGGTGGCCCACTTCGAGTTTGTATGATGAGGCGATGAATTCTCCGCAATCCCAGAACGATGCGGACGGCTCGATGGTGGACAGGTAGGTGAATCCGGCTATGAGTGTCACCACGATTCCGGTCACCGTTTTCCACAGTCTGTAATTCTTATCTGTCATTTCTGTATAGATTTCAGAATAGTGCAATAACCCACAAATATACGAATAGATTTCCTTATCTTTGCAAAAAATTAGGCATCTATATGGCTGAGAACGATTGGAAGCAGCGCCTCGGAGTGGTTTATTCGACCAATCCGGATTTCAGATACGAGCAGGCGGAGGAGGCTGTCGAGGAGACACTTCCACCGTCCCGCCAGCATCTCAGGGTCACCATTGACCGCAGGTGCAGGGCCGGAAAGCAGGTTACCCTTGTCACAGGCTTCAAGGGCTGTGAGGAGGATCTGAAGGAACTCGGCAGGACCCTCAAGGTCAAGTGCGGCGTAGGCGGCACTGCCAAGGACGGGGAAATCACGATTCAGGGAGATTTCAGGGACAAGGTCACCGAAATCCTTGTTTCTATGGGTTACAATGCTAAACGCGGGAACTGAAAATGCCGCTCCCTTCCGGAATAACATCGGTTGACACCGTTCAGGTATTGCCCGCATTAGAAGCATTTGTCTCGGGACAGCTGCTTCAGGATACTTTTGCGCCTTCTCCGGAGGACATTTTCCTGCCTGCGGATAGTTCCGCCGTTACAGTCCCGGCTTCCGTACCGCGGCAGGAATCCTGGACCGATTCCCCGGCCAATACAGGAGTGATGATCCTGTGCATAGTCATCATGCTTGCCTACATGAGAAAGTTCATGAAGGTCTTTCCGTATCTCGCAGGAGGTCTCTTCAGATGGAAACTTATCGCTGAGCTGGAGCATTATATCAAGATGGCGAGGCTGAGGGACTCGCTGCTCCTGCCGTCATTCGTCATTTTCTGCACGGTCCTTGCGAGATTCTCGGTGTTCATGCCGGCCCCGGCATTGTCCTGCTCTCCGATAGTGAAGACTCTTTCCGTCTTCGGGCTTTTCGCTTCCGTGCTGACAGTCAAGTGGCTGTTGATAATGATAATACCTTCCAGGCGCATGGGGACAAGCCGCGACGCAGTCGTCGTGTCCGTCGGGGCGGGCAGGGATTTCTTCCTGCTGATGACCGCCGGACTGGCTGCCGTGCTTCTTGCCGCGACATTTTTCCCGGGCCGGGAAATGCTGATGGGGGAGGTCTCCATATATGTCATTCTGTCGTTCTGGGTATTGTTTCTGGTGCGTAAAATGCAGATTCTGTCCGCAGATGCGGGACTTTTAAGAGCATTTTTGTATCTTTGCAGCGTGGAAATTCCTCCGGCAGCGATGCTGGTGGCCTCAATGATGTTTTTGTAAAGTAGATATGGCAATCAAGAAGATTCTGATTTCACAGGAGACTCCGATGAACAAGGCGCCGTACGATTCGCTTGTGGAGAAATTCGGAGTGCAGATAGACTTCAAACCTTTTTTCCTCATAGAGCCGCTGACCTCTAGAGAGTTCCGTACCCAGAGGCTCAACATTCTCGATTTCACGGCGATTGTTTTCTCCGCCAGGCATACGATCGATGCGTTTTTCCGCATATGCGACGAATTGAGGATCAAGGTTCCTGAGACAATGAAATATTTCTGTACCACTGAAGCCGTTGCGATGTATCTTCAGAAGCATATCGTCTTCAGGAAGAGGAAGATTTTCTACGGCAACGGCACCCCGTCTTCTGTCATTGACCTGATCGGACCGAAGCACAAGGACGAGAAGTTTCTCATTGCCACTTCCGATTCGAGCAATGTCGAGGCCATCACAAGCCTCTTCCAGGCCCAGGGCCTGGACTATACCGCATCCGTATTCGTCAAGTCAGTGCCGCAGGACCTCAGGGACGTGGATATTGACTCCTATGATCTCGTGGTATTCTACAACCCTTCCGACATCAAGTCGCTCTACTCCAATTTCCCTGAGTTCAAGCCGGGGAATGCCAGGTTCGTGACGTTCGGAAAGCAGATCGTGAAGGCAATGGAGGAGGCCGGTCTTCCTGTGGAGATCCAGGCCCCGACCCCGGAAGCCCCGTCCGTTGCCAGGGCACTGGAGCTGTATCTGGGCAGCCACAACTGATTTCCCGATGGAAGTCAGGAGCACATTGAAGAAGCGTGAAAGGCTCTCGTCCAAGGGAGCTGTGGAAATGCTGCTCAAATCCGGAAGATACGGAGTCTCGGGCGTGCTCAAATATGTCTATAGAAAGAATAACGGACTGCCTTACAGCAGAATGATGGTGTCCGTCCCGAAAAAGCTTTTCCGCAGGGCTGTCAAGAGAAACCTGCTCAAGAGGCGTGTCAGGGAGGCATACAGACTCAACAAGGGCCTGGTTGTCCCTGGGGAGGCCGGAGGTGCTGACATCCTGTTCATTTACAGGAGCAAGGAATTATCAACCCAGTCTGAAATCGTCTCGATGATGGTTTCGGCTCTCAGGACGGTAGGCGGCCATGAATGATACATTTCAACGTATTTTCAAGATAATCAGGAAGATGGCCATCTTCCCGCTGATTGTGCTCATCCGTTTCTACCAAATCTGCATATCCCCACTTAAGCCGCCGACCTGCCGCTTCACCCCTACCTGCTCGGCCTACGCCCTGGAGGCTCTCCGGAAGCACGGCCTTTTCAAGGGCTCCTGGCTGGCAATCAGGCGTATACTGAGATGTCATCCCTGGGGAGGCTCCGGCTATGACCCTGTGCCCTGAGTAATCTTCAGGCAACAACTTGGATTACTGAATGAATCCGAAGATCTATAAGTAACTTGAACTATTTGAAATGACGGCCGGATTTTTTACTTTTGCAATTCGGCTTACGTATATATATGCAGAAAATTATCTATAGACATAAAGGCAAATTCGAATTTGAAGCCGGCGGAAGCATTGACGGACTGCAGCTGACTTATCATACATCCCCGTATCCATACAGGAAGGGCATGAAGGTGGTGTGGATATGCCACGCGCTCACTGCCGACTCGGATGTCCAGGACTGGTGGCCGGGCCTGGTGGGTCCCGGAAAGTTCTTAGACCCTGACAGATATTTCATTGTCTGCGCCAATATGATAGGCTCCTGCTACGGCAGCTCGGGCCCTTCCAGCATTGACCCTTCCACGGGCAAGCCTTATTACCTGACTTTCCCCAGGGTTACGGTAAGGGATATAGTGAATGGACTGGACCTTGTCCGCAGGCATATCGGCATTGAGAAAATCGACCTCCTCATCGGTGCGAGCATCGGAGGTTTCCAGGCCCTCGAGTGGTCAATAATGTATCCGGATGTCATTGAGAATGCCGTATATATGGCAACGCTCGAGAGGGTGCGTCCCTGGCTCACGGCTTTCCTGGAATCCCAGAGGATGGCTCTCGACGCTGACCCGACCTTCCGCGCCTGTGAGAGTCTGGAAGGCGGAAAGAAGGGTATGGAATGCGCCAGGACCATTGCACTTATATCCTACAGATGCGAGGAGGGTTATGACCTGAAGCAGTGGGAGGAGTCCGAGGATACAATGTTTCCTGAACGGGCCTGCTCATATCAGCGTTATCAGGGCAGGAAGTTCTCATCCCGATTCGATGCGTATTCTTATTATTATCTCTCGTACAGCGTTGACAGCGAGAATGTCGGACGCGGCAGAGGGGGAGTTCCGGCAGCACTTGCGGGAATCAGGGCCAGGACAATGGTGGTTTCCATCGACACTGACCTCATCTTCCCTCCATGCGAGATCGAGAAGATGGCGGCATTGATTCCGGGAGCGGAATACCACATGATAAAATCACACTTCGGTCATGACGGCTTCCTTCTCGAATATGACCAGATAGAGAAGATACTCGGACCTTTTGTTGAAAGTATATAATAGTCGACATTTTTATGCAGGTACTCAAATTCGGAGGCAGTTCGCTGGCAGATGCTGCCAATATGCTCAAGGCGGCAGACATCATTTCAAGGGCAGTCGACAGGGACAGGACGATTGTCATTGCCTCAGCCATTTTCGGATGCACGGACACATTGATTGACATAGGCAACATGGCCGCAGCCCGGGACGGCTCCTATACCGCTCTCCTGGACGAGCTCCAGACCAGACACCACTCCATCATCAGGGAACTTCTGCCTGTGGAGAAGCATGAGGAGTCTCTGGAGAGCTGCGATTCCCTGTTTGCCTCGCTCAGGGGCATCGCCCAGGGAGTTTACCTTCTCGGAGAACTGAGCCCTGCCAGCCTGGATGCCATCCAGGGCTGCGGAGAACTGCTTTCCAGCCGGATTCTCGCCACCAAGATGGCCTCTGTGGGCATTTCGACCAAATGGGTGAACTCGATGGACATCATCAAGACTCACGGCGAGGCCGGACGCAATGTGGTCGATATAGAGACGACCTATGCCAATGTCCAGTCGATGATAGACACCAATCCGATTGTCTCCCTTTTCATCGTGCCGGGCTTCATTGCCTCGGATGAGAAGGGCAGGATGGTCACTCTCGGCAGGGGAGGCTCGGACTATTCCGCTTCCATCTATGCCGTCGGCAGCAAGGCCAGGGCCCTCGAGACCTGGAAGGATGTTCCGGGAATGATGACGGCGGACCCGAAAATCGTGCCTCAGGCATCATTGATAAGGAATATTTCGTACAGGGCCGCCCTCGAGCTTTCGCATTTCGGGGCCAAGGTCATCTATCCTCCTACAATCCAGCCTGTTGTGGCCGAGCGCATTCCGATATACGTCAAATGTACCTTCGACCCGGACGGGGAGGGTACACTCATCGAGCAGAATCCGCCGAGGGGCAACAGCAGGAACAAGATCATAGGCATTTCCAATTCGGACAACATTGCCCTGCTTTCCCTCGAGGGAAGCGGAATGGTAGGTGTGCCGGGATTCTCCTACAGGCTTTTCCAGACGCTCAGCGAGCACAATATCAGCATTATCCTCATCACTCAGGCGTCTTCGGTCAATACGATGTGCGTGGCCGTTGCAGAGAAGGACGCAGCCCTGGCAAAGGAGGCTGCAGATGCCTGCTTCGCATATGAGATTTCGCTTGGAAAACTCAATCCTCTGAAGGTGGAGAAAGGTTACTCCATTGTCTGCCTGGTAGGTGACGACATTATCAATCAGCGCGGCACGACCGGCAGGATGCTGGCCGCCCTCGGACGCAGGAGCATCGGCGTCAGGGCCGTGGCACAGGGTTCTTCGGAGAGGAACATTTCCGTGATCCTGGCTTCGGAGGATGCCAGACCGGCCATCCAATACATCCACAAGGAGTTCTTCGAGGAGTCCAAGTACAAGGATATCAATCTTTTCGTGGCCGGATACGGCACTGTGGGCAAGGCCCTGATCGACATCATTGCGAAGAACAAGGACAAGATAGCGGAGCGTACCGGCAAGCGCCTGCATCTGGCGGGCCTTTCCAACAGCCGCAAGTTCATTCTTGACAAGCAGGGATTGAAACTGGACAATATCGAGGCCCAGCTGGCGGAGGGCAAGTCCGCGGCCAATGACGCATTCTTCGAGGCCATGGCCAAGGTTTCCCTGCAGAATTCCATTTTCGTGGACTGCACGGCATCTTCGGACATTTCCTACAAGTATCTCAATCTTTTCGAGCGCGGATATTCCGTCGTGGCGAGCAACAAGATTACTTTCGCGGCTCCGTACAAGCAGTATAAGGCATTGAAGACCAGTGCTGTGGAGAACAGGGTTTCGCTCCGTTACGAGACCACGGTCGGTGCTGCCCTGCCTATTCTCGAGTCGATTTCGAGGAGTGTGAACAGCGGCGATGCCATTGTCAGCATCGAGGCCGTGCTTTCCGGCACCATGAACTATATCTTCAGCACATACAAGGGCGGAGAGGATGGAAAGACATTCTACGATGTCGTCAAGTATGCCAAGGAGGCCGGTTATTCAGAGCCGGACCCGAGGCTCGACCTCAGCGGCAGGGATGTGCTGAGAAAGCTCCTGATTCTTTCCCGCGAGGCCGGTGCACCTATTGACGAGGCTGATGTCCATATTGATCCGGTGCTCGGTCCGGAGTTCTTCGAGGGCAAGGTTCCGGAGTTCTTCGAGAAGCTGGCAGCCAATGAGGCTCAGTTTGCGGCTTCTTACAAGGCTGCGGCGGACAAGGGTCTGAGGCAGCGTTTCGTGGCTTCGCTCGTGGCCGAGAAGGATGCTCAGGGCAATGTGGTCTACAAGGCTTCGATGGGCCTGAAGGCCGTGGGCCCGGACAGTCCGCTTTATTCGCTCTGCGGCACTGACAATGCCGCCATCATAAAGACCGAGTTCTACCCGTCTCCGCTCGTCATCCAGGGTGCCGGCGCCGGTGCCTACCAGACCGCCTCGGGTACGCTCAACGATATCTTGATGTAGGAGTGAGGCCTTTGCAAAGGAAAACAGTTGAAATAATAAATTAACGAACATTATGAAAGTCGCAGTAGTAGGTGTAACCGGCTTGGTTGGCACCAGAATGATGGAGGTCCTCGAAGAGAGGCATTTCCCTGTAACAGAATTCCTTCCGGTAGCATCTGAGCGCTCCGTGGGCCGCAAGGTGACATTCGCCGGGAAAGAATACACGGTGATCAGTGCTGATGATGCAATCGCTGCAAAGCCGGACCTTGCAATATTTTCAGCCGGCGGCGGTCCTTCAAGGGAACTCGCTCCGAAGTTTGCGGCCGTCGGATGCCGCGTGGTGGACAATTCCTCCTGCTGGAGAATGGATCCGACCAAGAAACTCGTTGTCCCTGAGGTCAATGCTGACGTTCTGACCGCTGACGACTACATCATTGCCAATCCTAACTGCTCCACTATTCAGATGCTTCTTCCGCTCGCACCTCTTCACAAGGCTTACCGCATAAAGAGAATCGTGGTTTCCACATACCAGAGCGTGACCGGAGCCGGCAACAGGGCCGTGGCTCAGATGGAAGCCGAGCGAGGCGGAGCCAAGTGGGGTGAGTATGCAGCCAAGTTCCCTTATCCGATAGATCAGAACATCATTCCTCATATTGATGACTTCACCGAGAACGGCTATACCAAGGAGGAGATGAAGATGGTCAATGAGACCCACAAGATACTCGGCGACGACACTATCGGCGTTTCAGCCACAACTGCCCGCGTGCCTGTAATCGGAGGCCATTCAGAGTCCGTAAATCTCGAATTCGAGAAGGATTTCGAGCTTGAGGACGTCCGCCGCATATGGGAGAACACTCCTGGCGTTACTGTTCAGGACAATACCGCAGAGAAGGTTTATCCTATGCCTCTCTACGCTCTCGGACACGATGACGTGTTCGTCGGCCGTCTCCGCAGGGATTTCTCTGTCAAGTCCGGACTCAACTTCTGGTGCGTTTCCGACAATATCCGCAAGGGTGCTGCCACCAATGCAGTCCAGATTGCTGAGGTCCTTCTCCAGAAGGGTTTCCTGCCTGCAGAATAGTAGTCATGGCAGACAATTATCTTGAAAAACGTTACGAGGAAGTGTTCGGGGCCGGTGCAGCAGGCCACTCCCGGAAGCGTGGAGGCCCGTCCCTGAATACTTTGCTTGTCAGGAACCGCAGTACCAGGCGTTTCCGTACCGATGCCGAGGTCAGCATTGAACATCTCAGGGCAATTGTCGAGGTGAATACCCGCATTGCCTCCGCGATGAACAGGCAGACCCTGCGCTTCGGCATTGTCAGGAAAGAGGATGACCCGGCGGCATACGGGCGGCTCCGTGACCTCTATGTCCACGGCCAGGACTGGCGCATCCCTCCATCCTCCTTCATTGTGGTTTTCAGCACCTTGCCGGAAGGCCGCTTCATTGACATCGACCTCGGCATCTCTCTCCAGAGCATGTCCCTGAAGGCCGTGGAACTGGGCTACAACTGCCTTATGATAGGCCGAAACACTCCTGAGGAGCTTGCCGAGGCATATTCCGCCGGCGACCCGGCCCGCGCCGCCTCCATTGCCGGCCTCCATCCCCTGGTCTTTCTGGCAGTGGGCAAGGCGGACCAGAGCGCCTTCCTGAAGCCGGTCTCATTGGCCGACGCCCCTCTCGACGAATCCGGCCATCCCGCTCCCGGCTTCCTGGCCTACTACGACAAGGACGGGGTGCACTATGTCCCTAAGCTGGTGCTGGAGGACATCCTTCTGTAGCCTTTAGCAGGTGCGGTGCCGGCCCACTACTGCCATTCCCCCTACGTCTGGCCACTACTATTTTATGATTGTCATTTTATGACTACTATAAAATAGTAATATCTATTTTTTTGATTATATTTGCACAAAAGATATCAAGACAATGAGAAATCCTTTTGTGACAAATGGTTATGCCGGTGCGGATTATTTCTGCGACAGGGTGACTGAGACGGCAGATCTGAGGAGCTTGCTTGGGAATGAAAACAATTTAGCATTAATATCACCGAGGAGACTCGGCAAGACTGAGTTGATTAACCACGTCTTCGATTGTGATGAATTCAGGAACGACTATTATTGTTTTCTGGTGGATGTTTATGCTTCCAAATCTTTAAGCGATTTTGTCAATCTGTTGGGGAAAGCCGTTCTGGATACATTGAAGCCAAAAGGGAAGGCGGTATGGGAGGTATTCCTCTCTGCGGTCAATTCTCTGCGTGCTGAAATATCCTTCGATATTAACGGTCAGCCGAGCTGGAGTGTGGGCCTTGGTGAGATTAGAAACCCGGCGGCTACATTGGACGAGATTTTTACTTACCTCCAGAATGCGGACAAGCCCTGCATTGTGGCTATTGATGAGTTTCAGCAGATTGCCAAATATCCTGAGTCAACGGTCGAGGCTACTATTCGGACATACGTTCAGAAAACCACCAATGCTCATTTCATCTTCTCGGGGAGTCAGCGGCACTTGATGAACGGGATCTTCACCTCTCCGTCAAGACCATTCTACCAAAGTGTGACAATAATCAATCTCCAGCCTCTCCCGCTTGACAAGTACACTGAATTTGCCGTGGAAAAATTCGAGCAGAATGGAAAAGAACTGGACCCTGAAGTGGTCGCTGCCCTATATGAACAGTTCGACGGGGTGACGAGTTACATTCACCGGGTACTCAATATCTTGTTCTCCAAAACGGATGAAGGTGGCAGATGCGGTGTCTGTATGATTGAGGGAGCTGTGGATTTCATAGTAAGGCTGTCATCGGACAGCTATGAGTCCTTGTTGTATCAAATGCCGGTAAAACAAAGAGATTTGCTTCTTGCAATTGCTTCTGAACGTAAAGCCAAGCAAATCAAGGGCGGAAAGTTCGTAAAGAAATATTCACTTCTATCTACCAGCAGCGTAAGCGCAGCCCTCAAGGGCCTTCTCGACAAGGATTTCCTGACAGAGGACAAGGGCGTGTATTCTCTATATGACAAGTTCTTTGTCCTCTGGCTCGAAAAGAAAGGCCTGATTGCAAAGCCTATTGCTTGATTCTGAAGTACTCCAGCCGGGCCTTGTAATTGTCCTGGGCTGTGAGGAAGGTGTCGATTAGATAACCGGGAGCATTGTTCCATTCCTTGCAGTCCTTTCCGGAATCCCGTGTCTTGAAGCGAATTCTGTAACTGATCGGGATCAAAAGACCATTATCTTTTTGAGCCAGAGACGGAGGACAGGGTCGCCGATTATTATCCCTTTTCCGCTGAGTTCAATCAATTCTTTTCCTATGAGCGCATTTTTCAGACGTGGTATGTTGGAAGGAGATCCATAAATGACATTGCGTGCCTGTCTCCAATGAATGAGTTCTTATAATTCACTGTAAACGTAATGTCATATGCAGGGGAAAGCCTCCAGATGCCGTCTTCTTCATTGCTCCCACCTTCCCGAATCCCAGGTGATAACCGCCCTGCCAATTCAGCTTGCAGATTTCCTTCCCATACAGATATACTGTAACAATGTTATTTTTCATCGCGGCGCCGTTTAACTCTTCTTTTGACTCTGTTGTCCGCGGTCTGGATGTCGTACAGGCTCGCAGGAATATCCGGGATGATTTCGGCAATGCTTTCCAGCCTCTGGATGGAGCGCATCAATGCTACAAAGTTGTCAATTCTGATGGAGCAGCCATTTCCATTTTCAAAACGGACAATGGTCATCACTGATACGCCAGTCTTTTCGGCAATGTCTTTCTGCGTCATCCGCAATGCGATCCTGTAAGCACGGAAACGCCTTCCGAGTTCTACGATAATGTCATTATTGGACCTTCCGTAGAGTTCTGTCAAATCCAGAGTATTCATAATACGCAAATATACATATATGATTAGTAAAATCAAATATTTGGGTATAATTCATCATATTTGATAAGTTCCTCCGAACCGACCGTAAAAGCCATTTCCGTCAACATTGTAAGTTCTTTGTTCCATATTTGTTCGATTTTCAGTCCGTTTCAGTTTGTCGCCATGGCGAAAAAAAGCCTGCAAGACTGTTGTGTGTCTTACAGGCCCGTATCAATCTCAATTCAATGCGCAAGAGGGTAACGCCCACAACAGTCAAGTCATGAGATCGCACCACCACCAGTTGCTTGAATTGAATAATGTCATAATGATATCAATCTTGTTTCGCTAACTTATGCAGTTGAAATTGCAAAAGCAAGTATTTCTACGATTAATTTTGAAATTATTCTCAGATAGAAGAGACCTCTTTGTGGATAGGGAAGGCTTTTCACTTGCATTTAGTGCAAACTGACATGTTTCGAGGCTACAAATAGCCATTACAGCGGGCTGTACTCGTAGGCGCCGATGTCAACTCTGTCATTCACAATCCTGTCTTCGCCGACAATATCCCTCAGGATATTTGCCGAAAGGACAAGGTCATTGAATCCTGCATCAATTAAAGGAGAGCCTTCTACCAGAGCATAATTATGGGAAGCTGGATCAGCAAATCCCGGATTGTCCGAGGATAGAATCATTATGTCGGAATAGGCTGCAGGCATATTGCTTCCATTGAAGGAAAATTTCCCCGATACGGCGCAATTCCGGAATGTACCTTTTCCATTGGCGTCGAGGTACATCTGAAGACCGCTGCTGTTTCCCCCATTACCCCAGAATACACAATTGATAACCGTTGAATTGCCTGCGCATCTCAATGCTGTAGCGGCAGCTGTAGACTTGAGGGTATTGTTGACAATCAGGACATTGATCAACTCGGAGTTGTTGACATGGACAGGTGCGGACCAGTCGCAACAGTTGTTGTAGAAGATGCAGTTGACAATTCTGGCATTGTCGAAATAACCTCCGGCGTTTTTGCCGTAATAGTTGTCGCAAATGATGCAGTTTCTCAGGCCGTGACCCTTCCATAGCTGTATGTTTCCGGTGTCTCCGGCAGTGGAATTGGTTCCTGTGAGGATAAAACCGTCAAGATAGTAATAGACGCCTGCAGGTCCAGTTGAATTCCAACCGTATAACAGTTGATGATTACCTCCCCTGAGAGTGGATTTTCTGCTCATATCTCTCTGTGCAAGAGCTTCTTCGTCACCCCTGAATCCGCCATAGGCATTGACGGTCTTCTTGGTAAAGGCACCGGAAAGCTGGTATTCTCCCTCGGCTACCCATATTTCCATATCACCTAGATTGTCGCAAGCTGCCATCGCCTTTGCAAAATCGCCCATTGCGTATTCCCAACTTGAACCGTCGCCCGTTCCGCCAGGTTTGCAATAGATAATCCTGCTGACGCCTCTTTGATAGATGTAGAAATAGTCGCAACATTCAGGGTGTGCGGCATCTTCAATCTTTACCCAGCCGGTTCTTTCCTCTCCGGTAGTGTTTGGTTCGACAGAAAAATCTATGTTGAAATTCTCAACAATTGTACTGCCTTTCATTTCCGGAGCTGACAATATCTTGATCCAGGAATCTGACACTGTACAGTTGTATCTTGAGTCCACACCTATCGGGAAGCTGAGTTCTTCGCCGGTTTTCTTGACTATGGCTTTCTTCTGGTCATCGGACAAAGATATTGAAATCAGGCTTTCAACATCTTTCTGGATCACGGTGAGAGTGGCTTTCTTTTCCGGATCTTTCTTTGAAATGAGAGTGACTTTTGCCTGTCTGTCTCCACCAGTTTCATTCCTTTCAACAGCAATCTTGAGATTGTTCTTGTCGACAGGTGAGAAGGAGAATCCGTTCTCGGAAGTCTTGTCGAGACTCCACTCGACTCTGGTATTGACAGCGATTGTGTATTCGGTCTTGTTCTTGTTGAACAGCAGCATGTTATTTGTCAAAGTGATGTATTCGCCCATTCCATTCTGGATAATGGTAATCCTCTTTGTCATCTGGTCCATCAGCCTGATATCTATTGTGCCGGTGCGGCTGTCAAGTGAGGGATTATGAGCGACTTCGAATACTATAGAGTCTCTGAGTAAGGCCTGTCCTCTGTATTTGTGAAGTGTAATCCAACTGTCGTTGGCCTCGGCAAACCAGGGGTAGGATGATGTGAGGAAGAGATTCTGACGATCGGCAAGGGCGTCAATCTCAACTTCTTCCGTTATGTCAATCTTCGGAGCGACGACGGTTCTTTCAAAGTTATCGCATCCTTGATTCAATATGGTCACTGAAGCGATTGCTGTGAGTCCTAAGATATTGCATATTATTCTTTTCATACTCTTGAAGCCTTTAATTATTCTTGTATTACAAGCAAGCCGTTAGGAATCGGCCTTACACCGTCAACTGCAGATTCTTCTGTCGCACAGGTTTTGTTCAAAATCTGGAATGCGACATTCTCTCCGGATTCTTCACGGACAACGAGAGTGGTAGAGCCTCCGCCGTCCAGGTTAACTGCCCTGTAGCATCCTGTCCCCTTGGCGATGCCGGCCATATCCTCGAGATATAGTCCGTATGAATATGGCGGTTGTCTTCCGTCAAGTATGAAGAAATATACAGTCTTACCATCCTCTGATATACCGAGACAGGTTCTTGGCTCATACTTTGCCCTGTCAATTTTCTGGATTTCCTGGATTTCATTGTCCCATACCAGGAGATGCCAGCCTCCGATTGCGTCTTTAACATTGCTCTCAACCTTGCGGTACTCGGCTTCTTTCTCGAGATATGCCCTTCCGTCTCCGAGAAGGAAGAATGCTGAAGTGGTACTTGGCGCAAATGTGCTCCTGTAAATTACGCCATCCTTCACGAACGGGCCTGCTGACACAAGTCCGCCCTTCCATCCCTGGTATTCATTATCAGGCACGCTGTATCCTCCGCAGACATCACCGTTTACGGCCAGGTAAACCGTCTTTCCGTGGTTCTCCGCAGCCGCTGCGTGAAGGTCAAGTGTCTGGTGACCACCTGTAGGAGGAAGATCGTCAGGAGTTGAGGATACAATTGTCAGTTTGCCGTCAAGATTGACTTCGACAATGTACATGTGCTGATTCCAGAATCTTGCCTTGAAGGCTATCTCTGTCATCTTGATGCCACCTGGAAGAGTGTGGTCTGTCACTTCGTCAATGTCAGTTATGCCCGGTGTGTTGCTTACAATATTCTGTACAAGCGGACCGAACTTGCTGTAGTCCTTGACATCAGATGCTGCGTTGTCGTCAGAGCAGCCTGCCAATGCGAAGACTGCGGCAAAAATACTACTCAAAATCATATCAAAATGTCTCATATTATCGATTTTTATTTGTCAATTACTCCTCCCATCCCGGGTTCTGCGGCAGAAGGTTAGGGTTAAGGGAAATCTGGTTCAAAGGAACATTGAAGAGATAGTTCTTGTCTGTAAAGTTCGGAGTAAGGCGTCCGCTGACCTTGTAAGGCAATATGAACCCGTCATCGTCAACACCAACCTTTGACTTGATGATCTCGATTTCAGACTCGGAATACAGTTTCGGGTCAAGAGGAGCTCCTCTTCTCTCGCGGAGATTGAACACCTCGTTCCCCACTTTCCAACGTACAATGTCATCCCATCTGAAGTTCTCACAGAACAGTTCGACTCTCCTCTCCCTGCGGATTTCCCGGATAAGATTGGCATCAGGGCCCTTGATGACAGGATACTTGGAGACGAGGTCCGGATCTTCTTCCGGGTTTGGAGCCAATTTGAACGGGAAGCCGACTCTTTCTCTCAATGCATTGACTGTCTTGTCAAGTTCCGGGTCCAGACCAAGCTCGGCTCCCGCTTCCGCCCGGATCAGGAGGATTTCGGCGTATCGCATAACAGGGGCATCAATTGTTCCGTGATGGAGGGCCTGGTCTTCGAAGTCTTTCATACTGAAGAATTTGCTGATGGAGTATCCGGTACTGGATTCAGCATAAAAAGGTCTTGTAGCGGAGGCTGTAAGCATCCCCTGAATATTGGGAGCGCCGCCCTGTATTTTTCCGTTGATGGTCCGGAACAGCTGATTTGAGTGAGGGTTGCCGGCTTCAGGAACACATACGGACTGGACAAGTCTCCCGTCCCTGTTCTTCATCTCGGCTACCATTCCCATTGACGGGTTATGACATCCGCATATTGAAACAGGTTTGCCGGTCTTGCTGCAGAGATATTCTTCGAAGCAATCTCTGCTCATGCCGTGGGAACCATTCAAGCGCGTAACATCATTCCCCATGTTTATCTCCGGATCATATTCTCTTGAGAGAATGATTTCAGGATTGTCCTTGTATGAAGGCTGAATAAACAGATTGAAGTAGCACTGGTCAGGACCGCCTTCCGTATAGAGAGAATAGCCGAAGCCCGGGTCCATCAGCATCCCTGCCGCATCATAGGCTAGTTTCAGGAAGTCATCACCGCCCTCAATGTCCCTGTATCGTCTGTAGGTCCCTTCAAAAAGGCAGATTCTTGCTTTCAGGCAGATTGCGGCGTCCTTGCTGACCCTGCTTACCGATGTTTTCTTCGGGAGAAGTTCAATGGCCTTGTCGATTGTCTCCACAATCTTGTCCATCACGACTATTCTCGAATCACGGCCCTTGTACAAATCCGGGTCATTCTTGCCCAGCTCCTTGTCATACCAGGGCACATCACCGAAAGTCCGTACCTTGTTGAAGTAATCCCAGGCTTTGAAGAAGTATATTTCACCGGCGTATTTCTGTTTCTCCGCAAGGGGAGCCGGAGATTTCTCATAATTGTTGATAAAGGCATTGCACCCCCTTACTGTTGACCAGTTCCATCTGCTGTCGGAGTTGTTGATGGTGTTCTGTCCATAGGTTAATGCATTCTGTCCCGTACTGAGGAGGTTGTCGGACTGGTACTCTCCGACAATCATGTCTCCACAGGTCCAGCCGTTCGGATCACCGTGACCGACAATGAGGCGTGGATAGTAGGTATTGCAGTACTGCCTTAATGCGACAGCGTCTGCCGTGCTCCAGAATGTATCACCGGTCATTGAGTCTCCAGGAACAGTGTCCAGATAGTTGCAGCCTGTGAGAATGCAGGCGAATGTCAGAATTATAGTTGATATCTTTTTCATTTTCAATCCTCCCTAGAATGTAATGTTCATTCCAAACGAATAATTTCTCATGAAAGCATATTCCTTTCCGGCATTTCCGGAGTTGAGGTTGCTCTCGATGATATTGTCGGCAATGTCAGGTGTCATGAATTCCGGCAACCCTGTAACTTCCCACAGATTCATGCCTGTTGCATACAGGCGGAGTCTGGAAATACCGATTCTGCGGGTTAACTTTTCCGGGAATGTGTAGCTGAGGGTCACATTCTTGAGCCTGAGATAAGCTGCATTGAGAAGATATTTTGTCTGGATTTGCTTGCTCTTGGCATTTCCTCCCATACTGAGACGCGGATAATAGGCATCGGTATTGTCAAAAGTCCAGGTGTTCTTGACGTGGTAAGTGGTTACGCTACTGTTGTAGATTCCGCGGCTGAAGCCCCAGAATAAATCACTTCCTGTCCACAAATCCCTTTTGGCCACGCCCTCGAACAGTATGTCGAGTCCGATTCCTTTCCAATTGATACCTCCGGTGATATTGAAACGGTATCTTGGAGTATTGTTTCCAATGACCTTCTTGTCACCAGGGTCGTCGAGAGTCTTCTTTCCCTCGTCTATAACCCCGTCACCATTCAAATCTTTATACCGGATATCTCCAGGGAACCACTTAGTGCTGAGATATTTCTGGACTTTATCCATCTCCAGAGCCTCTTCGCCTGACTGGATGAATCCTTCTGTGACATAGCCCCAGATTTCTCCGAGTTTCTGCCCCTTGTAGTACATTCCGCTGGCAAGGGATCCCGTAGGATTGTCATATTTGGTTATTACTGCCTGATAGTCTGATACTCCGATACCAATGTTGTAGTCGAATGGACTGCCTGCGACATTGTTGACGCGGTCTCTCCATTTCACCTCGAGCTCCCAGCCGTTTGTTCTCATATCGGCGATATTTTCCTTACCTGTGGATGTGCCGAATACATCAGGGAGGGTAACGCTTCGCACCATATCCTTGGTTTGGCGTATGTAATAGTCGAACGAACCTGTAAGTCTGTTGTTCAAAAGCCCCCAGTCGAGTCCGGCATCATAGGTCAGGACCTTTTCCCAAGTAACATAACTTGGCACGGAAGGCGTTGAGAGACCGTTGCTCAGTGCCCCGTCAAATACATAGTTGTTGATGGTGCTGGATGTGATTATGGACATGTAATCGTGGTATCCGTTCGTGACCTGATTGCCGAGGGCTCCTACAGAGGCCCTGATTTTGAGGAGGTCCACCTTGTCTGAGTATTTTTTCAGCCAAGGTTCCTGGGCCAGGTTCCAGCCCGCTGATGCGGATGGGAAGAACGCCCATCTGTCTTTTCTGGCATATTTCGAAGAACCGTCATATCTTCCGTTCACTTCGAGAAGGTATCTTCCGTCGTAATCATAGTTGAGCCGGAAGAATGCGCCCTGGACTCTCCAGAGAGTGCTGGTCTCGGAATTTGAAAGATAATCGGAAGCCATGTCGGTCATCGGGAGATTGTTGTCATATAGCCCGGTCATCTTCAATGAGTTGGAGGTATAGGTCTTCTCCTCCTGATTGTATCCGGCCATCACTTTCATGTTGTGGGCCTTTCCGAAGGTCCTTGTATATTCGGCCCATACATTCAGCGCCTGATAAACATTGTTTGCATAATAGTTCGTGACATTGTTCGGAGAACCTGACAATACAGGCTCTCTTCCTTCCGGATAGGTCTGAGAGTATGTCTTGCCGTGTTTCTTCTGCTTGTTGAAGAAGGTATTGTAGGAGTAGTCTCCCTTGATGGAGAGGCCCTTTACCGGGTGCAGGTCAAATCTGCCTACATACCAGTTGTCCCAGGTGGTAGTGACGGCCCTGCCGGCGAGAGCCATTCTTCCGACTATGTTGTAGTTCATGTGGAAACCGTCCAGTCCGGCCCAATCGCCGTTTGGCAGGAATACAGGGACAGTCGGGAACATTCGGTAAACCTCGTAATAGAGAGTGTAGCCTCCGTTGTTCTGAAAGTCCACGTTCGGGTCGTCCGTGGAGGTCTTGTTCATTCTCACCGAGAATCCTACATCGAGCCACTTGGCGATTTTTGCGTCCAGATTCAGGGTTCCGTTGAATCTCTTGTAATTGTCATTGCCGTATCTGAAAATACCTTGCTGGTTTTTGTAACCGATTGATGCGTAATAGGATAGTACATCATTTCCGCCGGATGCGCTGACATTGTGCTGGTGCATGAGTCCGCTGTTCCGGTAGAATGCCTTGAGCCAGTCGGTATTAGAAACGTAGGCCCAGCCTGGGTTGTTCGGAGTATGACGGTAATCCTGAATGCCCTCGGTATCCACTATGACTCCGGGATTGTTGGCGGGATCTGCGAGATGGGCATCGAGAAGTTCCAGAAAACGGTCGGAGAAATAATAGGTTCCCGGATTGTCGTAGTCAGATGCCATATTCCACATTCTGCACCATACGTCAGACCTGGCCATTTCAGGAAGCCGGGCAGGTGTATTCCAGGAGAAGTTATTGCTGTAGGACACAGTTGTCCTGCTGCTTCGCGCACCCTTCTTGGTTGTCAGGAGCATTACTCCGAATGCGGCTCTTGCTCCATATACCGCAGCTGCTGATGCATCCTTCAGGACAGAAATGCTTTCAATATCCTGAGGGTTTACCATTGACAGGTCGGAGATTTCTACACCATCGAGAAGAATCAGGGCATTTCCGCCATTCAGTGAGGTGTTACCCCTGATGTTGATAGCTGCCTTTGTGTCAGGCTTTCCGCTGTTGAATGTAATGTTCAGGTTTGGAATTACACCCTGGAGACCCTGTGCGATGTTGCCGATAGGCCTGTCTTCAAGGACATCCCCTGTCGTGGCGGATACCGCGCCTGTAAGATTGACCTTCTTCTGTGAACCGTAGCCGACAACTACGACTTCATCAAGGATGTTCATATCTTCCGACAATATGATTTTAACCTGCTTGGATGGGTCTCCCAGTACAGCTATCCGCTCGGCATATCCCAGTATGGATATCCGCAGAAGGTCGCCCTCTTTGCCCTTGATTGCAAACATGCCGTTCTCATCCGTTGTTGCGGATTGATTAGAGTCCTCCAATGAAATTACAGTTCCGGGCAGAGGAATGTTCTTATCGTCTGTTACGACTCCGGAGTATGTGAAAATAACCGGTTTGACATCCTCCTTGACGATGAGGATGATATTCTTCAGGAACTTGAAAGTGTATCCTGTGCCGGCAAGAGTACGGGACAGTGCTTCTTTCAAGTCCATCGTGCCGGTAGCAACAGTTATCGGGGTGGTGGCATCCACGATATTGTCATTGTAAGCGACAGTCAGGTCTGTCTGCTTCTCAATAATTTGAAAGACCTGCGAAAGGTTGGTTACCCGACTTCCGAACCTTAAGGTCTGGGCGTTGACCGTAAAAGGAAGCAGAAGCAGGAAGAGTGAAAATAGTTTTCTTCCCATATTATCAGTGTTTTAGTTATGTCAAGATTAGTAGACGATTATCCCGTTTTCAGTTTTCTTGTACTTCATACCCGGGATGAGAGCGCAGAATGTTGCCAGAAGGTCATCGATGGATTCTCCGCTGATGAACTTTGCGGTAATTCTTTCGTTGTCATACTTGTTTGTGGCTAAGTTCACCTCCACCCCGAAGCGTCTCTCTATGACTGGAATAATGTCGTGGAATGTTTCGCTCGAGAAATACAGCTTTCCGTCGCTCCAGGCGAAATAAGCATCAGGGACAACGGTTTCCTTGATCAGATTACCCTTTCCGCTATCATAGGTCATTTTCTCGCCAGGGATGAGTACGCATTCATCGAAGCCTTTTACGGATGCCCCTACTGAGCCTTCCTTTACGACAATCTCAATTTTCTTGTCTTCAGGGTAGGCTTTGAGGTTGAATTCGGTGCCAATAACCCGTACTTCAACTCTGTCTGTCTTGACCTTGAAGGGTTTGTTCCTGTCTTTTGTAACCTTGAAGATAGCCTCGCCATTGAGGTAGACTTTCCTTTCTCCTGCTGCAAAACGCTCCGGGTAGAGGAGAATACTGCCTGAATTGAGAATGACCTTAGTGGAATCAGGGAGAAATACTGTTGACGTGCTTCCGTTGGCGGCGAAGCATTCCTGTATTTCAACATTCTGAGGCACAGCTGGTTCCGCGTTCCTGAGAAAATGGACTGAAACGGCAGGGACAATCAGTATGACGGCTGCTGCCGCAGTGGCAAGTATTATTCTGAAGAATGATTTTCTCCGGTTTGACATTATCCTCTTCTTGAGGACATTGAATGAGGCTTCAGCGTTTGACCGGTCGCCCTCAACCTGCTCCCAGAAATCTTGCAGTGCCTCATCCTTGGCCTGCCTGTCCCTTGAGTTTGCAAACCAATCGTGGAACAGGCCAGATGTCGCCCTTCCCGCATTGGAGGACAGGTATTTGTTGATGATTTGTCTTGGTGTCATATTATGGTGTTTGCATAACAGACACACAAGAGGTGCTCTGCACCCAAGAAATTTATAAGAAAAATGTCAAAGTCAGGGCGAGTTCCCTGATACCCTTCAATGCCAGGTTGAGATGGTTCTCTACCGTTTTCTTGGATATGCCCAGTTTTTCGGCGATTTTGGCATTGGAAATACCCTGGTACCGGCTCATTGAAAACACCCTTCTCCTCTGAGCGGGCATTGAATCCACATACATCCTGATGATCAGCTCTTTTTCTTTCTCCGCATAGTTTTCCTCAACGTCATCCGACCCGGCTATGGACAAGTCGGTAATCTGGAACAGCCTTTTTCTGTCTCTCAGGTAGTTTAGCGCAGAGTTCCTCGACATCCTATAAATCCAGGACTTGACACTGCGGATTTCCGGCAAGGTTTCCCGAAGATTCCAAATCTTCATGAAAATGTCCTGACACAAATCCTCGGCTGCCTTCTCATCCTTTATGAGAGCTGAGATGAAAGCCTTTGATTTAGGATAATAGTCATCAAAAAGCATGTGGAAGGCATCGAAGTCACCCTTCGACAGACGATTCTTCAAATCTGCTTCACTGACAATATTTGATGTCATTCGAACAATCCTCAATGCTTTTTTGATAAGACCCGTGCGTGCTCTTGTCATGCGTTGTTGTGCAAAATTAGTAATTTTTATTTGAGCAGCAAATCGCCGCAGTTCATCAAGACATTTGATTCAGATTGATGCGTCAGGATGCCCTCATATTTCAGGATACGTTCGGGTACCAGTATTCATTCTTTAGAAGGGTGGAGTACCAAAGGCCCTTATTCAAATCATGGAGATATATCCGATATTTCCCAAATTATTGAATATATTTGCAGAAACAATAATACAGATATGAATCACCTGATAAAACTTGCCGCCGGAGCATTGCTCTTCCTTACAGCCTGCAGCAATGACGATACCATCGTTCTCTACCAGGTTTCAGACCCTCAGTTCGGCTTCTATGCGAAGAACGCCGACTTCGTCTATGAGACAGGAACGTTCACCAAGGCTGTCGAGGCCATCAATGCCACCAGCCCGGATGCCGTCATCTACACCGGCGATATCGTGCACGACCACAAGGACAGCCTTCAGTGGGAGGGCTTTCTCGGCATTGCCTCCACAATCAATCCGGAAATCAGGCAGTTGAGCCTGCCCGGAAACCACGATGTGCACGGAAAGGAAGGCAGGGTTGATCTGACTTATTGGGAAAAGT
>JAXDUM010000006.1:0-17794 GCA_034089285.1 Candidatus Cryptobacteroides sp.
TCCTGGCATTGACCTAGAGCTGGATGTGCGGCGAACCTTCCATGCTGAAGGCCGATATCATGGACGGTTCAATATCTAGGGCCGAACCTTCCACGCTGTATGCCCGAATCGTGGACGGTTCGAGGTCAAAAGGGTGAACCATCCACAAATTAGGTGCGTATCACGGATGGTTCATTTCTCAGAAGCGAACCTTCCATGCTGGAGGGCCATATCACGGATGGTTCGATATCTAGGGCCGAACCTTCCACGCTGTATGCCCGAATCGTGGACGGTTCGAGGTCAAAAGGGCGAACCTGCCACGCTGCTAGTCGATATCATGGACGGTTCATATCTTAAGCACGAACCTCCCCACGAAGCACCTTGAGCAGACGTAGTCTGCGATGGCGCCATCAGGCGCCGCGCGGAGGAATGCGAAGGGTTGGCCGGAGGCGATGGTGCGCCCGGAGCGCCCTCCCCCGTCATGGGGGCAGGGGGGAAATCAGAACAGCCATCAGGCGCCGCGCGGAGGAATGCGAAGGGTTGGCCGGAGGCGATGGTGCGCCCGGAGCGCCCTCCCCCGTCATGGGGGCAGAGGGGAAATCAAAACAGCCATCAGGCGCCGCGCAAAGAACAAGGAATGGGAAATAAAAAGGCGGGACCGTAAGCCGGTTTCTGTTTTTGAATCTGCCATTTATCTACGCAACCTACCCCCTGACATCGGGCGGGCAGCCCTCATCTGTCAGTATATTTGGTTTTGCAGGCCCTGGTGCCGTACCCGCAATACATCGCTGCAATGCGCCGTGGGCTCTTACCCCACATTTTCACCATCGCTTCCGGGACTGGCCCGGAGGCAGACATTCTCTGTTACGGCTGGCAAAAGATTACTCCCATCTGCGATTTCCGCAGCAGGGCGCCCTTTCCTGTCCGGACTTTCCTCACCTGACTTGTGACAGGCGCGGCAGATCGTCCCGCCTTGAAGAATTGTGCAAAATTATAGAAAGTTGGGAACTTGGGCAATAATTTGAAGAGAAACTTTCTTGACCCCCTGCAGGACTATGGTAGCAACTGCCTGTAGAGAAGCCAGTTATGCTATTTCTCGTAAATAGCCTTGTTGTTTTCGGATTCCCAGATTTCTACCTTGTAGCAGTTCGGAGTCACATCGCACATCCACTTGGCCAGGTTCTCCGCCGTTGGACTGAAAGGAAGTACGGCATTGAGATTCTTATGGTCGATGCGCGACATTATATTTTTCTTGATATAGGTGAAATCCGTCACCATTCCATCCTCATTGAGAGTCTCCGACTTGCAATGAACGATTACGATCCAGTTGTGACCATGCAGTTCCTCGCATTTGCTGCCGCATTCTGTCGTGACATGATGAGCAGCGGAGACCTCGAAACGCTTGCTTACGTAATACATTGAACTATAATGTTATATAGGAAAAGATCACTTGACTGCCGGTTCCCGTGACATTGCCGCCTCCAGCACGCGGGCCAGCTGGTCAGGACACGAGGTGCCGCGGCCTGCGCAGTCAATGCCCTTGAGACGGCTTATGGCCTCGTCCACCTTCATTCCCCTGATCAGGGCTCCGATACCTTTGGCGTTGCCGTTGCAGCCGCGGGTGTAGACCACGCTGTCGACAACGTCGCCCTTAAGATGAATGTCAATGCGGACTGAACATACCAAAGAACTGGGAGCTGCCGTAATATAGCGGATTCCGTCGATTACCTCGTCCCTTACAATGTTGAAATCGTCTCCTGTCATCTTCTTCTCTGTTTTTACCCCGTCGTCTCCGGCAGCACTCATCGAAGGGACAAATGTCAGAATCGAAATGGCCGCAAAGAACGACATCATTATCCTTGTCATAATGTGTATTATTTCTTAACTGTGCGAATTTAGTCATTCTTCACGTCATTTTCAAAACTAATGATACACAAGCCGTGCAGAAATCATTATTTTGTTTTCGGAATCTTCGAATTTTACTTTTCGTTTTGATAACAAAATTATATATTTGCATTATGAATCGAAAGAATGCGACGTCTTGTTCAGTTCTTCCCGTTCAATGAAGGATTTCACGACGAAATCATACTGCGGAAGTTCCGTTAATTTTGAATTAAATAATTTCCAATATGGCACAATACAAGGAAAATGAATTTGATGTGATAGTCATCGGCGGCGGCATTACAGGAGCCGGAACCGCCAGAGACTGTTCATTGAGGGGATTGCGGACGCTTCTCATCGAGAGAAACGACATCGCTGACGGAGCGACAGGACGAAACCACGGACTCCTGCACAGCGGTGCCAGATATGCCGTCACCGACCAGGAATCGGCTACAGAGTGCATCCAGGAGAACATGATTCTGAAGAAAGTCGCCAATCACTGCGTTGACGACACCTCCGGTTTCTTCATCACGCTGCCGGAGGATGACCTCGGCTACCAGAAGAATTTCGTCGAAGCCTGCACGAAGGCCGGCATCAAGGCAGAAATCATCGACCCGAAAGAGGCCATCAGGCTCGAGCCTTCGGTCAATCCGGACATAATAGGCGCTGTCAGAGTGCCTGACGGTTCAGTTGACCCTTTCAGGCTCTGTTCTTCCAATGTTGTCGATGCGAAACTTCACGGAGCTGAAGTCCTCGTATATACGGAAGTCACGGGCTTCATTTTCGAAGGTGCCAACATTGTCGGCGTGAAGGTTCACGACAAGAAGACCGGCAATGATGCAGAATACAGGGCTCCGATCACTGTCAATGCGGCAGGCATATGGGGACACAATATCGCAGAAATGGCCGGGGCGCAGATTGGAATGTTCCCTGCCAAGGGTGCGCTCCTCATTTTCGCACACAGGGTCAACGGCATTGTCCTGAACAGATGCCGCAAGCCTGCCAATGCGGATATCCTCGTGCCGGGAGACACAGTGTGTGTAATCGGTACCACTTCTACCAGAGTACCTTACGAGGAATGTGACCATATGAGGGTGACACCTGACGAAGTCCAGCTCCTCATTTCAGAAGGAGAGAAGCTTGCACCTTGCCTCGGCGAGACCAGAATTCTCAGGGCATATGCAGGCGTCAGGCCTCTCGTTTCTGCAGACAATGACCCTAGCGGCAGAAGCATCAGCCGCGGAATCGTGCTTTTCGACCATGAGAAACGTGACGGAATAGGGGGATTCATTACCATAACAGGCGGCAAGCTGATGACTTACAGGCTCATGGCCGAGATGGCGACAGATCTCGTTTGCGAGAAGCTGCACTCATCCGCAAAATGCGAAACCCGCACTACTCCACTCCCCGGTTCGGGTCAGGGCGACGTGAAGGAAGTTTCCAGGAAAATATGGGCGAACCCTACCACCGCACAGAAAGCCACTGCAGGAAGAGTAGGCAGCCTCGCCTCCAATATAAAGATGGAATCCGTTGAGAATCAGAGTCTTGTATGCGAATGCGAGGAGGTACCCGAGAGTGAGGTGACCAATGCCATCCAGAACCTTGACGTGCACAATCTCGTTGACCTCAGGAGGAGGACAAGAGTAGGAATGGGTACCTGTCAGGGTGAACTCTGTGCCTGCCGCGCCGCCGGGCTTCTGGGTAAGGCTCACGGCTGCACGGAAAGGGCGAGGAAGGATCTTGTCAATTTCATGAACGAAAGATGGAAGGGTATCTATCCTATTGCCTGGGGAGAATCCCTGAGGGAGGCCGAGTTCACGGAATGGGTGTACTCAGAATGCCTCGGACTTGGGGAGCAGGAATTATAAAGCATTGATTTCCAAATAGAAAAATACTAGATATGAGATTCGATACAGTTATCATCGGCGGAGGACTTTCAGGACTTGTATGCGGTCTGAGGCTTCAGAGATCCGGCAGGAAATGCGCCATAGTATCAGCCGGCCAGAATGCGATGCATTTTTTCTCCGGGGGCTTCGGACTGCTCTCAAGGCTGCCTGACGGTACGGCGGTTGACTCCCCGCTCGATGCGATTGACAGCCTTCCGGAAAGACATCCTTACAGGATTATAGGCAGGGAGAAGGTTGCCGGATATGCAGCAGAGATACTGCCTTTCCTCAAGTCCTGCGGAATCAATGTCAGGGACAATGCCGGCAGGAACGGATGGATGATATCAGCCTCCGGACTCCCGAAAAGAACCTGGCTCACTGTCGATGATATCGACATTTTCGGTTCAAAGGACATTGAAATCGGTGAAAAAGCATTGATAGTCAACATAGAAGGCTTTCTTGACTTCAATACCTCATTCATTGCGGAAGGATTGGAAAAGAGGGGTGTGAAATGCAGAATAGCGGCTGTATCCACGGAGGATACCAAGGCATTGAGGAAGAATCCAAGCGAAATGAGGTCTTCCAACATTGCCAAGATGATGAGCCGCAAGGATGCGCGCGAGAGGTTTGTCTCAGAGGTAAAAAAATTATTGGAAGAAGGTGAAACACTGATACTTCCGGCCGTTTTCGGACTTAAGAGCCAGAACGATGTCGAAGATGTAAGGACAGCGGTCGGCGGCAGGACTTGCTTCATCGGGACGCTTCCACCTTCCGTTCCGGGAGTCAGGACGCAGATGATGCTCAAGACTGCATTCGAGGCTGCCGGAGGCGTTTTCCTGATGGGTGACAAGGTCAATGGCGTCGAAATGAAAGACGGAAGGGTCATTTCCGTAAGGACGGCCAATCTTGAGGACATCAGCCTCTCGGCCGACACATTCGTTCTCACCACCGGAAGTTATTTCGGTCACGGACTCGTGGCGGACAGGAACACTGTCAGCGAAACCGTGTTCGGACTTGACATGGACTGCGCTGAAGACAGGAACAGCTGGTATGACCCGAACTTCTTCAAGGCTCAGGGATACCTTTCCTTCGGGGTAATCACAGACGGTGATCTGAAAGGTGTCAAAGATGGACAGACCATTGACAATCTTTACGTTGCAGGTTCAATACTCGGAGGATGCAATCCTCTGTACGAAGGCAGCGGCGCCGGAATCGCGATAATGACGGCAATGTGCGTATCAGACAAGATTTCAAGCAGATAAGACAATGAAGACTGAGAATATCGACAATTTCGAACAGTGCATCAAGTGCACTATCTGTACGGTTTACTGCCCGGTAGTACCGGTAAATCCGGCCTATCCGGGACCGAAGCAGGCCGGGCCTGACGGCGAAAGGTTGAGAATCAAGAACAATTATTTCTTCGACGAGGCCCTGAAATATTGCCTTAACTGCAAACGTTGCGACGTGGCCTGCCCGTCAGGAGTGCGCATCTCGGACATGATTCAGGAGGCAAGGATCAATTTCAGCAGGAAGAAGCCGAAGCTCCGCGACATGATGCTCGCCAGCACCGATTTCATGGGCACAATGGCTACTCCATTCGCTCCCGTGGTCAATGCTGTCCTGCCTCTCAAGCCCGTAAAGGCCGTGTTGGACGGTGTGATGGGCATTGACCACCGCAGGCAGTTCCCTAAATACACCGGGACAAAATTCGAGACATGGTTCAGAAAGGAGGCTGCAGACAGGCAGGCTGGATTCAAGAGGCACATTGCCTATTTCCACGGCTGCTATGTTAACTACAACTACCCTCAGCTGGGAAAGGATTTCGTATCTGTGATGAACGCACTCGGCTACGGAGTCAACCTCATTGACAAGGAGAAATGCTGCGGAGTGGCAATGATTGTCAATGGCATGGCGGATTCAGCGAGGAAAAATGCCAGGCACAATGTCAATGCGCTCAGCAAGGCCCTTCCTGCCAATGAGAAGATACTCACAACCTCCTCGACCTGCGTGCTCACGATGAGGGATGAATACCCTGAGCTTCTCAAGGTGGACAATGCCGTTGTACGGGACAGTCTTGCGCTGGCTACCAAGTTCATTTTCAACCTGATAGACACCGGGAAGGTGAAAGTGGCATTTAAGAAGGACTATAAGGCGAAGATTGCCTACCACACCCCATGCCACCTCGAAAAACTCGGCTGGGGCGTATTCTCGACCTCGTTGCTCAAGATGATTCCGGGAGTTGAATTCACCCTTCTTGACAGCAATTGCTGCGGTATTGCAGGTACTTACGGCTTCAAGAAGGAGAACTACGATGCCTCCCAGGCTATCGGCGCTCCGCTTTTCGAGCAGATCAGGAGAATCAATCCGGACTTTGTTGCCTGCGACTGTGAAACATGCAAATGGCAGATTGAAATGTCCACGGGCTACACGGTCAAGAACCCTATAAGCGTATTTGCAGAGGCTCTTGACCTCGAAGAAACGGCAAAACTGAACAACCGGTAATACTAACTGAACAACCTGAAATATTACAAGAGCAGCCCTCGTCCTGACTGGAACGGGGGCTGTTCTTTTCCTGAACTCGCTATCTGGTCCTGGACTGAATACGCTTGCGAAGGGTTGAAGACAGGGAGATGGGATAATCTTCGTCAGAACTGTCCAGCCATTTGAGAGCCAATTCATTGTCCCCCATAAGGAAACATGCGGCTGCTATATTGAATTCCGCGCAGGAGCGCCTCAGGTTGTTGTTCGTGTCGAGAAGTTTCATCCAGTCCTCGATGGCCTCTCTCCACTTGTAGTCATATGCCTTCTGGGCAGCAGTCAGCCACAGGTCAGGGGCTTCATAATAGAGAAATGTATAGGTCTCTTCCTTCCAGACCGGGGAAAATGTCCGGGCAGACACTTCACCTAAATTCTCGGCCGGATAAGTCAGCTTTGTCCATACCGAATCGGCGGCAGCCTGACGCCCATAGATGGCATCCATGTTCGCATTCAGCATTCTGCTGCCCGTCCAGACCCTTACGCTGTCAGTTCCGGAAAGGGAATCGAAGCCGTAGAGCTTGATCGAAACCGGAACTGATGCAGGATAATAACTGCCTGACTGTGAGGCTGTCATCTCCTTGACCTGCACATTTCCGAAATCGGGGGCGTCGAACAGGAATACAATGTCACAGCCGGTATCGACTACAAGGTTGATCAATGTGTCCGGAGAGGAGTAAACCCCGCCTTCGCATTTCGGCATCTTGTAGAGGTTCACGGCTTCAGCCCCATTGAAATAATTCTTTTCTATGGCCGAGGCAAAGCCGTTGGCAAGACTTTCATTGAAAACGGAGTCTCTGTCCGGATCGGCATTGAGGTAAACCACGGCTACGCTCTTGCCGTCAATCGCCATTCCGGATGATGATGGATAACGCATCTCGACATTCATGCTGAATGCCTGAGGATCACAGGACTGCAATGCAGCCGGGACAGCAATGGCCAAAATTGCCAAAGAAAGACTCCGTTTCATAATCAAATCATTATCAATCGGCCAACGATATGAACTCACCCACGAGATCATACTCGTCAGCCTCGGTTATCCTGACCTTGAAGAAGTGGCCTGCAAGACTGTCGGCACTCTCCCCCATTGTGGCAGGATCATGTTTTACCAGTATTTCACCGTCAACCTCCGGGCTTTCGTATTCGCTTCGGCAAACGAGAATCCCGTCATTGACATAATCTGCGAGTACAACAACTTCCGTTCCTATGCGGGATTCATTGTACGCTGAAGAAATACGGCTCTGCTCGTTCATCAGGATGTCCAATCTCTCTTTCTTCACATCCTCCGGCACTGAATCAGGGAAATGAGCAGCGTCATAGGTACCCTCCTCCTCGGAATATGCAAATGCTCCAAGTCTCTCGAAATGAGCATCTTTCACGAAGTCGACGAGTTCATTGAACTCGCTCTCCCCTTCTCCCGGATGGCCGACAATCATGGTAGTCCTGAGCACGATTCCGGGCACCCTTTCCCTCATTCTGCGGATCAGTTCCCTGGTCCATGCTCCGTCAACGTTCCTGTGCATCATGTCCAGGACCTTGTCGGAAACGTGCTGCAGAGGAATGTCGAGATATCGGCAGACCTTCGGGTTGTTTGCCATCTGGTCGAGCACATCCTCCGGAAAATCTGCTGGATAGGAATAGTGAATCCTGATTCTTCTGATTTCCTCTATTTCGGAAAGTTTCCCGATAAGCTCCGCCAATGCACGCCTGCGATACAGGTCCAGTCCGTAATAGGTTGTGTCCTGAGCAATGAGAATGAGTTCCCTGACGCCGCCTGCCGCAAGCGAGCGGGCCTCGGCAATGATATCCTCCATCGGCACGGACTTGTGAGGTCCGCGGATGAAAGGAATGGCACAGTACGAACATCTTCTGTCACAGCCCTCCGAGATTTTCAGATAGGCATATGGCAGGGAGTTCTCTTTTCTTACTCTGTCATTGACAAGACGGGGCTTCATGCGGCAGCCCAGAGCCCTGACCACGGGAGCGAGGTCCCGGGCACCGTACCATCCATCCACTTCGGGAATGAGGTCCGGCATCTCGGAAAGATAACGCTGTGATAGACAGCCGAATACAAGGAGAGTACCTACTTTGCCTGCCTTCTTCAGCTCGACAGCCTCCAGAATAGTCCTAATAGACTCTTCCTTGGCATCACCTATGAAACCGCAGGTATTTATGAGAAGATAATCCACAGGTCTTTCATCATCCTCGGGAAAGATTTCGAACCTGTCTTTGACCTGAGCCAGAAGATGCTCGGTATCGACAAGATTCTTCGAACAGCCGAGGGTGATGACCCTGATCCCGGGACGGCATCTGTCAACTGATGAACAAGAATTCATTTGCCTGTCCGGTTATTCTTCAGCCTCATTTTCCTCAGGAAGAGTCTCGTTCTCCTCCGCGAAATCGAGGGAGGCGTAGTTCTTGAGCTCATTGTACCACTCGACAACCTTCTTCATGTGGGAGACATAGAAGCGGTCGGCGTCATAGTCCGGAACAGCCTTGGCGAAGAGGGCCTTGAGTTCTTCCGAGCTTGCCTTCGGACTTGGGGCATCACCGTCTCCGAGCACGTCCTTAAGCTTGAGGAAAACTTCCTTGAGCTTCAATTCGCCCTCAGATGTGTAGATGGCGATGTCGGCGAGGGTGGTAAGCCTGGTCTTGATATCGAAACAGGTTCTCTTCTTGTCAGAAAGAGACTCGGCAATGGCGCCGTTGCGGGCCTGTGCGAGATAGAGATACAGGCCGTGCTGACCTGATACTGAAAGAATCCTTGCAAGATCTGTTTTCATAATGTCAAATATTTAATTATCAATTCAATGACAGAAGACGGCCAATCTGCCTGAACACTTCATCCGCAGACGAATGAAGCTCTTCTGCCGTACCGTTGTTTTCAATTACAAAATCCGGGACTCCGGTAATGCGGGCCTGGCTCGCGATCCTTGCGAGGATGGCCTCCGGGTCTGCATTGTCCCTGGCGGATGCGCGGGCTATCCTGGTCTCCAATGAGGCGTCAACGCAGACCGAACAGTCGAACTCATTCCGGAAAAGCGGCAGACCGAGTGCAATGGCGGACTCCATGCATACGAAAGGGCTGCTTCCGGCATATCCGCACCATTCGGCTTCAGACATTGCGGTCTTCCATTTCCGGAAATCCTCCAGGACAGCGGGATGGACGATCGCCTCGCACCTCCGCAATGCGGAATCATCTGCAAATATGATGGAAGCCAATGCCTTGCGGTCCAGTTTTCCATCCGGACCAAGAAGGCTGGCCCCAAGGCTTTCCCCGAGACGTTCCACAAGTCCGGGATCATTGTCATACAGGGCCCGGGTCCTGGAATCCGAGTCATATACAGCAACCCCCTTCGAAGCCAGATAACGGCTCAGTTCAGACTTGCCGCTGCCGATTCCGCCACAAATCAATATTGTTCCCCACCGCCTCATCTTCCGCTCTCCACGCAGTCAAACACTTCCGGACTCACTCTATAGTCAATGACTCCCCCGGGCAGCCCGTCAACATAAGGAATGCATTGACCCTGAGAAGATTTCTCGAATTGTTCGTAGTCCACAAAGACTTTGGCGGAACCCACCGGGTCGGATGATACCGGGAATACGCATCTGAAGGTCACCTCAGCCATGGACGGATAGATTACCAGATTCCTTCCGGCCGGCACATTCCTGCCCTTCACCGGCAGGGAGACCTTGATTTCCACGAATCTGGAAACCTCGAGCGAGTAATCCGCAGACTCCGCTGAATTCCGGACACCCTGTATCTTCTCGAGTTTGACAGTCCCGCGTTTCGAGGAAGAAACATCATCCAGCGTGAAAGGTTCTGTAAAAATCTTGTCAATGGTGGAAATGTTGGAAGGTTCTCCATAGACCGTCACTGAGTCGGGATTCATCCTGATGTCTCCGACATTGGTATATTGAGGCTTGTAACTTATTGAATATACCGGGACTACCGGCACTCTGCGATGATATTCCTCAGGAAATCTGAAGAATACGGTATCGCTGAGGAAGGCCTCGAGCTTCACGTTGGTGCCGAACAGGGCGGAAAAGTATCTTCCCAGTTCGGATGAAGTAACGTAGAATGTCTCTCCGGACTTGAAATGCAGGTCCTGGCGCTGGAATTCCACCATCACCGGATTCCGGCGTTCTGCCTTGCGGAGTCCTATGAGACTGAAGCCGCTGGCATTGCACCGTACCTGTACCAGACCGTTGTTGGCAGACATCCGGGAACGGCCCTCAATATTGCCCACGGCCTTCACAGGAATGCAGACAATGGAGGAATAATTCAGCGAAAGGTTGTGTATCAGCCAAATCCCAAAAGCCAACAAGAGAGAGATGACGAATATCTTTGCATCTCTCCCTCTGATATGCATTTTCCCGAATATGTTTCTGAGCACCTCCGACATTTTCTCAAGGAGACAGTCAGGAATTCAATCGTCTACTGCTGCTGGGCTTCGGTATAATCGCGCACAAGGCACTGCTTGTCAACGCGGAGTTTCACGTCGCCGTCAACCTTGAGGAGAACGGTTTTCTCCTTCACCTCGTCCACTGTGCCGTAGATACCTCCGGATGTGATGACCTTGTCGCCCCTCTTGAGTTCGTTGCGGAACTTCTCGAGCTCTTTCTGCTGCTTGCGCTGAGGACGGATCATGAAGAACCACATTACTACGAACATGAGGGCAAGCATAATCCAGATGGACATTCCGCCACCCGCCGGGGCCTGCTGCGGCGCAGCCTGAAGCACTAAAGTAAGAATATTCATTTGTCTTAAGTTTTATATCATACAAATATAGTCATTGGGAACGAAATAGCCAAATGCCGAACTGAACTATTGGCGGGCCAGCGGCTTCTTGGATATCTTTCCTTCCTCCTCCATCTTGTTTATGAGCCTGTCCAGCACACCGTTGACGAAGGCGCTGCTCTTCTGGCTGAAGAACTTGGAAATCTCCACATATTCGTTGATAGTGACGCGGACCGGAATTTCCGGGAAGCTCTCGGCCTCGGCGAGACCCAGCACGATGAGGGCTATGTCAATGCAGTTGAGCCTGTCGGAAGACCATCCCTTCAGAGCCTCGCTGATGCGTGCGAAATATCCCTCATACCCTGCGAACGCATTCTTCAGCAGCCTTCTGACGAACTCGCGGTCACTCTGCAAGTCGGCAGCCGGCTTCCTTTTCCGGAGCATGTCGCTCTGGTAGAGCTCAGGCAGCCTCCATTGCTCTCCGGCAGCCAGATCCTTCAATGTATGGCAGCAGAATGTCAGCGCATAGGCAATGTCATCCGTCCAGTAAATCGACTTGTCCTCAAGAATAGCATGAAGCTGGGCGTTGTCTGCGAACTCCTCCTCGAAAATCCTGGTGAAAAGCTTGCAGTCCTCCTTGAGGGATCTCTCCGGGGAGGCCATGTATCTCTTGAAATATTCCTTCTCCCTGACTGAATCCAGAACCGAGGCAATGAGAATGTCGTACGGCTGCCAGGAAAGTCCCTTCTTGGATAAAATTTTCTGAAAGTCGGGATCATTGTCGAGCAATGCGGCCAGCCTGTTCTCGGCAAACTTCGTATTCGGGCTGAGGTCCTCCTCGGTCGGATTGAACTTCTCCTTTGCAGCCTTGATCCTTGCAGCAGCCTCGGCAGTCAATGGGGAAATGACAGCCAGCATATAGAGATAGAGATCCCTTGTGGCCTCACAAGACTTGTCCAGATTTTCCATCGCCTCGTCAAGCGTCATCCTGCCGGTCACGGCATATCCGTAAAGCGTCTTGAAGGCCTTTATCCTCAGAATTCTTCTTCCTAACATATTTTTATTTCAAATTTTTGCCAAAGATACTACCATTTTTGAAAAAAATCCTTACATTTGATAATAATTAATCGGATTTAAGGTCCGCAATGTCGGAAGAACCTCAAGGAAAGCCGCTGCGGACGAAGGGCAAGAATGTTTTTAAACAGTTGGATATGTATAAAGAAGATTATGAGGGTGGGTATTCCCACGACCGCTCAGGCGACGAAATCTACTCAAAGCCTGTAAGGGCCGGCAAGAGGACTTACTTTTTCGATGTCAAGTCCACGAAGGGCAACAATGATTTCTATCTGACCATCACTGAAAGCAAGAGGAGAATGGAAAGCGACGGACGCTTCTCTTACGACAAGCACAAGATTTTCCTATACAAGGAGGATTTCGAGAAGTTTGCGGAGGGATTGCAGGATGCCGTGAACTACATAAAGAGCCAGTGTCTCCACGGCGAGCCGACAGAAGATGTCCACAGGCATGTCGAGACGGCTCCGGAAGAGACAAAGACCGGATCCGAACCGGACATTTTCTGAAGCACGGGCGGTATCAGGATTCTCAGCACCCGGCTATGTTCATTTCCAGTGGACGTGGCCGGGGTGCGGTTTACTTACATTGAAGGACATTAGCTAATTGCCGAAAGATGAGCATTATATTGAAGAATATATTTTGCGGCGGAATTCTATCCGACATCCGGATTGAGGGAAGCAGAATTGCCGGAATCGTCCCTTCCGCCTGCGATTCATCCGGACCGGTCCCGGCTTCGGGAGTCGAAGTGGTGGATTGCCGGGGAAAGACGGCTATGCCTGCCTTTGTCAATATGCACACCCACGCGGGAATGTCCCTCATGAGGGGCATCGAGGAGGATGTGCAGTTGAAAGATTGGATTGACAGAATCTGGAAGGTCGAGTCCCACATTGACGGGGATTTCGTATATCACGCCACGAAGGTGGCCTGCCTGGAGATGATCAGGACCGGCACCGTGACGTTCAATGACCAGTACTGGTATCCGATGATGGCCAGAAAGGCTGCAGTGGAGATGGGTCTCAGGCCGGTCATTTCATACGTCGTGCTTGACCATAACAATAAGGAAGAGGCCGAGTTCCAGAAAGATGAATGCGTCAGGACATACGAGGAAAGCCTCGAATGGAAAGATGGCGGAATATTCTCGATGGCATTCCATGCGATATACTCCGTAAGTGAGGAAATGATGCTCTGGAGCGCGGACTTTGCCAGGAAGCACGGCCTGAAGCTCCACATCCACCTGAGCGAGACAGAGAAAGAGGTAAGGGACTGTGCAGAGGCGCACGGAGGCCTGTCCCCGGTAGAATATCTGGACAGGCTCGGCATTCTGGGCCCGGATGTCATTGCTGCCCATACACTTTGGCTGAGTGATGAGGATGTCCGCATTCTCGGAGATCGCAGGGTGAACTGCGTGCACAATATCAATTCAAACACCAAGCTGGCTTCCGGTTACCGCTTCAGATACAATGAGTTGCGTGACGCCGGAGCCAATGTCTGCATCGGAACGGACGGATGCGCATCATCCAACAATCTGGATATGCTCGAGGCCATGAAGACTACGGCATTGTTCCAGAAGGCCTGGAGGGAGAATCCCAAGGCATTGCCGCTGTGTGAATTGATCAGCCTTGCCACCCGAAACGGCGCTGACGCCCTCGGCCTCGATACCGGCCGCCTGGAAGTCGGGATGCAGGCCGATATCTGCATTGTCAATACCGACAGCTCCTTCTTCCTTTCCCCGGGCAGTTTCCTCTCGAATTTCATTTATTCCGCCCACAGCGACTGCATTGACTCGCTGATTTCAATGGGACGTTTCGTGATGAGGAACAGGAAGGTCGAAGGCGAGGAACGCATTCTCACCGATGCAAGGAAAGAATTAGGTAAAATCATGTAACTAATTAAAGATATGGACCATAGAGCAGAAAGAATACAGAACGCCGCTGAATATCTGCGGAGTCAGTTGCAGGGCAGGCAGCCTGTGGTGGGCATTGTCCTCGGAAGCGGTCTCGGCAAGCTTGCCGAGAAAATCGCAGATCCTATCGTGATTCCTTACAGGACAATTCCGGGATTCCCGGTTTCCACTGCAATAGGCCACAAGGGCAATTTCATCGTAGGAGAACTGGGCGGGAAGACTGTCATTGCAATGCAGGGCAGGATTCATTATTACGAGGGTTATCCTATGGAGCTTGTCACACTGCCGATCAGGGTAATGAAGGTCATAGGGATAAGGAACCTCTTCGTTTCCAATGCTGCCGGCGGCATAAATTTCGATTTCAAGGTAGGCGACCTGATGATTATCAGGGACCATATCAACCTTCTTCCGAATCCGCTCATCGGACCTAATCTCGATGACTTCGGTCCAAGGTTCCCTGATATGACACATCCTTACGATAAATCATTGATTGCTAAAGCGAAAGAAATAGCATCTCAAATGAAACTTGAGCTTCGTGAAGGTGTTTATATCGCTGGAACAGGGCCTTCATACGAGACCCCTGCAGAATGGCATTTCTTCCGCACAATCGGAGCTGACGCAGTCGGAATGAGCACCGTTCCTGAAGTTATTGTGGCAAGGCATTCGGAAATCCCCGTCTTCGGCATGTCCGTTATCACCAATGCCGCCCAGGTGGAGTTCGACGCAGATTACAAAAATGACGGAGACGATGTTGTGATCGCCGCCAACGCCGCTGCCGACAAGATGTCTGCATTGTTTGAGAAACTCATTGAATCACTGTAAATTCTATGGAAAATTACGGTTTTCTCAGGGTTGCTGCCGGCGTTCCGACGGTCAGGGTGGCAGATGTCGCATACAATGTAGGAGAGATTCTCAAATTGGCGGAAAAGGCTGAGAATGAGGAAGTTTCGCTTATTGCATTCCCGGAGCTTTCCGTGACTGGATACACCTGCGCCGACCTGTTCGGGCAGGAAATTCTGATCAGGAAGGCTGAAGAAGGAATAAAGGAAATCAAGGCATTCTCGAGGGGCAGAAAGGTTACAATTGTAGCCGGCGTGCCGGTAATGGTCAGGGGCAGGCTTTACAATTGTGCAGCTGTAATCCAGAACGGCAGCCTGAGGGGCCTTGTGCCGAAGATTCACCTGCCTTCATACAATGAGTTCTACGAGTCGAGATGGTTCGCATCCGGAGCCGATTTCATAAGCCAGGACAGGCGTTCCGAAGGCCTTCTGAGAGATGACGGAAAGAATTGCCATTTTGAAAGCGGCGCAGAAAGCATTTTGTACGCCGGACATAAAGTAACGATTTCACCAAATATACTTTTCTCATTGTCTCACAGTACTTTCGCAATAGAAATATGCGAAGACCTGTGGACTCCGGCCCCGCCTTCATCCTACCATGCCCTGGCAGGGGCAGAGATCATTGTGAACCTCTCGGCCAGCAATGAAGTCCTGATGAAGCATCAGTACAGAAAGAGCCTGATAGGCCAGCAGTCGGCTCGGACTGTTTCTGCATACATCTATTCTTCCAGCGGATTCGGTGAATCAACTCAGGATCTCGTATTCGCCGGATCTTCAATGATTTATGAGAACGGCAGCCTTATGGCGGAGAACGAACGGTTTACATTGGGAAACTCAATGATAACCGCCGACATCGATGTGAACAAACTCCATACACTGAGGCAGCAGAAGAGTACTTACCACCTGATTTCACCTGTCGCGGAGAGGGACGCCGAACTTGCGGACAGCTATCTCAGGATTCCGGCAGGCTCCGGGGCAGATACTAATTTCAACGCAAGACTTCTCCGCCACATTGAAGCACACCCGTTTGTCCCAGGCTATAGCGTTTCTTCAGGTGACACGTTGGAAAACATTGAGGCACTTAAAGAAAGAGATGCAAGATGCGAGGAAATAATGGCCATCCAGACCCTTGGCCTTGCGACCAGACTTGCGCATATCAACTGCCGTTCCGCCGTCATTGGAATATCGGGAGGACTCGACAGCACATTGGCATTGATCGTGGCCGTGCTTGCATTTGACAAGCTTGGCTGGGACCGAAAACGCATCATCGGCGTGACTATGCCGGGCCTTGGAACAAGCAGCAGGACGAGGGGCAACGCCTGGGATCTGATGTTGGCACTGGGCATTACCGCGAGGGAGATTCCGATCGGCAAGGCTGTAGCCCAGCATTTTGAGGATATCGGGCAAGACCCGACATTGACAGATGTAACCTACGAGAACTCGCAGGCGCGTGAAAGGACTCAGATTCTGATGGACGTGGCCAATAAGGAGGGCGGCATCGTTGTAGGTACCGGTGACCTCTCGGAGCTTGCTCTGGGATGGGCCACATACAATGGTGACCACATGTCGATGTACGCCGTGAACTCGAGCATCCCGAAGACCCTGGTGCGTTTCCTGGTAAGATGGGCTGCAGAGAAGAAGCTCAGCGGCATCGCCCTTGAAAATGGCGGAAGAACAGCCTCTGAGATACTTCTGGATATAGTTGACACCCCTGTCAGTCCTGAACTTAAACCGGTGGACGAGAAGGGTGAAATATCCCAGAAGACCGAGGATCTTGTCGGGCCTTATGAGCTCCACGACTTCTTCCTGTATAATTTCTTCCGCCTCGGATACCCACCGTCCAAAATACTCTTCCTCGCAAAGAAGGCTTTTGCCGGGCAGTACGACGACAAAGTCATTGAAAAGTGGCTCAGGACCTTCGTAAGACGGTTTTTTGCCCAGCAGTTCAAGCGTTCCTGCCTGCCGGACGGCCCGAAGGTCGGTTCCGTATCCCTCTCCCCGAGAGGCGACTGGAGAATGCCTTCAGATGCATGGAATACATTGTTTATGAATGATTTGCAATAAATTTGAAATGAAATTCCCAATCATCATGTCATCATTGATCGCCGGACTCTTCTGCTGGAATTGTCAGGCACAACCAAAATTTGAAAGCCTTGACAATGAGGGCTTTGCGGAAGTCCTGAAAGACACTACCGTGCAGCTGGTCGATGTCAGGACGCCGGAGGAATTCGCAGAAGGCCACATCCCTGATGCATTGAATATCAATGTCATGGATGAAAACTTCATAGATCTGGCCATTTCTTCATTGGACAGGAAGAGGGCAGTCGCAGTCTATTGCAGAAGCGGCCGGCGCAGCAAGACAGCGGCCGGGGAACTTGCCAAGGAAGGGTTCAAGGTAGTGGAGCTTGAGGGCGGTTTTCTAGGATGGAATGGCCCGAAAACGGAACCGGAAAACACTGAATCTCCAAGATAAATGCCTATAAACAAGCAAGATACAATATGCGCCCCTGCCACCATACCAGGAACAGGGGCGATTTCCGTTATCCGTCTCAGCGGACCGGAAGCGTTGAGCATTGCCGACAAGGTCGTCACCTGCAACGGAACTCCCCTTTCATCCACAGACGGCTATCGGATAAGGTACGGAACCGTCCTTGACAATGACGGCGAGACTGTGGACAATGTACTTGTGAGCGTGTTCCGTGCCCCGCATTCCTACACCGGAGAGGATTCCGCAGAAATCAGCTGTCATGCGTCAGGATACATCGTACAGACAATCCTCAGTCTTCTTCTGGATGCCGGTGCAAGGTCTGCAGGCCCTGGCGAATTCACCCGCCGCGCTTTCGTGAACGGCAAGATGGATCTCGCTCAGGCTGAAGCAGTTGCGGATGTAATTGCCGCACAGGACAAGGCCGCCCACCGGGTAGCGATGAATCAGCTCAAGGGAGGTTATTCCAAA
>JAXDUM010000007.1:0-17213 GCA_034089285.1 Candidatus Cryptobacteroides sp.
ATGCAAATATAGTTAATTTCTCTGATACAGATATCTCTTGATGCTTCTCTTCGGAGTTCTTTCGAAATCTTCAGGAAGGAACTCGATCTTGGAAATCTTCGCATAGTTCGGAATCTGCTTGTTGATTTCCGGAAGAGCCGAATTGATCCTTTCCTCGAGCTGTTCCTTCGAGAGTCCGTCGAGCTCTGCCTGGTGGTAGTCCGGGAAGATGAGGGAGACGAGATTGCCATGGTCCTCGATGACCAGTGAGTCAACGACATAATTGACATTGTTGACCACAGCCTCGATCTCCTCCGGATAGATGTTCTGTCCGGAAGGGCCGAGAATCATGCACTTGGAGCGGCCGCGTATGTACAGGAAGCCATCCTTGTCGATGATTCCCATATCGCCGGTACGGAACCAGCCGTCATCGGTGGTCACCTCGGAGGTTGCCTGCTCGTTCTTGTAATAGCCGAGGAAGACATTCGGTCCGGAAACCTGGATCTCGCCCGGAATGTTCTCCGGATCGGAGGAATCGATGCGTACCTTCATATTCATCACCTCGCGTCCGCAGGATGTAAGCCTTGCCTCCTTCCAGTCAGCATAGGCTATGATCGGGGCACACTCGGTCATTCCGTAGCCTACAGTGAGAGGGAAGCCGATTTTCTTGAAGAACGCCTCTACCTCAGGATTGAATGCGGCACCGCCGATGATGACTTCGTAGAAGTTGCCTCCGAATGCGGCTGTAAGTTCCTTGAGAATCTTCTTCTGAATCACCTTGTCGATGATAGGAAGGCTCATTATCATCTTGTTGCGGTCAATGATAGGCTTGAGCTTGGACTTGTATACCTTCTCGATGATGAGAGGAACTGCAATGATGATGTGAGGCTTGATGTCGGCAAATGCCTGCATGATGATCTTCGGGCTCGGTACTCTGGTGAGGAAGTGGACATGGGCGCCCACGCTCATCTCGAAGAGGAACTCGAACATCAGGCCGTACATATGCGCAGATGGAAGCATTGACACCACCTCGGACTGGTTTCCAAGATCAGGCAATGCCTGAACGTGTGCGAACTCCATGTTGGAATAGAGGGCGCGGTAAGGAATCATCACTCCCTTTGAGAATCCGGATGTACCTGAGGTATAATTGATTACAGCTAGTTCATCAGCACTGTCCTCATAATAGTCAAGGTCCTCAGGGCCGAAATTGTTCGGATACTTCTTGCCGAAACTCTCATTGAGATGCTCCCTTACGGATGATATCTCGGATGTCCTGGAGTACAGGAAACTGAAATTGTTGATCTGCACTACGACATAAAGTCCCGGCATCTCTGCCTCAGAGAGATTCTCCCAGATCGCATCCTCAACGAAAAGCGCCTTGGCCTCGGAATGGTTCACGAGATGGTGGATATTCTCCGGCTTGAACTCGTGAAGAATCGGAACTGGAACGGCTCCGTATGTCAGCGATGCGAGGAAGGATACTCCCCAGTTCGCCTGGTTCTTTGAACAGATGGCGACCTTGTCTCCCTTCTTGAGCCCGCACTGCTCGAAGGCTATGTGAAGTTTGGCGATTCTTCTGGCCACATCCCTGTAAGCGAGATCCTGACCCTTATAGTTGGACAATGCGGGACGATCCCAGTTAGTCCTGAAACTCTTTTCTAAAATTTTGTTTACTGAATGAAATTCCATATTGATATTCTTGATTATTTTGTCAATCTTATGGTTCTCTCCTTGCCGTCGAGGCATACTGCTGTGACACTTCCTTCCCTGGCCGGCCTGATTTCGGCATCCGGACGGATTCTCCTGTCCCCGTCAGCAGGAGAAATAGGCTTCCCTCCCTCAAAAGGAACAATGTATGCCGCAATTGAAGTTCTCATTATCCAATATTTCCCGTCTCCGGCTGACAGCAGTTCAGGCAGCTGCTTCACGGTCTCACCGAGATCGGCGCCGCGCCACCACTGCCTTGGCTTTCCATCGGGAGAATACATGCCGACCCTGTTGCCCGGATGGATGATGGCCACAGTCTTTCCTTCACCCGTATCATATACCGCCGGCCCAAGAAGAGCCTTCTCAGGGAGTTTGACAGGGAAAGGACGGACATATCTTCCGAGCCTGTCGATGAGGATGAGACGGTCACCCGCGGCAAGCAGGAACTGAATCTTTCCATTATTGAAATAATCCACCTCGGCGACAGCTCCGCATATCGGTTCGCCAATCGGCACACCCCACAGGCTCTTTCCATCCATCTCGCTGAGTACCAGGTAGTTGTTCTTATTCTGCGACAATCTGTTCTGCCTGCCTGTTCCGCAATTCTTCACAGTAAACGGACCGCCCGGCACAATGATGACGGTATCCCTGAGCATCGAATCGATATTCCCGTCCCGGAGAGCTGACCTTACCCTTGATACGTCGAGGCGGAATCTGTGTCCAGAACCCGGATACAGGCTGAATGAAACAGGGCTGAACGTGATTCCGGACAATGCCTTCACCGCACTTGCAGCCAGGCCTTTGCTGAAATAGGAAACGGCCCTGTCCCCGGTCATTGCGAAATAGGAAATGAATGCTGCTCCATCCTTCCTGAGGATATCCCCGCTGCCGCATCTGTCAAGGAAACCGGACAGGGAAATGCTCTCCGCTCCCCTCTTGAAATGCCCCAGTGCAGGAGCGCTGCCGAATACAAGCCAACCGTCCGAATACATTGCCAGAGTGTCGGATGAGGCGAAAAGCTTGCCGAAAAGCAGGCCGGGAAAGGAAGCGAAATCAGTGCGGAGAATCTCGCCATCAAATTTCCTGTACTCCGCCCCGTGCTGGAAAAGAAGTTCCGGAGACGGATTGGACACCTTCAGGGCTATTGCCGGAACAATGGAATCACCGACAGGAACTCCGGCCACTGACACTTCCCTGATGCCAAGGCTGTCTGCCCAGCTTTCAGGGTCACTTCCGGTCCGCCTCCTGGCAAGGGTGGACAGATATTTATAGTCCTTGAGACCGCCGGATGCATCCAGATACCTTCTGTATGCCGCAATATAGGCTTTGAAATCAGATATTGACAATGCCGAGGCCCAGGCTGAACAATCAGGCAGGAATGAGAATGCCGAAATCGGCTCAGGCTTCAAATCCGTGAACACATTTGCATAATCCGAAGCCAGGCCTGTGCTGCAGGAAGCTCCGGAAAGGCTGACATTGCCATTGTCCGGATTGTCGACAGAAGCCCCGCTCCAGCTCGAATAACCCGACAGGAAACCCGCAGCAGTCCTGTATTGCCCTGATAGAAAGCAGGATGACAGCCTCTTTGAATAATTATGGTCGAAATAAAAGACATAATCCCCCTGAATGTCGGAAGCCAATGCGGCAAAGTCCCTGTTGTCAAGGATCGATGAGCCACTGTCGATATGTCTTTCAGCGGAGTGGACGAGAGATTCCGAAGGAGAGGCCAGCAAGATGCAACCGCCATCGAACTGCGTCTCATCCGAGCGCTCAGCCTGCCTGAAAGCCAGATAGACGGAATTTGCCGAGGCCAGTGCCCGGAGACTGTCAGCAGCCGATGCGATGTCATCCATGTTCCGGCCTGCCCTGCAGCAGAGGAGGGGAATTGCCTTGCCGCTGAAATGCAGCGAAATGCAGAAAGGCGAGTTTCTTGCCGGACCAAGATCCCTGCCCGAAGTACGGGAGGCCAGCATTGAAATGAATGTCCTGAAGGAATCTGAATCGCCGGACAGCACTTTGCCGAACACGTATGAGCTGTCAGCCGTGATACCCAGTCCCCTGCCTAGATTCCGGCCTGAAAAAACCAGGGCGGCGTCAGAGGGCACGGCGTTGAGCACAGGATGCGCCGAAGAGGCCCGGGAGCGGAGAATCTCATAGGAAATCTCCTCCCCGCCTCCTTCATCGGAATATAAAGTCGCCACAGCCGCAATAAGCCCCAAAAACAGGACGCACAGAGCTGCAACACAATAAATTAATGCTTTACTGCTCATATTTCACCAAATAGAGAATGTGGCAAAGTTTACATTTATGTGGCGAAACACACACAACGCAAATATACATAAATATTTGGCAAAGGATGAAGGCAAAGAATCATCGTGCTACCTTTTAGATAGCAAAAAGTGTAAACATGTCGAATGATTCGACCTTTTGAATAAAATATTATCCTAAAAGCTATAAAAACGCAATCAGATTCTGCGCGTGGAGATTCCTGGAAGAATGGACTCCAATTCTGCCAGAATATCATTGACATCGGTGCGGACACGCATTACCAGCAGCAGGGTGTCATCGCCCGCAATCGTGCCCATCAGCTTATGGGAAAGCGAATTGTCAACCAGGGAGCCTATCATGTTGGCATAGCCGGGATTGGTCTTCATCACGCACATCTGCCCCGAAAACTCGATGCTCTTGACTCCGGACACGGTATCAGACCCGTAAGAGACAGGATGACTGGTAATCAGATCGTTCATCAGTCTCATTTCCGGAAGTACATAATAATAACCCCCGACCCCATCAGGAGTCTTGGAAACTTTAAGAATCTTGAGATCCCGTGACAATGTCGCCTGAGTTATCGAATAGCCCTCATCCGAGAGCTTGTCGAGAATAGCATCCTGATTATTGACTTTATTTGAAGCAATAATCTCCCTGATTTTCTTTAATCGGTCTTGTTTCGGTTGCATAGTTTCAGTATAATCATTCAACAATCTGCAAATTTATTCAATAAAAATAAAAAGTCAAAGAAAATCAGAAAAAATTCATATATTTGAAAAGAAAAAGAATAAATATGAAAAACAGTCTCGCAATCATCTTGACATTTATCGGACTTTCGTTGACAGTATCAGCCTCAGACCTGCCTGAAACCGTACTTGTGACAGGTCAGGAACAGCACGTTCAGGGCATCGCCTACGACAGTGCCGAAAACTGCATGTACATGTCATTCACGAGCCGTTTCGTAAAGACTGACATGCAGGGCAACATCCTCGCCTCTATCGACAGGATACAGGGACATCTCGGAGCAATGACATTCAACCCTGAGACCAGGAAAGTATATGCCTCGCTCGAATGCAAGGACGACGAAATCGGAGCAGGAATAGCAAAGACCCTCAATGTCAATACCGTAAGCCGTGCCGACAGCAGGTTCTTCATTGCCATAATCGATGTGGATCGTCTCGAGGGCATCGGAATGGATCCGGAAGGCAATGAAGTTCTCAGGACAGTCTGCATCAAGAAGGCCATTGAGGATTATGCATTCCGCAGCAAATCGGGAGATTTCGAGCACCGTTACGGATGCTCCGGCATCGACGGGGTAACCATAGGACCGGCAATAGGCAAGCCGGAAGCGGCAAGGTACGGTAGGCGCAGCGCTGGAAAGCCGGCGGCTGATGAGAAATATCTCTACGTGGGATACGGAATCTACGGCGATACAGACAGAACTGACAACGACTACCAGGTCATACACAGATACAGCCTGAAGGAACTTGAGAAATACGCCAGACCTGTAATCTTCGGCGAGGCGCATCATGATGGCCCGGAAAAGCCGGAAAAAGAATACTTCCTCCGCACCGGAAACACAAACTACGGTATCCAGAACTTCGCCTACGACGAATACACGGACTGCTTCTTCCTGGCCGTGTACAAGGGCAGGAAAGCGGATTTCCCGAACTACAGCCTGTTCGCCTTCAAGGCATTGCAGCAGCCGTTCAAGGCTGCCCTCACAGGCGGAAGGGACAAGAAAAAAGTACTCCAGCTGAGTCTGGTAAAACCAGAGGAGCCATATTTCATCAACCCGTCAGTGGACGAGACGACAGGAATCACAGGCTGGCGGTTCAGATGGGGATCGACCGGACTCTGCCCTCTCGGAAGGGGCCTGTGGTACATCTCGGAGAACGGAAAGGACAGGGAGACTGGCAAGGAATATTGCAGAGCCCGGCTCTACCGGTGGAGCACAAAACCGGGAGAAGCCTTTGTCCCTGCGGAATAGTCCATCAATATCTGTTTCAGCTCCCCGTATGAAGGCATATCCTTGTCCGAGAAAGTGCGGACAATTCTGGCATTGCTGTCTGAAACATATATCCGGGGAATCACGGACGGAGCGAAAAGGCTGTATATCTGCCGGTCAGGCTGAGGTGAGAAAGGCATGGTAATACCGTTGGCGGCCCACCAGGATGATATGGAGGCCTCGTCCTCGGCCCTGCTGACAAGAAGGAAGAATACTCCCTCGACATCATCGTAGAGCTGCTGGATTACAGGAAGTTCCTGCCGGCAGTCGGCGCAGCCGGTATTGAAGAAGACGATGCAGGAAACTCCGCCCTTGAGATCATCCGGCACACAGACTGTACTGCCGTCATTCATTACGGCCTGAAATTCAGGGAGTTTATCACCCACCGCCAGCCCTTCCGAACCGTTCCTCCGGTCTCTTACACAGGATATGGACATAATGCCCGTAAAGAATGCCGCAGCGAGCATCAACATTGTTTCTCTTTTCATCACGCAATTATTATTGACACACAAATATAGAAAAGAAAGGGCATCGGCGCATTGGCAATTTGGATTTTTTGCGTAATTTCGTGCGCTGTCAGGTTCCGCACCCCGTGGAGCCGATCTTGAGAATGCGCTTCAAATAACGAGAAATTGTAATGGAAGAGTTCAACAACAGTCCCGAGCCCCTCATCTCGTTCCGGGATGCGGACATAATGAATACGGAATCCGCCGTCATCTACGGTCTCAATCTGAACGTATACCGCGGGGATATGGTATATATAGTCGGGAAAGTGGGGACAGGCAAGACATCCATCATAAGAACCCTCATTGCCGAGAACAAGCTGGGAAAAGGAAGCTGCAGGATTTGCGGATATGAGGTCAACGGCATAAAGGACAGGGACATACCTTACCTCCGCAGAAAAGTCGGAGTGGTATTCCAGGACTTCCAGCTTCTTATGGACAGGAGCGTGGAAGAGAATCTCGAGTTCGTCCTCAAGGCCACGGGATGGAAGGACAGGGAGCTGGCTGGCAAGAGAATACAGGAGGTTCTCGAGAGTGTCGGGATGACACACAAGGCCCATAAGATGCCTCACCAGCTTTCCGGAGGAGAGCAGCAGAGAATCGCAATCGCAAGGTCACTGCTGAACGAGCCGGAAGTCATTCTGGCAGACGAGCCTACAGGCAATCTTGACAGCGATACGGCCGACGGCATCCTCAGGCTCCTGACCGGAATCAACAAGGAGAAGGGAACGGCCATCGTGATGGTCACCCACAATCAGTCAATTTACGAAAAATATCCCGGAAGGGTACTTGTCTGCAGGGACGAGGCCTGCATTGAAATGAAATGACGAGGAAAGAAAGATACGAAGGCATTGTGTCCTGGTTCGAGGAGAACATGCCGGTTGCGGAGACGGAACTGCACTTCGGAAGTCCGTTCCAGCTCCTCGTTGCAGTCATTCTTTCCGCACAGTGCACTGACAGGAGGGTCAACATGACTACCCCGGCCCTGTTCGAAGCCTACCCCACACCGGAAAAGATGGCTGCCGCCGGCTTCGACGACCTCTTTCCTTACGTCAGGAGCATATCCTACCCTAACAGCAAGACAAGGCATCTGCTGGATATGGCAGCCCAGCTGATGGAAAGATTCGGAGGGGAGGTGCCGTCAGGAATTGACGAGCTGATGAGTCTGCCGGGAGTGGGAAGAAAGACTGCAAATGTCATTGCCTCAATCATTTACGACAAACCCGTCATTGCAGTTGACACTCATGTTTTCAGAGTCTCGCACAGGCTTGGATTGTCGGACGGCAAGACTCCGGAGGCGGTGGAGAAGGATCTGGAATCGCATATCCCGGAGAACCGGAGGGCCAGGGCCCATCACTGGCTGATTCTCCAGGGCAGGTATGTATGCACAGCGCGCAAGCCATCCTGCGCGGAATGCGGGCTGAAGAGCTGGTGCCGCGAATATCAGAACAATGATAAAATAAATGGAAAACAAAAGAATCTTGATTGTGGATGACGAAAGCGACATCTGCGAGATCCTCAGGTACAATCTGGAAAAGGCCGGATACACGGCCGACATAAGCCTTTCGGCCGAGGACGCCCTTCTGCGCGGGCTTTCATCCTACGACCTCATCCTTCTGGACGTGATGATGGAAGGCATTTCCGGATTCCAGCTGGCCGAAATGATGAAGAAGAATCCCGGGACGGCATCGATTCCCGTCATTTTCATAACGGCCAAGGACAGGGAGGAGGACGTGGTGCACGGCCTCGAGACAGGAGCCTACGACTATATCAGGAAACCGTTCTCAGTGAAGGAGGTAGTGCTCAGGGTAGGTTCCGTATTCAGGAAGGTCGCGAACCAGTCGGAAAGGACTGACACCATCACCCTCGGCTGCCTCAGCATCGACACAAACAGCAAGAAGGCCTTCATCGACGGGAAAGGGGTGGATCTTACAAGGAATGAATTCGAGATTCTCCTGCTCCTTGCCTCCAATCCGGGCACGGTATATTCCAGGGAAGAAATCCTGAAGAAGGTCTGGCCCGAAGACGTGATTGTCATAGGAAGGACTGTCGATGTCAACATTACACATCTCAGGAAAAAGCTTGGAGATACGGCCGGGAAATGGGTGACCACCCGCCACGGATACGGATATTGCTTTGAAATCCAATGAAAAAGACGGCTGCAGTCACCTCCCTGGGAATGAATCTGATGATTACGGTAACATTGCTGTTCGCATTGTTTGCCGGAACCTTCATCATTTTCCAGTACTCCAGGGAGAGGTCTTACCGCATTAACCTGATTGACACCAAGCTGCAGGGATTCAACAACGATATCCGCATACTTGCCTCGAAACAGGACACCGCCGGATACCGGGAAATCGCCGTGCGGGAGGATGTCAGGGTGACTGTCCTGGACAATGCCGGCAGGGTCAGGTACGACAGCATGGCCGGTGAAACGGGGAGCCTGCCGGATCATTCCGGGAGGAAGGAAATCCGGGAAGCCATGGAGACCGGAAGGGGCTTCAGCCTGAAACGTGAATCGGAGACCGTCGGCGGACTCTGGCTTTATTCGGCGACAGCTTATCCCGAAGACGGAATCATCGTAAGGACAGCCCACAAATACGATGTAAACCTAGCGAACATGCTGGTTTCCGACAAGGGATACCTGTGGACAGCAATCCTGCTTTCAATCATACTCCTCTTCATCTTCTATCGCCATATCAGACGCATCAGCCTCAATATCACCAATTTGAGAAAATTCGCAGGACTGGCAGCATCCGGTCAGGACATCAGCAATTCCGACATCCCCTTCACAGACGACGAGCTGGGTGGCATTTCCTCCGAGATAGTGCATCTGTACGCCAAGCTTCAGAACAGCGAGGACGACAAGACCAGGCTCAAGAGGCAGCTGACCCAGAATGCCGCCCACGAGCTCAGGACACCTGTCAGCAGCATCAGAGGATATATCGAAACCGTTCTGGACAATCCGGACATGGACCGGAAGACAATGCAGGGATTCCTGGAGCGCTGCCGCGCGCAATGCGAAAGGCTCGGCAGGCTGACGGACGACATCACCACATTGGCCAGAATCGAAGAGGCCGGCACATCTTTCGAGATGGAGACACTGGACATCAAGGAAATGCTGGAGGAACTTGCAGGAGACGCATCTTCAAAACTGCAGGAAAAGAAGATGAAGCTGCTCATTCTGATCAGCCCCGGAACTCTCGTGAGCGGCAACCGCCACCTCGTCCAATCCATATTCAGCAATCTGATTGACAATGCCATAGCTTACGCCGGAGAAGGCACCTCCATCACTGTCCAATGCCGCAATCAGGACAGGGAATGGAACCATTTCATCTTCAACGACAACGGTTCCGGTGTCCCGGAAGAGAATCTTGGCCATCTCTTCGAACGGTTCTACAGGGTGGACAAGGGACGGTCGAGAAAATCTGGAGGCACCGGGCTCGGACTGTCAATCGTAAAGAACGCCGTAATGCTCCACGGCGGCAGGATAAGTGTCAGGAACGGAGAAAGCGGCGGTCTGGAATTTGCATTCTCTCTTCCCCGCCCTAAGTAATCTTCAAAAAATCCGTAAAAGATGGAATTTCTGATTTTCTGCATCATAGCCGTAGCGCTGGCTGAAGTATATGTCTGGCATGCCCATATAAGACATCGCCGGATGGCATGGAAACTGGTTTACTGGATACCCTACGCATTCCTGCTCGCATCAATGGTATGGATGTCCTACTCGAAGATATCCATCTGGAAGATCTACACCCTGTCAGGCCTCATCATAGCCTTCTTCGCCCCGTTCACTGTATTCGCATTCTTCTCGTTCACAGGCAATTGCCTCCACAGATACACAAGATGGGGCAGAAAGGCGGGCATTGCCGCAGGCCTGGTCTTCGGGGCAATGACCCTGGCGGCCGGCATTGCCGGCCTCACATACGGATGGAAGCACATTGTCGTCAGGGAAACGGAGATCCGGTCCGAACGTCTTCCGGAGTCATTCCGGGGATACCGCATCGCCCAGATCTCCGACCTGCACATAGGCACATACAGCTATGCCCCGGAGAAGGTAAGGGAAATAGTTGACAGCATCAATGCCCGCAGGCCGGACCTCATAGTCTTCACCGGAGACATCATCAACATTTATCCGGAAGAGCTCGTCCAGTTCACGGAGGAGCTGGACAGGCTGGAGGCACCGGATGGAGTCTATGCCATAATGGGGAACCACGACTACTGCGGTTATGCCGATTATACCCCTGAAGAGCAGGACAATGCGATATCGAGACTCCAGAATCTGGAGAAAGAGGCCGGTCTGGAACTCCTGCTCAACAGGAATGTCATCATCCACCGGGGAGCAGACAGCCTGGCCCTGATAGGCATCGAATATGCGGGACAGCCGCAATTCCCATGCAATGGAGACGTTAAGCTGGCCTCCGAAGGCCTTCCTGAAGGCATTTTCAAGATATTGCTGTCCCACGACCCGTCATTCTGGCACTCCGACATAATGCCTCAGGCCTCTGCGGACATAACGCTTTCGGGCCATACCCACGCAATGCAATGCCGCATCGGTCCCTTCTCCCCGTCGATGTTCCTGTTCGACGAATGGGGAGGGCTGTATGAGAAAAACGGGGTCAAGATTCATGTCAATACCGGAACAGGCAGCAACATCCCTTTCAGAATCGGGGCCTGGCCTCAGATCGACATACTGACACTCGAAGGCTGCGCAACAGAATCTTAACATTTCCCAAACATTCAAATAACACGATTTGCCGAAATTTGCTGCCTGAAACACAATAATTTATGGACAGCATCTATCTCGGTTTCACAGCCTTCCTCTTCGTTCTGGCCGTCTTCGACCTGATCTCCGGAGTCAGCAATGACGCGGTAAACTTCCTCAATTCCGCCATCGGAGCCCGCGTGGCCACATTCAAGACCATAATAATAGTGGCTGCGGCCGGCGTATTCCTCGGAGCCTCGATGAGCAACGGAATGATGGAGGTTGCAAGACACGGAGTCTTCCACCCGTCAATGTTCTCATTCCGGGAAGTGATGTTCATCTTCCTCGCGGTGATGATATCGGATGTCATTCTCCTGGACGTGTTCAACACCCTCGGCCTGCCGACATCCACGACAGTGTCAATGGTATTCGAACTCCTCGGAGGAACATTCGCGATGGCTCTGGTCAAGTCATTCTCGGACCAGGGAGTCAACATGATGGAGATGATGAACACCGGCAAGGCGCTGTCGATGATAATCGCGATTTTCGTATCGGTGGCAATCGCCTTCTTCTTCGGAACCGTTGTCCAGTATATCGCCAGGCTCGTTTTCACATTCTCATACAAAGGGCCGGGACTGAAATGGAAAATCGGCATTTTCGGAGGGCTGGCCGCAACCGCCCTCATATGGTTCATGCTCATCAAGGGCCTCAAGAACGTGGCCTTCATCAGCCCTGAGACCCCGGGATGGATACAGTCGCACGGATGGCTCATCTGCCTCTGCTGCGCGATTGTGACGGGAATCCTGTCCCACATACTTTATCTGTTGAAAGTCAATGTCTTCAAAGTGCTGGTACTGCTGGGCACATTCGCATTGGCAATGGCTTTCGCAGGCAATGACCTTGTGAACTTCATCGGCGTGCCGCTGGCAGGCCTGGATGCATTCAGGGACTTTACGGCCAACGGCGGAGGCGACGCTTCCGGTCATATGATGTCGTCACTTGACGGACCGGCCTCGACTTCCCCGATCATCCTCATTGCCGCAGGAGCGATAATGGTCATCTCCCTCGCCACATCCAAGAAGGCCTTCAATGTGGTCAACACTTCGGTAGGCCTGTCAAAGCAGGGAGACGGAGATGAGATGTTCGGTTCATCCAGAGCAGCCAGAGTGCTGGTCAGGGCTTCGATCAATGCCGGCACGGTGATTTCCGGATTTATCCCTGAGAAATTCCGCAACTGGGCTGACACCCGTTTCAAGAACAATGAAGTTCTCCCTGAAGGGGCGGCGTTCGATGAGATCAGGGCAACCGTCAATCTCGTCCTTGCCAGCCTTCTCATTGCCCTGGGAACATCCCTCAAGCTGCCTCTTTCCACTACATATGTGACCTTCATGGTAGCGATGGGAAGTTCCCTCGCCGACAGGGCCTGGGGAAGGGACAGCGCCGTATTCCGCATCACAGGCGTCATCTCCGTAATCGGAGGATGGCTGATAACAGCCGGAGCCGCCTTCATTCTCAGCTTCCTCACAGGTCTTCTGATGTGCGCCGGAGGAATGGTGGCAGCCGGACTGCTCATAGCCCTCGCCATCTTCCTGCTGGTAAGAAGCCACATTGCCTTCACCCGCAGGAAAGCCGAGGACAAGGGAGACATGCTTTTCGAAAAGATAATGTCATCCGAAGACAAGAACGAGTGCCTCAGCCTCTTCTGCTCGCATTATAACAAGAATGCGGCTTCCTTCCTGGAATTCGCCAATGAGGCATATCTGAACATCACCGACGGATTCGTATGCGAGAATCTCGGACTGCTCAGGAAGGCCACCTCAGGACTGAGAAAGGAGAGGATGGAGCTGAAACAGGTCAGGAGGAAGGATATGCTGTGCATCAGGAAGATAGACCCGGGAATCGCCATTGAGAAGAACACCTGGGTTCATCTCGGGAGCAACAGCTGCGAGGATATTCTCTACTGTCTCAGAAGAATGTGCGACCCGTGCGAGGAACACGTCGACAACAACTTCGCCCCGCTTCCGGAAGAGAGAGTCAAGGAGTTTCTCCCGATGAGGGACACCCTGCTTTACCTGCTCAGGAGGGCTGCCGACATCATTGCCACAGACGACCTCAGGGATATCGAGAAATTGAGGGAGCAGTGCAGGGAGTTCAAGGAAAGCGTTTCCGAACTGCGCAGCAGGCAGGTGGACAGGATGCAGTCGGAGCAGGAGAACATCACGGTCTCCTACGTATATCTGACAATGCTTCAGGAAACCCAGGAGATTTCGAGCGGCATCCGCCATCTTCTCAGGGCAGCCGGCCACTTCTCGGAAAAATAACTTGGAGTATCCACAAATATTTCATAGATTTGTGTCAATGCGGGCAGGCCGGGAAAACGGTTCTGCCCTCACTGAAATAAAAGACACAATATGGATTACACTAAGATGGTGGCCGACGCCAGGGATGCGCTGTTCGAATCACTCCCCGAGTTCGACTCCGACAATGAGAAAGCACGCGCTCTGGTAAAAGACGCTTATGAACTGGCCGAGGAGGCGCACAGGCCGCAGAAAAGGAAAAGCGGACTCCCCTACATCCTTCACCCGCTTGCAGTCGCCATGATAGTCGTGCGGGAGATGAGGCAGAGGGACCCGAGCATTGTCTGCGCCGCCCTGCTTCACGACGTGGTCGAGGACACTGACCACACAATTGAGGAAATCAGCGCGCGTTTCGGACCGGACGTGGCATTCCTCGTGGATGCGGTGACCAAGAGGAACAAGCACCAGGTGGACAACTTCCAGCACATTCTAGGCTCAGTTCAGGACGATATAAGGGTACTGATACTCAAGCTTTCGGACCGCCTGCACAATATGAGGACACTGGACTCGATGAAGCCCCAGAAGCAGTGGAAGATCGCTTCGGAGACCCAGTTCTTCTTCGCCCCTCTGGCAGGCCGCCTCGGTCTCTACAAAGTGAAGTCGGAGCTGGAGAACCTGGCCTTCAAATTCCTTAATCCATTGGAATACAGCAATCTGGAACAGAATCTCGAAAGCGACAGGACGAGGACGAAGAATTCCGCAGATTTCTTCATGGAGGAATGCAAGAAGATAGTCTCGGCCAGATTCGGATATGCGGTGAGATGGGACATACGCTACCGCAAGCCTTACAGCATCTGGAGGGAGATGCAGGAAAGGTCCTGCGACTTCTATCACGTGCCGTTCAAGCATTATATCCGCGCGGTATTCCGTGCCGAGGACGTGGAAAAGGTTACCGGAATGAAGATGGAGGACCAGGACATCGCCCTGAAAATCTATTCAATGCTGGCGAGTGTGTACAGGGAGCAGTCCGGGAGCCTGACCAACTATATGACCCAGCCGAAAGCCAACGGATACAAGTCAGTGCATTTCAAGCTCCTGAACCCGTACGGCAACATCGACGAATTCCACATCAGCTCGGAGGCAATGAGGGAGCAGTCCTATTACGGCTGTATCCTGGAGAGCAAGGAGCAATGGCTCAAGAGGCTGACATCCGTCCTGAAGGAACTGTCAGAGGACCCGGAGACAATGATGCCGGGCATCCACGACTCCCTCTACAATGAAGACGTCGTGGTCTATACGACCCAGGCCAAGCCGGTGACCCTGCCCAAGGGAGCGAGCGCCCTGGATTTCGCATACGGAGTCCATACCGACATTGGAGACCACGCCAAATATGCCCGAATCAACGGCAGACTCTGCAGCATACGCGCGACCCTGCACCGTGGAGACAGCGTGGAAATATACACTTCCGACGACATTCACCCGAAGGATGACTGGCTGAAGTCAGTCGTGACATACAAGGCGAAAAAGCATATTGCAAGCTATCTCAAGAAGCAGGTCAGGCAGCCTTACATCCTCTGCCCGCATTGCCATCCTCTTCCTGAAAGCGGAGAACTGATCGGTTTCGAGGACGGACACGGCAACATTACCGTCCACTACAGAAACTGCCCTGATGCCATCAGAACCGCCTCTGAAAGGGGGCATACCATAGTTGCCGTAGAGGATTTCAAGGCGGATCCCGGGATAGTCTATCCTGTCAGAATCAAGGTCACCGCCATCGACAGATATCATCTCCTGCAGGACATTATCGACCGCATTGTCGAAGGCAGCCGCATTTCGATGACTGGCTTCAACACGAGGACAGAGGACGAAATAGTGAGCAGCACCATCGACTTCGGCATCCATTCCGCCACCGAGCTGAACAGCGCCATCTCGCGGATTTCCTCCATTGAGGGAGTGGAGCAGGTTCAGGTCGTGAAACTGTAAAAAATAAAGGGGCTTGCTTTTTCGCAAGTCCCTCATTCTTATCCATATACCTTCCGTTACTTCAGATAGGCGTCGCTGACAACCTTGCGGCTGCGGGCAATGAACTCGCTGAGAGCCTTGCCTTTCAGCATTCCGTTCGCGAGAAGCGCCAGGTCGATTACCTGGTGGAGAATCTCATTGCCGGCGGCAAACTCCTCGATTTCAGACTTGTGCTCGTCCGAAGCAGCCTTGCGGGCCTCCCTTTCTGCCGCTCTGGCATCCTCGGCAGCCTTCTTCTGCTCATCGGTGGCATCCTTGGCCTCGCCGGCCTTGAGGATTTCCGGGTCAGCCGGAGTTACCTCAGCCTGCGGCTTCACAGAGGCATTCTTGGCCTCAAGTATCTTGCTCACCAGAGGGTTCTCAAGGTTTACAGTAATGTCGTAAGACGCAGGGAAGGAGCCGTAGAAATTCATTCCTCCGCCCATCGAGCTCATCTCGCGGTAGCGGCGCATGAACTCATTCTGGGTAATGAGAATCGGGTCGGCATCCACACCGAGATTGTCACCATTCACAACATACTCATACTCAGCCGGAAGGGCAGCCTTGAAGAGGGTGCCGAGATCCTCCTTCTCGCTCTCGGAGAGCTCAGGGCGCTTCCTGTCCTCCTTAGGGATGAGATTGTCGATGGAATCGGAGTCCACCCTGCAGAAACGGCAGTCCTGAAGCTTCTGCTCGAGGAGGTTGACATAATGTGCATCGAGTTCGCAGTCCATGAGGAGCACATCGTAGCCCTTGTTCTCCGCTCCCTCAATGAAGGAGTACTGGGCATCCTTGTCGGTAGCATAGAGATACACGACCTTGTTGTCCTTGTCGGTCTGGTTGCCGCTGACAGCTGTCCTGTACTCGTCGAAGCTGAAATACTTTCCGTCCACATTCTTCAGGAGGGCGAACTTCAGGGCCTTTTCGCAGAACTCCTCATTGGTCAGCATACCATACTCGATGAAGAGTTTGAGATTGTCCCATTTCTCCTCGTAAGTCTTTCTCTCTGAGGTGAATATCTCTTCAAGACGGGCGGCTACCTTCTTGGTCACGTAACCTGAGATCTTCTTCACATTGGAATCGCTCTGGAGATAGCTCCTGGAAACGTTCAGAGGAATGTCCGGAGAGTCAATCACTCCGTGGAGAAGGGTCAGGAAGTCAGGGACAATGTTGTCCACATGGTCGGTGACGAACATCTGGTTGCAGTAAAGCTGGATGTTGTTCTTCTCGATCGCCATCCTGTCCTTGATCTTCGGGAAGTAGAGGATTCCGGTGAGGTTGAACGGATAGTCCACGTTCAGATGGATGTAGAACAGAGGGTCTTCCTTCATCGGGTAGAGATCCCTGTAGAACTTCATATAGTCCTCTTCCTTCAGTTCGGAAGGTTTGCGGGTCCACAGAGGCTCGATCTTGTTGATGACGTTGTCCTTGTCGGTGTCGACATATTTGCCGTCCTTCCATTCCTGTTCCTTGCCGAAGACGACCGGAACCGGCATGAACTTGCAGTACTTGTCCAGAAGCTGCTGGATCTTGCCTTTTGTGCCGTAGTCCTTGGCGGCCTCGTCGTCAAGGTAAAGAGTGATGACGGTGCCTCTGTCAGCCTTCTCGCAAGGTCCCATCTCGAACTCCGGGTTGCCCTCGCAGCTCCAGATCACGCCATTAGCGCCTTCTTTCCAGGAAAGAGACTCAATCGTCACCTTCTTCGCGACCATAAACGCGGAATAGAATCCCACGCCGAACTGGCC
>JAXDUM010000008.1:0-82219 GCA_034089285.1 Candidatus Cryptobacteroides sp.
CGGGAACAGTATCCCGTAGACTGCGCCCCAGAAATGTGCGGTGTGCCCGATATTGTCCATGTTTCGCTTCGCCATGTACCAGCAATATAGTAGATACAATGGTGCGAATATATATCCAGCGACCGGGATAGGGATCAGGTAGATGTAGATTCCCATTTTCGGCGCGAAGAGTATCGATGCAAACAGGACGGCGGATTTCGTTGAAGAATTTCTCTACAGAAGAAACCTTTTCTGCAACCTGCTCCTGCTGCAGTCTCTCCTGATCTTAAAGATTTTTTTGCGCCCGACCCTGTAAAATCAGAAACTTTTAATTCTGAGGAGTATAGATTCCGGCCTTGACAGCATACTTGACAAGCTCCAGAGTGCTGGATATGCTGAGTTTCTTGAATATGTTGCTCTTGTGAGTGTCTATGGTACGCACGGAAACATTGAGCTTTCCGGCTATCTCTTTCGATGTCAGACCCTCGCAGCAGAGCTTCACAACTTCAAGCTCCCTGCTCGTCATCTTCGGAACATCATCCATTGTCTCGATATTATCGACGATTTCCTTCAGTATTTCCGACTTGGTATTGTCCGAAATCGCGGGAACGAGAGAAAGCAGCTTGTTCTTCACTTCCTGGTTCTTGGTGAGGATCTTCGCCTGGCGGCGTCTGATCCTGAGCATACGGTAACTCAATGCCAGCAGGACGCACAGCAACAGTGAAAATACTGACAGGCAGATGACTACTACAAGTTTGACCTTCGACATTTCCTGCTCGCGTATCAGCTTGTCCTCTTTCTCCTTGGTCTCATACCTCACGCGGAAATCTTCCACAGCCGAATCTGCACGGTCATCCGCAATTTTTTCAGTCAGCTGGGTATATTCTTCCAATGTGTGGAGCGCGTCCTCCAGCTTGCCCAGGTACTTCTGGCACAGCCAAAGACCGCTCAGCGACTTTTTCTTCACGTAGTCACTTCCGGCTTTGCTTGCGTGTTCATAAGCCTGTCTGTAAGTCCTTTCCGCTAATTTGTAGAGTTCCTCCTTGTAGTAGAGCTGCCCGAGCTGGTTGTAACAGATGGCTATGGAAGTGATGTTGTTCTTTTTCTCCAGAATCGGAATCGCCTCGATAAGACACTTTTCCGCTTCGATGTCCTCTCCGAGCGCAATCAGTACCGACGCTTTTTGTGAAAGCCGTATCGCAGCATTTCCTTCGCGCTTGTCTTCGTGGTCCAGTTTGTACGCCTCATCCACGCATGAGCGTGCCTTTTCAATCTGCCCCATTTCGAGCCAGATGTCAGATGCCAGTCCGAGACGGATTGCAAGTCTCTCCCTGTCACCGAGTTCCCGTTCCATCTCTATCGCCGGAAGGACGTAGCTCAATGCCGTTTCCGGCTGTCCTGTAGCGAGATAGAGGGTGGCGAGGTTATTCATCGTAGAACTCATTCCGCTCTTGTCCTTCGACTTCAGGTCCAGATTATATACCCTCTCCATATAGGTGATGGCCTGACCGAAAAGACCCTTCCTCTGATAGAAGACTCCGATGTTGTTTATACAGTTTCCCAGCAACTGCTCGTCTCCGCTTTTCTCGCAGAGCGGAAGTGCTATGAGGGCAGTGGACAGCGCATCGTCGAGCTTGTCATTTATGTAGAAATAATATGACATCATGTCGTATATGCGTGCCTCTGATTCGATGGACTGATTTCTGCCGTAAGATTTTTTCTCGGAAACAAGACCCTCGTCGTATCCAAAGGAGAGAAGTTCATTTCCGAGGCGGATACGATGCATTCCCGTCGCTTCCTCCCATCTGCTGAAGAGCGAATCTATCTCTGCTGCTGACAGGTTAAGCACGGAAAGAACGGCCAAAAATATTAGGGTAATCGCTTTTTTCATATCCCGGTCGGTGTGGTCCGGGACAAATATAGTGATTTTTGGGAGGAAACAAGGCATTCCCTTGTGGCTTTTTGCCGATAATCGAAAACTGCTTTTTATGGTGCTGTAGGCATACCTACGTAATAAAAATACGTAAAGTTACGTATTGTTTCGGGGGCTTTGCAGGCATAATTTTGCAAAAACGATTCTCTTCCGGGACCTGCGACGGTGCGGAACAAGACTATATTGTTAACCCGAAATAAAACTGATCGACCATGTTAGCAAATTTCAAAATCAAGTCAATGCGATATCTCATGGTACTTGTCATGGTGCTGATATCGTTATCTCCGATCTCCTGCAAGAAAGAAAATGGCGGGAGCTCCGAATTGCGTGAGATTGTCATCACGCATCCTGAAAACGGCACGATGACCATCATGCAGGGTGAATCAGAACTGATCAAATATTCTACGGTGCCTGCGGAAGCAGAATACGAGGTGGCTCTGGAGTGGACATCTGATGACGAGAACGTTGCGACCGTGAAGAACGGGCGCGTGAAAGCCCATGCTCCCGGCACGACCACCGTACATGCCAAATATGAGAGCGTAAGTGCCAGTGTCAAGGTTACAGTTACGGCAGTGCCTGTGACCAGTTTTGGTGTGCCTTCGTCTATGAGTGCATATCTGGATATGCCGACTCCTGTCAGACTTACAGTGCAGCCGGAGAACGCAAATGCCGCATCCCTCCAGTGGGACACTGATAACCCGGGCATTGCATATGTCGAGGTCAATCAGGGTGTTGCCTATATCAAGGCCGCCAAAGAAGGCTCATGTACGATATCTGCATATGCTGAGAATATTTCCACTACAAGAAAAATCAAGGTTACCGTATATCCTACTTTGTTTTCGCTCAAGAGAAGGTCGGAATCGGACGGATACGTGACCATCGAGAATGGAGGCTCTTTCGATCTTCTGGATATGGGAATGCCTGCTCCTAACGGGTACCGCACTGTAGAGATGATAAGGGAAGACGGCGGAACGCTTACCGAGTCAGCGGTGACCGTAACGTCAGACGAGACCAGTGTGATTTCTGTTTCAAAAAGGCTTCGCAGTGAATCCAAGATAAACATAGAGGTGGTTGAGGGAAGCACTTCGGGTTCCGCAAAGATATCTGTCGCCTTGAATGAGGATGGAATCAAATATGAGAAGACATTTACCATCAACAAGGGTGTGCATCCTTTTACGTCTGAGACGAAGATTTGTTGGATATACACGGATGAAGCCGTGAAAGATGTGGAGGAAATGAGCAGAAATGCCAATGCCGAGGTGCAGATCAATCCTGCTGTCAATGCCAGCTGGACCAGCAGCAATGAAGCTGTAGCCAAGGTTACTCCAAGAACTGTCGATGGAAAAGGTGTTTCACCTGTGGCGGAAATACAGACATTCGGTGAGTATGGTTCCGCGGAGATTACGGCTACGGATGAAACCGGTAAGAATACACGAAGTTTCACGGTCAGGGTATCCAAGGCTTCATTCCCGGCTGGGACGAAGATCTGTATCCGGGTGGGTGGCAAGATTGAACCTGTAGGTGAAAGCACGACAATCCGTGCATCATATGACGGCAGAAACGATGAAGCGTTCGGCCTTATGGATGCTTCCGGAAATTACCTCTCCACATTCACTAATTTCAAGTGGACAATCGAATCTCCTTCGTGTGAATGCAGGCTTGCCACAGCCGGTGCCAGCGGTGTTGTCGTCACTCCGATTTCTACTACTACTTTCAGCGGCAGCAAGACGGCAACCCTTGTCTGCACCGACGATGCCGGCAACAGGCTCACACATAAGATCTTCATTGATAGTCCTAATGCCTTCAGTGGAGTTCAGAATTTGAGGGTGACTGTGGACGGCAAGTCATATACCAGCAACGCCAAGGTGGATATCGGCAAGACCGCTACGATTGATATTGCGAAGCTTACAGTTGATAGTTCCTATGACGGCCTGAAGTGGGAAAATGTCGGTGTCCTGGGTAGTGTGTACGGTACGACGAAACTGAATAACAACAGCTCCGGTTCGTTGATGTCCATCGAATTCACTCCTAACCGCAAAATGGAAGCTATGCCGATTTCTGTGGAAGACGAAATCGGGCAGGTCAAGAAGATATATATCAGTTCGGCAAAATTCCATTTCCCGGACGGCGCCAAACTCTATTATAGTTATGGTAATGTGGATCCCACTGGCGGATATTGGAGTGAAGTGATGGATGGTATGCCATTGAAAAACGATGCAGGCACCTATCTTAAAATCGCAACATCTGCAGCAGGAAAACCTATTGTTGACAAAGCATATTGGGATCAGATTTGGGCGTCGGCGATAGAAAAGAGCAAGAACCATAGTTATATCGGTGAATTCGATGACATTAGAATTAATGTGCTGAGGCCTTGGAATATCTTTGGTGTTTTCACAAAAAAGTATCCCACTAAATATCAAGAACCTGAGTACTATTCAATAGAAGCCAAAGATGATTATGGCACGGCTCTATCTGCTCGTTTCTATATTCGTGAATGGGTGAAATTCGATTCGGATACCCGCTTTGAAATTGGTAAGAATAAGGGCAACCTGTTTATTGATTATAATAATGGAAGCAGCGAGAGTATTAAAATTCCAAAGTCAGAGCTATTCTCAGATGGAAGCATTTTCGTTAGAGTGAAGTTTGGCAATGTGCTATATCGTTTCCCTAGGATCATAGTCACTAATTCGGCTAAACAGGATAATCCTTATGAATATTACCTGTATCACGAAAGATTCATACGGGAATATCCTACTTCTAGTGGCCCAGCGACTAGACTTATTTTTTCGGATGATTTCGGTAATATGAAAACTTTTACTTTTACGACGTACTAAATAATTATATAATTATAAATAATTAATTAATACACACTTTATTATGGTTATTATGGAAGAACTTTTGAAACAAATCAAGAAGGCGGCGGAGTCGATGCTTCGCGACGCTACAGCACAGGAGAAGATGGGAAACAAGGCGGCAGGATTGCGTGCCCGCAAAGCTTCCCTCGCATTGGAACCGATGCTCAAGGAATTCAGGAAAATATCCATCGCCAAGATGAAAGGTCTTGCAGGACTTCTGGTTATCGCTTCATTGGCAGGAACCGCATGCGTGTCCTGTGAGCACGTTGACCCGACTGACCTTACCGAGGAGAATATCCCGGTGAAGAGCATTGTGTGCGGTCATGTCAGATATGCTCCTACGGGATCGGACCCTTCTCCTGCAGAGGTGGGATTGCCTGTGAATATCTTCTACGGACAGAAAGATGACAAGGGAAATGTGGAATATGCCCTCAAAACTGTCAAGGTCCGTCAGGACGGTTATTTCGAGACCACTCTCGGATGCCCTGTAGGACAGACTCTTGAGGTGAGAGTTGAATGCAGGGGAACCGGTACTGCCAAGACCAGCAAGGACAATGGCGGCTCTGTAGAGACCAGTGCTTATTTCCATGCTGATATCGCCAAGACATTGTCTTGCGGCACAGCGGCTTACTTCAAGCTGGATATGAAGCCTGTCGCGTATTATGGTGAGTCCGGCCTGGTCCAGTAGTGATGACATCTCTGCACCTCCAGTCCGCAAGTCATGGGCTTGCGGCACCGGAGTCGGCAGCTAACTTTAAATCGACTATATGATGAAAAAATACTTGATAATGAGCCTTGCGGCATTGACTTTAATTTCGATGGGCGCGAAGGCGCAGGGAAACGGCAGCGAGTCCGGTGAAATGATGACCTATACGGGCACCATCCGGAAGGCTCCCCGTTTCTCACCGAAGAGGGGCGACTGGTCCATCGGTGTCACGTTCAACCCTGCAACTCTTTCATACCGCCTGAAGATGCAGCCTGACAACGGCGACTTCGCCGGCGAGTTCATTGAAGGAATGGCCGGGTCCAAGAAACAGATGTTCATCCTTTCCCAGGACCCTCTGGCAGCATTCAGATTCAGATATTATCTGAGTGACAAGTGGGCGTTCCGCGCGACCGTCGGCCTTAACGGAAGCCACATCGACTATCGTGAATATGTGGATGACGACCTCGCCAAGGCTGTCGATCCTGATTCCAGGAACCAGGTGGTGGATGCCGTAGTATCCAACCTCAACAGCGGAAGTCTCGCATTGGGATTCCAGTATCTGGCAGGCACCGGTCCTCTCCGTTTCATGGCGGGATTCAATGTGTCGTACTCTATCGCAGGCGGCAGTCTCGGCTTCAATTACGGAAACACCATGACTCCTGAGAACCGTGTCCCTTCGACGATGCCCATGGTGCGTCCGGCTGTCGGAAAAGATGCTACTCTCAATGATTTCCAGGCGGATCTCGGAATCACATATGCACGTCCAACCGAGCGTTACAATGTCGGATATATCCACGGTGTCGGCGTCAGTGCCGATATGGGTGTGGAGTGGTTCATGACAGGCCGTCTCTCCCTTACCGGCGCGATGACATTCACTCCGGTGATGTTTACCTTCCAGCCTCAGACCTGGACCAAGTTCGAGGGATTCTCTTCCAAGACAGGTAAGGTGGAGCAGTACAATGACCTCGTGAGCCCTGGCAGTCACGCTGTCCTCTATGGTACCGAGAACATCGGTTTCTGTATCTCTCTCAACTATTATTTCTAATAAGGGCAGTTTATGAAAAGTATTTTTAGAAATGTCGCCTTGATGGTGTCTCTTCTGGCTCTGACGACACCTTCCAGTGGTCAGGGTTTCTTGAAGAAACTCAAGGATGCGGCGAACAATACCACTGAGAAAATGAATACGGCAGTCGAAAAAGCAGGTTCCGCATCCGTGGGTGCGGCTGTTCCGCGAGCTTCAGGCCCGACATATTATGTGTCCCGCAGCGGCTCCAACAACAATGACGGACTCAGTCCTTCAACAGCGGTAAAGAACATCCAGAAGGCCATTGACCTGGCTTCTGAGGGCTCTGAAATCAGAGTTGCGGAAGGCAACTATTTCGGCCTCCTGAACAAGGGCAATATCATCATTGACAAGCCACTCGTGATTATGGGCGGCTACAATGCGGATTTTTCCGAGCGTGATGTGCTCAAGTATCTTACCACCATCGCTCCGGATGACAATTCCAACGGCTCTTCACAGGGACGCGGAACCATCCAGATCCGCAGCATTGAAAAACCTGCCTCTACCCTCGTGATCGACGGTTTCGTGTTCAACAAGGGCAATGCCATCGGCTACAATCTCCGCGGCGAAGGCTGGCCGGAGGGAGTGGAGACTCCGTTCATGATGCGTGAAGGTTCCAAGGGACAGGGTGGTCCTAATCTCGAAAACAAGGAAGTATATACCCAGGAGACTTACTTCATCTATTTCGACGGCGTTGCCGGCAAGGTGAACAATCTCAATGTCTTCGTGCGTAACTGTACTTTCGTGAATGGTCCTAACACCACCATCTGCGGCCTTCTGAAAGGTTCATTGACAGTGGACAACTGTGCGTTCATCAACAATCGCGTGACCACGATGGATGTACGCGGACCGGATCCTAATGCCATTACCAAGGTGAATTTCCGCAACAATACCGTGCTTTTCGTATGGTCTTACACCAAGGATCTCCAGTCTCAGGGCTTCGGCTTCAGGTTCCAGCCTGGCACAAGCTGTACTCTTGAGAACAATATCATCGGTCTGACCATTTTCGCAGGTCTTGACAGGACTCACATTGACAGCGATGCCAACCGCGAGGCGAAACGTCACGATGCCGTGAAGAACAATATCTTCTTCCTGAACCGTATCACCGACTTGACCATCCCTGGAGGCGGAATGCTCACCAGAGTCAAGGTAGAGGATTTCGATGATGTAGAGGCTATTGCAGAGTGCAGCGGCAACACGTCGCTCACCGATCCTGCTCTGTTCAAGGGCAAGATTGACGAGGCTTACCTGAACGGCTTCCTGAGCGTTTCCTACAAGGAGACCACGTCGTACAATCCGAATTCAGCAGCCAACACTTTCCGTTCTGCAATGGGAATGAACATGACCGGTACGATGACTTCTTCAGTATCCATGTACTTCAACCGTTATCCATGGCAGAAGGCTCTCGACGTGTTCGGCGCTGTTCCGGGATGCGGAGCGCAGATACCAAGATAACAACTTCTAACCGCCACAGCCATTGCCTTCACCTGATGTTTGGTCAGTTGGCCGGATGTAAGTCACTGAAGGATATCACATTGGTTCTCAGGCCTGTCAATAGGGCCGCTTACCATCTTGGTATTCCCTGTTACTGGCATGGGTGAAAGTCGAACTCAAAAGTCCGCTGACAATCACGGAGATATCTAAGGTCATTGGAGCATCGCTCCTTACCAAGAGAGATATCAGAGAACTCCTCAATGTTCCTGAACCGCTCGCTCAAAATCAAAATGTCAATGAACTTAAATTGGGTTTTTAAACAAAATTTATCGCATCAGCAGTAAGCTGTAACAATTTATTGAAATCATAATATGAAACAAATTTTGCCTTTTATCGCATTGTCAGCAATCGCTGTTTTATCAGTGTTTTCCTGTCAGAAAGAGCCGGCACAGTCGGGGCCGACTTCATTCGAAGTGCCGGAGCTTGTACACGTTTACGGAGGGCATCCTTTTGCCCTTCCTATAGTTACCGAACCGGCTTCTGCCGATATCTCCGGACTGGAGTTCACCCATCCGGAAGAGACTAACTTCGAAGTGAAGATAGAAGGCAACCAGGCTATCCTCACTTACGTTCCGCTTGCGGAAAATGATGAAACTGAGGGCTGGAAAGTCAGAAGCGAAACCCTGCGCATTGGAAACGAGGCTCTCGGCTACAAGAATGTGGTGGTCCACGTCTCAAGCGCGCCGATCACGGTTGCCTTCCTGAATCCATTCAATGCGGCTGTAATCTCCGACGATGCCGTATTGAATGTAGATGGTCAGCAGCAGGCTGATGGCTCATATTCCTTTGGGATTATTGCTGCAGTCAACCGCAGCGACATTGATGGACATAGTCTTGATCTCACGGAAGAAGAGTTCTCCTGCACAGTCGATGCTCCTGCAGACAAACTTATTTCCAATGAGGGGGCTATCTCAGGAAGTTTGCACGCCCTGTCTTTGAACTATACCAAGGGTGTGGCGGGAGAAATGGAGATAGCTTACAAGTTTACCGACAGCTACACCGTGGCCGGCAGGGAGTTCCCTAATAATGAGTACAGCCTTTCGCTTTCCATAGTGTCGGAGATGGAGTATGTCGATCTCGGCCTGTCCGTAAAGTGGGCCACCTGCAATCTGGGTGCATCCAAACCGACTGAGTACGGCGGTTATTATCAATGGGCGGGAACAAAGGATGTTTCCGATACAAAGATTAAGCTTGATTGGAATAACTGCCCTTACCACACCGGTTCTGACTACGCCTCAGGTTGGACGAAGTACAATATGAACCCTTCATACGGTACGGTAGATAACAAGACGGTTCTCGAGGCAATGGATGATGCCGCTTCTGTCGCCATCGGCGGGAAATGGCGTATTCCTACGGATGAGGAGTGGACGGAGTTGCGTAATACTGACAATTGTTCCTGGACATGGACGACCATAGATGGCGTCAACGGTTGCAAAGTCCAGTCAAAGAAGTCCGGTTACACGGATAATTGGATATTCCTTCCTGCTGCCGGTTATCGGTACGAAGGCAGACTTAAAAATGTCGGATCCCAAGGCCAATATTGGTCATCGTCCCTCTTTACGGGAGATCTTCTGTATATGTATAACGCCTACGAAATGCTGTTCTATTCGGGCTACGTCGGCTGGTTCGGTATTTTCCGGTATCACGGTCTATCCGTCCGTCCCGTCTCAGAATAAAAACTAAGGGGGACTCAGCCGTCCGCTTTAGCGAAGCGTCAAAGCCGTGGGGATGCAAGGCGTCAGCCCAGCATCCCCATGTATTCCAGAACCCCTCAAAAGCGGTAAGGAACCCTGAACGAGGTGTGTCCAGTCATGGAACTGCCAATAATCTTTGCCATAATATGTGTGTTTAAAGTGCTACAGATATAGCAAAAATATCAGCTGTAGCAAAATAAACGGCCACTCGCCTCTGGAAAGCAATGGTATTGGCATTACCTGTTCCGGATATGATCACAGCCGTGCAATGGCTTATGCTCTGATTTGTTGTGGGCGTTGAGTATTGGGAATTTAACTAATTATCTACCCGAGTTTCTATCCGGTAAATCCACAAGAATATTGACCTTTTTCAACATTTTCGGATATCCTGACGGAAAGATTGCTAAATTTGCGGGACTTTATCGGACAATAAAGTTCATCTGATAACATTTCGGACGATGACATCACTCTGGAGCATTTTCAAGGTATTTTTCAAAATAGGCGCCTTCACCATCGGGGGCGGCTATGCGATGATACCGATCATAAAGGACGAACTCGACAGGAGGCATTGGATAGGCGAAAACGAACTGCCGGACATATTGGCATTGGCACAGTCGGCGCCGGGCATACTTGCGGTCAACGTCTCGATTTTCACTGGCTACAAAATCAGAGGCGTCAAGGGCAGCATTGCGGCTACATTGGGCTCAGTGCTCCCATCATTCCTTATCATCCTCGCCATCGCATTGATGTTCAGCAATTTCCGGGACAATGCGATCGTCATGCGCATCTTCAGCGGCATCAGGCCGGTGGTGGTCTCCCTGATTGCGGCCCCGATGATCTCAATGGCCAGGAACGCCAACAAGAGCTGGTGGGCATGGCTCATCTGCATCCTCTCGCTCATTGCCGTTGCCTTCCTCAGATACTCCCCTGTCTATATCGTCGCCGTGCTGATTGTTCTCGGCACCGCCATCACCTGGTTCAATGAAAAGAAGGAGGGGAAATGCTGACAGGTCTCATACTTCAATTGTTCGCGACATTCTTCGTGATCGGCCTCTTCACTTTCGGCGGAGGCTATGCGATGCTGTCACTCATTCAGGGTCAGGTGGTAGTGGCGCACGGATGGATGGCCGAGAGCACGTTCACCGACATCGTCGCAATCTCCCAGATGACGCCGGGGCCAATCGGCATCAACTGCGCAACGTACGTGGGTTATGATGTCGTGGTAAAGGCCGGAGGAAGTCATCTGCTCGGGATAATCGGCTCATTCACAGCGACTGCGGCAATAGTTCTGCCTTCATTCATAATCGTCCTGGCGCTGGCCCGCTTCTATATGAAATTCAGGAACAACGCCTTCTTCGACGGGGTGATGTCATGGCTGAGGCCTGCTGTTCCGGGCCTCATCGGGGCGGCTGCCATCATTCTGATGTTCGATACCGAATGGGCAGGTCTGCCGGGATTCTCAGCATTCGACATCAGCATTGTCACGGAGAATTTTCCGGACTGGAAAAGCTGGGCACTCTTCGGCGCGGCCCTCATTGCCTCGATGAAATTCAAGGTCGGACCTATTCCAATCATTCTGGCAGGCGGAGTGGCGGGGCTGCTGCTGTATTGAATTGTCACTTCCGCCAGGGAATGCCCCGAGGAGGCAATCATAGAAAAAGGGTGAACAAGGCCAATCGACCTGTCCACCCTTATTTATCTGTCAATACAGACCGGCCCGCAAAGACCGTGTCCGGAAATTATTCAGCCTTTTCCTCAGCTGGCTGCTCCTCAATCTTCACATAGTCCATTCCGTACTCGCCCACGACAGCCTTGCAATAATTGAGGCCCATCACGTCGTAGATGTCGAATGCGTGCTGGAGAGAAGCCTTGAAGCGGTCGTAATCCTTGTTCTCAAGGCTGCACCACTGAACCTCGCTCAATGCTGCCATACGAGGAAGGAGCATATACTCGAGATACTCGTCGGTGGCAATGTACTCTGTCCAGAGGTTGGCCTGAACGCCGAGAATATGCTTCTGAGCCTCCTCAGGAATACCGTCTACAGGATTGCACTGGTAAACTGTCTCGACAGGGAGATAGCCGCCGATGGCAACCGGTTCAATGTCAGTGTGCTTTGACTGATAATAGTCGAAATACATATAGGTATTCGGGGTCATGATCACGTCGAAGCCCTTCTTTGCAGCCTCGATTCCGCCTGCAGCACCGCGCCAGGACATCACTGTAGCACCCTCTGCGAGCTCGCCCTCGAGGATCTCGTCCCAGCCGATGATCTTGCGGCCGTGGTCATTGAGATACTTCTGGACACGTGCGGTCACATAACTCTGGAGATACTGCTCGGCAGTATGCTTCTTGTCGGACTTGAGGCCGAGAGCCTTGATTCTCTTCTGGCAGTCAGGACATGCAGCCCAGCACTTCTTAGGACACTCGTCACCACCGATATGGATGTACTCTGAAGGGAAGAGCTCCATAACCTCGTCAAGGACATCCTCGATGAACTTGAATGTAATCTCCTTGCCAGGGCAGAGAACCTCGTCGGCAACGCCCCAGATCTGGCGCACGTGGTAAGGACCTCCGGTGCAGCCAAGCTCAGGATAGGAAGCGAGAGCGGCAACCATGTGACCAGGAAGGTCGATCTCAGGAATAACGGTAATACCGAGGGAAGCCGCATATGCAACCACTTCCTTGACCTCTTCCTGAGTGTAGAAGCCGCCGTAACGCTGTCCGTCGCACTTGTCCCACTGCTTGTCAATCATGGTGCCGTCCCTGTATGCACCGATCTCTGTAAGCTTAGGATATTTCTTGATTTCAATGCGCCAGCCCTGGTCCTCTGTAAGATGCCAGTGGAACCTGTTAAGCTTGTAGGCTGCCATCACGTCGAGGTACTTCTTCACCTCGTCAACGCTGAAGATATGCCTGCCGACATCCAGATGCATGCCTCTGTATGCAAATCTCGGCTTGTCCTGAATGGACACGACAGGAAGTATCCACTTCGCACCGGCAGCAGCCTCTTTGCCGAAATACTCTGCAGGAAGCATCTGTCCGATTGACTGTACAGCATAACGGAAACCGGCAGCGGAAGCGGCCTCAATGCGGACGCCCTGCTTCGTGACATCAAGCTTGTACTCCTCCTCGGCAAGCTCAGGGTTCATTGCGAACTCGACAGCCTTCCCGGCAGCGGAAGCAACAACTTCGGATTTTCTTCCGGTAACAAGGGTGAGATGCTGGGCGAAGGTGTTGGCTACGACTGCGCTCTCAGCATCAAGTTCCTCACCGGCAACGATTGAGGCGCCTGCAATCTTGAACACGCCCTCGCCTTTGACAAGGGATTCAGGATTCGGCACAATGTGAATCTCAGGTGCTTCTGAGCAGCCTGCAAGTGCGGCAATGAAAGCCGCGCAAAGAATTTTGGAAATAGAAAGCCTCATAGAAAATGGGTTATTAATTATGCCGCTAAGATAGCATAATTATTCAAGTTATACAAACAAATCTCAGATGCCCTGGATATCTTCAGGCAATTCAGCCCTGATATAGACGGAGACGTCCTCAGGGTCCGAAACCGACGTCCAGACCATGGAATCGGCATCCTTGAGAGTGACGATGTAGTCATTGGCCCAGAGTCCGTACTCGTGGTCATAGATGCCGCTGATGACATTGACGCCCTCATCTTCATCGTATTCCATCGAGAATGTTCCCGTGAGGCTTATCGGCCTGGCCGAGTCGAGATTGTGCCAGATGGTGAACTCAGTATCCTTGCTCACCAATGTCATATAGAAGAATCTGCCGTCATTCATGGCCGCACCCTTCCACTCCGAAAGCTTCCAGGTACCGGCAATCTGATAGTATGAGAGGACAGGGTCGTCTGTCGACTCGTATGAATGGTCCACCTCGCAGGCCTGGAATGCCAGGATGGCGGAAATCAGGGATATAAATCCGAATATCTTTTTCATTGTCAATATTTTATCTAATCAATTCCACTTCAATGCTGCGCTCGGACGGTCTGCCGGGAAGCCCTTCGATGATGACATTGGCCCTGAGAGGTCCTGTTCCGGACGGAAGTCTCGCCCGGTCAACCCTGATGACAATGTCGCCAGTCCCGGAAGGCTCGATGACAGATGGCTCTGTCCTGAATGAGAGCCAATCCGGAAGGAAATGGCTGAGAGCTTTCAATGTCAATGCGACGGACCCCGTGTTCGAAACGGCTATCCTTTCCTCAGAGGCCTGCCCGAAGATCAGTTTCCTCCGAGAAAGGCGGAGCGCCCCCATTGCGACGGGATAGCCCGGAACTCCTCCTTCAGGAATAACTGTTCCTCTGACTTCAAGCCTGGCCAGAAGAGTATCCCCATAGACGAAAATCCTCTGTTCGAAAGGGCCTTGACGATGGTCCGGATGGTAGCCGGCGGTAATGCTCACTTTCTCACCGGGACCGATGACGAGTTTGTCAGCCCTGGCCGTGAGGCAGCCGCAGGAGGTGTTCAGTCTAGTGATTTCCAATGTCTTGCCGGAACGGTTGACAGCCGTGAAACAAACCGTCTTCACTCCGTCCCGCTCCCCGACACTGCCAAGATCGGCATTGACGGAGCCGAAGACAAGGTCCTTCGGGATGACCGGCGCATTCAGTGAATCCAATACTCTCTCCGGAATGAAGATAGTCCTCCTTTCCTGCGCCTGAGTTGACAAGGCCAGGAAGAGAGAGAGTATGAGGATCCGCAGTTTCATCAGAGCCAGCCTCCCTCGGAAGCATTGTTCCTCACTGTCACCACAGATGTCTGGCTCTTGCCGGAAGCGTTCTTCACAGTAAGCTTGGCAACGCCCTCGGAAAGGCCCTCAACCACAACATAATCTCCTGATACCGTGGCCTTTGCAACAGAAGAGTCGCTTATCTCCGCAGTGAACGGACCGGACTCGAAACAGAGGGCGGCATTGACCTTGCGCTCTGCTCCGGTCGCAACATAAACATTAGGCAGCACAATCTCGGAGCCGCTGTTCTCAATATTGTTCAGGAGGAGAAGAGCATCGGCGGAACCGGTACCCATATTGTACCTGTAGCTCTTGCCGAGATCCACGAGGGTAGGACATATGTCGCCGACATTGCCCCAGTTGAAATGATAGAGTTTTGTCCCGGTGAGACGGCTGTCAAGCTCCCTGGTAGAGTTCAGCACAAGGTTCATGAACTCCCTTGAGTCATAATGCTTTCGGAGCTTTGTGGCGTATGATATGCCAAGGGCGACGAGGCCCGAGACGTGAGGGCAGGCCATTGAGGTGCCTTCCATATATCCGTACATCAGGCCGTTGCTGGCAACAGGAGTCAATGTCGAAAGGATGCCTCCCTTCTCGGAGCAATGATAGTCAGTGTCTCCCCCCGGAGCTGCGATGTTCACGCCCGGTCCATAATTGGAATAAGTGGAAGGAGTGAAGTCGCCTGCAAGGGAGGAAACACAGATATAATCCTTGTACGCACCCGGATAAGATGCCATAGCTGCATATTCATTTCCGGCAGCGAATACCACCACGCCTCCGTCAATGACTCCGTTCCTGTCACCTGCGTGATGGATGAAGTAGTCGAATGCCTCTTTCTCAAGCGGGGAATATTCCTCGTATTCCTCATCGGAGGCAAATCCGCGGGAGTAGTAGAGCGGGTCTGCCAGGGCGGAATTGTATCCCCAGCTGCATTGGAGAACGACGGCACCGTTGTCAGCGGCATACTTGACTGCGCGGACCTCATTGGCAATGGTGCAGCCCCTGTCGCCTGCGAAAATCTGGAGTGACATAATCTTCACTCCGTCCCCGTTTCCGGTCCCGCCTGCAATTCCGCAGATTCCGGTACCGTTGTTATTGACAGCGGAAATTGTGCCCGCAACGTGGGTGCCGTGGCCTGTATCCGCAACATTGGACCAGGAGATGACACCTGTATTGTCCACAAAATTGAATCCATAAACATCTCCGGCGAATCCGTTCCCGTCATTGTCCTCGGTGGACCTGAGTATTTCATTCTCATTCTTCCACATATTGGCTTCAAGGTCAGGATGCGACCACATCACACCCTCATCCATCACGGCAACAATCACCGAAGGGTCGCCAGTGCACTTCTTCCAGGCCTCGGCGCAGTTCATATCATCACCGGCCACAAGATGCTGAAGGTCCTCACCAGGGATCGAACCTGTATTGATACAGTCCCACTGGTAAGGCAGGCCCGGATCATTGAAAACTGATTCGGAATATGCTGAAGGCGAGAATGGTACAGGCTTCGAATCCGTCATCTTGCGAAGGGTCTTGCTATATTCGATCTTGGAGAGTTCACCGAGCTCCGAGAGCTTGCGGGCAGCCTCGACCACATCCGTCTTCTCGTCGAAACGGACAATATACCAGAGATGGAGGCCTTCCTGCCTCGCTGTCTCCTCAGTTCTCGGATCCACAGGGAATACTCGCTCGAATTCATATCCGCCGATGATTTCCATAAGGTCATCCACCGTGTTTATGCCGAGTCTTCCGAAGCGGCGTTCTCCTGCTGCAGATCTGGTAGCGAGCCCAGCCTTGTCAAGCAGGTCGCCCAGCTCCGGACGGAACTTGATGACAAGTTCGCCGCTTATGGCATCTTCCGGGGAATTCACAATGGTGGCGCACTGCCCCTTCGCAGGCCGGAGAGCCTCCGAGGAGTCACAAGCGCCGGCGATTATTGCCGCAATGACGGCGGCGGCTGTATATTTGATAGAGTTTCTCATCACAGTTGGTCGTAATAATCCGGTTTCAACAATGGATATGCATCATAATAGTAGTCCGGGGATACAGGGATATTGCTGAAGCCCGGTGTCTTGCCGTCAGCCCTCACGGTCTCGCCATCCTGGTTGAAGACAAGGATGTCCGGCGCCCATTCCATCAGATGAGGATGGTAGAGAATCCACTCCGGAATCTTGCCGGTGTAGAGATTGAGGTTGATGGCGAAATATCTGGCATTCGGAAGCACTTTCGGCTTGCCTATGATATTGTAACCCGCAGGGTTGTTGTTCCCGCGCGGGAGAGTGTCATTGGCAGCAACCTCCTCTTCTGTCCAGCGGACTTCATAATCCTCCATATCAGGAATTTCGCCCTGCATATAGTTATTGGAGAGGCGGAGATACTCCAGATTCTCCCACTTCAGGAGCCAGGTCGGGAAGTTCGTCCCGTCATTCTTGTAAAGACCGCCCCATTCTTCCTTGTCGGCCGTGGTAGTGGTCATATCGAAGAGCACCCTGACACGGTTTGCAGCCAAATCCAGATGCTTGAGATTCGGGAAGTTCTCCGGAGTCAGAATCGGAGGAACCTCATCGAAGTTGTTCGCGGCGAGAATCAATGTCTCCAGATTCCTGAGGTTCTTGAAGTCCTCGTCAAGTTCGGAAAGCCCCATCGCAAAGCATTGGAAATGCTTGAGATTGGTCAGTTTGGAGAGATACTCTCCTGAATGGAAGCGGTAGAGGAAGGAATTCCCGTTACTGTAGAGGACCAAAGTCTCCAGTTTGGAGAGGAACTGAATCTCGTAAGGAATACCGTCCTTTGTGAAGAAATATGAGAAGGCCAAAGCTTTCACGCGGCCTCTCTTGTCCTCAGTGAAGCCTTCGTCCGTAGGCTCCCAGAGCTGGACAATGTTCCAGTTGGACATATTCTCACCTTCATATTTTCCCATATCGAAGCCGAGGCTCCTGGCGCATCCGACAATGGCAAGGGAGTCACCCTCCCTGCTGTCAGGAATGGCCGCTGCAGCCTCCTGGACTACCTTCAAGACATCCTGTCGGGCAAGTTCTACTCCGGATGCCGGAACGAACCTCACCTCGGCAAGCCTTTCCTCCGGCCGGTTGTTGGACTCCCAGTCAATGCGGAGCTTGACTGTACGCGGACGTGAGCCCCTGTCAAGATTGAGGTCAAAATCCGCAACCTTGAGCCATTGGGCATCATTCTCCACGGTGACAGGGACATTGGATGTGAGGCTGATCTCGAAATATCTCTTTCCGTATGCCTCATAGCTCGGAATCTCGACCTCTGCCGAAGAGAGGGAAATCACATTGTCATAGCCGGTCTGGATGACAGAAAGGTCCTTGCTTTCACCGGAACGCGCAGTGAAGCGGACAACTCCCCTGCGGACATCTCCTGAAATCAGGGTAGTGTCCACCTTCACCTCACAATCTATGGAGCCGTAGCCATTGGACGGGGAAACCACAATCCACGGCACTGTGGAATTGGCAATCCAACCTTCTTCAGCCTCGAGGCTGACGATTTCAATACCGCCTTCAGGACCGAGAGTGATTGTGTCGGTTCCGATTCCGAAGCCGACGGTCTTCTCATCCTCCCGGCAGGAAAAAACTGCCGCAAGGAGGGAAATAATCATCAATGCTGATATTATCTTCTTCATTCCCAAGTCCTCCTATTTATTGAGTTTAAGATACTGGTCGCAGCCTCTGATATCCTGGTCCGGACTGTAAATCAGGTTGAAATAGCCGGCTCCGATGTAGGAGCAGATGTTGCTCACGTCAATGCTGATGTTCGGATTGTCGCTGATATCGAGATTGTAAATCAGATAAGACAGGTTGTCATTGACCGCCCTGATATCATTGGAACCAAGGTAGAGAGCTCTGAGACCGTAGAGTGCGCCGCCGATTCCGGTAGGCCACTCGCGCATACATCTGTTGCCCCCCGCATCCCTCTGGTGACGGAAGATGAATACCGTGAGATACTGGTTGTTCACCGCCGCATACGGAAAGGCCGGGAACCTGTTGTAGCTCAGATCAAGACCCGTTAGATATGGGAATGTGGTGGAGTTGAAATTGTCCGGAAGGGAAGTCAACTTGTTGTATGACAGGTCAATGGTGGTGATCCTGTTGATATAGTCGCTCTTCAGTGCATCCTCTGAGACTTTCTCGATTCCGTTGCCCTGAAGCTGGATATAATTCAATGCGGAGTTGCTCGCAGCTATTTCCACAGGGAACTCGGTGAGCTTGTTGAAAGCGAGATTCAGGACTTCGCAGTTCACTCCGCGGTAACCGCTTCCGTCGTAATTGTCAAAAGAACTGATCAGGTTGTTGGAAAAGTCCACTGTTCCCATACTGTAGGGGGATTTGGCCTCGAATATGTCAGGCATTGACGTGAACTTGTTGCCGGAGAAGATCAGTTCCTCGGTATTTCCGTCGTAGCCGAGGAAATAGCCGTTTTCATCCACCGGAAGGGATGAAAGATTGTTGTTGTTCGCGAAGAACTGGACGAAATAATGCTTCTTGCCGAACGGGGCCTCAAAGGCATTGACTCCGCAGTTCTGGATATTGAGGACAGACATTCTCTCGCAATTCCTGAGGTCAGGAATGCGGTCCATCTTCTGGTTGAGGAGATAAAGTCCCTGTATGGAGGATGCGGCGGCACTTGAATTGAGCGCTACAAGCCCGTCATACATACTCTGCTCCGTGACTGCATAGTTGCAGGCGAAGGTAATCACCTGGAGTTTCGGGAGCGTGGCGAAGCCTTTCGGGAACTCCGTGATGTCAGGGAGATAGAACATCTCCACGTCTGTAAGCGACTCCAGTCCGGACATATCCTCAGGAAGGGTTGTGAGAGGAGAGTATGCGGCATAGAGATACTGGAGTTTCTTGAGATTGTTGATTTCAGCCGGGAGGGATGTGATGCCGTTGGAATAGTTGACGGCATGGTCAGGCCCCGGGAGGGTCCTGAGAGGCTCAGCATTCTCGACGAGAGGAACGTCCCTGAGTTTCAATCCCAGACGCATTTCCTCCGAGAAGCAGTCATACCGGTCGGTGTTCTTGACGAATGTCCTTGTGAATGACTCCCGGAGCTCCTCCCTGCTCTCAGGGGTGAACTCTGTGTATTTCTGGGACTTGCCGGTAACAGACGTACCCTCATAGTATGAATGGGTACCGAGGATGAGCATCCTGAGCTCGGACAAGTCGCCGATTGCGGCAGGCATAGGGCCGTGTGCACCCGTATCCTCGAAATTGAGGGAGGCAATGCGGCCATCCTCGAGAATCTGGACTCCAGGCTGGGCTGTCCAGATATCCACATCGGCATCAAAATTCCATTTAACCTTCCAGTTCGGTCCGTCGAGGCCCTCCCAGATTTTCTTGAGGGCAATCGCATCACGGATATATCCTGCCGTAAGGTCGAGAGTTACCGGGACTGATGCCTCGGCAACAGCATTATCCTTGACAATGAAACTGTTCTTTTCCACATTGGAGCAGGTCTCCTTGACCTTCCTCTTCTTGTCGAAATATGTGACAAACTTCGTAACCTCGTATGTTCCACCTTTGATGGTGACGAGTGTGTCCGACTCGCAGACAGCCGTCATATACCCGTCCTCTCTCTCGACAAACCTGTGCTCGACCGCAAGGTTGGTGAATGTCGTCTGCTCGTGGGTCAGGGTGTTCCTGACTGTGACGTCCGCCGACATTATCATATAGAACGGATATGAATCCACGCCGGAGGCCTTGACTTCCGGGGAATTCTTCACAAGGGTGAAATGGACTTTGCCTCTCTCCGTGACATTGACTGTAAGATCTTGTGTGACAAGTCCTCCGGCGACTACGCTGATAGTCGTCTCCTCGGCAGGCTCGCCCATGAATACAGGGTTGTCCAAGGCATCGAGAACCTGGTACGAAGTAATCGTATAGTCCCCTGCCAGCAGCCTGAACTTGTCAGTCTGCATACCGTACTCGGCCAAGGACTTGTCGGAAGCCTCCACCGTCACGGTAGGGGTGATGATGTCATTGTCATTTGTACGGAGGGCCACTTTGAGTTTTGCGGCATCGGCAAGAAATTCCAGCTCGTTCTGGCTCGCCTTCGTATAGGAGGCATCCTTGAAGAGATAGAACTGTACATATCCATAACCCGGTACCACATCCGATTCCTCGTCACGGCATCCGGTGAATACGGATGCCGCGGCGATAACCGGTAAAAGTGACCGCAAAATACGGTTGAAGAATTTCATTATCAAAATTTGTTTTATTTCAATCTAATCTTGGCCAATGATTACATCTTGACAAGCACCAGAGCAGCAGATGGCTTGTACATCTCGAGCTCAGACATATCCTGATAGAAGGAGATAATAAGGAATGACATGCTTGGTGCGGCCTTCATGGCTGCTTCTGAGTATGAGAGAGCCATATGAGGCTGCCAGCTGGAATCGTAAATATTTGCAGCAATGTCGAAGTTGGAATTATCGGAAGAGAAGCCTTCACCTGAAGCTCTGAAGAGATTTGTTACAGTCTCGCCATTGGAAACACCTGCCTTCCAATCTGAAGGGAAGCCCAATGGGAGCATTGCCAGAGGACCGTTTATCTCGGAAGGAAGCTCGTATACGTAAGTATTGTCATCAGGAAGACCAGACTGGAACTCAGACGGTTTCATTCCTCCGAAACCTTCATAAGAGGTAAACGGTACAGCCTCGCCCTTTGCCATAGTCCTGGTCCAGGACAGCATGAAGCCGCCAGCTGTTGATACCGGAGCATCCACGGTCACCTCGATCATATAGTCGCTGTTCTCGAACTTGGAAGAATTTGTTCTGAACCAGGACTGGCCGAAGTCATCCGGATTCTCAGGGCAGAGAGCCTTAGGGACAATGAGGATGTAACCCTCGAATCCCTCGGCCATTTCAGGATTCACGGAAACATTCACAGTGCCATTCTTGTCGTCAGTGACGATGAGCTGCCAAGGTTCTGTGAACCACATCTGGCCCATTCCATAAGGGTCCTTCTTCTCGAGAGTCATCACCATATATTCCATATTCCTGGTCATGATGGAAAGGTCCATCGAGGTCCTTTCAGACTCCTCCATTCCGGAAGGCCCCATTGTCTTCACAAAGTGATTTGCTGAGAATGCGATAGACCATACATCCTTCGCACCGTCACGGATAAGAATATCCTCTTCGCCCATTCCGGTGAATGTGGCAGGGAAGGTGATCTCGTGCTCACCGCTCTGGTCAGAAATGACGATATTTCCTGTCTGCTCATATGGATATGCCTCCTCCTTGACACCGTAATATTTGTAATTGGCGGCATCGCAATCCCCTGCTGCACCTGAGAAGAGATCTCCTTCCATCCAGTCCGGAATAGACTTTACAACCCAATCGAAGTTTGCAGAGAAGGTTACCTTGGCAGTAGAGACTGAACCCGACTCATACTTGAAGTCAAGGCTGGTGATTTCCTCACCCTCCCCGGACCAAGGCAAGCTCCACATAGTAGCAGTGCGCTCCTCGGCAAGTCTTGTGACTGTGCAGAGAGTCTGGGTCTCAGCACCCATGGTAATGTCAATGGTTGCAGTCTCCTCGTCAAAGATGGAGGTCACGTCAGCCGTGGTGAGAGTGAGGGACACAGGACCTGCCACACCGGAAATCTGGGATACCTGAGCCTCGCCATCCACGAACACAAGCCACTGCTTGTCAATAGTAAGCTTCCAGTCTGCGTCTGCCTCAAAACTGAGAGGCAGGGTCTCGTCGATGGAGATCTGAAGGGCCTGGGCCTCCGGGAAGGTGATCTTCTTCACAGGCTCGTCCTTCTTGCACCCCGCAGACGCAAAAATCGCTGCGGTCAATGCCAAAACGGCAAAAAATCTGTTCGTTTTCATATTGAATATTAATAAGGGTCAATTATTGAAGTTCGGCAACCTCCTCGTCGGTCAGCCACTCTATTATGTTCACATAAGTTCCGATGGTACCTACATTCTTGACATACAGGGTCATATATGTGATGGCAAACCTTCCGCAAATGTCGATGGTCCAGTCAATCGGAGCCTCATAAGCGCGGATGTAACCGTCACCGTAGATGTAGTTGAACGGTACCCTGGTGTCACCGATAATCTGCTCGTCACCCATAGTGATCACAGGATTGACAATGTCGGAGTTGTCGAATGTCATTGTGATGTCGAAATCGTCCATCAAGAAATCCTTGATTACCACGGTATGGTCATCCACGACCTCGGCCTTCACAAGACGGCTGTAGTCCAATGATGAGGAATACTGGAGCCAGAATGAGGATGTAACCCTGCACCAGCCCTCGAAATTATGAATGTCGAAAGGACATATCTTCTTCAGGAGAATGCGGGTCTGCTGTCCGTAAAGCTCCCAGTTTTCATCTTCTGCTGAAACGAGGGACAATGTCACACTCAGGGAATCATCAGCAGCCACATTGTCGTAATTGCCTATCACCCTGATATTTGCGGTACGCTCTCCGGCAGGGATGACAACAGTCTGGGATTCCAGGCGGTAATGATGTCCGTAAATGGCATTGGACTTGGAGGCCACCACCTCCACTCCGAACGTGCGGTCGTGGTCGGAAGTATTGGTAGAGGCTACCACAAGGTCGAAAGGCACCCCGTTCTGCTGGACAGGGCAGATGCTCAGTGTGTCCGGGAATGCAATGTAGGACGGGCCGGAATAAGTGATGTACTTCTCCTGGCAGGAGGCGAGCGCAAGCACTGCGGCTGCCGCCAATGTTATTATATTCAAATGTCTCATTGTCATTCGGTTTTATCGGTTGCTCTCATTAGGCTGTACTTCCGAGCCTGGAGAATTGAGCTCATGCTGTGGAATCGGCCATACGAAGAGAGGGTCGTCCGCCTCGATCTTGAGGCTGCTTCCCTTGGCCACGGTATTGCTCTGAGGGGTGCGCTCGAAGCCCTTGTGCCAGCGCTTGAGGTCCTGGAGACGGAAGCCTTCCATATAGAGTTCCCTGACACGCTCGTCGCTTATTGTCTGAAGCCAGTTGTCTGCACTGATGCTGGTGGAACTGTAGTCGCTGTAACGGGCCGTTCTGAGCGTGGTGATATCCTTTGCTGCGATGCCGAACTCTCCCCTGCGGCATCTTGCCTCGGCACGGATGAGATACTGCTCGGAAAGGCGGAATACCTTCGGCATTGAAACATGGAGAATGCCGCTGCTCAGGAACTCCTTGTTGCCCATATACTTGGTAAGGAGAGGCCAGGTGAGGCCGTGGGCATAGCCCGTGGTTGTCGAAGTGAAGAAAGAATTGTACCTGAGATCCTTTTCGGTGTAGAGATTCAGCGCCCAGGAAGCAGGAACGTAGTCCGGACGGTAATATGCGTAATTGTAGTTCAGGAATACCTGGCCGAGGGCTCCGCCGTAGGAGGTGGTAGTGAAGCCGACCTTCCAGATAATCTCGGTGGCAACGTCGTTGGTCCACATATAATCGTAGAAGGACACTCCGGCCGAGCTGTATATTCTGGATGCGCTCGAAAGGGAGAGGGCATCATCCTCGATAACCTCTGTGGAATGCTCAATGGCCTTGTCCCAGTCCTGCATATATAGGTAGGTCCGGGCATAGAGAGCGTGCACCAGGCTCTTGGTGAAATATACGGAACTGTATGTGTCACCGAAAGTCACGAGTTCCTCAGCCTTGGCCAGGTCATCCAGCACGAACTGGTAGGATTCCTTCAATGAAGACCTTGTGAACTTGCCCGGATTGTGGTAGCTGTCCACGAGAATGACTCCGAGTTCGTCCCCGGCAGTCTCCGGCTCGTACGCCTTGCAGAAGCATTTTATAAGTTCGGAGTAAGCCAATGCTCTCGCAAAATGGGTCTCGCCGCAGAGCTCGTTCAGCTGCTCCACCTCCTCGTCCGAGGTCAATGAAGCACGCAGTGCAGGCTCATAGTCGAAGAAGAAGTTGCAGTCTCCGATAACCCCGTAAAGGGCAGCCCATACCGAGGTGATTTCATTGCTTGTAGGGAGAATCTCCCATCTCCAGATATCCCCGTAGGTATTGGAATAGCCGTCGACGGCATAGACAAGGTCTGCCTGGATGTCCGGGAGCAATGTAAGCAGGCCGCTGTACAGGGCGCTGCTCTTGAAATCGGCGTAGATTCCCAGGACGAACTGGTTCGCCTCGTCCACCGTTGTCAGGGCCTTCTCCTCGGGAATTGCCTCCTCCGGATATTTCTCGAGGCAGGAGACAAGGCAGAGAATCGACGCCGCCAGGGCCATAGCCCTGATATTGTATTTGATGAAATTTGTCATATCCTAGAAAGTAAGTTCAAGTCCGAATGTAAACTGGCGGGCAAGAGGATACTGCGCCTTGTAGACATTGCTGCTCGATTCCGGATCAAGTCCGGAGAAACCGGTGAATGTCAACAGGTTCTGCGCCTGCGCATAAACCCTGATGCCGCTGAAGAAGCGGGTCTTCTCCATCCAAGGAGACGGGAGGGAATAGGAGAGCATAAGATTCTTGAGCCTCAGGAATGAGGCATCCTCGAGAAGATGTGTGTCGAACTGCGGGGACACGCCGTGTCTCGGTACATCGGTCACGTCACCAGGCTTCTTCCATCTGTCGTAAAGCATTCTCCTGGACTGGTTGTAGGCGTCGAAGAGTCCGCCGCCTTCCTCGAAGAACCTGTCGTTGTTGACCATCCACCTGTCAGCCACCCAGCTGAACTGGGCGGAGAGGGAAAGTCCCTTCCAGGCCAATGAGGTACCGAAACCGCCCATCCATGGAGCGATGCAGCTCTTGCCTACCATCACCTTGTCCGAATCCTTGATCTCATTGGTGATGTTGCCGTCCTTGTCATACCAGAGGGCGTCTCCGTTGACAGGGTTGACTCCGGCGAAGCGGTTCAGGAAGAACTCACCGTAGGAATGGCCTACCACGAGCTTGGTTCCGGTAGTGGATACCACGTATTCGTCAAGGCCGTTGTAAAGTTCCTTGATTGCGTTGTAGTTGTATGATACATTGGCATTCACGTTCCAGTGGAAATTCCTGGCAGCGATGACGTCCACGCCGAGATTGAGTTCGACTCCCCTGTTGACCATGGCTCCTACATTGTCCCACTTGAAGCCGTAGCCGCCGTCGGCATAGGATACCGGAACGGACATGAGCATGTTGGTGGTCTTCTTGTTGTAGAACTCGGCATCGAGATTGATCCTGTTCCAGAATCCGAGGTGGAGGGCCACGTTGGTGGTCATCAGCTTCTCCCACTCGAGATTCTCATTACCCTTCGAGTACGGGCCGATTGCCGCCTGGCCCCAATATTCCTTGCCTCCTGACACGAGGGCAAGATGGTCGTAGTTCGGGATGGAGGAGTTGCCGGAGGTTCCGGTGCTGACTGCCAGCTGCGCATTGGTGAGCCAGTCCACGTCCTTGAGGAAGTTCTCCGACTTCACGTTCCACATCAGGCCGACTGACCAGAATGCCGCCCAGCGTCCCTTGGAACCGAATCGGGAGGATCCGTCTCCACGGACTGAAAGATCGGCATAGAGGCGCTGGCCCCAGTTGTACTCTCCTCTTCCGAAGAATGAAACGTATGAGTATGAGGAGTTTGTGCTGCTCCATCCTGTAGCCCTGGTGGCCGAGGACACGTCCGTAAGCCAGTCATTGGACTGACCTGCTGTCGATACGCTGAAGCCCTCAGACCTGTAGTCCACGCCTTCCTGGCCAAGCATTATGTTCAGATGGTGGTCATCCTTTACGTCAAAGCCGTAGTTCAATGTCGTCGTGACGGTAAGGTTGAACGCATCTGAGGAGTTCCTTCCGGCCTTGCCCTGTCCGTTGTTCGGAAGATAGCTCGGAGTGCTGGTACTCTTCACCGCACCGTGAGTATAATCGACGCCGCCCTGAACCTTCAGCACGAGGCCGTCAATGATGGTGGCCTCGGCGAACATATTGGCGATTGCCTTGTACTTCTTTGTCGTATAAGGATTGTTGCGACTCCACTCGAGAGGGTTCTCGCCGAGCCCCTTCCAGGAGCCGTCATTGATGGAGGCGATGCTTCCGTCCGGGCGGTATGGATTCCAGTAAGGCAGCATGAAGCGGGCTGCCGCAATCGGGGTATTGACCGCATAGACTCCCTCTACCGACTCGTCGTACTTCTCGTAGGCCAGCATGGAGTTCGTGCCGATTTTCAGCCATTTCTTGGCCTGGGCCTCGAGGTTCACCCTGAAGTTGTACCTGTTGAAGTCGGAATCCGCAGTGGTTCCGTCCTGGCTGTAATAGCCTCCGGACACGTAATAGTTCAGCTTGTCGGTGGCTCCGCTCGCCTGAATCTCGTAGTTCTGGAGAGGAGCATATTTGTTGAACACTTCGTTAAGCCAGTTCACGTCCGTCTTGGCTAGTTTCTCGTAATTCTTGCCGTCTGTCAGTCCGACTTCCTGCTCGTACTGGATTCTCTCGGCCGTGTTCATCAGGTTCCACTTGCTGCCGGCTATCTGGGAGAAGCCCGCCTGGGTGCGCAGGGTAATCCTGGCATCCTGGGCAATGCGTCCGCGCTTCGTGGTGATGACGACGACTCCGTTGGCCGCACGGGCACCATAGATGGAGGTGCTGGATGCGTCCTTAAGCACGGATACGGACTCTATGTCATTCGGGCTGATGGCATTGAAATCGGATGCGGAAATCGGAATGCCGTCCAGGATGAAGAGAGGCGAGGTGCCGGAGTTGATGGAATTGGTTCCACGGATCTGGAAAGATGCGGTGGCGCTCGGCTCTCCGGAATTGGACAACACCATCAGACCGGTGGCCTTTCCCTGAAGGGCCTGGTCAAAGCTGGCTGCAGGAGTATCTGCGATGGCATCCGACTTGACAGTGGATACCGAACCTGCTATGGTTCCCTTCTTGCGCACGCCGTATGCGACAACGACTACATCCTCAAGAGCCTGTGCATCGCTCTCGAGAGTGACATTGTGAACGATCTCCTTCTGCCCGGAAGGGACGAGGAAGGTCGTCGGCTGGAATCCGATGAACTGGAATGAGAGAGTCGTTCCGGCATCCACAGACACTTCATAAGTGCCGTCAACTGAGGTTGAGACTCCCGAGGAAGGACCCGTGACCACGAATGCTCCGATGAGCGGTTCGCCAGTGTCGGCAGCGACCACTTCGCCTCTGACCGTCACTTTCTGCTGAGCCAACGCCGTCAATCCGGACAACAGGAAGAAAGCGACAATCAATGACTTGAAAACTTTCATAGTTATTGATATTTATATTTTTTTGCAGGCAGGTTGGTATCAAATCTTCGGTAAACCACAGAATCTAAGTTACAATCTGTAACTTTTCGAGATTTGACCACAATTTTTGCAGGCGCAAATATAGGCAAATCGGAATAAAAATTCAACCTGAGATTCGCTTATATCCAGCCAATATTCACTATATTTGACTTTTGTCAAATTTTTAATCGTTTCAGGCGAAAAAAATAGGCAATTTATTCAATAAGGTTAAATCTGAAATCACTTCTGAATATGGCGGAGGAACGCAAAACCGCCATGAATGAGCTATCTGACAATAAGTTACGCAGAATCAAGTCCAAAACCGCCGATAGCCTGGAGGCATTGTTCAAGAGCATGATTTCCACACCCTGCATGACGGCCGTCCGCCAAGGTCAAGAAACGCACCTGCCGGTAGCGGCATCGTACCTTCCCCTGAGCAGAAAGGCTGCCGCCCCCATGTAAAGCAGTACAAGGAGGGTGTGCACGGCGAACTTCAATGCGGACGCACCCGCCGGGGAAGTGCCGATGACGACCTCGGAGAAAAAGGCATTGTCAATGAAAATTGTGGCTGCGCAGACGAGAGCCATCGAAAGCATCAATGACAATATTCTCTTCCAGTCGTACGGAATCGGATAATATTTCGCACCAAGAACGGCGCTGATGATGAACATTACCAGATAGCTGGCGAGATGGCCGAATGCGGCTGCCCAGAACGAGAACATCGGCATGAACACCACATTCACGACGATTGTCACTGCCAGACCGGCCAGGGTTATCCACAGGGCCATATTGGTCCTTCCGGAAAGCTTGTACCACATCGAGACATTGAAAAGCATCCCGAGGAGCATATAGGACAGGAGCATCACCGGGACCACTCCCATTCCGGAGCGGAAATCCTTTCCGATAATGAGGGAGAATATGTCCAGATAGAGGAATACCCCTATGAGAATCAGTCCGCAGAAAGCCGTGAAGAACTCCATCACGATGGCGTAGAGCTGCTTCGAACCCTTGTCGCGGGCCCTCTGGAAGAAGAAAGGCTCGGCTGCGAAGCGGAACATCTGGATGAAGAGGTTCATTATCACGGAAAGCTTGACCGCAGCCTGGAATATGCCCAGGCTGGATCGCCAGGTTTCCGGGTCAGTGTCGAAATATCTGAAAAGAATCCTGTCGAGGAAGTCATTGACAATACCCGGCAACGCGGCAATCATCAGCGGGATGGAATAGGCCAGCATCTGCCTGAGCAGTTTCGCGTCGAACTTGAAGGAGAACTTCACAAGGTCCGGGATGAAGAGGAGGCCGCATATTGCGCTGCTTATGAAAATCGCGAATATTACATAGGTGAAATCCGGTGTCGGGGAGATGAAGGCCGACATCGCCGGACTTACGTGCGAAGGATACCAGAAGAAGAGGATCATGTTCGCAGCAGTCTCCGTGAGGATCTTCACCGTCTTGAAGATGGCGAAGCGGAAGGCCTTGTGCTCCTGCCTGAGCTTGGCGAAAAGTATGGCCGTGGTGCAGTCCAGGGCAAGAATGCCGCCGATGTAGATGATGCAGTTGCCGAAACCCTGATAGCCGAGGGCGGAGGCGATTCCGTCCCGGAACAGGACCAGGAAGGCGAGGAATGAGAAACTGGTGCCGAAGACCACCGCCAGGGCATTGGAATACACCTTGCGGGCATCCACGCCTTCACGGTTGGCGAAATTGAAGCACCCGGTTTCCAGGCCAAGTACAAGAACCACCTGGAGCACGGCGATATAGGCCATGAACTCCGTGACCACTCCGTAGCTGGAAGTGGTCAGGAGGCGGGTGTAGAACGGTACGAAGAGGAAGTTGATTATCCTCGCCAATATGGTACTGAGGCCATAGACTGCCGTCTCGCCGGCAAGTTGTTTGAGCGGATTCGCCATTGCATCTTTTGTTTCCGGCGCAAAGATACGACTAAAAGGCAGGCTGACAATCAAAATCTTGGATAATTTATTTTGGCAATAGGGATTTAATGCCTACCTTTGCCCGCAAACTTAACAATCACAGGTATGTATAAAGGAAAACCACCCGTCCTGGTCATTGCAATTCTGGCAGCGGCCCTTTCTTCCTGCATGAATTCCGACTATGACCTCACCAAGGACATTGACTCCACAATCCGGATTGACGGCGACATCAGCGCACCTATCGGAAGCACCGAGATGATACTAGTCGAAGACTTCCTCCACCTCATCAACCTCCCTTTCACTCCGGAGGAGGACTACCATGACACGGACAGTTACGAAATCAACGGATGGAATGAGACCATCAACGGGGAGAATGTGACTTTCGATATCGACAGGCTGACATTGAAGGCAGACTTTGAGAACCACGTACCGATGAGATTCGTCCTCAAGGCGGAAGCTATCGATGCTGAAGGGAATGCCATACCGGAAATCACCACGGACCTGGATGTGGAAATACTTGCCGGCACATTGGGGAGTCCCACGACATCGCCCATCACCATCATTGTCTCCGGAAACGGGGACATTTCCCGGATGGACGGGCTCAGGCTGCTGATTGACTGCTACGCTCCGGGCAAAGACCTTCTCGGCACTCCCCTCGACCCTGCTCAAGGGGTAAGAATGTTGAATATCAAAGCCCGGCTTCAGGGCAAGGCTGACATAGAACTTTAAGAAAATGAAAAAGCAATTGGCTATTCTTGCCGGCGGGATTCTGGCATTGTCTTCGATGAACGCCCAGACGGGACTGCAGTCGGCATACTTCCTTGACGGATACAATATGAGGCGCAGCTTCAATCCGGCATTCGCTTCGGAAAGAAGTTTCTTCTCGCTGCCGGCTCTCGGAGGATTCGGAATGGGGATGAATTCCAACATGGGTGTGAACACCTTCCTTTTCCCTACATCGGACGGACAGCTGACCACCTTCATGGGGCCCGAGGTCTCCGCATCCGACTTCCTCGGCAGGCTCAAGAACAACAACAGGCTGAACTTCAATGCTTCAGCCTCACTCCTCACCTTGGGAATATGGGGCAAAAACGGTTTCTTCAGCTTCGATGCCAACGTCAAGGCGGACGTGACTGCGAACATTCCATACGAACTTTTCGAGTTTGTGAAGAATCCAGGGAAATCCCAGTACTATGACATCTCTGACCTTGCAGTTGGAGGGAATGCCCGACTCGAACTGGCATTCGGATACAGAAGGACGATAGCGGACAGGATCAATGTCGGAGCGAGGCTCAAACTTCTTGCCGGACTCGCCGACGTGGATGCCCGGGTAGACAAGATGCGGATAGAGATGACGGAAGACCGGTGGTCCGTGCACTCGAATGGTACATTGAAGGCATCCTGCGGCTTCCTGGACATAAAGACCAAGGGTGAAAGCGGCACAGCCGAGTCCTCCTATGAGAACGACATCATCGATTTCGGAAACCTCGGCACCACCGATACCTGGACATATGACAAGATTGTCTCCGGCTACGGAGCCGCCCTCGACCTCGGAGCCGACTTCGAACTCATCCGCGGACTCAGGCTCTCGCTGGCCATCTGCGACCTGGGATTCATTTCCTGGAAGAACAGCACGCTTGCCGAGACAGGAGAGCAGGGCTGGGTATTCGACGGATTCGAAAACATAGCCATCAACGGTGGCGAGGAAAACAGCATTGACGAGCAGTTCAACGCCCTCGGCGACGGCCTTGAGGATCTGTATGAATTCCGCAGGACCTCCACAAACGGCAAAAGGAGCGATATGCTGGCCTGCACCCTGACCGCAGGAGCCGAATATACGATGCCGTTCTATGACGGCCTCAGCGTCGGCATAATGTCCTCGACCACTTTCAAGGGTCCCTACACCAAGACGAGCAACCGGCTCTACGCCAATCTTAAGCCCTGCAACTGGTTCTCCATGAGCGTCAACGGAGCACTTTCCTCATTCGGGGGCGGCTTAGGATTCATCCTCGGCCTCCATCCGAAAGGCTTCAACTTCTTCATCGGCTCGGACTACCTGATGACCCAGTTTGCAAAGGCTACCGACAACGGCATCCCTTACCCATACGGAAAGCTCAGGATGCAGATGAACTTCGGAATGTCATTCAGCATCGGCAAGCGTCACGACCTCAGGTCCAAGCTGCCGCTGATTGATCTTTAGGATTCAGGCATAGCTGTGAAGTCCTCCCAGGAGGCAGTTCACACCGAAATAAGTCATCAATACGCAGGCGAATGCGAGAAGCGTGAAAACGTGGAAGGCAATTGGCCTGCGCATTGTTTTCAATGAGCTCTGATGCAGGCCGAAAGAATATACGAGCAATGTAATCAGGGCCCAGGTCTCCTTCGGGTCCCAGCCCCAATAACGGCCCCAGGAAATATTGGCCCAGACCGCCCCTGTGAAAATGCCTGCAGCCAGAAGAAAAACAGCGAAATAAAGAACCACTGAGTCAATGTGATAGAGCCTCTCCACCATCGGGTTCAGCCCATCCTGGGCAGGAGCATCGCCCGAAACATTGCCAGAGGCATTCAGAATCAATGCGACAGCCCCGCCGACAGCCATAAGTGCGAAGAGCATGTAGGCAATCATCACCAGCATCACGTGGATGCAGAGCAATGGGGAGTCCAGCACAGGGGCAGGCTTGCTGACATCAGAGCCCGCGCTGCTCATCATAGCCACGAGCAATGCCGCCCCCGCTATGACGAGGAGGGAAAACGAAGCCCATCCGCCCCTTCTGTCAAGTGTGCACAATGCTGCCGCCGCACAGGAGCACAGGGCGAGAAACTGCATTGTACTGTACCCGTCAGTCAACGGAATGGTCCCGATCAGTCTCCATTGGAGCAGGAATCTGAATACCAGATAAATGAGAGCAATCCCGGCTGTCAGGGCAGCGGCAATGCGGAGAGCCCCGCCGGGCCTGCGGAAGCACAGGAACAAGCCGGCGATTCCGGCGGCGAGACAGAGCAGGGCGGCCGGAAGATTGAAATCGGACATCCCATAGAGCCTCTCCGCCTTGTTCCCGGGCTCGGATGAGAGTTTCATCTCCTGATACTCCACAAGCCGGTCAACGGCCGAATTGAAACTTGTCCAGTCCTGATTCAGGGCAGATTGCGTTATCCGTGCCAGGCTGCTCTCGAAGAGCACGGTCTCCATTTCGGAAGGGGAATCCCCATTGTAGGCGATCTTCCACAAAATGTCCAGACTGACTTTACCGTCGCGGAGGCAGTTCTTCCCGAAGACATCGCGAAGAGGGCGGGTCCTGCCACCGTAACGCACATAAATGCGGCCTGCATTGTCAGCCTCTTTCTCCGGCAGCCCGCGGCTTTCCTCAACAGCAGGCATTTCCATTTCCTGCGCCCGGGCCTGACCGGGAACAAGCAGGACAATAAGGGCAGCCATCTTCGACAATGCCGCAAGATGCCTCCTGAAACCGCTGTCCTTCTGAAAGAAGAAGGAAAGGAAACCTATCAGCAGCAGAATATATCCGGAGCAGGTCACGGCAATCCCGGCCACGTCCCGGCTCACGGAATAGGTCGCCCCGCCGAAATCATTGTCAAAGCCGGCCTGACAGAAGCGGTACCCCTTGTATTTCAGAACTTTATTCATTGACACACGGGCCTCGGAGACCCCGGCTACGATCATTGTGCTGACATAGTCGGACGGAAATTCCGTACCCTCGTGATATTCCACATTGAAGTCCTTCAGCCCGATGCTGAACGGCATTCTCTCCATTCCGCTGCCGGTGTCGAAAATGTCGGACGACTCCCCTTCACGAAGATGGATGGTCCCGTGCCGCCCAGTCACGAAAGTCGTCGCAGCCCCGGCAAGTATGAGACCGAAGGCAATGTGAATCAGCAATGCGGGAGTCTTCAGGCGGGAGAATGCAATCAGACAGAAAGCGGACACCGCCACGGCTCCCCAGAGGATGACCGTGTACGGTGCCCGATAAAAATATGTTCCGGCGAAATCGTGCCCTTCCAATGCCTCAGCCACCGATGCCCCGACAAGCAGGACAATCAGGAGAGCAAGAAGCAGAAAGGGCATTTTTCTGAGCCGTGCCTTCATGTCAAGCCTGTTCCCATTGGCTGCGGAGGAGTTCCACTGCGGCAGGAACCACCACATTCCTGTCAGCTGCGGTGCCGCATTCAAAACTTATATAGTTCTGATAATCAAGTTCTTTCAGAGCCCTCATACCATCAATGTAATTGTCCAGCTGACCATCCTCACCAGGCATTCTTCTCTGCCCGCGGCTTGCCACGTGAACGTGCTGGAGATATTTGCCGGCGGAAATGAAGGCGGCATAGTCTGAGGTCTCCTCCTGCATGTGCCAGAAGTCCCCCATGCATCTGACGCCCTCGCTGTCAGCGTCACGGCAGATGGCGGCGGCATCGGAGACAAGGCGGAGATAGAAGGCCTCCTTCCTGTTGAGCGGCTCCAGAATCACTGTCGTATTATGCTTCAATGCATATTCACCGAGCTCGTGAAGCTGTTCGCAGAGATAATCCCTGGTCTCCATCGTATGAGGCATGCAAGGTTTCTGGCCATTGAAGGCCGGCACCATTATCACACCCGTGGACCCGATTTCCCCGGCAGCGGCAATGAGTTCACGCATTGAGGAGTCAAACGAGGCCTTGACTGCCGGATCTTCGGCAAGGATGAATCCGTCAAAGCCCGCACAGATGGCCGAAACCTTGATATTCCTGCCGCTGAGAGCCTGGCGGAATTCCTCGGCCCTCTTCAGAAGCTGCTTCCCGTGAGGCTCGAAGCCCACGATTCCGAGCTTCTCCATATAGTCGAATTTCTCATTGAGGCTCTCCCCCGGAGCGGTGCCTTCCTGGAAGGAAAGCCTGAGCTCAGGAGACTTCTTCGTCCCTGTCCCGGAAGCGCAGGATGTCAACAATCCCGCCGGCGTGGAAAGAACTGCAGCCCCGGCAATCCCTGCCGCAGCGCTGCCAAGAAAACTTCTCCTGTCCATCCTACTTGGCTTTTCCAGGTACCTGAACTGTATAATCCGACATATCCATTGGACCTAGCTCCAGCTTCTCCGGGAGATAATCCAGCTCAGACTGGCTCATTGCGTCCCAGGTTACGGTATCTCCGGTATAGGCAGCCGTTCTTCCCATCACGCCGGCCAGGGTGGACATTGCGCAGGCAGTGGCCTCGTCGATCGGCTCGCCCTTGCGGATATGGTTCACGAGGTCAACGTGCTCGAGAACGTATGGATTATGCTGCCGGAACTCAGTCTCAGCCTTTTCATTGTCGAACTTCCAGACCACATTGCCGTCGAGATCCTTGATCTCGTGGTCAAAGCTGTTCCAGGAACCCTTGGTTCCATAGATAATCTCGCCGACAGCATTGGAGCAGCCGTCAATCTGGCGGCACATGCTGTGGAGATGAACTCCGTTCTCCATCTCGAAGTCAATGCTGAACTGGTCGTACTGGTCGCCGGTAATGCGGCGGTGACGGGCTCCGAAACCAGTTGCCTTCGCAACCTTATAGCCTGACATCCAGAGGAATACGTCAATATTATGGACATGCTGCTCCACGATATGGTCTCCGGAAAGCCATTTCCAGTTCACCCAGTCGCGGATCATCCATTCCATATCGCTCCAGCCCTTCTCACGGTTCCTGTACCAGAGCATTCCCTGGTTCCAATATACATTGCCTCCGGTGATTTCACCGATATAGCCTTCCTGAATCTTCCGGAAAGCCTCCACGTAAGGACGCTGGTGGTGGCGCTGGGTTCCGCAGACAACGCAGAGGCCCTTGGCCTGAGCCTGCTTTGCGGCAGCCATCACTGTCCTGTAGCCCTTTGCATCGACAGCTACCGGTTTCTCGAGGAATGAGTGCACGCCTTTCTGTACTGCATATTTGAAATGGTCAGGCCTGAATACCGGAGGAGTGGTGTCAATGATCATATCCACACCGGAGTCGATGACCTTCTGATATGCGTCAAAGCCGATGAAGCAGTTCTCGTCCGGAACTTCCTGCCCCAGTTTCTCCGAAGCCATCTTGCGGAGGCCTTCGAGCCTGTCAGGGAACACATCTCCGAGGGCGGTCAACCTGATTCCGTCAGCTGCATCGAATAAATTCTGAATGGCACCCGAACCGCGTCCGCCACAGCCGATAACGCCGACCTTGATTTCCCTGCCGGGTCCAGCCTTGTCCGGAAGCTCCGGTATATAATACTCTTCAGGCTTCCTCAGAGGGACATATTTCGGTCCCTTGCAGGCGGAGGCAAGGGCAGATACGCCTACGATTCCGCCGACTCCGAGAATCGTGGATCTCTGGAGGAAGTCTCTCCTGTTCATCTTGTTCTTTTCCATAGTTGTAATGTTATTAATATTTCAGTCATTATCACTTAAGGTTCTCAGGCACCTCGCAGACCACCCTGAAGCCGATACCCTTGAAATCGGAGTACCACCATATGCTCTTCGGGTTCTGCGGGTCGGTCCTGAGCCAGGCATCGTGCTCGGTATGGGACCTTGCGGCACAGCGGAGGTCCGCCGCATCGCTGGCATAATTACCTCCTCTCACGACATATTCCTTGCCCTCCTGCGGCCCCTTCGGGTCCAATTCTCCTTCATTGATTTCAGAATATGCCTTCTCAGCATAAAAGTCAGAGCAATATTCCATCACATTGCCAAGCATATTCCTGAGCCTGAATGCGTTAGGCTTCACGGACGACGGTTCCTGGGTACGGTTCGAACTGTTCGCGCCGTAGATGGCGTAGCTGTTTATGACCGTCGTGTCCGCCCCGAAGACCTTGTTCCAGAAGCCCTCTCCACTATAGTCAGACGGCTTGCCCTCAAAGAAATAAGCACCCTCCGATCCGGCCCTGGCGGCATATTCCCACTCGGCTTCGGTAGGCAGCCTGTAAGTCCTGCCGGTCTTGAGACTGAGCCATTGGCAGAATGTCTCCGCAGCGTAATGGGTCATTGTGATGGCAGGCCTGTCACCCATTCCCCAGCCCTGGTCAGGGAAACCGAACGGCGGGGTCGGGCCGCTGACTGCATCGAGGTCGGGTCTGGTATTGTTGGCGTAGATGACGGACGGCGGGGTGCGTCCCTCCGACATTGTCTCGGAATAGAAGGCCCAGAACTGGTCCCAGGTAACCTCTGTCTCCCCCATGAAGAACGGGGATATCCTTACCCGGCGGCAAGGCCCCTCGTCATCTTTCCTGAACTTCTCGTCCTCCGGGCTGCCCAAGGTGAATTCCCCGCCCGGCACGGCTATCATCCTGATGGATGCGGATGTGCCCGGTACTGTCTCCGTGAAGTCCTCGAAGGAATCTACCACTGCTGCCGCTGAATATTTCTCACCTGACTGCGGAGGGGCTTTCTTCAATGCCGTATGGCTGTAGTCCGGATTGAAATGCCCGGCATCGAGATGGCAGCTGATGCACTCAAGGCCGAGTTTTTCCTCATTGTCATCGTAATAGAGATGGGCAGTCACCCCGTCGTCGGAAATGCCTTCCGGATAGAGATTGACATGGCATTCCCTGCAGGATTCATTGAAGACAATGCGGGAAGCGTACTCCAGCTCGCCCTTGCTCTCCCAGTCGATTTTATCCTTGTCCTTGAATGCATAGGACCAGAGATCCTTCATTCCCATCCTCATCTTGGCCCGGACGTAGGCGAATGAGCCCTTCGGCGGCAGATGGCAGGCGGCGCAGTCGGTCTTGGTCCCGCTCCCGTTGCTGTAATGCACCGACTGTTTCCAGGACATCTCGGAATCCGGATGGACGTGGCAGGACATACAGGACTCCGTGCCGGAGCTCCTGACCCAGAGGCTATTGAAGGCAATCATCAGGACGGCGCCCGAGAGGAGGCCGGCAAGGACTGAGATCAGTATTATCTTTTTCTTATTCATGCTCAATCAAATCCGGCAGGCAGCCGGAAAAATGGTCTTACATCAGTTTCTCGGACCGTGTGTCAATGGAATCCTCCATCATGTCGCCGTCCTTCTTGGACATTATGCCGTCATAGGTGAGATTCCTGATGACGTGGCGCTCGTTGCAGAGCATCATGCGCGCGGCCTTCATTGTCATTGCCTTGGAATATTCCTCCGGATAAGCGGCGGCAAGATCATCCAGACATTTTCTCATCCTGTCGATGTTGACCCTTATTTCTTCCCCGAGGATCGAGAACAGCTTCTTCTGCAGCTCCTCAGGAATCTCGGCTGACTTCATATCCGCAATCTCGTCCTGCGAGTCCCTCTGAAGGCTCAGGAATCCCCTGCCTATATCGCTGAGTTCCACCACTCTGCGCTCTATATACCTGGCGAAGAGACGACGTGCCCAGCGGTGGCCCATGACGAATTTCACGAAGCGTCCTTCCTCGAACAGGCTGAATATTACCTTGCGGTCGGAAAGAGGCAGGGAGCCGTTGCTGTCGAAGTGGCGTTCCTGGGAGTTGACCAGCTTGTGATATGAGCCCGCGGAAATGGTTCCGTCTGCATAGAGCTGGCGGACGAGCTGGCATTCAGTTCCGTAAATGCGCACCCTGAGATTGCGCAGGAGTTCCTCTTCGGAACAGCCGCTGATATCCGGCTTCGTTTCCCTGGCCGGCAGGAAATCCCTGACCCTGTCCCAGTCCGCACAGGCAAATGCATCCCTGTGACTGATCTTGTCGTAATACTTGTCGGCAGAGTCAACCACCCTCTTCCTGATACTGTAGTCCACAAATGACTGGACTGCAGGCACATCCGTAAGCCCGAGCTTCTGGAGCATCTTTCGGATGGTAGTGGCGTTCACCGTCAGGGTCAATGTCACCACCCCTGCCGTAAGGAGAAGAATTTGCTCCCTGATGTCCTCCGGGATTGACAATGTGGATGTCACCATCAACGCCAAAGTGAGTCCGAGGGCTCCCCTGAGGCCTCCCCAACTGAGGATTACGGCATCCCTCATCGAGAGTCCGTATCCGCTCCGCTTCATTATCGGATAGAAGACGAAAATCACTACGGTTCTTATGATGTTGACCCCGAGATATACTCCGAACATCACTGCCAGCCCGGTCCAGGTAATGTTGACCTGCACGGCGATGATAATTCCTACTATGATGAATACCAATGTGTTGGCTATGAACGAGGCGAGGTCCCAGAACTTCTCCGTGAACTCGTTGGCCTTCGGGCTGAAAAGGAGTTTTCCGTGATAGGTCATCTCCAGGCCGAATGCCACGAGAGCTATGACTCCGGAGAGCTGCAGATAGGCCTGGGCAAGGATGAATGTGATGTAGGCCGCAAGGATGATGACGCTGTTCTGCACCATCTCGTCACCCTTGAACTTGGTGATGAAGAATATGCACAATACCGCCGCAAGATATCCCAGCAGGGCTCCGCCGCCGGCCACGACAAGGAACTCAGCAAACGGAGAACCGGTTAACGGAGTGGCCCCGGAGAAGGTCCCGAAGAAGAGCATGAAGAGAACGATGCCGGTTCCGTCATTGAGCAGGGACTCGGCGTCCACGAGGGTGGAGAAACGCTTGCTGGTATTGAGTTCCTTGAGCAGGGCCACCACGGCCACAGGGTCGGTGGCGCTGATCAGCGCTCCGAACATCAGGGCTAAGGTCCAGCTCCATCCGGAAAATTCAGGGACAAAGTGCCCGATGCCCATCATCATTGCGGCGACAAGACCCATTGACAGGATCACTCCCGGCACGGCGAGAATCGTGGAATTGACGAATATTTTCCTGAACGTATGCAGGTCCAGTTCATAGGCCGCACTGAAAATGAGGACAGGCAGGAATATGTACAGGAGCATGTCAGGATTGATGTTTCCAGTCACGTCCACGGCCCTTCCGAGAAGTCCGGCTTCAGGCAGGAGGTCCTGTCTGTAAAGCACCCCGACAATGAGGCCGAAACAGAAAAGGCCTACGGTATATGGAATCTTGAGCTTCTTGAGCAAAGGCTTCAGCACCGCACCGACGAGCAATGCCGCAAGCACGAAAAGCAGTGGGACCAGGGAATATTCGTTTTCCATCGTTTCTGATTATTCAGCGGAAATCAGACTTCCGCAATGAATGGCGAATTTACAAAAAATTGCCGTGAATGTGAAGGTTTTCAGGATAATTTGCTACATTTACCGAGTTCGAACCTGACAAATGGCATTGTCCCCGGCAGGGACCCGACCTACTACATGCAGCAGCGCCGCGCAGGAAAAGACCCCGTCTTCAGGCGCACAATGATGCCTGAGGACGAGGCCGATATCGAATGCTGGGAATGAGGTGCCGGCACATGCCGGAACCTTGACGGGAATCCCTCTCTCAGCGATGCGCCTCAACGAGAAGGTCTCCCAGTTCCCGGACGTCCCTGACAATGAGATCAGGAGGGAAGAATTCAGGCGCAGGATTGTTCCGGGCATCCTCCGCCACCTTCAATGCGGTATCGAGGGTGGTCTCGCCTGAGAGCACGAGGACTCCGACGGCTCCGGCATTGTGGGCCATTGCGGTATCGGTGTAGATTCTGTCCCCCGCCATTATGATTTCGTCCGCCTCCAGGCCGTGACGGTGACGGATGCCGTCCAGCATTGTCGGGTCAGGTTTTCCGAGAACGATGTCCGGTCTTCTTCCGGTGGCGTGCTCTATGCATTTCTGAAGGGAGCCGCAGTCCACCAGAATCGTCTTCCTGTCCGTAGGGCATACCCTGTCAGGATTGGTTGCCACGTAAGGAACGCCCTGGGAGGCCCACCAGGCTGCGCGGCACAGCCTTGAGTATGTCAATGTGGTGTCAAATGCCACTACAAGCACGTCAGGTACATCATTCTCATCGTCCGCACAGCTCTCGAAACCGGCCTTCTCAAACTGGCTGACCATGCTCGGGGTGCCCAGCATATAGAGCCGCCTTGCATCCGGCCATTTCTCCCTTATATAGTCAATGGCAGCGAGCGAGGTGGTGTACATATTGCCCTCATCAGCGTGTATGCCCATTCCCTCCAGCTTCTTCAGGTAGTCGGCCACGGAGCTGGTAGGATTGTTGGTGAGGAAGGAATATCCGATGCCGGCCTTCTTGAGGTCATCGAGAAAGCCTATCGTGTACGGAAATATGTTCTTCCCAAGATAAATGGTGCCGTCCATATCCAGGGCAACGTGTTTGATGCGGGCGAGTTTTGCCCTCATTTCGGGAGTCAACTCCCTGTTGTAATTTTCTTTCATATCTAGTTTCATTTACTTGCAACATTGCGGCTTTTCGCAAAGATATGAAAATTATGGCAATGTTGGAAGAAGGGTTGAACTAACGGAGATACTTGCTGAAGAAATTCCAGATTTCCCGGTAAGTGTCCATATCCCTGTCGGACCAGCTGTGCCCGCCACCCTGCACCTCATAGAGTCTGACCTCGGTTTCCGGGCCACCATCGTATGCCGGGACACCACCGAGATAGCGGTGGAGAATGACTTTGTTCCGCTCCCTGCCGGGCTCCACGACGGCAGGCTCCTGGACAAGTTCCGTGCTTTCCACATGGGTGCACCTGGCCTCGTCAGCCCATCTTCCTACCGCCAGCGGCACGGAAATGTAGGCTCCCCAGCCACCGGCATTGTCAGGGTCTCCTTCCCATTCCGAGGTATGGTCCTGAGTCCCGTGGACTTCCATCATCGGCACCGGACCCTTGGCTTTCAATTCCTTACGCATCCACTCCATCGTCAGTCCGGCAATCGGGGCAATGGCATTGAAGAAGTCCGGATGGGTGTAGGCCATAAGGTAGCACATCTCCCCGCCGTTCGACATTCCCGTAAGGAATACATTGCGCCTGTCGAAGCCGTGCTCCCGGCAGAGTTTTGCGGAGAGTTTCAGGAGAAAGTCCACATCATCGGTCTTCAGCCCTTCCTGAAACGGATAACCGACGTTCCAGCAGGTTTTTCCCCTGCCGTCCACGGCTCCCTGAGGGTAGCATACCGCAAATCCTTCCCTGTCGGCGATGCGGTTCATCCCGGCTCCGCTCTGCATCGCCCTGCCTCCGTATCCGTGAAGGACGAGAACCAGGGGCGCATTGTCCCTGAGCGATGCCGGAAGGTAGAGAACATATTCCCTGTCCATCCCCCTGTGACGGAAACTGTCTCTTATGGCTCCGGCAGGGAGAGCTGTCTCTGAGGCTGCGGACATCTTCGCAATCGTGCCGAACATCGCGACCATCACCACGCCGGCAATCATTTTCAACTTTTTCATAACAGATATATCAAAGGGGTTGACCGCTGTCAATGCGGACACCACCTGGAGACAAATATAGTGGATTCTTCAAAAGTGTGGTGGAATCATCCGGAAAAATTTAAAATTCATGAAAATCGATACCACCTTCACGGGAAATGCTGGCATATTCCGTCATTGCAGACTAACTTGCCGGACAGGCAATGCCCCGTAAAAGCAGGAAGAAGCGCGAGGGACATTGTCAGGAACAACAGCCCGGGAATTGTTCCGGGGCAAAAAACGGCAATGATGAAACTGAAGGAAATGAATCTGGAGGACCGGCCGCGGGAGAGGCTGGTGGCTAAGGGGCCCGGAGCCCTGGGGAATGCGGAACTGACAGCGATCCTGCTCAGGACCGGAGGCGGCGGATTGAACGTGCTGGAGACAGCCCAGGCCCTGCTTGCTTCAGCGGGCAGCCTGTCCGGACTCTCGGCCATGTCGCTTGAGAAAATGATGGAGACCAGGGGAATAGGCCTGGACAAGGCAGTTACCGTCAGCGCAGCTTTCGAGCTCGGCCGCAGATTCGCTGCGGAGAAGGCGGAGTCTCCGGAGCAGATTACCTCGGCAAGGCAAATTCGGGGAATGATGCATCCGCTGATGAAGGGGCTGGATCACGAGGAGTGCTGGGTATTCTACCTCAACAGGGCCAACCGCATCATATACAGGGAGAAACTCACCACAGGCGGACAGTCAAGCACCGTGATGGATCCGGGCATGGTCATACGCAAGGCATTGGAAAAGAAGGCATTGGGTCTGATTCTCTGTCACAACCACCCTTCCGGCAGTCCCATGCCGGGCAATGCCGACATCAGGCAGACTGAAGCATTGAAGAAGGCAGCGGAGACATTCGGGATATCCCTGCTGGACCATGTCATCATCTGCGACAACTGTTACTACAGCTTCGCAGACGAGGAAATTTCGTGGAAATAGCAAAAGGAGCACCGCCCTATTGGAATGGCAGAGGGCGAGCCACGCAGGCGGGCCGGATGTTCAGACCCGCTCACAGATCAATGTCGCCGAAGTGCAGGTGAGCACTTTGACATTGACATAATCCCCTGCCGCACAAGCGGATATGCCTTTCTCCGGAACGGCTGATGGGAAGACGCACATCTTGTTGTTGGATGCCCTGCCGCAGCTGTCGGCCGGGTCCCTCCTGGACGGGCCTTCGACAAGGACCTTGAAAGTCTTGCCTACGTCGCGCCTGTTGCTCTCGAGACTGAGCTCGTTCTGCAATGCGATGATTTCGTTCAGGCGGCGGGTCTTCTCCTCAGTCGGCACATCGTCGGGATATTTCAATGCGGCGAGGGTTCCCGGCCTTTCGGAATACTGGAACATATAGGCATAGTCATAGCCCACAGCCCTCATTACCGAGAGCGTATCCTCATGGTCGCTGAGAGTCTCTCCGCAGAAACCGGCGATTATGTCGGTGGTGATGGCGCAGTCCGGCATGACCTCCCTGATTTTCGCGACACGGCCGAGATACCATTCCCTGGTATATCTGCGGCGCATCTTCTCCAGCATCACATCGCTGCCGGACTGGACAGGGAGATGGATGTGGCGGCATATATTGCCGTGCTCCGACATTGTGAGAATCACCTTGTCGCTGATATCCTTCGGGTGTGAAGTCGAGAACCTCACCCTGAGATCCGGGCTGATGGCTGCCACCGAAGCCAGCAGATCGGCGAAATCCACATCGCCGTCCGGACTCTTCCAAAGGTAGGAATCCACATTCTGTCCGAGCAGAGTCACCTCCTTGTAGCCCTTCGAGAACAGGTCGCAGGCCTCCCTGACAATGGTCTTCGGATCACGGCTGCGCTCTGCTCCGCGGGTATATGGTACCACACAGTAGGAGCAGACATTGTTGCAGCCCCTCATTATGGAAATGAAGGCCGACACCCCGTTCCTGTCAATGCGGACGGGCTCGATGTCTGCGTATGTCTCCTCGCGGGAAAGCTCCACATTGATCTGGGGAAGGCCGGGACGGACGGCGGCGAGCATTGACGGAAGCGACCTGTAGGTATCGGGACCGGCGACGAAATCCACCCTCCCGCTCTCCAGGAGCTTGTCCTTCAGCCTCTCCGCCATGCATCCCACGATGCCGGTCACCACGCCCTCGCGGAGACGCTTCTGCCCGTAGAACTGGTCAATGCGGCCCCAGATGCGCTGCTCGGCATTGTCCCTGACCGAGCAGGTGTTGGCCATCAGCACATCGGCTTCTTCCATATTTTCGGTGCGCTCATATCCGGCTTTCGCAAGGATTGAGAAAATGACCTCGGTGTCATTCACATTCATCTGGCAGCCGTAGGTCTCGATATATACTTTCCTGTGTGACATCTGTTCTTGGTTTTTCATGTGCAAAGATAGGACATTCCGCCAAATTTATCTATATTTGTAAAACAAGTTCCACGTCCGCAAGGCGGCATTTTTCGCCCGGAATAAACAATTGGAGCGGTTTTTGATAATGAGAAGATATTTTGCAGTGCTGCTTGCCGCAATGCTGATTGCGTGCGGCTGCGGAAAATTCAATGAGATACGCATCACCTCAGCCAGGATTGTCTCATTGACCCCGTCGGGGCTGAGAGCCGTCGATGCGGTATTGGAAGCAGGCGTCGACAACCCTGCGATGGCATTTACGGTGGCATACGCCAGGGGTACGGTTTATTATGACGGAGAGCCGCTGCTGGATTATTCGGCCGAGCCGGTGACCGTGAAACGCCGCTCTTCCGGGACGTATCAGGTCAATGCCAGAGGCACCCTGGCCAATGGCGTTTCAGTGCTCCAGGTGCTGGGCATTGCCGGAAAGCTGGATGTAAACCGCTTCACTGTGGACATTGACGCCACATTGAAGGCTGGCGGCAGGAAGAAGGACATCTCCCTCAAGAGAGTCCCGCTCGCCAGAATCAGGGAGGCCGCCAAGGCTCTCCAAGCGAAACAGTAAGGGAAGAACATGAAAAGAACAACTATTCTTGCCGCAGTGGCGGCACTTGCGGCAATCATCCTCTCCGGACACTCTTCCGGTGCCCAGGAAATGAGGGACTCAGTGGTCTATCACCAGGCTGCGGCATTGGACTCCGCCCTCCTGGGCCGTTCGGTGTTCAACATCATCTCCTCACGTAGGCCGGGCGAAGGAGAGGTGAAAGTCCACCAGTCGCAGGCCATCTCCGCCGCGATGCAGAGTCACATCAACGGCAACCGGGACCGCAAGCTGTCCGGATTCCGCGTCAGGATATTCTTCGACAACAGCCAGAATGCCAGGAACGCCTCCGAGATGACAGTGAAGAGATTTTCCTCGTCCCATCCCGGGATTCCTGTCTACAGAACCTATCAGAACCCGTTCTTCAAAGTAGTCGCAGGAGATTTCAGGACAAGGTCGGAGGCGATGGAATTCCTGCAGGGAATCAAGGGGGAATACCCCGGGGCATTCGTGGTAAAGGAAAACATTTCCTTCCCGGCCGCAGACAGGAAACACACTTACGAGACCGATACGGTCAAGGTCCAGATATACCCGAACTACCAGTAAACAGAGAAAACAGAGAAGATGCTGAAACAGGAACTAAGTCTTAAACAGGTACAGAGGCTCTCCCCGCTCCAGATTCAGACCATAAAGCTCATCGAGCTGCCGGTTCAGGAACTGGAGCAGAGAATCCGCAAGGAGCTGGAGGAGAATCCCGTGCTTGACGACAGCGCTCCTGCGGAGAAAGAGGACGGCGACGATCAGCAGCCTCAGGAAATCTCCCTCTCCGAGCTCAAGGACGACGACTCCATACCGGACTACAGACTGAGGGTGAACAACTACGGCAAGGACGAAAGGCCGCAGTACAACACCTTCTCGGTCAAGGAAAGTTTCACCCAGAGTCTCATGGAGCAGCTGGGCTTCAGGAATCTGAGCGAGCACGAGCACGACGTGGCCGCCTTCATCATCGGAAGCCTTGACGACGACGGATACCTGCGCAGGGACATCGGGAGCCTCGTGGACGACCTGGCTTTCAGGATGAACATTACCACGGACGAGGAGGAGGTGGAGAGACTGCTCCGCATCATCCAGGATTTCGAGCCGTCAGGCGTCGGGGCAAGGGATCTCAGGGAATGTCTTCTGATACAGCTCAAGGCATTGAAACAGAGCGAAGACGTCGTGAATGCCGAAAGGATATTGACCGACTGGTTCCACGAGTTCTCCACCAAGCATTTCCAGAAGATAATGATGAAGCTCGGCCTTTCCGAGAAGGAGATGAAGGCGGCAATGGCCCGGATCGTGAAGCTGAATCCTTCCCCTGGCGGACAGATTGACGATTCATACAACGACCAGGCCCAGCAGATTGTGCCTGACTTCATACTGGATATTGAAAACGGCGAGCTCAAGCTCTCCATGCCGAGATTCTCCATTCCGGAAATCCGCATCAACCGCAAATATGCCGAGCTCCTGATGGATGCCGCCAATTCATCCGAGAGGCAGAAAAAGGAGGCCGCCACCTTCGTCAAGCAGAAGATGGACTCCGCAAAATGGTTCGTCGAGGCCCTGAAGCAGAGGCACAACACATTGCTCAGCACAATGCAGGCCATCGTCGATTACCAGCACGACTATTTCATGAGCGGAGACGAGGCCAACCTCAGGCCTATGGTGCTGAAGGACATTGCCGGGATCACCGGATTCGACATATCGACCATCTCCAGGGTGGTGAACAGCAAGTACATCGAGACGCATTTCGGCATTTTCCCGTTGAAATATTTCTTCTCCGAGGGACTTGAGAACAAGGACGGGGAGGAAGTGTCCACGAGGGAGCTCAAGAAGGTGCTCCAGGAATGCGTTGAGAACGAGGACAAGCACAAGCCGCTTACGGATGACCAGCTCGTGAGCCTGATGAACGAGAAGGGATACAAGGTGGCAAGGCGCACCATCGCGAAATACCGGGACCAGCTCGGCATCCCGAAAGCGAGAATGAGAAAGGAACTTTGATGCCTGGACAGGCATATCCCGGCGCTGCCGGCATATTTAACCAAAACCACGATACACTAAGATGGAACAGTACATTCTAGCCCTGGATCAGGGTACAAGTTCATCCCGCGCCATCGTTTTCGACAGGCAGGGAAAGATACGGGCCTCTGCCCAGAAGGAATTCCCGCAGCATTTTCCTAAACCGGGCTGGGTGGAGCACGACCCGAAGGACATCTGGTCTTCCGAGGCGTCCGTGATAGCCGAGGCCATAACGTCAATGGGCATCAACGGCCTCAACATTGCCGGCATCGGAATCACCAACCAGAGGGAAACCACGATAGTATGGGATGCCGAGACGGGAGAGCCCGTCCACAACGCCATAGTATGGCAGGACCGCAGGACTTCGGATTACTGCGACTCCCTGAAAGCCAAGGGTCTGATCGACATGATAAGGCAGAAGACCGGTCTCATCATCGACGCATATTTCAGCGCCACCAAAATCAAGTGGATTCTGGACAATGTCCCGGGAGCAAGGGCCAGGGCTGAAGCCGGGAAGCTGAGATTCGGAACGGTGGACACCTGGCTCATCTGGAACCTTACAAGGGGCGGCTGCCACGTCACCGACGTCAGCAACGCCTCCAGGACAATGCTCTTCGACATCAACAGCCTCACCTGGGACAAGGATCTCCTCGAACTCTTCGACATTCCGGAGTCAATGATGCCGGACGTGAGGTCATCCAGCGAAATCTACGGATACACCAAGACCACAATCTTCGCCCACCCTGTGCCGATCGCAGGCATTGCGGGAGACCAGCAGGCTGCCCTTTTCGGGCAGATGTGCACCACTCCGGGCTCAGTCAAGAATACATACGGGACCGGCTGCTTCCTCCTGATGAACAGCGGAACCAAGCCAATAATCTCCAGGAACAATCTCCTCACCACGGTCGCATGGAAAATCGGAGACGAGGTCAACTATGCCCTTGAGGGCAGCATCTTCGTGGCCGGATCAGTGGTCCAGTGGCTCAGGGACGGCCTCGGAATCATCCGTTCATCCTCCGAGATAGAGGCATTGGCAATGACGGTACCGGACAATGGCGGAGTATACTTCGTGCCTGCCCTGACCGGTCTGGGAGCTCCTTACTGGGACCAGTACGCCAAAGGATGCATCTACGGAATCACCCGTGGAACCACTGCAGCCCACATTGCCAGGGCCGCACTTGAAGGAATCGCTTTCCAGACAATGGACATTGTCGGCGCAATGGAGAAGGATGCCGGAGTCAGGCTCACCGAGCTCAAGGTGGACGGCGGCGCATCCAGGAACAACCTCCTGATGCAGTTCCAGGCCGACATTCTGGGATCCAAGGTTGTCCGCCCGGCAGTGACCGAGACCACGGCGATGGGAGCCTGCTATCTCGCCGGCCTTGCAACCGGGTTCTGGAGCAGCCTCGACGAGATTCGCAGACAGTGGTCATCGGATGCTGTATTCAACCCGCTCGCCCCGGCAGGAAAGACAATGAAGCTCAAGGACGGATGGAAAGACGCCGTAAGCCGCGCCCTTTCAGGAGAATAGTTCCTGAATATCAATGAATTCTAATTTAAAACACAATGGAAATCTCATTATTTGACAAATGCATTTTCGAGTTCCTGGGAACAATGGTGATGATACTGCTCGGTGACGGTGTCTGCGCCGCCTGCACCCTTGAAAAATCCAAGGCCAAGGGAGCGGGCTGGATAGTCATCACAATGGCCTGGGGCTTTGCCGTGATGTGCGGAGTCTTCATTGCAGGCCCGTATTCAGGCGCTCATCTCAATCCTGCAGTGAGCCTCGGACTCGCCATCGCGGGCAAGTTCGCCTGGGCGGAGCTTCTGCCTTACGCCGCAGCCCAGATGCTCGGAGGATTCTGCGGGGCATTGCTGGTCTATGTGTTCTACCAGGACCATTTCAAGGCCACCACGGACAATCCGGACGGCCTTCTCGGCCTGTTCTGCACAATGCCGGCCATTGAGCACAAGAGCGTCAATCTCCTCAGCGAGCTCATTGCCACATGCGTTCTCGTATTCATCATACTGGCTCTCGGAACCTCCGGCAATGCCGCCAGCGTCTCCGGCACGGCAGTTTCCACGGGAAGCCTCGGAGCATTCCCTGTGACCGGGCTTATCATGGCCTTGGGAATGTCACTCGGAGGAACTACGGGCTATGCAATGAACCCTGCGAGGGATCTCGGACCAAGGATTGTACACAGCATCCTTCCGCTGAAAGGAAAGAGAGACAGCGGCTGGGGCTACAGCTGGGTGCCGGTCGCAGGGCCTCTCGCCGGAGCCGCCCTCGCGGCAGGGCTGTTCCTCCTCATTTACTCATAGCATATGCAATGGCTCTCCGGCATACTCTACACCCTCTTCGTCCTGATTGTCCTCGGGACGGTGATCGTCATCATCTTCGATGACGGGGACTCGTCCAAGAAGATAGCCTGGATACTGGTCATCACGATTCTGCCGATTGTCGGACTCCTGCTCTACTTTATGGTGGGCATCAATGTCAGGCAGTCCTGGTACTTTGCGATAAAGCACAGGCGGTTCATCAGAATCTTCGGGGAAAGGGCGGACAGAAGGGTTCGGGAGCTGCTTTTCGGGCATTGCAAGGATGACCTTGTCCGGGATGACTACAAGTCCTTGGCAAGGCTGCTGGCTACCGACGGCTCGACCTGCGTGACCGACGGCAATGATGTGGAAATCATCACATCGGGACACCGGAAGTTCGAGCTGCTGATGGAGGATCTGAGGAATGCGAAAGACCACATCCACATGGAGTATTTCTATTTCCGCCAGGACAAGGGAAGCCAGCAGATCAAGGAAATGCTGATGCAGAAGGCCCGCGAGGGGGTAAAGGTCAGGTTCATTCACGAGAATATCGCCAATATCGCCATCCGCCCGAAGTATTACAATGAGATGAAGAAGGCGGGTGTCCAGGTGGAAAAGTTCACGAAGTCGCACTGGCCGCTGATGAATCTGTTCACCCAGCTCAATTATCGCGACCACAGGAAGATCGTCGTCATCGACGGCAAAATCGGCTACACCGGGGGAATGAACATAAGCGATGATTATTTCATCAGATGGAGGGACACGCATCTGAGGATTACAGGCAATGCCGTGGCCGGGCTGCAGTACAGTTTCCTCAACACCTGGATAACGGCAGACGGGGAGATTGACCCGGACTTCGGCAAGTATTTCCCTATGTGCGGGGAACCGCAGGAAGCGAATGTTCAGGGAAATGCGGAAAGCGGACCGGGCAGGACGGAGAAGAATGTCCTTATGCAGATTGTCCCGGACGACCCGGAATCAGCCTGGCCTATCATCCATATGGGAGCCGTATGGGCAGTCCAGCACGCCAGGAAGTACATCTACATCCAGACTCCATATTTTGTGCCTCCGGAGCCGATGCTGCAGGCCCTGCAGTCGGCGGCGCTCAGCGGAGTGGATGTGAGGGTGATGGTGCCGAAGAAGGCGGACCTCTTCTTCATGGGCCCGGCCAACAGGTCCTATTTCTCGGAATGCCTCAGAGCTGGAGTCAGAATCTTCGAGAGAGAGGGCAGATTCATCCACTCCAAGACATTCGTAAGCGACGATTACCTGAGCGAAATCGGCTCCGCCAATATGGATTTCCGCAGTTTCAACCTGGACTACGAGCTGAATGCATACATCTATGACGAGGAAACCGCCCGCATCAACAAGAAAATCTTCGAGAAGGATATGGAATCCTCCACCGAGGTGACTCTCGAGGAATGGCTCAGCCGTCCTTGGTACAAGAAACTTGTCCAGAGAATCATACGTCTCTTCGCCGCTTTGCTGTAGCTGCGTGCTTCACTCGATAGTGATATGAAAAAAAAGTTGCGTCAGATTTGTATTGGATTTTCGAGGTAAGATTTTCACCCGAAGAAGGTCGTGAGCGGTAAGCCAAACGTCCGGTGGACATTTGCAGTTTAAAACTATAACAATGCAAGAAACCGACCCTTTTGGGTCGGCATCTTGCAATTTTTTATGAAATAACGTTAAAATGCGTACCTGACGCTGAGCGTAGGAACGAATCCGTAGGTTACTCCGTCCATATAGAATTCCCCGTCGCAGAAGCCGAACTGAGGTCTCAGGTCGACTGACAGCTGGAGAGGGAACCAGAACTCGTATTCAAGTCCGACCTGGCCTGCGATTCCGGCGAAGAACTGGCCGTTCTTGTCATTGTAATGAGCTGTTCCGAGAGAGACACCGGGACCGGCATACCAGGCCCAGGAACCTCTCGGGGTCCAATTCGGCTGTGCGAACACGAAGTTGTAGAGTCCGGTGAAACGGAAGCCTACGTGGTTGAGGCCGAAGATACCCGCATTGAGCTCAAGGAAATGAGGAGCACCGAGAGTATGCTGATAGCTGGCCTCGATTCCGTATCCGAGCCGTCCGCCAATAGCCTTTGGCTGTGCGTAAGCCGCAAATGCAAATCCGAGCATCACGGCAATAATGATAATAGTCTTCTTCATTACATTAAAAGTTTTGCATTATACCGCAAATGTACTGAATAACTCCGGTACATCCATGTTCAAAATGTCGCAACAATTACTATACCATTCCGGAGAAGCCCATGAATGCCATGGCGAGGATGCTGACGGTCACGAGAGCAATCGGAACACCCTTGAAGGCCTTCGGAACATCATTCATTGCAAGCTGCTCCCTCATTCCGGAGAAGAGAATCATTGCAAGTCCATAGCCGAGGGAGGTGGCGAATGCGTAGAGCACTGCCTCTCCGAGATTCAGCATGTGGGCAGGAAGACCGAAGGTGAACTCCTTGGTAACCACTGTAATGGCCACACCGAGAACGGCGCAGTTGGTGGTGATGAGCGGAAGGAAGATGCCTAGAGCCTGGTAGAGGGACGGGCTGACCTTCTTGAGCACGATTTCGACCATCTGCACGAGGGCCGCAATGACAAGGATGAACGAAATGGTCTGAAGGAACTGCAGCTGAAGCGGAACCAGGACCAGATTATTCAGAAGATAGGTCACAATCGTCGCGAGAGTGATCACGAAGCATACCGCCGCAGACATTCCGGTCGCGGTAGAGAGCTTGTTGGACACTCCGAGGAACGGGCAGATGCCGAGGAACTGCGCCAGGACGATGTTGTTGACGAATATAGCCGAAACTATGATGAGTAAAATTTCCATAATCCTTTAGTCTTTCTTGGCGATTTTATTGAACAGAACCATCAGATATCCGAGCACGAGGAAGGCTCCCGGAGCCATCACGAAGGCCAGGATGCCGTCACCCGGAAGGAAGTGGAAGCCGAATGCTGAACCGGAACCGAGTATCTCCCTTACAAGACCGATGACGGTGAGAGACAACGTGAAGCCGAGACCGACACCGATTCCGTCCAGTGCGGAGTCAATCACGCCGTTCTTGCTGGCGAAAGCCTCTGCGCGGCCGAGCACGATACAGTTCACCACGATGAGCGGGATGAAGAGACCGAGGGAAGCATAGACGCCTGGAACATATGCCTGCATAACCAGCTGGAGCACAGTCACAAAAGTCGCTATGACCACGATATACACAGGGATGTGCACCTTGTCTGGAACGACAGGGGCGATGGCAGAGATCACCATATTGGAAAGCACCAGCACGAAAAGTGTGGCAAGGCCCATGCTGAGTCCGTCAATGGCCGACGTGGTGGTGGCCAGTGTAGGACACATTCCAAGCAGAAGGACGAATGTAGGATTGTCCTTGATGAGACCCTTTGTTATAAGCTGCAATTTTGTCATTGTAATGTCCTCCTATAATTCTGAAATCGGCATCGGAAGAGCCGCAATGGCCTCAGCCGCATTCTTGACTGCGAGAGCGTATGCCCTCGAGGTGATGGTGGAAGCGGTGATGGCGTCCAGATTGCCGCCGTCCTTCCTGACAGTGAGAGCCTTGGACGAGATCGCATTCTCCGCGTCGAAGATTTTCAGGTTGCGGAACTGCCCGTAGAATTTCTCGTCACTTGTGCACTTGGCTCCGAGACCCGGAGTCTCGCTGTGGGAGAGAACACTGGTATTGTAGATCTCGCCTCCCGGGACAACGCCTACCATAAGGGTCAGGGCGCCGCCGAAGCCTGTCACGGTGGACTTCACGGCATATGCGACGACATTGCCGTCCTTTACGCATTCATAATATTCCGAAGGCATTCCGCCTACCTCGATCGGCTTTGAGGCTGAGATTTCTCCCTCAGGGAGCACCTTTGCCACAGAGGCCTTGAGGATGGCCGCATTGGTCTCCTCGATAGGAGCCTTGGTCACGGCATAAACTCCGCCGAGCACACCCGAGCATACGAAGCAGGTGGCGAAGAGGCAGAGGGCCATATTCTTGAGATTGGATACTGCTGCCATTTTTATTTCCTCCCGTATCTTTTCTGATGGAACCACCTGTTGATGAGCGGAACCGTAGAGTTCATAATGAGAATTGCGAATGACATTCCCTCAGGATATGCTCCGAAGTAACGGATCATGATGGTGAGGAAGCCGATTCCTATTCCGAAGATAATGCCGCCCTTGTCGGTCATAGGAGATGTCACATAGTCCGTGGCCATGAAGCAGGAACCGAGAATCATACCGCCGGAAAGAAGGTTGAATACCGGATCGGTGAAGCGTGAAGGGTCTGCCAGCCAGAAAATCAGGGACACCAGGGCTACAGTTGCCCAGATTGAAAGGGTGATGTGAGGTCTGATGACCTTGCGGACAAGGAGATAAACAAATCCGGCGAGGAGGGCCAGGGCGGAAATCTCACCCACGGAACCTCCGACATTGGCAAACAGCATCTGACCGTAGCTGATACCGTTCTCGGCCATGATGCTCTGGATGCTCTGACCGGACATTATGCCCTCATTGATAAGGCCGAGAGGTGTTGCTCCGGAAACCGCATCGACTCCGAAGAGTCCGCCCGGAATCTCCCAGTTCGTCATATAGGCAGGGAATGAGATGAGGAGGAATACGCGGCCCGCAATCGCAGGGTTGAAAAGATTCTGTCCAATGCCTCCGAATGTCATCTTGGCCACTCCGACAGCGAAAACTGAGCCGATGAACACTACCCACCATGGAGTGGTGGAAGGGAGGTTGAGTGCAAGCAGAAGTCCTGTCACCGCGGCTGACCAGTCGCAGATGGTGGAAGGCTTCTTGAGCAGGAACCTGGTAATGAGATATTCCAGGAGCACGCAGGAAATGACGGATGTCGCAAGAACCGCGATCTCGCCAAGGCCATAGAAGATGACCGAGACAATCACCGCAGGCATCAATGCGATCACCACGTCACGCATAAGCGACTTGGTGGAGACCGGCGCATGCAGATGCGGGTTCGGGGATACCAAAAGTCTGTTCATTGTATTTCAATGGTTTATTGTTCAACTTATTTCTTCTCTGCCGGTGCGGCCTTGGCGGCTTCAGCGGCTGCCCTGGCGGCTGCGGCGCGGCCTCTGATAATGCCCATCACCTTGACCTTTCCCTGGCGTATGATGTCGAGAAGAGGAATGTATGCAGGACAGCTGTAGAGACAGCATCCGCATTCGATGCAGTCCTGGACCGCATTCTGCTCGAGAGCCTCCGCATTGTCCACGAGGGTGAGCTTCCTGAGGAGGAACGGCTCGAGACCCATAGGGCAGGCCTGCGAGCATCTTCCGCAGCGGATACAGTTCGTCTGAGGCTGACGCTCGGTCTGGGCCGCGGTCAGGAAAAGAAGGGCTGATGTTCCCTTGAGGGTCGCTGCATCAAGATTGGCGATTGCCTTACCCATCATTGGACCGCCGCTGATTACCTTCACGGCATCCTCCGGCATTCCGCCGGCCTGCTCGATAATGAAGGAAATCGGTGTCCCGACACGGACGAGATAATTGTGCTGCCTGTCCATAGGAAGGCAGTCTCCGGTGACGGTCACTGAGTTGTCCACAATCGGCCTGTTCTTCTGGACTGCGTCATAAACTGCCAGTGCGGTGGCCACGTTCTGCACGACGGCGCCCACGTCAATAGGAAGGGCTCCTGAAGGAACCTGGCGGTGCATGACTGCGTCAATGAGCTGCTTCTCACCGCCTTCCGGATATTTCTTGAGAAGGCTGAGAACCTCGATTCCATTGAACTTCGGAGACTTGGCCTTGAGAGCGGCCAGAACCTCGCTGATATGGGCGATGGCCTCAGGCTTGTTGTCCTCGATGGCAATGGTAGCCTTTTCCACTCCGAGAACCTGCTTGATGATGGCTGTTCCGATGACCACCTGCTCCCCCTTCTCGAGAAGGGTGCGGAAGTCGGATGTGAGATAAGGCTCACACTCGCAGCCATTGATGATCAGCATCTCGCATTTCTTGCCCGGAGGAGGGGAAAGTTTCACGTGGGTAGGGAATGTGGCTCCGCCAAGTCCGACGATGCCGCCGAGCTTGATCTTGTCCATTATCACCTTGTTGTCATCTGTAAAATCGGTGATGAGGGTATCTGTAGTGTCGATTCCCTCTGCCCACTCGTCGCCTTCGACCTGAATCTCGATGCAGGTCTGCATATTGCCGGCGAGATCCTTCCTCGGACCGATGGACTTCACGGTTCCGGAAACTGAAGAATGTATGTAAGCGGAAACGAATCCGCCCGGCTCTGCGACCGGCTGTCCGACCTTGACCTTGTCCCCGGGAGCCACAATCGGCTTGGCCGGAGCTCCGATATGCTGGGATACGGAGATATACACTGTCGGAGGTATAGGAAGCGCCTCAATGGCGCAGTCGCGTGAAATCTTGCTGTCAGCAGGATGCACACCGCCTATTGAAAAAGTTCTTCTCATATTGTTTTCCTCCTTATTCTTTTACGGTTGGTTTGGCCTCGGCCTCGACAGGCCTTGCTGCCTCGACAGGCTTTGCTGCAGGCTCCACAGGCTTTGCGGCAGGAGCGGCATCGGCAGGAGCAGGCTTCGGAGCAGCGGCAGGGGCTGCAGGCTTAGGGGCCGGCTTGGCCTTCTCCACCGGCTTAGGGAAGTTCACGTCGTGGATGGCACCGGTAGGACAAACGGCCACGCACTTGCGGCAAAGCTTGCACTTCGCATAGTCAATGTATGCCACATTGTTCTCAACCACAATGGCATCGTGAGGGCAGTTCTTCGCACAGAGACCGCAACCGATGCAGGCTGCCTTGCAGGCCTTGCGGGCCACTGCTCCCTTGTCCCTGTTGATGCAGGACACATAAACCCTGAGGCCGCGGATTCCCTTGCCCCTGAGCTCGATAACGCCCTTAGGACAAGCCTTTGCACAGGCCCCGCAGGCAACGCACCTGCTCTCGTCCACAACCGGTAGTCCGGTCTCCTCATTCATCGAGATGGCACCGAACTGGCAGGCCTCCACGCAGTCTCCGCAGCCGAGACAGCCGAATGCGCATCCGGTGTCGCCGGCATAAAGCGAAGCCTTGACCTTGCAGGACTTGTATCCGTCGTAGTCATTGGTCTTTGGCCTGTTGGCGCAGCTTCCGTTGCAACGGACCACTGCCACCATCGGAGCCTTCTCCTCCACTTCATAACCGAGAATGGAGGCTACCTTCTTCATGACGTCGTTTCCGCCTACAGGGCAGAAATTGGCACTGAGGTCAGAAGCCTTGACGGCGGCCTCGGCGAAAGCGCGGCAGCCCGCGAATCCGCAACCGCCGCAATTGGCGCCCGGCATCACCTTCTCCACCTCGTCAATCCGTGGATCTTCTTCTACCTTGAACCTTTCGGCAACAAGGTACAGGACAACCGCCAGAACCAGTCCCAGAACGGCGATTATCACTACTGTCCAAATAATTGTTGAAGTCATTTCTTATAAGTTATGTTTGTTTTCCTTGATTACTCTGAACTCGTACTCCTTCCCGATGCGGTCCCTGAAAAGATACAGGACCACATAGTAGAGAGCCATTGTGCCAAGCCCGACACCTCCTGAAAGCAATGCCCCGCATCCGGCGAAGGACATCGGGACACATACAGCAATGAGCAGGACTACAGGCAGGAAATAAGCAAGAAGTGCGGCCTTAAGCCCCATGGAAGGGGAAAGCAGTACCTCAACTTCCTCACCTGCAACATATTTCTCTCCGGGCGCAGGTCTCACGTCAACAGTCTTTGTGGTCGATTCCGACATACTGCACATTGAGGCGGCCTTGCAGGAAGAGCAGGCTGACCGGGACACAATCTCCACCGTCAGACTGTCCTGCGACACTGACACCACCCTGCCCCTGTGAGCTATCTCAGTCCCTTCAGCCATAATTATCTATTCTCTTCAATCAACGAATCGAACGGATGTTTCAGATTCTTCCATCCCGTCAGCCTTCCGCTCGCCACTCCCACCTTCAGTGGAGCCTCGAAACAAATAGGAATTCTGTTCTCGTCATCGGACACCCAGACGGACATGTCCGTATCTCCGGAGAACACCTCGCCCGCCACCAGCTTGGCGGCGAACTTCATTGTCTTGACCGTGCCTATGCCCTTGACATACTTCTTCTCGCGGCCCAGCCAGATGAAATACACGTTGGTGATGTCATTGTCAATGACGAATGTCATCGGGTACTTCGTGTTAGGCTTGACCTTGCTGAAATTCATGTTCCTGGCCATATAGAAAAGGGCGGGAAGGTCGAAGGTGCAGTCAGTAAGGGGCAATGTCTCCGTCCAGGCTCCCCTCCTCGATGTCTCCAATGATGCAATAATCTGATGCTCAGCACCATCCCTGCGGTAGTCATAGTCATTCCTCGAATAATAACCGCCTTCACGGGAATCCCTGTAGAAGCGCTGCGGGACAATGCCGTCGCGGGAGAACCAGCTCTCGAACTGCTCCCTGACCTTGAAGAAGATGTCATAGAACCTGGCCGTGCGCCCGTAGACCTTTGAATGGAAAACGGGAACCCCGTTCAGGGTCAGCGTGTCCAGGGTGACATTGGCCTTGGCCACGTCCGCATTGATGGACTTCCACCTGTAATGTATCTCATAATCGAGCGACTCTCCCGGTCCGAATGCGAGCCTTTCCTCGTCAAGACTCCTGACGGGGATGCAGAAAGTGCCCTTGGACTGCCCTGAGACCGGAAATCCCGAGCAGAAAAGCATCAGCATTGAGACCATTATGAGAGCCTTTCCCGACATCATTGGAAACTGCTGTTTGAGAAATCATCCCCGGAAGGGAAAGGAGAGTAATCGGACTGTACCGAAGCCTCGCTGTTCATGGCGGACTCGAAGGTGCCCGAAGTATTCTCCACGAAACGGAGCTGGCCTCCCTTGAATCTCATCGGGATGGTGTCAATCTGGCCGTTCCTGTTCTTGGCAATGATGATCTCCGTATATTCCTTGTCCTCCACGGTGTCACCCAGGCCGATGGCGTCCGGCCTGTGCACGAAGAGTACGATATCCGCATCCTGCTCGATTGAACCCGACTCACGCAAGTCGCTGAGCATAGGTCTGTTGTTGCTGTTTGTCCTCTGCACGGAGTTTCGGGAGAGCTGGGACAGGGCCATGATCGGTATGTTCAGTTCCTTCGCAGTTCCCTTCAGCATCCTGGATATGGCGGCGACTTCCTGCTCCCTCATTCCCCTGAGTTCCGGAGGCCCCTGCATGAGCTGGAGATAGTCCACGACGATGAAACGCACTCCCTTGGAGCGGACAAGACGCTTGGCCTTGCTCCTGAACTCCGTAATGGAGATGCCCGGAGTATCGTCAATGTAGATGGGTGCCTTCGAAATGGCCTTGAGACTGTAGTTCAGCTGATCCCAGTCCTGCGGGTCCATCTTTATACCTCCCTTGATCTTGTCTGCGGGAAGACCCGACTCGGTCGTTATGAGTCGCTTCACCAGCTCGATGGCGGACATCTCCAGAGAGAAGATGGCCACCGGCATGTTGCTGTCAACCGCAGCGTTGCGGAGAACATTGAGGGCGAAGGCAGTCTTTCCGACCGAAGGACGGGCACCGAGTATTATAAGGTTGGATTGCTGCCATCCGAGAGTATATTTGTCCAGCGTCTCGAAGCCCGAAGGCACGCCGCTGATGCCGGACCTGGTCTGGAGAGCCTCCAGATCGTCGGTCGCTTCCTTGATGACAGACCCGATATCCCGGAAATCCCTCTTGACATTGTTGTTGATGGCGGCGTCAATCCTGCTCTGGGACATGTCGATGAGCTCATCGACATTGGCCCCGTCGTCGAACGATCCCTTGAGAATCTCGTATGCGGCGGAAATCAGCTCCCTCTGGATGCACTTCTGCTTCAGGACCTTGACGTAGTATTCCACGTGAGCCGCAGCGGCAATCCTCTCCGTCAGGGAGACAAGGGCAAGGGTGCCTCCGACCTCGTCAAGCTTGCCCATAGCCTTGAGCTTCTCACCCACGGACAGCAGATCCAGGGCGACGTGCTCATTGACGAGCTTCGACATCGCCTCGAATATTGTCCGGTTCCTGGGTTCATAAAAGCAGTTCGGCTCAAGCTCCTCCATCACGTCCTCGACGCAATTCGCATCTATCAGAAGGGCTCCGAGCACGGCTTCCTCGAAATCGACGGCCTGAGGCGGCTTGTTTCCCAAACCTGCCCCAAGATTGTCAATGGTGGCCTTTTCGTCCGTCTTCTTCCTGGACTTCTTAGCTTCCGCCATGCTGCAATCAGGCCTCCTCAGCCTCTATTGTATTGCTTACGATGATTCTGCCGCAATGCTCGCAGATGACGAGTTTCTTGTTGGATGCTATCTCAATGAGTCTCTGCGGAATGATTGTGTTGAAGCAGCCGCCGCAGGAGTCATTGTTGAACACGCTCACGACAGCAAGATGATTGCGCTCGCTGCTGCGGATGCGCTCATAGGCGCTCATTGTACGGGCATCTATCTTGGAAGCGCATACCTCGCGGGCTGCGAGAAGATCCTTCTCCTCCTTGGAAGTGGACTCGACGATGGTGGAAAGTTCCTCCTTCTTCGCCTTAAGATCCTCGTTCCTTACGGCAATGTCATCCTTGAGAGCCTGAAGTTCCTCCTTCTTCACGAGAATGGCTTCCTTGGTGTCAGTCACATTCTTCTGGGCAATCTTCCTGAGGAGCTCATGGTTCTCGACCTCCTTTGAGAGAGAGTCATACTCGCGGCTGTTGGCGATGCTGTCCATCTGTGACCTGTATTTGTCAATGGCGGCATCATATTCCACGATCTGGTTCTTGAAATTGGAAATGGAGGCATTGAAAGCCTCAATCTCTGCTGTAATCTGCGCAGCCTTCGCCTTCATCTCCGAAACTTCGCTCTCGAGATTGGCTACCTCTACCGGAAGTTCGCCGCGGAGCTGGAGAATCTTGTCAATTGCGGAATCCGCCTTCTGAAGCGCATACAAGGTGCGGAGCTTTTCCTCTACGGAAAGTTCCGAATCCGCAAAATTTTTCTGGATTGATACGAAAGTCTCCCTCTGATCAATCGGAGTCTCGACTTTCTTGAGTTTCTTGGCCATATTTGATATAATTATATAATTCGTTCATTATCAATCAGATACACCTTACGGGGCAATTTTCCCGCAAATGGCGGCTCTTAAAGACTGCAAAGTTAGGAAATTTTTTCCTTATCAAAGAAAATAAAATATCCACGACATCCATCTCGCTCTCGAAATGCCCGATGTCCATTATCATGAAATCCCCGTCGATGAAGTAGTTGTGGTACGACACATCCCCAGTGACATAGAGCTGGGCTCCGGATTTCACCGCGGCCCCGATGAGGGATGAGCCGCTGCCTCCGCAGACTGCAATGCGCTTCACGGGCGAAGAGCATGGAAGGGAGCATCTCGCATGGTCCAGACCGAATTTTTCCTTGACCATCTTCACGGCCTCCCCTGCAGGCAGAGCCTCCGGAAGATTGCCTACTATTCCGAGACCCGTGCCGTCTCCATCCTCATCGAGAATACAGGTGTCCAGCAGTCCGAGCCTGGATGCCATCGCCCCGCTGACTCCGTCCGGAACCTTGTCGGCATTGGTGTGGGCTGCATAAACGGCTACCCCGGATCTGATGGCCTTGATTACCGCCCTGGTCACGGGATCATTCCCGTCAATCTTTTTCAACCCCCTGAATATCAGAGGATGATGGGTAATGACCATATCCGCTCCGGTCTCCACCGCCTCGTTAATGAGCTCAGGCGTGCAGTCGAAGCCCACGAGCACAGCCCGCACCTCGTCCTCGGGAGAGCCGATTGAAAGGCCGCTGTTGTCCCATTCTTCCTGCAGGGACAGCGGAGCAAATTCCTCGATGCAGGCAGCTATATCCTTGACTTTCATAATGATTCCCTGATTTCAACAAGTTGCTGGCGAATGTCCTTGAGATAGTTGAGCGCCTTCACGCGGGCCTCCACGCTCTTGCGCTCCGAAGCCATTTTCGATGCGGCTCCGGCAAGGGTCATCCCGTTGGACTTGACCAGCAGATGCACCTGCTTGAGAGTTTCCACATCCTCGGCCTTGTAGAGACGGTTGCCCTTGGCATTCCTCTCAGGCTTGATGAACTTTGAGAAGTAGTCCGACCAGAAACGGATGAGCGAGACATTCTCTCCGAGAATCTCCGCCACCTCACCGATTGAATAGTATAATTTTGACATGTATCAGAAGGGATAATCGTATTATTGACAGGACTAATCCATTGATTGTCCGGTGGTTGCAGCCAAGTATGCGGCTCTTGTATATTCCTCCGGGGAAAATGATGCGAAGAAGAAGTTCACCGGATCCAGCACCTCCCCGTCACGCCTCACCTCATAATGCAGATGAGGGGCGAACGAATTGCCTGAAATACCGACCCCTGCCAGCTTCTTCCCTGCCTTGACCCTCTCGCCTTTCCTTACCACAATGTCCTCGAGATGTGCATAGACCGTCACATATCCGCCATCGTGGGTTATTTCCACGACATTGCCAAGACCCTTGCCGGAACGCCTGACATCAGTGACCGTCCCGTCTGCCGCTGCAATCACCGGAGTTCCCTGGCCGACAATCAGGTCAATGCCGTCGTGCTGTGAAATCACCTTGTAGAAAGGATTGATTTTCTGACCGATGGAGGCTCCGACCTGGGCCGGCTTCAATCCCGCCACCGGCACAATCATCGGAGGCAATGCCCCCTTCCGGGAGGAAATGTCACCGAACACTTCCAGGAAGCCTGACTCTATTCCTGCCGCTGCAGCGGAAAGGGATGCGATTCTCCCCTCCGAATATCTTACAATGTCGCTGTCGGGTATGGAATCGTCTCCGAATGTGAAAGACATCCTGCCGAGCGGGTCCATCTCGGGCGCATCAGCATTGAAAAGTTTCTCGTATATGGCATTGTCCCTGGCCTCTAGACCCCTGACCACATCCTCAATCAGACGCTCCTTCTCCTGCATTTCCGGATACAGCTTCTCGTACATCCGGTTTTCCCGCTTCAGTTTCTTCTCCTCGTCGGTGGAAATCAGCAATGAAAAGCAGAGATAGTAGAAGGCTGCCATGGACAGGGTGGCAATGAGCCATTTGAGTGACGTCATCAGAATCCCCCTGACCGAATTCGTCACTTTCCTCAGCTTGAAATCCTTGTCAAATACGTACCTGCTCATCTCGAAGTCCCCCGTTTGAGAGTCTCCCTGAAGTTCTCCTCCGTGATGTTCTCAGATTCGGCGGAAGACTTGGCCACCATTGACCTGTATTCGTCGAGCGGCATTCCCATATCGAAGTAGTTGTACGGATTGACATATCTGCCGCGGTAAATCACCTCGTAATGGAGATGCGGGCCGGTGGATCGTCCGGAATTGCCGGTCTCGGCGATGCGCTCGCCCCTCCTGACCTTCATCCCCTCGCCCACGAATACCGTCTTCAGATGGGCATATCTTGTCTTGTATCCGAAGCCATGGTCGATAACCACGGAATTGCCATAGCCGAAAAATTCGAAGGTGACAGACTCCACCACGCCGTCACCCGTGGCATATACGGGATTGCCCGGCTTGCAGGCGAAATCGAAGCCCGTATGCATCTTGGAAACCCTGGTTATCGGGTCGGAACGGTAGCCGAATGAGCTCGAGAGCCTGTATGTGCCCTCCTCCGGGGCAATCGGCGGGACTGCCGGGATGCAGGAGGCCATGTCTCCAGCCTTGTTCGACATTGCCAGCACCTCGTCGAGAGACCTGCTCTGGACATAGGTCTTCTTGGTAAGTATGTCGAGCCTGACTGCGGTCTTCTTCAATATGGAATTCTCCGGGAGCATGTCCAGATAGTCATACCTGTTCACTCCTCCGAAGCCGGCATTCCTGACCTCGGCGGGTATCGGGTTCATTCCGAAAATGTTCCTGTAGATCTCGTCATCCCTGACCCCGAGCCCGTCAAGAGTCGCCTCGCAGGCATCAAGCTGCCTGTTCATGAGCTCGATTCTGGATGCCCATCTGGCATTGGCCATCTTCAGGACGGCAGTCTTCGGGAGCACGATTCCGAAAACAGACGTGGCCAGCCAGAAATATACGAAAGACAGGGCAATGCTGAAGCACATCAGCAACGCCAGCTTTATGAATCTCGCCCGGGGAGACACTTTTTCAATTTCGTACAGAAGCGTCTCAGGGTTGAGTTTATATCGCTTGAAGTCAGACATATTTCGCAAATATAATCTTTTTTGAGAAAAAAGTTATAATTTTGCCGTTTGATTGGGGAAGAGGCCCCGGACCGTAAAGGAAAAACCGTGCCATACCCCGCATGGGAATGAATGGGAATGAAAATATTTATATGATGACATCCAACGAAATAAGACAGAAATTTCTCGATTTCTTCGCTTCCAAGGGACATCAGGTTGTCCCGTCAGCGCCAATGGTGGTCAAGAATGACCCTACTCTGATGTTTACCAATGCCGGAATGAACCAGTTCAAGGACATATTTCTCGGCAATGTCACTCCAAAATCCCGCAGGGCGACCGACTCGCAGAAATGCCTCCGCGTGAGCGGAAAGCACAATGATCTCGAAGAGGTAGGCCACGACTCGTACCACCACACGATGTTCGAGATGCTCGGAAACTGGAGTTTCGGGGACTATTTCAAGACCGAGGCCATAAGCTGGGCCTGGGAGCTCCTCACCGAGGTTTACGGCATTGACAAGACCAAGCTCTACGCCACCGTGTTCGAGGGCAGCGCCGAGGACGGCACCGAACTGGACGAGGAGGCAAGGCAGACCTGGCTCAAGTATCTCCCGGAGGACCACATCCTCCTCGGAAACAAGCACGACAATTTCTGGGAGATGGGCGACACCGGTCCTTGCGGCCCCTGCAGCGAAATCCACATCGACCTGAGGGACGAGGATGAAATCGCAAGGATTCCGGGACGCGAGCTCGTGAACAAGAGCAACCCTCTCGTGATCGAGATATGGAACCTCGTGTTCATGCAGTACAACAGGAAGGCCAACGGCGAACTCGAGGCCCTGCCTGCCCACAACATTGACACCGGAATGGGCTTTGAGCGTCTCTGCATGGTACTCCAGGGCAAGAAGAGCAACTACGACACCGACGTATTCACCGGAATGATCTCCAGGATCGAGGCTCTTTCCGGACATTCATACCACGAGTCTGAGAAGACGGAGGTGGCAATGAGGGTCATTGCGGACCATATCCGCGCCATCAGCTTCTCCATTGCAGACGGTCAGCTTCCTTCCAATGTGAAGGCCGGCTACGTCATCAGGCGAATCCTCAGAAGGGCTGTGAGATACGGCTACACCTTCCTCGGATTCAATGAGCCGTTCCTCTGCAGGCTGGTTTCCCAGCTCGCCGATGACATGGGCGGCGCCTATCCGGAGCTCCGCAGCCAGCAGACCCTCATCGAGACCGTAATCCGCGAGGAGGAGTTCGCATTCCTCCGCACCCTCGACAGGGGCATCAGGATGATGGACGACTATCTCGCCAAGGCTGCCGACACGAAGGTAATAGACGGGAAGGATGCGTTCGTGCTCTATGACACCTACGGATTCCCGATCGACCTCACCGAGCTCATCGCATCGGAAAACGGCTGCAGGGTGGACCTCGAAGGCTTCAATGCCGAGCTCGCCAAGCAGAAGGAAAGGGCCCGCCAGGCCACTTCCAATGAGTTCGGCGACTGGGTTCAGTATCACGACGCCGAGGGCAGCGAGTTCATCGGCTACGACTATCTGGAGCTCGAAGGAGCCAGCCTCATAAAGCAGCGTACCGTAAAGCAGAAGAACAAGGTGATGTACCAGCTCGTCTTCGACCGCACTCCGTTCTATGCGGAGATGGGAGGACAGGTAGGCGACACCGGCTACATCGAATCGGAGAGCGGCGAGAGAATCAATATCCTCAATACGGTGAAGGAGAACGACCTCACCATCCACATTGCGGAGAGGATTCCTTCAGACTGCACTGAGTCATTCTCCCTCCGCGTGGACAGCGAAAGGAGGCTGAAAATCGCAGCCAACCATACGGCGACCCATCTTCTCGATCATGCATTGAGGGAGGTTCTCGGCAAGCACGTGGAGCAGAAGGGCTCATTCGTGGGCCCGGATTATTTCCGCTTCGACTTCTCGCATTTCTCCAAGATGACAGACGAGGAGCTCGAGAAGACAGAGCAGCTGGTCAACCGTCTCATCCGCCTCGACTCCCCGCTTGAGGAGAACAGGGAGGCCACGATGGAGGAAGCCAATGCAATGGGCGCAATCGCATTGTTCGGAGAGAAATACGGCGACAGGGTAAGAGTCGTCAAGTTCGGTGACTCTGTGGAGCTCTGCGGTGGAACACACGCTTCCGCAACCGGACGCATCGGAATGTTCTCAATCGTGTCCGAGGGAGCGGTTGCCGCCGGCGTGAGACGTATCGAGGCATTGACCGGAGAGGCTGCCTGGAGGCATTTCAGGGCCGTCCAGGACTCAATGAAGTCAGCCAGGGCATTCTTCAACAATACTCCTGACCTCACCGAGGCCATCAGGAAAATGGTTGAGGAAAATGCCGGATACAAGAAGGAGATCGAGGATTTCGTACAGGCCGAGACAGCCAGAATCGCCGAGAAGCTCGAGAAGGAGGCCAAGGACATCAACGGCATCAAAGTTGTGTCAATCTCCGCCCCGATGGACCCGGCAATGGTGAAGAATGCCGCAGCCATCCTCCAGAAGAAGATGCAGAACTTCATGCTCGCCGCTGCAGTCGAGTTCGAGAAGAAGCCGGGACTTGTCCTGATGTATTCTCCGGACCTCGTCGAGAAGGGAAAGAATGCAGGCAAGGATATCCGGGAGGCGGCAAAGTGCATTCTCGGAGGCGGTGGCGGACAGCCTGGTCTTGCAACTGCAGGAGGAAAGAACACCGAGGGCCTGAAGGACGCTCTCGCCAAGATGATCGAACTCGGTACCGCATAGGCGACCGGGGACTGACACGCACACAGGAATTGGAATGAAGAAACTGGACAGATTCATCGTGAAGTCATTTGCAGGGCCTTTCGTGGGCATCCTGCTGATTGTGGTCTTCATCATGATGATGCAGTTTCTCTGGCTCTACATCGATGAACTCGTAGGCAAGGGACTGGGACTCAAGATCATACTGGAGTTCCTCGGTTGGGGAAGCGCCACAATGCTCCCCCTCTCGCTTCCGCTGGCGACATTGCTCGCCTCCGTGATGACCGTAGGCCAGCTGGCCGAGAACAACGAGCTCATTGCAATGAAGTCGGCCGGAATCTCCCTCACGAGAATACTCACGCCTCTGATCATCTGCGCGGCCGTCATCTCCGTCATCGCATTCTTCACGGTGAACAATCTGGTCCCTGTGGCCTTCAACAAGATTTACACCCTGAGGGACGACATCGGGCGCACCAAGGAGGAAATCAACATTCCAACAGGCACATTCTACGACGGTATCGACGGATATGTGCTCCGGGTGGACAGCAAGGATGACAAGACCAAGATGATGCACGGAGTGCTGGTATATGACCATACCGGCAACAAGGGCAACACCAGCGTGACCATAGCCGACTCCGCCATGATACGGATGTCTGCGGGCAAGGACTACCTGACATTCAAGCTGTTCAGCGGCATCAACTATCAGGAGACCAATAAGATCAGCTACCGGGATACTTCCCTGCAGCTGCAGAAGATCACCTTCGGGACGCAGGAGATGATAATCCCTCTGGAGAACTACGCTTTCCAGAAATCCGAAGGGGCCAAGTTCGGGGACCAGGTCAAGGCCAAGAGCCTCGGCCAGCTCAGGCACGGAAAGGACTCGCTGACCCATCTCAATGACTCGGCGCATGCGGTCAATACCGAGGCCTTCTTCAAGAAGAGGCTTCTCAGATACGCCAGCCAGCTGGACACGGCAACCCATTTCCAGGGAACGACGGACTTCACCGACGAGAAGCTCTGCAGATGGGAAAGGCCGTCGGACGAACTGGGAGCATACCAGAACGCAAAGAATATCGCCGCGGATTTCAAAATGCAGATAAGCAGCTATGAGAATGATGTTTACAGCTACATCTACCTGCTGCGGAGGACTGATGTCGAGCTGCTGAAGAAATTCGCCGAGGCATTGGCCTGCTTCATCCTCTTCTTCATCGGTGCACCTCTGGGGGCCTTCATCAGAAAGGGCGGACTGGGAATCTCAGCCATCATCGCCGTAATGTTCTTCGTCCTTTACTGGGTCATTGACATCACCGGAACCAAGCTCGCAAGGGACGGAGCCGTATCGGCCGCATCCGGAGTATTCATTTCCACTGTCATTCTCTTCCCGCTGGGACTGTACTTCACCTGGAAGGCGGTTCACGACTCAGCCATCATCAACACGGAGAATTTCGGAACCTGGTGGAGAAAAATCAAGAGCAAATTCATGACAACATTCAGAAAGACAAGAATCGTATATATGGGCACGCCGGAATTCGCCGTCGCCCCTTTGAAGGCCCTCATTGACAGCGGGCACAATGTAGTGGGCGTCGTCACCGTGGCGGACAAGCCGAGCGGACGGGGCCTGAAGGTGAATGAGAGTGCAGTCAAGCAATTCGCCGTGGAGAAGGGCATTCCTGTTCTCCAGCCGATCAGGCTCAAGGACCCGGAATTCCTGAAGGCCCTGGCCGATTTCAAGGCCGACCTTTTCGTGGTGGTGGCATTCAGAATGCTTCCCGAGGAGGTCTGGACTATGCCTAAGCTCGGCACTTTCAATCTCCACGCTGCCCTCCTGCCTCAGTACCGGGGAGCCGCCCCTATCAACTGGGCGGTAATCAACGGTGAGAACATGAGCGGTGTCACTACATTCATGATTGACCATGACATTGACACCGGAGGCATCATTCTCAGGCAGGAATGCCGGATTGCCAGGACCGACACGGCCGGAGACCTTCACGACAAGCTTATGTCAATAGGTTCTGAACTGGTCGTCGAGACTGTAGAGGGAATCATCGAGAAGAATGTGGAGACCCGTGTCCAGAGGAGCTTCATCCAGGGTTCGGAGGTGCTCAAGCCGGCTCCTAAACTGACAAGGGCTCTCTGTCACATTGACTGGAACGACACTGCAGCGGCCATCTACAATCTGATCAGAGGCCTTAGCCCATATCCGACGGCATTCACCGAGCTTGTCCGCATCGACGGGACGGGTGCGGCACAGCAGCTGAAGATATTTTTCGGCGAGCCTGTTACCGGAGATGAGTTCGAGTCATTGAAGCAGAGAAGCATAAGCGGCCCTGCGGACCGTCCGGGAAGCATATTGTCAGACGGAAAGACCTTCTTCGCCATAACTGCCGTGGATGGTGCAGTCTCGATAACTGACCTTCAGCTCTCCGGCAAGAAGAGGATGGACGTGAAGGCATTCCTGGCAGGTTTCAGGAACCCTGAGCTGTTCACGACCACTGCCGGAACCTCCAGGGCGGAAATCCAGAAGACAAGAGGTTGATTTTCAGAACAGTTTGTTCTTCGGCAAGGTAGGGATGAACTGCTTGAGATAGAAAGGTTCGGAATATGCGGTGTCCAGGAAGTCGGATGCCGCATATTTCATTTCCGCAGGGTGGAGCATCGAGGCGGCCTCGGGGCAGGCATCGATGAATGTCGCATTGGCGGACTTTATGACATCGGAGCATTTGCGGGCTCCGTCGCCTATGAAGAGAACCGGGCCCCCGGCGAGAATATCGGCGAAACTCTCCTCCGTCACGATCTCCGGAGCGGTATCCCTGACCTGCCTGCCGGTGATGTCGAATACGGCGCTGTACACCTCCATTCTCCTCGCGTCTATCATCGGCACGATGTGGCGGCAGCCCTCAGGAAGCAGATTCCTGTCGATGGCCTGCCATACGAGAGTGTCCAGCGAGCCGACCCCGATCATGGGGATCCCCGCCCCGAAACAAAGTCCCTTGGCCGTGGACACACCGACCCTCAGGCCGGTGTACGAGCCGGGGCCCATGCTTACGCAGACGGCGTCGCAGTCCTTGACGCCGAGACCCTGCCCGTCCAGCATTTCCTTGACGAAAGGCGCTGTCAGCGAGGCATGCCTGCGCCCGTCATCTGAGCGGGTCGCGATAATCTCACCGTCTCTGGAAAGGGCGGTGGAGCAGAGGGCTGTGGAAGTCTCTATGTATATGATTGTAGCCATGTTACGAAATCAGATTCTTAAGATAGGGGAGGACGGCGAGCGAGGCGTCCCTGAGGTGAATGAATACGGGCGAGCGGGACAGAGTCTCCTCGCCGACAAAGTGGAATGTATTGTTGATGCTGGTGAAAAGGACGGCGAGAATGCCGAGGACAATGGCAGCCTTGAGCAGTCCGAAAACGGCCCCGAGCAGCCTGTCCAGCCAGCCGAGTGTGACGAAGTTTATGCTGGCCTTGACGAGCTTGCCTATGAGCTTGAACAGCAGTACGACCAGCACGACCATCATTATGAATACCAATACTTTAAGGAAGCCGGCAGGGGCCCCGAGATATGGTTGGAGGAAGGCGCAGGCCAGGTCCGTGAACTTCAATGCCGCCCAGGTCCCGGCAACTATGGCGAGGATGGCTATTGCCTGCTCCGTGAAGCCCTTGAAAAGGCCATGCAGCAGGGAGGCGGCCAGCATGAGGGCCAATATGATATCCAGAATGCTCACGTTTTGCTAAAAATCCAATATTTCACTATCTTTGCAGACTACTATACCCGGAACTGTGTTCCGAAACGCAAAATTAGACAAAAAATATGACATTCAAAGAGTACAAGGGTCTTGATCTGGTCGGCACCGGCAATGAGGTGCTTGAAAGATGGAAGAAGAACCGCGCTTTCGAGAAATCCCTCGAGGTGAGGGAAGGTGCGCCGGAATTCATTTTCTTCGAGGGTCCGCCATCCGCCAACGGCATGCCGGGAATCCATCACGTAATGGCCCGCTCTATCAAGGACGCCATCTGCAGATACAAGACTCAGACCGGCTTCAAGGTGAACCGCCGCGCAGGCTGGGACACCCACGGACTGCCTGTCGAGCTGGGCGTGGAGAAGAAGCTCGGCATCACGAAGGAAGACATCGGACACAAGATCAGTGTGGAGGAATACAACAGGGCCTGCCGCACCGAGGTGATGAAATATACAAAGGAGTGGGTGTCGCTCACTGAGCGCATCGGCTACTGGGTGGACATGAACGACCCTTACATCACCTATGACAACAGATACATCGAGACCCTCTGGTATCTTCTGAAGAAGATTTACGACAAGGGCCTCCTCTACAAGGGATTCACGATCCAGCCATACTCCCCTGCCGCAGGAACCGGACTGAGCTCCCACGAGCTCAACCAGCCGGGGTGCTACAGGGACGTGAAGGATACCACAGCCGCAGCCCAGTTCGAGGTGATCAAGGACGAGAAGTCCCAGAAGCTCTTCGGCTGCGAGACTCTGCCGGTATTCTTCATCGCCTGGACCACGACTCCATGGACATTGCCTTCAAACACAGCGCTTTGCGTCGGCCCCAACATTGACTATGTAAGGGTTGCCTCCGCAAATCCATACAGCGGAGAGGAAGCCATCTACATCGTGGCCAAGGCACTTCTTCCGGTATGGTTCAACGGCAAGACCCCATTCAGGGTACTCGATGGCGAATTCAAGGGCAGCGAGCTCGCAGGCATCTCATACCACCAGCTCATCCCATGGTTCAAGCCTGAGACAGACGGCGCTTTCAAGGTCATCCTCGGAGACTATGTGACCACAGAGGACGGTACCGGAATCGTGCACATCGCCCCTACATTCGGTGCGGACGACGCCCGCGTGGCCAAGGCTGCGGGAGTGCCGGGCATCTGGGTGAAGGACGCTGACGGCAACCTCTCGGCCCAGGTGGACAAGCAGGGCCGTTTCTTCACTCTCGGGGAAATGGATGCCGAATACAGGAAGAACAATGTCAATGAGGAGCTTTACGGCGAATACGCCGGACGCTTCGTCAAGAACGCATACGACCCGAATCTCAAGCCGGACGACCCTACCCTCGACATTGACCTCTGCGTAATGCTCAAGCAGCAGGGCAAGGCCTTCCGCATCGAGAAGCACGTCCACAACTATCCGCATTGCTGGAGAACGGACAAGCCGGTGCTCTACTACCCTCTCGACAGCTGGTTCATCAAGGCCTCCGCAGTGCGTGAGGAAATGATGAAGCTCAATGAGACCATCACCTGGAAGCCTGAGGCCACCGGAACAGGCCGTTTCGGAAAATGGCTGGAGAACATCCAGGACTGGAACCTCTCGAGAAGCCGCTTCTGGGGCACACCGCTCCCTATCTGGCGTACGGAGGACGGCAAGGAAGAGAAATGCATAGGCTCCGTAAAGGAGCTCAATGCCGAAATCGAGAAGGCCGTGGCTGCCGGGATAATGGCAAGCAATCCATTGAAGGACAAGGGATTCAATCCTGAGGACATGAGCAGGGAGAACTATGACCTCATCGATCTCCACAGGCCTTACGTGGACAATATTTTCCTGGTTTCCGACTCCGGCCGCAAGATGGTCCGCGAGAGCGATCTCATTGACGTGTGGTTCGACTCCGGTGCCATGCCATATGCCCAGGAGGGTCTCCGCAACCTCGGCTCGGACAAGTTCGGCTGCACGGCCGACTTCATTGCCGAAGGCGTTGACCAGACCAGGGGCTGGTTCTACACTCTGCATGCGATTCACACGATGATCAGCGGCACCCCTGCATTCAGGCGCGTCATCTCCAACGGTCTCGTTCTCGACAAGAACGGGGACAAGATGAGCAAGCGTCTCGGCAATGCCGTGGATCCGTTCTCCCAGATAGACAAATACGGCGCAGATGCGGTGAGATGGTATATGCTCACCAACTCCCAGCCTTGGGACAATCTCCGCTACGATGAGGCGGGAGTGGACGAGGTCAGGAGGAAATTCTTCGGAACCCTTTACAATACATATTCATTCTTCGCCCTCTACGCCAACCTTGACAACTTCGACCCGAAGGCTCCGGCAGTTCCGTACAGCGATCGCCCGGAAATCGACAGGTGGATCATCTCGCTCATGAACACCCTCATCAAGGACGTCAGGGCAGCCTACGAGGACTATGATGTGACCCTTGCCGGCAGGCTGATCCAGGATTTCGTCTGCGACCACGTCAGCAACTGGTACGTCCGTCTGAACAGGAAGCGTTTCTGGGGCAGCGGCTCCGACAGGGACAAGCTCGCCGCCTACCAGACATTGTACGAGGTGCTCAGGAACATTGCCGTACTCTCCGCCCCTATCGCGCCGTTCTTCATGGACAGGCTCTATCTCGACCTTGTTCCGGACGGGGAGGAATCCGTTCATTATGCAATGATGCCGGAACCGGACTGCAGCCTTATTGACAAGGACCTCGAGGAAAGGATGGAACTCGCCCAGAGGGCATCCTCAATGGTGCTCGCCCTCAGGCGCAAGGTCAACATCAAGGTGCGCCAGCCGCTCTCGAAGCTCGTCATCCCTGTCATATCCGACAAGGTTAGAGGGCAGCTTGAGAAAGTGAAGGACATCATCCTCGGCGAAGTCAATGTGAAGGAAGCCGAGTTCATCTCAGATACCACAGGCATCATCACGAAGAAGATCAAGCCGAACTTCAAGACTCTCGGCAAGGTTTACGGCAAGAGAATGAAGGAGATCGCCTCCGCATTCGCCGCAATGGACCAGCACGTCATAAATGCAATCCAGAATGCCGAGACTGCAGGTGCGGCATACAGCCTGAACCTGCCTGAGGGAGAAGTCATCCTCAATCCGGGAGACTACATGATTTCCTCCGAGGACATGCCGGGATGGCTCGTGGCATCGGAAGGCGCTCTCACCATCGCCCTCGACATTGAGGTAAGCGAACAGCTCAGGAACGAAGGCGTCGCCCGCGAACTCGTGAACCGCATCCAGAACCTCAGGAAGGACAGCGGATTCGAGGTGACAGACAAGGTGGACGTAAGGATTTACGCCGACGGCGAAGCATTGGAAGAAATAACCGCTGCGCTCGCATCATACAAGGACTATGTCGCAACCCAGACCCTCTCTCTCTCCATTGAGACCAGGCCTGCTGCCGAAGCCGGCGAAAAGGCTGCGGAAGTGGAGTGGAATGAAGGCAAGATTCTTGTGGAGGCAACACGCAGATAATAATTGACGTTATGGAAGAGAACAAACTGAATGGCAGCGAGGTTTCTGAGAAGACCCGCTACAGCGATGAAGAACTCGCCGAGTTCAAGTCCATCATCCTTGATATGCTTGAAAAGGCCAAGCAGGAATACAATACACTGAGGAAGGTAGTGATGAACAACGGCAACAACGACATCGAGGACACTACCCCTTCCTTCAAGACAGTCGAGGACGACGGGGCAATGCAGCTCTCCAGGGAGGAAGCCAGCCAGCTCGCACAGCGCCAGTACAAGTTCATCCAGAACCTTGAGGCAGCCCTCGTCAGAATCGAGAACAAGACCTATGGCGTATGCCGCGTGACCGGAAAGCTCATCCCTAAGGAGAGGCTCCGTCTCGTGCCGCACGCCACCCTGACCGTGGAGGCCAAGGAGAAGATGTCCAGAAAATAAGGCTATGAAAATATCCAAGGGCAGGTGGCTGCTCATTCTCGGAATCGTATTGGTAGTCATTGACCAGGTAATCAAAATCCTGGTCAAGACCAATATGTCCATAGGAGAGCATTTCAGCGTCATCGGGAACTGGTTCCAGATATTGTTCATAGAGAACGAGGGAATGGCATTCGGAATGAAGTTCGGGGGAATGTTCGGAAAGTTCCTCCTCACCACCTTCCGGATCTGCCTCTTCGGCTTCCTCTGCTGGTGGATTACCGGTCTTGTCCGCAGAGGCTACTGCACAGGGAAGGACAGCGAAGGGAACAAGACATATATAAAAGTGCCGACAGGAGTCCTCGTCGGCCTGACCATAATCACGGCCGGAGCCCTGGGCAACATCATCGACTGTCTGGCGTACGGACAGCTTTTCTCCGAGTCCACAAGGACGGCCGTGGCCGAATTCGGCGGCAGCTATGCCCCTGTGATGTTCGGCAAGGTCGTGGACATGTTCTACTTCCCTCTCATCGACACCGTATGGCCGGACTGGATGCCGGTGATCGGTGGCAGGCCATTCAGGTTCTTCGAACCCGTATTCAACTTTGCAGACAGCTGCGTCACAGTGGGTGCCGCATACCTGATTCTCTTCCAGTACCGGTTCTTCACGGCCGAGGCCGAGGGGAAGGTTACAGATTCCAACAATAAAAAGCAGGCAAGATAATACGTTCAACTGCTTGATTCTGCGATTTTTCGCAATTTTTTCAAAATTTACATTCTGCCGATTTTTTTACAAATTGGTTTCAATTTGTCAGAAATCGGCAGAATTTTTTAACCCAAAACCGTCCAATTGGCCCGGACAAAGTTATATTATATTACCTGCAAGGCAGTTACGGCCATTTGTTTTTCACATTTTAATTTCCAACATTTGCGGGTGAGAAATTAATTTTTGTGTTAAACTAGTTATGCTTATGAAAAAAATTGTACTATTTCTGCTCGCAGTATTGAGTGCGGCTGCAATGTCCGCCCAGACTGTGAAGATTTCCGGTACAGTTTCTGATTCCGACGGCAATCCTCTCCCGGGAGTAGCTGTTCTCGTAGAAGGAACCGGAATCGGAACTACTACTAACGCTGACGGTCAGTACTCGATGGTAGTACGTTCAGACCAAAGCCATCTCGTTTATTCCTGCATCGGAATGCAGACGATGAAAGTCCCGGTAATGGGACGCACCGTCATTGACGTCAAGATGTCCGAAGATGCAATCGGCCTCAGCCAGTCAGTCATTACGGCCACCGGTCTTACAAGGTCGGAGAAGGCTCTCGGATACGCCTCCACCACAGTCCGCTCGGACGACATCACCAGAGGCCACGCAGCTGACGCTCTCACCGGTCTTGCAGGCAAGGTCGCAGGTATGCAGGTTTCTTCTGCCGGCGGTACAGGTACATCCCAGAAAGTCATCGTCAGAGGTTATTCTTCCATCACCGGAAGCAACCAGCCACTGTACGTTATAGACGGCGTTCCCGTGTCCAACACCACTATGGGTACACAGGATTTGGACAATGCCGTTGACTTCGGTAATATGGCAGCCGACATAAACCCGGAGGACATCGAGTCCATCACCGTCCTCAAGGGAGCGTCCGCAACCGCCCTTTACGGTTCACGCGCAGGTAACGGCGCCATCATCATCACCACCAAGAAGGGTATCCAGAACGAAGACATTACCGTAACCTACGACGGCGCATTCACCGCAAGCTCGGTTTTGAGAATTCCTCAGCTCCAGAATCTTTTCGGACAGGGCTGGTATTACAGCTACGAGGGCAATCTATTCGAGAACTGGTCCCCTACCGAGAACGGTTCCTGGGGTAACCTTCTTGACGGAAGGGATCACTACTGGCGTCCGGGCGCCAACTGGTACAATGGCGCAGAGGAGAGCATCAAGCCTTTCTCTTATGCAAAGAACTCTCTCAAGAACTTCTACGACACCGGATTCGAGACCACCAATACAGTAACCGTGAAGGGAGGTTCCGCTTCCACCGGATTCGTGGTTTCATATGGTAACGTTTACTCCAACGGCATTCTCCCTGGCAACAACGACTACTACAAGAGAAACAATATCTCCGTAAGGGGCAACACGAAGATCAAGCAGGGTGCAGCCTGGCTCAACTACGGTCTCAACTTCGTCCGCAAGGACAGCCGCAATGCGATGGGCGGTCAGGGCGGAGACGGTTCCACCATCTACAACGACATTCTCCAGTACCCTGTGGACGTGGACTATGCAGACCTCCGGGACTACCACAACATTTACAACAACGCTGACAACTACTACACTCCTTACGCACAGAACCCTTGGTGGGTCCTCGACCACAACTACTCAACCTTCAGCGACAACAGGGTTTACGGTAATCTCGAGGCCGGAATCCAGATCATCAAGGGTCTGAAGGCCATCGGCCGCTTCGGAGGTGACTTCTCCAGCTCAGTCCAGAAGACATACAATGACATCTGGAAATTCAATCCTGGCTCCTATGCCAGTGATGAAGGCGCAGCCGAGGAGCAGGGTTCATACTCGGAATACAGTTACAGAAGCAGCCAGATCGATGCCAATGTTCTCCTCAACGCCGACTACAGAATCAAGGAGAAATGGACCATCAATGCAGTGGCGGGCTGGAACATCAACCAGAGGGCTGCTGAGGCAATGTCAGGTTACCTTACCGGTCTTGCAAAGGAAAACTGGCCAAGCTTCAGCAACACCAGCGGAATGACTCCGACCGCAAGCTCAAGCATCAGCAAGAGACGTCTCGTGGGTGTTTACGGACAGGCAGACTTCGGATTCAAGGATGCCGTATACATTACCCTCTCCGCACGTAATGACTGGTCATCCACCCTCCCGATTGATGCAAACTCATTCTTCTACTGGGGAGCCAATGCTTCAGTCATTCTGACCGAACTCTTCCCTGCCCTGCAGAACAATGTTCTCAGCTTCCTCAAGATCAGGGGCGGTTACGGTGAGACCGGTAATGACGCATCACCTTATATGACCTCAAGCTACTACTATCTCGCAAGCGCAGGTGGCGGATTCGGCTCATTGACAATGCCTTTGAACGGCTATTCAGGTCTTGCGCAGTCATCCAGGATGCCTTCTACCGACCTCAAGCCTGAAATCTCGACTGAAGGCGAGTTCGGTATCGACCTCCGACTCTTCCAGAACAGATTGAGTTTCGACTTCGCTTACTACAACAAGAACACGAAGAACCAGATCATCTCCGCAAACCTCTCTCCTGAGTCAGGTTACACCTCTCGAGTGAGAAATGTCGGCAAGATTCAGAACAAGGGATTCGAGCTCGCAATCGGAGCGGTTCCGGTACGCACGAAGGATTGGGAGTGGCAGATTGGCTACACCTTCTCAAAGAACAACAACAAAGTGATTGAGCTTTGGGACGACGTTGAGGAGACCACCATCTACGGTCTCACCGAAGGCGTTCAGCTCAAGGCCATCAAGGGCCAGCCACTCGGTACCTGGACATACTACAAGAACGAGACAGTTACCGACGAGAATAGCCCGTACTACGGAAAGACCATCGTGAATTCCACAACAGGATTCCCTGTAGTATCCTCTACAGAGGAGGAAATCATCGGCTATGCCGACCCTAAGTTCACAATGGGATTCAATACCACCCTCCGGTGGAAAGACCTCTCTCTCAGCGCATCTCTCGACTGGAGAAATGGCGGAAAGATGTACTCCGCCACTACATCCATCGTTTACTTCAACGGTAACGCCGAGGAGACAATGTACAACTACCGCGACTCATTCGTATATCCTGATGCGGTCTATAAGGGAGCGGACGGAGAATATCACGAGAACAACATCCCTGTCAACAACTACTACAACATGAACTACTATTGGTACAACAGCACCAACAAGGAAATGAACAGGAGGAATCTTATTGACAAGACTTATCTCAAACTCCGTGAAGTAAACCTCTCCTACAGGCTTCCTGCAAAGTGGTTTGACACTGCGAAATGGATTCAGGGCATCGACCTCTCCATCTTCGGAAGGAACCTCCTCATGTGGACACCTAACCAGGGTATGATTGACCCGGATACCACCAACTACGGAAACGACCTCACCTCACAGTTCGGTGAATACTATGCCGCTCCTTCCACAAGGACATTCGGCGGAAGCATCAAGATCGTATTCTAATGTAACTTTTAAAATCTGAAAGAATGAAAAAGTATATATCAACAGCCCTCCTGGCTCTGACCCTCGTTGCGACCGGCTGCCGGGACTGGCTTGACATAAATGACAACCCGAACTATGTCAGTGAGGCTGAGATGAGCGATCTTCTGCCTACTGCACAGCTCCTCACTGCCTCCAAAGTAGGTTATGACCTTGGTCTCGTAGGCAATTTCTGGTCCCAGTACGTGGTTCAATGCAACGAAACCAACCAGTACAACAACATTATGGACTACAACCTCGCCGTGAGCGAGGCTCTCTTCAGCTCAATCTGGAGTTATTCTTATTCGAGGATACTTCCATCCCTCAAGAGCATTCTCTCCAAGAGCGCAGCCACTGAGAACAGTTCGAACTTCGAACTTGAGGCAAAGACATTGGCCGCATACGACATCTATCTTCTGACAAGCCTCTTCGACAAGGTCGCCCTCACCGAAGGTTCGTTCAGCGATGCTCCGGCCCTGGAGCCTAACTTCAACAGCGGTAAGGAAGTTCAGGCAGCTCTCATCAAGATGCTTGAGGAGGTTAGGAAGCTCGATGCCGAGCAGGTAAAAGCGGACGAAGAAGGCAACTCAACGGCAGGATGCGACATGATTCTGGGCGGCGACGTGGAAGCTTGGCTTCAGTTTGCCAATACCCTTTACCTCAAGGTCCTCATGAGAGACTTCTCAGCCAACAAGAGCAAGATTGAAGCCCTTCTCTCCGAGGATAACTTCCTCGCAAGGGACGTAAAGTTTGCCCAGTTCGTCAATCAGGCCGACAAGTCCAACCCTCTCTATGAGAGCGACAGAAGGCAGTTGAATACCACTGAGAACATCAGGTGCTGCACGGATATTCTGAATATCCTTGACCCTGCTGACCCAAGGCTTGAATATTTCTATGAGGGTGGCGCAACCGGCGCAGCTTACGGAACAAAGGGCAAGCAGAAGGAGACTTCCCGCCTTGCCATCGAGGCCACCGATCCTGTTTACTTCGGCACTGCCGCAGAGGCTCTCTTCCTCAAGGCTGAGGCCTATGCAAGACTCGGGGATGCAGCCAATGCAAAGACAAGCTACGACGCAGCCGTTGAAGAGTCTTTCTCAAGATGCGGCGAAAGCGGTGCTGCCAGCGCATATCTTGGAGAAGGTGGAGCATATAGCTTCAAATCAGGTTCGACAGAAGATATGGTTCACCAGATTATCAACCAGAAGTGGGCATCCAACGTACGCTGCATGCCGATTGAGTCCTGGTTTGATATCAACCGTACCGGATATCCGAAAAGAGGAACTGACATTACCCTCTACACTGGTGTGCTTGAGGCACCGGCCTGCAGGTATCTCTACCCTGAAAGTTCCGCTCTCTACAACAGGAATTCTCCTGAGGTTGAGCCGCTTACAGCACCGATGTGGTGGCACAGGCAGTAAAAGAACGTTAACTGTAAATGAGATTTGAAATTATGAATAAGACAATACTTAAAGTTTTGACCTTCGCTGCCGGACTTGCAGGCCTCGCATCCTGCGAGACTTACAAGGTGGATGCTCCTGAGACGACAGCCGTGTCTGAATTCGACGGACGCTGGGTATGCTTCGCATATCCGAAGGCCAGCCCGGCAGAGCCGGAGACAGTGTTTATGATTGACATCTTCAACACCACGAACAACGATGCAGACAAGTTCTGGATAAAGGTGATTGACTGCCTTCCATACTACGGATATAATCTGGATTGCATCCAGTTCCTTGCATCCTGCGACGGAAAAGCTCTTACATTCCAGGCCGATGGCGTAGATGCAGAGCAGCCGAAAGCCTGCTACAACTTCTTGGCCGAACAGGGATACCCCACTGCCGGTTATGCTGGAGCTGTCCCGGCAACAGGCTATAAGGCCAGCATTGACGGAAAGATCCTCAAGAATTCCGTTGAAACCGCAGCAGGCACAAAGGTTGACGGCATAGAATTCAGCTACAAGCGTGTCAATCCGGACGGAAAAGTTCACGAATACACCGTGAAAGGCATGAAGAACACCGGATGGGCAGAAGACCTTCAGGAGTATGTCGATTTCCTTGAGAATGCACTCAGCTAGCAAGGATTGACTACCTGAAGTTTTGTTTAACAATTATTGATGCACCCGGCTCCTGAAGTGATTCAAGAGCCGGGTTTTTTCCGGCCCTGCCCGAGCGCGAAAACCCGAGACCGAAACCGGGCGGAAAATCATATAATTTGACTATATTAGCATTGTAAATCCGATTGTAATATGAAGGGACATTTCAAGAGTTGCTTATGTTTTGGCCTGGCGCTGTCAATCTTAGGAATAACAGTACCTGGAAGATTGGCACAGGCACATCTGGTTGCAGGGATTGAGCCAGTGCTCACTGCAGAGCCTGTGCGGGAGGGTGAAGAGAGTAAAGAAGTGAGGATGCGGCAACTCGACCCTATAGAAGAGGGAGCGCAGGTACATGGCAGCGGCTGGGCGAGTCTTGCAGGAAGCTTCGTAAGGCTGGAGGAGAGTGCGGAAGGCCTGGTCAGGAAACCGCTGTGGGACCTGAGCCGCAATAGTGCGGGGCTGAGTCTGGTGTTCCGGAGCAATACGAGAAGGCTTGATGTAAGTTTCGATGTTTATGGCGGGAGTGGTATGAACCATATGCCTGCAACCGGGGTTTCGGGTGTTGACCTGTTTGCGTATAAACCTGATGGCGAAGAACTCTGGTGCGCCGCGAAGTTTATGCCGCAGTTTAAAGAGGAGTATGTCGAGGCACCGGCCACCGGCGGCCAGGCTAAGAGAATCCGGGTTACCAGGGTATCATACTCCTTTGAGCAGATAGACTACGAGGATGGATGCGAGGAATACGAGTGGCATCTGTATCTTCCTCTGTATAATACAGTGGAGAATTTCAGGATAGCGGTCGAAGAAGGTTGCCGTCTGGAGTGGGTTCCCCGCGATTGCAGGCAGCCAATAGTAGTTTACGGTACCAGCATTGCTCAGGGAGCGTGCGCAACGAGGCCGGGTATGGCATGGACCAATCTTGTCGAGAGGGAGTTGAGATATCCTGTAGTGAATCTAGGTTTTTCGGGAAACGGCAAGCTTGAGCCGGAGTTGTTCAGCCTGCTGGATCAGATAGATGCTGCAGTGTATATCATTGATTGTCTGCCGAATATAAAGGTCTCAGACACATTGGAAGATAAACTTGAAGCAGGTATCAAACTGCTGCGGGAGCATCATAGCTGTCCTATTCTGATGGTCGACCACAGCGGGTATACCAATGAGAGGACCAATTTTTCGCGGGGATTTACGGAAGAACTTAACAGGCGGCAGGCGGCAGTGGTAAAACGGCTTCAGAGGGAGGGTATAAAAGATCTTTACTACCTGACCCGCAATGAGATAGCCTGGGATAAAGACAGTATGGTCGAAGGAGTTCATCCCAACGATATAGGTATGGTGCAACAGGCCGGCGCCGTATGCAGGAAGCTTCACCATATCGACCGCAAGAGCAGAGAAATGAACCTCAAGGGTAGATAGAAGAGTATTTAAATGTCATTGACCTATGGCGAAAAAGAATGAAATTCTGACAGAAAAAAGACTTGAGAAGTACCAGGACCATTACTCTGAGGAAAAATTGTGGCCCAAGATGAAGAAGTTCGCCGCCAGACTGGGAGGCAAGGCCACATACTACGTCCTGGTTCTCTACTATGTCCTCCAGTCCCCGGATGTCCCTCTGAGCAACAAGACAATGATTCTTGGCGCCCTGGGCTACTTCATTCTTCCGATGGACCTGATTCCGGACCTGATTCCCGCATTGGGATTCACGGACGACATTGCCGCCCTGACATTGGCATACAAGGCCATCCAATCCTCCATCACCCCGGAGATAAAGGCCCTGGCGGAGGCCAAGGTCAAGGAGTGGCTGTGATGACCGGGTACAGAGCTGAGCAGCTGGAAGAACTTGCCAAAGGATGGACAATTGAAAAGATAACAGGAAAAAGAATATGATACTTACCACTACACCGGCCATTGAAGGCCACACAATCAGGGAATACAAGGGGGTCGTCTTCGGGGAGGTTATCACCGGAGTCAATTTCCTGAAGGACTTTGCCGCAAGCATCCGCAACTTTGTCGGCGGACGTTCCGGATCTTATGAGAGCGAATTGGTCGAGGCGCGTCAGAAGGCCATGGATGAGATGGCTCAGCGTGCCCGCAGCATGGGAGCGAACGCAGTAGTCGGCATTGACATTGACTACGAGGTACTCGGTACTGACAACGGTATGCTGATGGTCACTGCGTCAGGAACGGCAGTGGTTATTGACTGAGGCAGGGCTGTTATACTTTATGATTGCGCCTAAGATAGGCTACTC
>JAXDUM010000009.1:0-19850 GCA_034089285.1 Candidatus Cryptobacteroides sp.
AGTCGGTCTTCACACCGAGCCCTTCCCCGATCTCAGCTATCTGGCGGAAGTATTCGGCGGCCAGATCAGCGTTGATTCTCCTGGCTGAACCGGCTGCATTGGCCTCGAAATTCAGGAAGAAATCGATGGTGCCCCTGTGGAGCCTTTCCGCAAGTTTCTGCCTGACCATAAGCTCCTTGTCCTTCGGCAGGAGAGACGTCTTGATGTTTATGTCCGCGCTCTTGCCGTTCAACGTTCTGATTTCCACGGTCAGCTTGCCGCCCGTGAGGGAAGCCTCGGCCTTCCCGTAGCCTGTCATTGATTTTATCATTTTCTCAAAACTTTCAATCCGGATGGCGAATTTAATGATTTTTCTCCAAAGTTCACTATATTTATGTTTCCAACGGTTGATATAATATGAGTGTTCAAACTGATGACAGGAAATTGAAGATTCTGCTCCTCGTGTCGCTTGCCCTGCTGGCTGGACTTGAGGCCATTTCGGCATTGGTCAATGATGTGGACAGCCCCTTCCTCATCGTTGCAGACCTTTCTCCATACATCATTGCATTTGCCGCAGTCTGGGCCCTGGCATCGTTCACGGACGGGAAGATTCTGGAGAAAGTCATTGTCACCGCGGCTTCGCTGGCATTGCTGTACGAATGCGGAATCGGTGTGATGCAGATCTTTGGAAAGGCATCGTCGGGCAATCTGTATTTTAATCTGACCGGGGACTTCCGCAATCCGGGCCCTTACGGGGGCTTCATCGCCGTGATGCTGGCAGCAATACTTCCTGCGGTATCAGGATACAGAAAGGATAAGTCTCTGAAACATAATGCATTGCCATTGCTGGCCGGGTTCGCGTCCATCATTGGCATCGTGCTGCTTCCTGCGACTCTGAGCCGCACTGCCCTTGTGGCTTTCGGCGCTGCCGCATTGCTTTATATACTTAGGATAGAGCAGGTCAGACGTTTTATCGGGCGCAGGAAGTGGGTCATTGGAGCCGCTGCCCTCGTCATTCTCTCGGTCTCTGTCATTCTGTTCAATTTCAAGAGGGAATCCGCTGACGGCCGTCTCCATATCTGGAAGATTGAGGTTATGACAATGGCTCAGAAACCGCTTTCCGGCTACGGCCCCGGCATGGCTCTCGGCGGCTATGGGCAGACACAGGCACACTATTTCCAGACATCAGGGCCTTTCAGCCAGGAGGAGATCAGGACTGCGGGAGTGCCGGAGTTCGCCTTCAATGAATACCTGCGTTTCGGGATGGAGTGCGGATTGCCCGGCCTCATCCTTTCTGTCCTTATATTGCTTCTGGCCCTTGTCCTGCTGCACCGGAGGAAGTCACCGCTTGAATATGCCCTTCTGGCATTGGGAGTATTCGCAGCTGCATCCTACCCGCTCTCGCTATGGCAGTTCAGGCTTGTCCTCGCCATAATTCTCGGCTTCGCAGCGGGAAGCAGGGACAGGGCAATGTCTATTTGCGCCTCTGCTTCCGTATTGCTCTCCGCCATCCTACTGGCCCTGAGTCTGGGGACATTGTCTTCGGTCAGGGAGGCGGCCAGATTTGAAAAGAGAGCGAAGCTAAGCATTACCTTCGGCTCGGGAGACGTTGATTCAGAGGACTTTGCGGAGCGCTTGCCCTATATGTGGAACAATCCTCACTTCCTGTATGATTATGCTGTCCTGCTCAGGAAAGAGAAGAAGTTCCAGGAAAGCATAAAGATAGCCGAGATGGGCTCCAGGATATCTGCAGACCCGGTTTTCAATATTGCTGCCGGCCAGAGCTTTGCGGATATGAAGCAGTATGCCCAGGCTGAGGACCAGTATCGCAGGGCGTATTACAAGGTACCTTGCCGCATCACTCCGCTTTTCCATCTGATGCAGATGCACCTGAAAAATGGTGATGACAAGGCGGCACTTGAAGTCGCAGGCCGGATTTCCACAATGCAGGTCAACAGGAAGGTCCACAGAATGGTGATGATGAAGGAAAAGGCGGTGCATGTCAAGGACTCCCTGTCTGCGGCCGCTCAAGGGAATAATTTATAATCGATTAAAATTAGAATATCGGCAGAAAATTGCTATATTTGCGGTATTGATTGAAACATTTTTTTTATACTATGGCAAACAAATACGCAGGTACCCAGACCGAGAAAAATCTGGAAACGGCCTTCGCCGGTGAGTCTCAGGCTCGCAACAAGTACACTTATTTCGCATCCAAGGCCAAGAAGGAAGGCTACGAGCAGATCGCGGCTCTCTTCCTTGAGACAGCTGACAATGAGAAGGAGCACGCCAAGCTCTGGTTCAAGGAACTCGAGGGCATAGGTGACACCGCCCAGAACCTTGCCGCAGCTGCAGCAGGCGAGAACTACGAGTGGACCGACATGTATGACGGATTCGCAAAGACTGCCGACGAGGAAGGCTTCCCTGAGCTTGCCGCCAAGTTCCGCGGCGTAGCTGCCATCGAGAAGCGTCACGAGGAGCGTTATCGTGCTCTCCTCAAGAATGTCGAGACCGCCCAGGTATTCGAGAGGTCTGAGGTGAAGGTTTGGGAGTGCCGTAACTGCGGTCACATCGTGGTCGGTACCAAGGCTCCGGAAATCTGCCCTGTCTGCGCTCATTCACAGGCTTATTTCGAGATTCACAAGGAGAATTTCTAAGGACATTCCCGGAAAATGTTATATTTGCACTGACATGGGCATTGCGCCCCGCCAGTGCATTTTTTTTGCAACCACATAATTTTTGACGATATGAAATTCAGATTTGTTCTTCCGGCTGCCGCAATAGCCCTTGCAATGATTTCATGCAATGAGGCTCCGGCCACAAGACAGGTAATCTTCGACACTGCAGATTCAATCGGGGTGCCTTACAGGATTCCCGCAATAGCATCCTTCGATGACGGTACGCTCACGGCTGTGGTTGACTACAGGCATTGCCGTTCCGACATCGGTTTCGGCCGTGTGGACCTGAGGGCAAAAATCTCTCCGGACAACGGCAGGACCTGGTCTGACGAGATTGTGGTCGTGGAAGGAACGGGACAGAGCGGTGCTGTGGACTGCGGTTTCGGCGACCCGGCAATCGTGAGGGACAGGGATTCTGATGAAATTCTGCTTATTGCCGTCTGCGGCGAGACCGTTTACTGGAAACAGGAGACCAACCGGAGCAATCCGAACAGGGTGGCCATGCTCAGGAGCAATGACAAGGGACGCACCTGGTCCGCCTGGCAGGAAGTCACGGAGCAGGTATATTCGCTTTTCGACGACTGCGCCGAAGGCTGTGTGCAGAGCTGTTTCGTGGGCTCGGGCAAGATTTTCCAGAGCCGTGTCATCAAGGTCGGAAGCCATTACCGCATCTATGCTGCCCTCTGCGCCAGACCCGGCGGCAACAGGGTAATCTACAGCGATGATTTCGGCCAATCCTGGAAGGCTCTCGGCGGCCCGGACGCTTTCCCTGCACGCAAAGGGGACGAGCCCAAGTGCGAGGAACTTCCGGACGGCAGCGTGATTCTCAGCAGCCGTGCCTGGGGAGGCCGCATCTTCAATATCTACAGTTACGATGACGTCGCCGCCGGAACCGGTTCCTGGGCAAATGCCGCATTCTCCGGAGCGGACAATCACGGGTGCACGGCCGTCGGCAATGCCTGCAACGGGGAAATCCTCATTGTCCCGGCCCGCAGGATTTCCGACAGGGCAAAGGTCAGGCTGGCATTTCAGTCGGTCCCTCTCGGCGAGGGCCGCAGGAATGTCGGAATCTGGTATCGTGAAATCCCGGAGGATGTCATTGACCCTGAGGAACTTGCCGCCGGCTGGTCCGGTCCGTACCAGGTCTCGGAAGATGATTCCGCCTATTCCACAATGATTCTCCAGAGCGATGGCCTGATCGGCTTTTTCTACGAGGAGCATCTCAATGCGGACATCACCGGCTACGACATGGTGTATGAGCCGCTCTCAGTCGAGACCATCACCGGGGGACTGTACCGGTAGATTTACCCCTCTGGCCCACAATGGCCACCTTGACCTTTCCCACAGTGGTCAGCGGGCCTACTCCGCATTGACCTCGACTTTATCGATACGTATCTGAAATTTACCTGCCGGGGCATCGACATCCACGATTTCCCCGGCTTTTCTGCCCATCAGGGCAACGCCGACAGGGGAGTTGCAAGAAAGCTTGCCCTCCTCGAGGTTCATTTCGTGATGGCTGACAATCGTGCAGGTCATCTTCCTGTTCGTGCCCAGATGCGTGAATTCCACCTTGCTCAGCAGGGAAATGCGGTCCTTCGGCAATGCGCTCCTGTCAATCACCCTGGAGTGCTGAAGCACTTTCTGCAGGAAACGGATACGGCTGATAGCCTTGCCCTGGGCCCTTCTGGCGGCCCTGTATTCGAAATTCTCGCTCAAGTCGCCCTGAGCCCTTGCCTCGGACAATTCGTCCTTGATCCGCGGATATTCCACATTGATGAGATTGTGGAGTTCGGCGGCTATTTCGTCGTATCTTTCTTTTGACAAATAATCCATATCCAATTTCTGTTCTGCGCAAGCTCCTATTTGCGCCTTATCTCATTCACCGCATCCGGCTCCGGCAATGTCCTCCCGCCCCAGCCGATCCTGAGAATGCAGGCCTCCCCGCCTGACGGCAATGCCATCCTGACAATGTAGTCCAGTTCGCTCTCTCCAATGCGGAAGCATCTGGAAATCAATGTGTCCCCGACAAATGTCTGCCTGCAGAACTTGATGGCGAGAGACGATACGAAATGACTTTCGGCAAACTCCTCCGGGAAGTCGCTGACCGCGTAATTGATATACGAGCGGTTGCCGACATGCTTGTTGAAATCCATGTCACTCTGCGTGGTGAGATGCGCCGTTTCGGAGATCAGGCTGTCAGACTCCTCGAATTTCAGTCTCGGATGCCTGGTCTGCGGAGCGCTGTCCATATTCCTCATCTCGCAGATATCTGAAATCTGCACCGGCCTTCCAGTGGCAAGACTGACGGGAGACCATATGCCAGTCCCTGATGCGTATTCCTCGCCGTTCTCCCGCATGAGCCTGAAGTCGAAATATGCCCTCGTCGATGTAAGTTCGCTGACCTTTACCTCGGAAACAAGCTTTTCCCTCCAAAGCGGCGATTTCTCGCTGAGCTTCATTGAAATCTCCGAAATCACCCACAGGAATCCTTCAGGGCGTATGTCGAATGCCGCAATATGCCTGTCGGTCATGAATGCCGCCACCGAATTCTGGAAATATGCCAATGCTGATGTCAGGCTCAGTCTGTAGTTCGGGTCAATGTCCTCGAAGGTGATCAGATATTCGTCTCTGTGAACGCCGTTAAGTTCAATATATCTCATGTCACTTTTCATTTTTCGAACGCAAAAATACTGATTATCTTTTGTTTCGAAAAAAGTTGAGGACAAATGTACAACATATTATGAAATATTTATTATATTTGCGGCGAAGTTTTTCATAGTTTAAGTTTAGGTTAAGTAGCGGGGCTATCGCAGTGAGTGCGACGGCCTCGTGAATTGTTTTATGCCGGAAATGCTTGGTTCCTAGGAGTTTGGGATCAAGGCTCTCCTCGCAGCGCTTGACTTTCGCCTACGTATACTCGGCCGTTCGTGGAATACATCCATGCAGGAATTTCAGCGTGGTTGTTCGTGCAATTCATCTAGGCAGCCCAATTCCATCTGAAGCCATTGTGGACGGGGTACCCTGCCTAGATGTAGTCATTTTCGGGACATCTAGGCAGGGTACGGGCAATACAGATATCTGTAGATGGGCATGCCTGTCTAGATGAATTGCACGAAGACCATTTTCCCTGCCATCTGTGCTATGGAATCTTTAAAGGCTGGCGGACCTTCCGAGATCTTGGCTTCACGCATGGAGGATCCCGGTGTGGTTCTCCGAGCCGGAGTAGTTTTGTCAATGTGAAAGAACCAAGCCCGGCAGCCGTCACAAAGCGGTGGGCCTTCATCGTGGAAGTTCTCCGCCCGGAATCTGTCACAAAGCGGGCGTAGCGAGCCATCGGCGGAGCTCGCGCAGCCTGCTTTGAGCAGCCGGAGGGCGTATATTCCGGCTGCGGTGACGCCAGACCGGCCAAGCACACAACTTATTGTTACTCAATATCTATTCATCCATGACAACAACTTTGGCATGAAAAGTTCAGTCTTTGGCGGCGGGACTGTCCATGATATGAGGCTTAAGTGTTACAAAATGTTTATCTGCATCGTCGGGTTGCCTGCCGGATGACATTCTCGTGACATTCATCTGCACACCCACCCCACTGTTATACATAGCTGTGGGGCATGTAGGCGGTGCAGATGGACACAATTCCTTTCCATTGGGATACCCCGGATGCCCTACAATGCCCTAGAATGGCATGTCTCTGTCCAGATGAATGTCACGAAGGCTGGCTTTTCAGTAAGTTACATTGTTTTACATACTTGTGGGCAACCGGTTCCGCAGCGTCTCATTTCAGCCAATGTCGATAACGGCACCGCCGCCGGAATAAAGCGTCTCCGGCGGCTACAGACCGACAGGCTGCGCCGGGCTCCGGGAAAGGGCCCGCTTGCCTGCCGGCTGTTGCTTCCCGGCTGTTGCTTCCCGGCAATTAGTATGTTTGTCGCTATCCCCTGGGCTTCCAAGACGAACCACACGCGTGGAGGGGCGCGCTTTGAACATCGTAACTTCCGTGATATTGGACTTCAGCCTGGCAGTTCGTGCAAATCACCTGACAGTCAATATGCCACTACAGATATGTGTGGCAGTATCCCGGCTGTCAGGTGCCGCCGAAATGAGGGGACCTGCACGCGGACCTATGCCCACAAGTATCTGTGGCAGGGTCTCTACTGTCAGGTGATTTGCACGAAGTGGCCGTATCACCGTCTGAATGATAGTTCAACGCTTGGCAGCCAGGCGTTGCTTTATCAACGACAGCATCGCCGCCGGAAAATACGCCCTCCGGCGGCTAAAGTTCAAGCGCTGCGGGGAGCTCGCCTCAAGGCTCTCCTCGCGCTTGACTTTTGCCTACGTATACTTGGCTGTTCGTGCAAATCACCTGGCCGGGCAATATGCCACTACGGATACGTGCAGGAGTACACAGGGTTTCCCTACCCCTGAGCCATAGTTTAAAGCTTCGCCTTCTCCTCTGCAATGATCTTCTCAAGCTTCTCGTAGCCCGTAGCCGGCTTGTTCCACAGCAGGGCAAGGATGGCAGCGCCGATCACTCCGAAGATGACGGAGAGCAGGAAGACCAGATCCCAGCCGTGCGGGCTGTCTGCGATAGCACCGAAAACGATGCCGGAGACGATAGGGGAGAGGTAGCAGAACAGTCCGCAGATGCCGTTGGCCGTAGCTGCGGCGCGCTTGGTGGCCTGGTTGGAGCAGGCGATGCCGAGCAGGGCCTGCGGGCCGTAGATGAAGAATGCGGACAGAATTATCAGAAGGGACGATATCACCACATTGCCCGGAGTCTTCCAGAAAGCAAGCATGCAGAGGGAAGCTAGCAGGGTGCAGATGGCGCTGGTACGGACCGCACGGCCCTTGAAGAACTTGTCGGTCACCCAACCTGCAAGCAGCATTCCGAGGATGCCGCCGATGATTTCCATTGCTCCCACTACGCTGGCAGCCAATGTGATATCCATTCCCTTGACCTGGGTAAGAATCGTCGAACCCCAGTCCAGAATCGTGAACCTGATAATATAGACGAAGAAATCCGCAATCGAGATTATCCAGATTATAGGGTTTTTCAGAACCATCTCCGAGATGCTCCTCTTGTAGATGCGCCTGGTCAGCTCAGGGCTCTCGGCCACCTCTTCCTTCTTCTCCCCGGCGACGCCGGAATACTCCCTGTCGATCTCCTCCACGGACGGAAGTCCCACGGTATGAGGCTCATTGCGCAATCCGAAGAATATCATTGCCGCACCGAAGATTGCCAGGATTGCAGGAACCCAGAAGCACCATTGCCAGGCAGCATTGGAGAAATTGCCGAGAATTGCGCCGATCAGGAGAGAGAGCAGGCCTGCGCCGATGGAATGCGATGCGTTCCAGAGCGACTGCTTCGTTGCGAGTTCCGAAGGCCTGATCCAGTGCGCCATCAGCGACGAGCATGGAGGATAGCCCATCCCCTGGAGCCATCCATTTATCAGCCAGAGACTTCCCATCAGGTAAATGAAGCCCATCGTAGCCTTTCCTTCGGTGTCGAGGACATTGAAGAAGGCATTGACATCGGGGATGAAGCCGATGAAGATATTGACAATGGCGGAGAGCAGGAGGCCCAGTGCCATCAGACCTTTCTTGTTGGCGATCCTGTCGGAAAGGAAGCCGTTGACGAGGCGGGATACTCCGTAAATGACTCCGTTAAGCGTCAGGAAAAGTCCGAGCTTGGTCTTGGTGATTCCCAATTCTGCCTCCAGGGCAGGCATTGCGATGCTGAAATTCTTCCTTACGAAATAGAAGAGGGCATAACCCACCATCAATATGATCAGGGTCCTCCACTGCCAGTAGTTGTACTTTTTCAATGTCTTAGCTTCCATTCCTGTTGTGTTTATGTGTTATATTCCGATATAAGGCCGGATTGCTCCGGCCTGCATTCTTCCCAAAATTAGATATTTTCCGGGAGTATTCCAAATGGTCCCGCCGGCTATCCGATGACCTCGAACCTTCCGCCCTTGCCGAAAATGTGCTCAGTCACCTCGTCCAGAAGCCCTGCGCGGTAGATGAGGTCGATGCCCGTGTACCTGTTGCGCATGAAAGGAATGCACTTGAAGGTGTCGCGGAGACGGGCCTTGCTTACCCCGATCTCCTCCGGGCTGGATGGCGCACCCACCAGTCTGAGCATCTCCTTCACGTCGTCGAAAGGAATAATCTGCTCACGGATACGCTCCCGGAGCACCGGCCATGAGGCGGCCACCGCCTTCAGTTCCCTGCGCAGCTCCTCCGGCCCGCAATACTTGGCCTTGCTCTCGGCCAGGCCCCTCGCAAGATGTCCCGGCTTGCCTTCGAAAATCTTCCTGATATAAGCCTCCTGTTCCTCCCAGGAAGGCCAGGCTGCCACGCAGGCATCTATGTCAATATTACTCAAATCCTTGGAAATCAGGAACTCCAGGCAGGCAGTCGAAACCATCGTCCCGATGCCGACCTTGAAACCGTGCGAAACGTGACGCCCGTTGAAACACAGGCCCTCCATGTCCCAGAAATGGCTGAACTGGTGGTCCGTTCCCGAGGCAGGGCGGCTCGACGATATCGCCTGCATTGCAAACCCGCTCATTATCAGGCCGTCAGCCAGCATTCCCGTAGCCTCGACATCTCCATTGGCGACAGCGGCCGGGTCTGAGAGAGCCTTGCGAAGATTCTTCTGGACAAGCCCGAAGGCGAAATCGTCAACAGCCTCGCTTCCGACCGCATCGGCGATGATCCAGTCAGCCCCGGCCGGCACCTTCGCCAGCAGGTCGGCATAACCGGAGGCCGACATTCCCGCAGGGGCCTTGGCGGCAACAGCAGGGTCGAAAACCACGCCCAAAGGTGCAGGACAGTCGAATGTCTGCTTGTTCCCCTCGTATGTGATGGAAGCGCCGTAGGCTGTATAACCATCCATCGACGCGGCGGTTCCGACAATGACATAGCGCCTGCCGAGATGGTGTGAGGCCAGCTTGGTCAAATCGTTGATGACACCTGAACCGACAGCCACCGGCACTGCGTCAATCTGCCTGAGATATGCCTCAAGTTCCTCAAGATAAGACCATTCCGCATATAATTCAGGGTCTCTGAAAATGAAATTCTCCGCCATGGGGATACCGGCTGCAGTGAGAATGTCGCATACCCGCTGTCCGGCGGCGGCGAAAGTATTCACGTCAGCCACTGTCACAACCTTTTTGCCCGGAAACAAAGTCCGCAGCATCCCCGGCAATCTTTCCATCGCCCCCTTGCCGAACTCCAGAGCCTTGGTATCTCTTGCTCTCTGAAGAGCTGTCTCGATGTCATTCATATTCTATAATAATTCGCAATTACGATTCGATATCATATCGATTTCTACAAATATACGTAAATGTAAGTAAATATTTTCATTTTTTAACAAATTCTTTTAATTTTCTCACATTATCGGCCGAAAACACTGTCTTATGGTTATGGAGGGGATTGCTGACTTTCGAAACGAAATCGAGCGGTCCGACAGCCGGCATCATCCTGACCGTATCCGAGGCAGTAATATTCACATATTCAGCAGTTATTTTTTCAAATTTCTTTGAAATCTTCCAAAAAACGATATCTTTGCAACAACCATTATATATTACAACATGATCAGTATCGCAGAGCGTCATCTCTTTATCAAGGAACAGCTTTCAAGAAATGGATACATCCGCGTCCAGGACATTGCGGACCAGCTCGGAGTTACAGGGGCCACCATCAGGAAAGACCTCAGGATACTCGAAAGCCAGAATGTTCTGATCCGTGCCCACGGCAGCGCATCGCCGGTCAAACCTCACGTCATGGATGTCAGCATCCACGAGAAGTCGGTGCAGCATTCAGCTGAGAAACAGGCGATTGCGAGGGCTGCACAGAAGCTGATTAAGCCGGATGACGCCATCATCCTCGCCTCGGGTTCCACAGTCACCGCATTTGCCGAGCAGCTTCAGCCTGTCAACAGCATCAACATCGTCACTCCGTCCATCGGAATCGCAGTACTGATGAACGAGAAAGAGGATGCCAAAGTGCTTCTCCTGGGAGGGGAAATGTACAAGAATTCCCTCTCTGTACGAGGCATTTACGCCGAAGCCGGACTCAGGAACGTCAGCTGCTCCAAAGTCTTCATCGGCTGCGACGGCATAGACATCTCCACCGGAATCACCTGCGCAACCATCGAGGAGGCCAGGCTTACCAACGCAATGATGTCCGCCGCCTCCCAGACCGTCATCCTGGCCGATTCATCCAAGTTTGGCCGCCGAGGCTTCGGCAAGATCGGAGCCCTCGAGGATTTCGACATCATCATCACCGATGACGGCATTCCGAAGTCCCTCAAGGACAAGATCGAGGATGCGGGAGTCCAGATAATCATAGCCTAGCTGCGGGCGGCCTGCACTGCCGTATCATGTGTTTTCATGTGCCTAAGAAACAAAGACTTATTTATTTTGTTATTTAATTTAATATAAGTAACTTTGTCACAGCAAATAAGCCGGATTTAGGTGCATTATTTCACTAAAATTGTGGAATAGCCATTACACTCCTCTGTAAGTAATTGATTAATAGTATATTACACAAAGAGGGGTGAATTATGGAATACGCTTTTCTGAAAGGGTGGAGATTGGACAGAAATATCCATTGACAGAAAAAGAGCATTGGTTCGCGATGAACGTTTATGCCCTTCGGATGAGCCTTGCCGAGAAAGCGTTGTCCCTCGAGGATAGGCTCGACTATTATCTTCCGAAACATTTTGTCCTGAGGCGATACGCTTCAGGTATGAAACGGGTTCTCGTTCCGCTGCTGCCGAGCATGGTCTTCGTGAGGGGCAGATTCTCGGAAGTCCATCGTTTCCAGAGCATCTACTCCTTCATCGGATTCGCCACATTGCCGAAGGACGGACACCGGACACCGATTGTCGTGCCCGATCCCGATATGGAGAATTTCCGGATTGTGGCGGATAAATGCCGGGACGACCTGACATATTACTCGCCTCGTGAAATGAAAATGCAGAAAGGAGAGTATATCAGGATAATCGGGGGGCTCTTTGACGGGGCAGTCGCGAAGCTCGTGAAGGTGCCCGGGAAACGGAACCGCAAACTGGTCGTGGAACTGCCGGGGATAGCGGAGGTCGCGACTACCAGCATCGAGCCGCAGTTCGTGAGGAAGATTACGAAAGCGGAGTATGACGAGGCCTTGAAGCGCGGTTCCGGAGTGGAGAATGACAATACCCCGCCAGCCCGGCGAACCCGCTGACCTGACGGCAAGAGAAGCAGTGTAGAATGACCCGGCGAACCCGCTGACCTCTCCTGCAAGAGAAAATGAATAATAATAACAGATTAACAATATGAAACATTCGTTCATAGCCGCATTATCAGCAGCCATCCTGCTCAGCTCATGCGCCTCACAGAGGGCCGTGGAGAAAGTCAGGTACTTCCAGGATCTGGAGGACGGGGCTTCCTACGCCACCAGAGTGGAGCAGGCCATCACCGTCAAGCCGGAGGACAAGCTCACCATCGTCGTGAACAGCAAGGATCCGGAGCTTGCGGGAATGTACAACCTCCCGGTCATCTCCAGATACCTTGGATCCGAGGGCTCCAACTTCTCGCAGAACCAGAGCGTCGCATCATACACGGTGGACAGGAAGGGCAACATTGACTTCCCGATACTTGGAAGCATCAAGGTTGAGGGAAGGACCAGGGACGAGATTGCCGAAAAGATCAAGAGCGAGCTCGTGGACCGCAACCTCATCAGGGATCCTGTAGTCACGGTCGAATTCATGAACATGTACATCTCAGTCCTCGGCGAGGTCAACAAGCCGGGCCGCTACAACTTCAACCAGGACCGCCTCACCCTCATCGAGGCCCTCGGCCTTGCCGGCGACCTCACCATCTACGGAAGAAGGGACAATGTCAAGGTTCTCCGCGAAGTGGACGGACAGCAGAAAGTCTTCATGGTGGACCTCAGGTCCGGAGCTGACCTCTACAACTCCCCGGTCTTCTACCTCCAGCAGAAAGACATCATCTACGTGGACCCTAACGTAGTCAGGATGCGCCAGTCCACGGTCAACGGCAACAACGTCCGTTCGACCTCATTCTGGATATCCATAGCCTCGGTTCTCACCTCCGTGGCAGTCCTCATCACCAACATTCTCAAATAACAGTTCCGCACCATGGCTGAATTCAACGAAGAAAACATCCAGAACAACGACGATTTCCTGAACATCCAGGAACTCCTGATAATGTGCCTCTCCAAATGGAAGTGGTTCGCCCTTTCACTGGTCCTGGCGCTCTGCTGCGCGGTATTGTACGTGCTCAGAACCCCTCCGGTCTATACCAGGTCCGCCTCCATCCTCATCAAGGAAGAAGGCAAGGGCTCCGGCTCGCTTGCCGGCGAACTCAGCTCTTTTGCCGACATGGGCATGTTCAGCTCCGGCATCAATGTCTATAACGAGCTGATAACCATACAGTCACCTGCATTGATGTGGGAGGTGGTGAAGCGTCTCCGCCTTGACGTCCGCTACTCCGAGGAAGGCACATTCCACGACAACACCCTCTACGGGGAGTCATTGCCGGTCAGGGTCAATTTCCTCGAACCCGACACCAGAGGCTCATTTGAAATCAATGTCAATGCCGACGGAAATGCCAGCCTAACCGCCTTCACCCTCGAAGGCGAGAAGGTTCAGGGCAATGTGAAAGGCAATGTCGGAGACACCCTCTCGACCCCTCTCGGTAAACTGACTGTAGAATACGCCGATGCCTGGAAAGGGGAGGAGGTCAATGTGAAAGTAAGCCGCACATCAGTCTTCGCGGCCGCCACAGGCTGCTCCAATGCATTCTCCGCATCTCTGAACAACAAGAACGCCACCGTCATCGACATGAGCTATGACGACGTCTCCACCAGGAGGGCAGAGGACATACTCAACACCCTCATTGCCGTTTACAATGAGAACTGGGTCAAGGACAAGAACCAGATTGCGGTCAGCACCTCCAGATTCATTGACGAGAGGCTGAAAGTCATTGAGGCTGAGCTCGGTGACGTGGACAGCAACATATCCTCATTCAAGAGCGAGCATCTCATACCGGACATCAATGCCGCCACCGGCATGTACATGCAGAATGTCAACCAGGCATCCCAGCAGGTACTCGAGCTGAACAATCAGCTCTACATGGCCCGCTACATCAAGGCATTCATCCAGAACAGTGACAAGTTCCAGCTCCTCCCGGCCAACTCCGGAGTCGAGAGCTCATCCCTCGAGGGCCTCATCGGGGAGTTCAATGAGAACCTCCTCCGCCGCAACCGCCTCGTGGCCAACAGCAGCGAGCAGAACCCTCTGGTAATAGACCTGGACCGCACACTCGAGTCGATGAGCAGCTCCATCCTCGTCTCCCTCGACAATGTCATCAACTCCATCCAGACCCGGATCAATTCCCTGGAAGCCAGCGAGAGAAAGAACACTGCCCGCATCCAGTCCAATCCGTCCCAGGCCAAGTACCTCATCTCGGTGGAGCGTCAGCAGAAAGTCAAGGAGGCCCTCTACCTCTTCCTCCTCCAGAAACGTGAGGAGAATGAGCTCTCGCAGGCCTTCACCGCATACAATACCAGGGTAATCACCCCGCCGACAGGCAGCAGGATGCCGAAGTCCCCGAACAGGAAGATGATACTCCTCATTGCCCTCGTGTTCGGAATGGCATTGCCGTTCGGCATCATTTACCTCATACAGACCACCAACACCAAGGTCAGGGGCCGCAAGGACATTGAAAAGCTCAGCATCCCGCTCGTGGGCGAAGTTCCGCTCTGCGGCGCCGAGGACGACGTGAAGAACTGGAAGAAGCATCTTCTGAACAGGCACGAGGAGAAACGCCAGCTCATCGTCGTGAAAGACGGCAGCAGGGATGTGGCCAATGAGGCCTTCCGTGTACTCAGGACCAATCTCGAGTTCATGTCGGCCAAGGACCCGGACAAGAATGTGTTCATCTTCACCTCATTCAACCCGGGCTCCGGAAAATCCTTCCTCACCCTGAATCTCGCCATCTCATTCGCGATCAAGGGCCGCAGGGTACTCCTCATAGACGGTGACCTCAGACACGCCTCCACATCGGCTTACGTCAAGTATCCGGCCAAGGGTATCGCCACCTATCTCTCCCACAAGACAGATGACTGGAAGGAATATGTGATAAAGGATGAAACCCATCCGAGCCTGGATGTCCTCCCTGTCGGAAAGATACCGCCAAACCCTACCGAACTCCTTGAGGATGAGAGGCTTGCAAGACTTGTTGAGGATGCCAGGAGCAGGTACGACTACGTATTCTTCGACTGCCCTCCGGTGGACATTGTCGCAGATACCCGGATCATCGGAAGTCTGGCGGACCGCACGGTATTCATCGTGAGGGCCGGCCTCTTCGAGCGGGCCATGCTGCCGGAGCTGGAGACATTGTACTCCGAGAAGAAGTACAGCAACATGTGCCTCATTCTCAACGGCACGGACAACGGCAGCGGAAAATATGGCTACCGCTACAGATACGGCTACCGCTATGGCTACAAGTACGGATATTCTTCATACAGATCGTATTACGGAGATACCGGAAAGAAATAGAATATACACCGGCAAGAAGTAGAATCCAAGCCAACGGACCATGTTATTCTGGAATAAAGTCAAGCTCCGCGAATCCGGCATTTTCAAAGGCTTCACCGACTGGCATTCGCACATACTGCCCGGGGTGGACGACGGCCTCAGGGAAATGGAGGATTCCCTCCGCATCCTGAGCCTGTACGACGAACTCGGAGTCAGCCGGGTCTGGTGCACGCCACACATAATGGAGGACATCCCTAATGCTCCTTCAGACCTGAAGACCAGGTTCGGGGAACTCCGTGAAGCCTGGCAGGGCAATGTGGAACTGCATCTGGCAGCCGAGAACATGATGGACACCATCCTTGATGAAAGGCTCGAAAGCAGGGACCTTCTCCCTCTGGGCAGCGGACTCCTCGTAGAGACCTCGTTCTTCAGCCCGCCGATTGATATGGAAGGGATACTGGACAGAGTCAGGAGCAGGGGATATTTCCCGGTTCTGGCCCATCCGGAGCGATACGGCTACATGACGGACAAGGAATACGAGAACCTCAAGAGACAGGGGGTACTGTTCCAGCTGAACCTTCCGTCGCTGACCGGATTCTACGGACCCGGCGCACAGAAAAAGGCCGAAAAATTCCTGAAGAGAGGCTGGTACGACCTCGTCGGCCTTGACCTTCATTCATACAATGCATTAAAACATATTCTCGATTCGCCGGTCGCCGAGAAAACTCTGGCATTGCTCGGAAACCTTCGGGGAGCAGAGGTGATAGAGGATTAGAAAATAATTGATAATGAGAAGTTTCAATGAAATCAACATTGCAGTGGCAGGAACCGGCTATGTCGGCCTGAGCATTGCAACATTGCTGTCGCAGCATCACCGCGTGACAGCTGTGGATGTCATTCCTGAGAAAGTCGGGAAAATAAACAGCCGCATCTCACCTATCCAGGATGAGTACATTGAGAAATATCTTGCGGAGAAAGACCTGAATCTCACGGCCACGCTGGACGGAGCCGCAGCATACAGGGATGCTGACTTCGTGGTGGTGGCCGCCCCGACCAACTACGACTCGGTAAGGAACTACTTCGACACCTCCCACGTGGAGGAAGTCATCGACCTGGTCAGGGAAGTCAATCCGCAGGCCGTCATTGTCATAAAGAGCACCATTCCGGTGGGCTATTGCGAAAGCCTCTACCACCGCTACGGCAGGGAGCTCAGACTGCTTTTCGCTCCGGAGTTCCTCCGCGAGAGCAAGGCCCTCTACGACAATCTCTACCCGTCCCGCATCATCCTCGGCATCCCTTCGGAGGAGATTGCCGCACACAGGGCAGAGCTGGATGAGGCTGCAAGGACATTCGCCGCATTGCTTCAGGAAGGGGCCATCAAGGAGAACATCGACACCCTCTACATGGGCCTTACCGAGGCCGAGGCCGTGAAACTCTTCGCCAATACATATCTCGCCCTGAGAGTCAGCTATTTCAATGAGCTCGACACCTATGCCGAGATGAAAGGCCTCAATACACAGGACATCATCAATGGTGTAAGCCTCGATCCGAGAATCGGGGGCCACTACAACAACCCTTCATTCGGATACGGCGGATACTGCCTTCCGAAGGATACCAAGCAGCTGCTTGCCAATTATGCCGACGTCCCTGAGAACCTGATCCAGGCCATCGTCGAGAGCAACAGGACCAGGAAGGACTTCATTGCCGACAGGGTATTGGCGAAGGCCGGCTATTACAGCGCCAATGCATCCTGGGACGCTGCCCGCGAGAAGCAGGTGACAGTCGGAGTGTACCGCCTCACCATGAAGTCGAACTCAGACAATTTCCGTCAGAGCAGCATCCAGGGCGTGATGAAGCGCATCAAGGCCAAGGGAGCCGAGGTCATCATCTACGAGCCGACCCTCGAGGACGGAAGCACGTTCTTCGGCAGCCTCGTTGTCAATGACCTCGGGGAATTCAAGTCCAGGAGCCAGGCCATCATCGCCAACAGATATGATTCCTGCCTGGACGATGTGAAGGAAAAGGTTTATACAAGAGATATTTTCAGACGCGACTGAAACCTGACAACAGTACCTATATATGTCCCAGAAGAAAGTTTTCGTCAGCGGATGTTATGATCTGCTGCATAGCGGGCATGTGGAGTTCTTCATGCAGGCCTCCCGCTTCGGGGATCTCTATGTGGGAATAGGCTCCGATGCCACCTACCTGGAGTACAAGCATCGCAAGCCGATGTTCCCGCAGGAGGAACGCCTCTTCATGGTGAAGAGCATACGCTATGTCAAGGACGCCTTCATCAATGCAGGAAGCGGCGTCATCGACTATCTGCCGACACTGGACCTTGTGCGTCCGGACATTTTCGTAGTCAATGCCGAAGGAGGCAGCTACGAAAAGCGCCGCATCTGCGAGGAGCGGGGGATCCAGTACGTTGAACTGCAGCGTACTCCTCACGAAGGCCTGCAGGCCAGAAGCTCATCCTCCCTCAAGGCTGCCCTCGGGGCGGTCCCGGAAAAGAAGGAGGAGGAAGGCATCCCTACCCGAATCGACATTGCAGGCACCTGGATTGACCAGCCTTACGTGAGCGTCCATCACCCGGGCTGGGCCATAACCTTGTCTGTAGAGCCTACATTCGACATCAGGGACCGCTGCGGCCTTTCCACCAGCACCAGAAACGCAATCCGCAAGATCTGGCCTGTGAAGCTCCCGAAGATGGACCCCGAGATGCTTGCCCGGCTGGTATTCTGCTTCGAGAACAATCCGGAGCGGGAGGCCGGCCATATCTCCGGTGCACAGGACGCCATCGGAATCTGCATGCCGGGACTGGCCCGTCATTATTATGACAACAGCTTCTGGCCGAAGAAAATCGAGAACACCGTGGACGAGATGACAATGCGGTTTCTCGAGAACCACATCGTCCTCATTCCGCTCGAGCCGCGCCGCCAGGGATGCAGCGTGGTGGACGGGAAGAGTATAGATGCTGCAAAGGTAGAGGCTCTCGCCAATGCCGCAGAGGCCTGCTGGGATGCCATTCTCCGCCACGACCTCGCCGGCTTCGCCGAATCATTCAGGGCTTCATTCGAGGCCCAGGTGGCCATGTTCCCGGGAATGGTGGATCCTACCGTGAACGGAAATCCTTGTCCCGAGGCCAGCGTAAGGCCGGACATCGGACATTGGTCAGCCGTGCCGGGAGTATTGGCATGGAAGCTCGCGGGAGCGGGCGGCGGAGGATATCTCATCCTGGCAGTGGAGGACTCTGAGGCGTTCAGCGCTGCCAACCCGGATGCGGTCCGCATTACCGTCAGGCGATAGATAAATATTATGATTATGGGTATTTTCAGGAAAGTATCAGGCTGGTACTTCACTCAGAAGGCTTTGCCTTACTGGTGCATTCTCGTTCTCGACTGCGCCATAGTCGGGGTATCCGGCTACATCGGATATTATTTCAATCTCGGAGGCAACGGCTTTGCCTCAAGCTTCTGGCCCATCACCTGGGCACTCCTCATCGGCGAATTTTTCTTTGTCACCGTATTCAAACTCTTCCACACATACTCCGGCGTCATCCGGTATTCGTCTTTCGTGGACCTGCAGCGGGTAGCCACGGCCACCATCATTGCCACAGCCGGATTCTACATTGCCGGCATTCTGGCCGATCTCATCTGGCCGGGTCAGCGGGCCGTTCTCTTCCCGGATTTCATTACCGTCCTGGCTCTCTTCGTCATAAGCACCCTCGTGCTCTGGGTCGAGAGAATAGTCGTCAAGCGTCTCCACGACGAGTTCCTCACCGACAATGCCAAGCCGACCGTCATCTACGGTACCCAGGAAGGCGGAATCAGCCTTGCCAAGAGCATTACCTCGGTGAAGGACAAGAAGTTCGTCCTCCATTCATTCATCACCGACGGTCTGGACATGAAGGGCGCCTACATGATGGGCAAGCCGGTTTATTACAATGAACCCGGCCTCGCCAGGAAGCTCAAGGCCCAGGGCATCAAGGTCCTGCTCGTGTCTCCGCTCAAGAGTGACCGCTTCCGCGAGAACCAGCAGATGGTGGACGAGTTCATCGATGCCGGCATCCAGATCATGATGATGCCGCCGGCCGAGGAATGGGACGGCAAGGACTACACCCTGAGCCATCGCCAGCTGCATGAAGTGGACGTGGAAGACCTCCTTCCGAGGGACAAGATCGAGGTGGACATGGATGCCATAGGGGCCCTGCTGGCCGGAAAATGCATCCTCATCACCGGAGCGGCCGGCTCGATCGGCTCCGAGATGGTCCGCCAGGTGGCCAGGTTCAAGCCATCCAGGATGATTCTCATCGACCAGGCCGAGACGCCTATGCACGACATCAGGCTTATGATGTCCAAGAAATACTCCGACATCGATAATCTCACCATTGTCACCAGCATTGCCAACAAGAGGCACATGGAGAAGATATTCGCTGAATACAGGCCTGAATACGTCTTCCATGCAGCTGCCTACAAGCACGTTCCGATGATGGAGGACGACCCTGCCATAGCCGTCCAGAACAATATCTACGGCACCAGGGTAATCGCCGACCTGGCCGTCAAGTACGGCACGAAGAAATTCGTGATGATATCCACCGACAAGGCCGTGAATCCGACCAACGTGATGGGCTGCAGCAA
>JAXDUM010000010.1:0-9778 GCA_034089285.1 Candidatus Cryptobacteroides sp.
TCCACCGGTGTTGTATTCAAGGCTCAGATTACCGCTGGTGATGGCGCCTCTGAGGATATTAAAGCAGAGTTGGCTTCCGGCAAGAGAATCTATGTTTTCAACAACACTTTCTACGGAACTTGGGACGCAGTTAAGAAAGCGGCAACCGATAAAGGTGCTGAGGCTACACTTGCTGCGGCTTACAACCAGGCTGCCGCAAGCATCACGGAAAGTGCAACCGAACCAACTGCCAAAGCTGCTGCAGCCGCCGGCTTCACTGGATACTCACGTGAAGATGATGGCAATTACTACACCTATTACTACTATTGGAACCGTCACAATGACAATGGCAAGCCATACGATATGGGTATCATGGAGTTTGCCGTTGTACGTAACAACGTTTACAAGCTTTGCGTAGAGTCCATCGCGAAGTTCGGTCACCCTACTCCTCCAACAGATCCAACCAACCCTACAGACCCAGACCCGGATCCAGTAAAACCAGACGATCCAGACGAGAGCGTGAACTACTACTTCAACGTTACCGTCAAGGTTCTCCCTTGGACTGTACGCATCAACAACATCGAATTCTAAAAGAGTTCAACCAAAATGAATTTCAAGAGTGTAATATCATCGGCGATCATCAGAGGGGCTGCGGCCCTTCTGATGGCGGCCGGTGCCATTTCCTGCAACACCATATATGACGACCAGAGCGACTGCCCGAGAGGCGTGTCCCTGCGTTTCGTCTATGACTACAATATGGAGTATGTCAATTCCTTCCACAAGAAAGTCCACTGCGTGAACGTCTATGTCTTCGACGAAAACGGGAAGTATGTGGACAACTGGATGGAGACCGGGGACGTCCTCAAGGACGAGAACTGGAGAATGCAGAAAGAGATCGGCGAAGGAAAATACACTCTGCTGGCATACGGCGGATTGTGCTGCAAAGACTCATCATTCAAGCCTTTGCAGCTGCAATCCCGTGCTAATGACCAGTCAGAAATCAGCGGCGTAGTGGTATCGCTGCTGCACAGAGACTGGATTTCAGACCAATCCCTCCACCCGCTTTTCTACGGAATCGCCGAGCTTGAGGTCGGCAAGGACGACTATGTGGAGAAAACCATCTATCTCAAGAAAGACACGAACAACATCCGCTTCGCCCTCCAGCAGATGAACGGAGAGGCCATAACCGCGGACGAGTTCGACGTCACCATTGTGGATGACAACACTGTCCTCGACTGGCAGAACGAGCCTATGCCTGCAGGACTTGTCACATACAAGCCATGGGCAAAGGGCGAGACCGTAATAGGCTCGGGCGAAGACGGGGAAACCCCTGTCACTGCAGCTTACTATGAGCTTTCCACCTCAAGGCTCACCACCAGCACATCACCAAGGCTCATCGTTTACAACAAGGAGAAGGGCGAGAACATCATCAACATCCCTCTCAACACCTACCTGCTCTTCCTCAAGAGCGAGCTCTACGCCAATATGCCGGCCCAGGAGTTCCTCGACAGGGAAAGCGAGTGGTCACTCGTCTTCTTCCTCGACAGCAACAACAGGTGGTACAACACCAGAATCATCGTGAACGACTGGGTGGTAAGGATTAACAATTCGGAAATGTAGACAGTTTAAAGGAAAATGAAGACTATCGGCACACAGCTGCTATTGCTTTCTTTGGCTTCGTTTCTTTTCGCAGGTTGTATATTCAGCGATATGGAAACGGGAAGGGCGGACGTGTCTGTGACCCTCAGTCTGCGTGTAGATGTGACCAATCTGCCGGTATGTACGCCATCCACCAGGGGTTATGAGGATCCCGAGTCTGACGGGGAGAAGATGCAGAATCTGCGGATCATCATTGTCAGACCGAACGGAACGATAGAACACAACAAATTCATTGACCTGACCTCTCCTTCCATGACAGCCGAGCACAAGTTTGAAGTGGCCGGAAACGAGGAGAAGACAGTATGGCTTGTGGCCAATGAAAGCAATCCGACTGTCAAATTCAATTTCGCTTCCCTGACACCGGGCAATATAGTTGCAGGCAGCGTGCTGGAGGATCAGCTGATTCAGTTCAATTCAGACAGCGAGACCATCCCTTTCCCTCTGCCGATGACATCAGTGACCAAGGTCAATGTTCCCGGAGAGGATTGCTCGGAGAATCTCCAGATAGTCAGGGCTGCAACGAAATTCACCTACATCATCGACAACAACACTTCCTCGCCGCTATATCTCAGCAAATTGAAGATCAGCAAGGGCGCAAGGAAGGAGTATCTCTTCCCGCGTATCACTTCCTTATCCTCCTGGGGAGACTATACTGACGGAGGCACGACTGTGACCGTACCGGACGGGATGCTTATCGAGAATTATGAAGTCCCTATGGTAGGGAACAATGAATATTACGAATTCCAGAAAGACTGCTCCATATCGGTTGCAGCGGGTTCCGAGGTCAAGATTGACCCGTTCTTCCTCCTCGAAGGAAAGTACACAGACGGGAACAGCGGCGGCAGGAACTACTCTACAGCATTGACAATCAACGGACTGGAGTACTCCGATTTCCTGCCGGACCTGTCCCAGCTGCCGAGAAACACACATGCCGTGGTACGGGCCACATTCAATGCGGTAAGCGTAGAGGTGACCGTGGAAGTCCTTCCTTATGGAGAAGTGATACTTAAACCTGGATTCGGACAATAGGAGAATGCGGAATGAAAAAGATATCTTTCATATTGTCAATGCTCTGCGCAATGCTGCTGACCTTTTCCTGCGTATGGGAGAAGGAGGCGGAGACCGATTTGCCGGAAGAAAGCGGCAGCATCTCCATTCAGGTGGACTACCGTCCGCTTGAATCTGCTCTTGATACCAGGTCGGCAGGTGACCTTATCAGGACTATTGACAATATTTCCATAGTCGCTTTCAATTCTGCGGACGGATCTTTCGCGTTCAGCAAGTATTTTACGTCCGCCGACTATTCATCACTGGAGGAAGTCAACTCACCTTCAGGAACTTATGCAGAAAGCAAGGTATGGCGCGCATCATTGACCATGAACGATGTCCCGAGGGGAAAATACCGCATTTACGCAGTGGTCAACATGGACCGGAATCTCACTTCTGCGGAAACCGCCTCGGAGGCGGCATTGAAATCCATATCACTGAGTTGGCAGACAACCGGAAACAAGGCCTGCTCGCCGGACAACAACAAAATGTTCGGTTTCTTTACGGACAATGCATCAACCGTGATTCCATCCGAGGCCCCGGAAATCGTCGTCGGTACTTCCAATGTCTCCCTCCATGCCTGGGTCAAGAGAACAGTATCGAAGGTAACGGTGACTTACGATGCTACCGAGCTGAAGGACAATATCTACATTTATCTGAAATCGGTGCAGATTCTGGACATCCCGGCAAAATGTCCTCTCGGCAATTCCAATACTCCGGCTTCATCCTCGGACCTCATACACGAGGGAGAGATGCTGACCTATTCGGGCTCATCCACCATACAGGACTGGCCTTATGTCTCCAAGGGAAATCCTGTGTATCAATATGATGGAGGTCATACAGAGAAAGCGCAGGCCCTCTATTTCTTCGAGAACAACCAGGGGACCGGATCCAAGCACGGCTACCATCCGGGCGATGCGTCCTGGGACAAGGACCAGAAGGCCTACGGTACCTACATCGAGGTAAAGGGCTACTATGTCAACAGAACTGCCGACAACAGCTCGCAGGGCCCGATCATCTACCGCTTCATGCTTGGAAAGGATGTTACGAGCGATTTCAATGCCGAAAGAAGCAACCACTACAAGGTCACATTGAAGTTCCGAAACAATGCCAACGACCCTGACTGGCACATTGTGTATGAGCCTGAGCAGCCGGAAATTACCATTCCGGACCCTCTGTACATCTCCTATGTGCCGAATGAGAGCGTGAATGTTCCCGTAGTCGTCAGGGGTGGCAATTCCTCCACCACAGTCAAGGCTGATATCATCGAGAGCCATTGGTATGGGGACAAGGGGCATAAGTATCAGGGGCTTTATTATCAGGCTTTTAACGGTATTATTACATTGAAACCGACAGGCAGGGACCTCGCAGACGAAGCAGCACGTCAAAGCGATTTCAATGCCAAGAACGGTCTATCCTATTCTCCTTCCCAGGTACTGGCTGACAGGTGTCTCTACTCCATCCCGGTATATACAAGAGGACTTACTCTTGGCAACTCATTTTCCGGATACAACTATTTCCCTCACGACACCCGTACAGGAAAGATTCGCTTTTCAGTGACGGTGAACGGAACTACCTACACCAAGGATGTGAGAATTATTCAGGTTAAACGTGTGGTAAACCCTGCCGGAGTATGGCGCGAGGCATCCAGCACCAAGGCCTTCAATTTCAGACTGATGGAGCTCAACGAAGATGATGACAGCCCCAACGGGCCTGTCCACAGGCAGTTCTACCCTACCATTTCTGACGGACCTTGGACCGCACATATCGAACAGGGAGCCGACTGGATTCAGATTGCCCCGACTGGAAGCAGTGCCTGGGGAACAGCGGATGTGACAGGTGGTACAGCTTCAGAAGTATGCTTCGATGTCCGTCCTGGAAGCACCTGCTCGGACGGCACGGTGAGGGAAGGAGTCATCAAGGTGACTTACAACAACAATACCTGCATCCACTATTTCTTCGTGAGCCAGGGACTTGGAGATGTCCCGATGGCAGTGAACGTCACTTATCCGGTCACCACGGTTTATGGACATAACTCCACGTCCCACACCTGCTACTGGATGAACCGCAATATGAAGTATTCCGGGGTTCCTTGCGACAATCCTCTAATGGAGGGAGGCCTATTCAGATGGGGAAATGCAAGCCAGGCAATCAAGCCGGAGGATGCACAGAGGAGCAAATACGTCGGCTTCAATGTCGAGGGCTATTCCGACGGAAAGACCCATTGGATGTACACAGGCGGCGATGTGTCCTTCACAGGAATATGGCATCCGGAAAGGCCTACGGGCTTCCGCTACGATGAGCACGCCACCTACAAGGGCCGTTTCTATAGCGACAGATGGCCGGCAAAATATGCGGACTGGACGGCATTGCAGTCATTGCCGCGCTACTACGGAGTACTCTACGGGGAGGAAAGCACGGGTACGGCTACCAATACCACCGATGCCTACACCTACATAAATCCGGGTGACGTGAAGGGCATGCAGGGCCTCTTCGTATGGGACAGGAGCAACGGCAGACATCTTTTCTTCCCTATCGGATCAACTGGTTACGGCCACAGGAAGGGGTCGGACCTCTATCTTACGGCTTGGGGCGGTGATGGAAATACGAAGCGTGATGTCCTCAAATATGCCCAGCGAAGCCTCGAGATGCCGACTGCAACAGCTCAGGCAGTCCCGATGCTCTATGACCTCTGGATGCGAAAGGGAGCCATCTACTGGTACGAGGAGAATGAATTCTACACCACTTATAAGGAGAGCTACGCACACGATATCAACTACTACACCTACGACCTGAATACCTACGGAGCAAATCCTGTGACAATGACAGCCAAGGGTGCCAGCGATCCACATACCGGCGTGGCCTGCCGCAGCGCCCAGTGGTCCGACGCCTGCTTCGTCCGCTGCGTGCATTATTAATCGCTTGCATACTTGATTTTGAATCCTGCTCCTGCCTCACAGGGGCAGGATATTGTTTTGTCGTCCTGCGAAGACAGATTTCGTGAGTAATCAGGGCTTTTAGTAGAATGAATGCTAATTTTGCAAAATATTTTCAAAAAATTAGTACCTTGTCTTGCAATATATTCAAGAAAATATATATCTTTGCATTCGAAAAGTACCTGCAGACACAGGGAAGCTGTGGGATGAAGGAGAAAAAATTATCAAAACATATTGAAAATGAAGAAAGTACAAGATGCGAGCGTAGGTGGAAGGAACTTCTACTTCGACGTTGACGCCTATGAAAGAATGGAGCAGTACCTCAAGCATTTTGAGGAGAGACTGCAGAAAAGTCCTTCCTCCCTCTTATATGAGAAGGACGAAGTGATGAGCGATCTCGAGGACAGGATTGCGGAACTGCTGGCAAAGGAGATCGGCAGCGGCAACAGGACGGTGAACATTGACCTGGTCCAGAAAATAACCGAGCAGCTGGGGATGCCTGACGGGGTCAAGGAGCCTGAAGACACAGCCGGAGACGGAGGTTCAGAGGGAGGACAGCAGGCCGGAGCCGGAGCAAGCGGCAGCGATGACAAGGCTGACACTGCAACTCAGCCGAAGAAGAAAATGTACAGGGACATTGACGAGAAGGCCATCGGCGGCGTCTGCTCCGGCCTTGCGGCATACTTTGACATTGACGTAGTACTCGTCAGGCTCATTGCGGTAGCGGCCCTCATTATGGGCACGGCGGGATTCTGGATTTACATTATCCTCATGATTGTCATCCCGAAGGCGGAGACTCCGGTACAGAAATGCGAGATGTACGGCCTCCCGATGACAGCGGAAAACCTCGCACGATTCTCGACAAAAAAGTAGATTATGGAAAACAATTCTGAAAATATCCGTTCTCAAATGAGAAAAGGCGTGCTGGAATACTGCATTCTCTGCATATTGGCACGCAAGGAGGCATATGCCTCGGCAATTATCGAAGAGCTCAAGACAGCGAATATGATAGTGGTGGAAGGCACTCTCTACCCGCTTCTGATAAGGGAGAAGAATCAGGGCTACCTGACATACAGATGGGAGGAATCGCCTCAGGGCCCGCCGCGCAAATATTATGTCATAACGGAGAAGGGCAAGGCCCTGCTGCAGGAAATGGACGCTGCCTGGAACGAAATAGTAACCACGATTGAAACCTTGAAGAAATGAACCAGGTCGAGAAAAACAGCATAGGCGGCTATGCCTTCACATTGGAGACAACGGCTGCGGAAAAGATTGACAAGTATCTTGGCGAGCTCAAGGAGTTCTACTCCGGAATCGAGAGCGGGAACGAGATCATGGAGGGCATCGAGGAGAGAATGGCTGAACTTCTGGTGGAGAAATGCGGGGAGAACGGGATTGTGACGGAGTCCATTGCCAATGCTGTCATCAATGTCCTCGGGAAGCCGGAGGAAATCGAATCCGAATCGGCTGAGGAAAAGGAGAAAATCAGGACAGATGAGCCTGTGAGCCGGAAAAAGAAGATTTACCGTGATCTGGACGGTGGCAAGATTCTCGGCGTCTGCAGCGGTCTGGCAGCCTATTTCAATATGGATGTGGTGGCTGTCCGCACACTGTTCGTCGTGTTCACAGTTGTTCTGTGGATGGCTCACATAAGATGTTTCCCGACATCGGAATTCACTCTGCCTCTGGTCATATACCTCCTTGCGGGATTCATTATCCCTCCGGCCAGGACCGTGGGCGAAAAGCACAGGATGAAGGGCGAAGGGAATACGGTACAGGACATCCAGAAGACTGTTCAGGAGTCGATTGACAAAGCCTCGGGGACAATCAGGGATATGGGCAACTCAGAGGCGGCCAGAAGCGCCGGAAACCTGATAACGAAGACAGTGGGAGTATTAATGCTGCTGATCGGATTCGCAGGCCTGTTCGCCGGGAGCCTGGCATTGTTCTGGAGCAATGTTTTCGGGATTTCAACGTTGACCGGACCTGTAATGGCCGAGTTCATGGGCAGTTTGCCAGGTGTTTATGCCGCCTATGATACAGTCTGGGTGAAGGGATTGATCATTGCTGCGATGGCATTGCCTTTCGTATGGTTCATCTACACCGGATTACTGTGCCTGATAGAATTCAAGGCTCCTAAATGGCATCCCGGTCTGGTAATCTTCATCGTCTGGCTCCTGACTCTGATAATGCTGTCCGTCACGGGCCTGATGGGATGCATCCCGATATTGCTGAATTCCTGAAGAAAATGATAGATTGCTTCAAATTCCAATGAAAAATCCATATTTTCCTGAAAATTTATTAGCAATTTGTTAAAATAAAGCGATTTTTATTCCTACCGTGAATATTTGGCACGAAAATGGCAAATAAACGATATAGAAGACATAAATCATAAGCTAGTTTAATTCATATTGAATAATCGAACAGCAGCCAGTCGTGAAGACCAGCTGCTGTTATTCTTTTGGACTCTATAGGTCAAGCCGGAATGGCGTGAATGGTCAATCCGGGAATGACGGCAGGTCCGTGTTACTCCTCCGGAGCGAACATAGGGTCCCAGGCAGGGAGGCGGACAGGCTCCTGTTTCAATATTTCGAGAATATCGGAAGGGACGTATTTCTTCTCGGCCACCAGACGGAACATATACTCGTTGAACCACTCGTCGGTCATTATCAAATGGCCCTTGTAGCCGCTTTCGTCTCCCCAGCTGTTTTCAACCATCCACTTGAGAGGCTTGTCGTCACGGATGTCAACAGCCATCAATGTCATCGCATGTGATGAGCCGCTGGCGTGAGTCATCACCCTCTGCCTCTTGTCCATGTTCAGGTCAATGCCGAAGAGCGAAGTGTAGTCATAATTGGCAATATCCAGGACACCCTTCTTGGAATTCAGGAACTTGGCCACGTCGCATGAGAAATACATTGCTTTGCCATCCCTGATGGAAGATATCGCAATATCCTTGATACGGTCAACAGGAAGATTGACATAGAGCCAGTTGTGCCCATCATAGACGTGGCGGTCATAGTCGATTTCATAGACCTTGTAATACTCCCTGGTCGGGTCGTTCATCAGCATGACATAATTGTCATTCAGAGGCTCTCCGATGAATTTCTGATAGAATGACTGAGGAGTGTAGGTCTCACGGCTCACGAAATTGTCCTTGGAGTCATACATCGCCCACTCGAACTCTGCCGGAGGGACTCCAAGGCACAGTGCCAGAATACGGTAAACATCCTTGAGCACGTCTTCCTTGATCTGCTGGAGATTCTGGTCAAGGGCGGCATCTGCCTTGGCTGCAGCCTTTGTCGAATTTTTCTTCACCGAGGCCTTGGCTTCATCATTGAACTCCCTGATTTTCAATCCGCCCTGCCTGAGGACATTCTTTATCTGGGCAGACATCTGGGATGTATTGTTGCTGCTGTATGTCTCAGGCATTACTTCAGACGGAACAAGGCCATATTTCAGTATGAGGTCGGAAACTCCGGTAAACTGGCCGCCGTCACCTATAGGGTTGGAGAAAAGCCAGTCCACCTGCCTGTCTTCAAACGGAAGATCCTTTGTGTCAATGACTCCCTGCAGGAAGAGATTGGATTTCTCAAGCTGGTCATAGAAGAAGACATAGTTCTGCGAGAAAGAGAACGATCCAAGGTCATATTTCTCTATCATCGCTGCCCTTAGCACATTGAGGCCTGTGAAAAGCCAGCAGCGGCCTGAAGATTTCTGGTCAGTGATGCCCTTGGTCTTCACCCTGTCGGAAAAATGAGTGTCGATCATTGCGGCATTTTCGGCATTTGTCGCTAAAATGTTGATGGAATTGCCTGCAAGGGCATTGCGCAACGCCTTATCGGAAGGTGTGTCGGTATATCCCTGACTTATGCGGCCTAGCATTTCCGGGCTTATGCCGCCTTGCTGGGCTGTTGCGATTATTGCCATTCCGAGGGCAATGATGGTAAGTATTGTTCTTTTCATATCAGTGTATTGTTGTTTGATGAAAAGGAACAATTAATCTTGAAATTATAAAAAAAACGAGTCCACAATCAGATGATTATGGACTCGTCGAAGCACGGCGACCGCCTACTCTCCCAACTGGTAGGTCAGTACCATCGGCTCCATCGGGCTTAACTTCTCTGTTCGGAATGGGAAGAGGTGGTTCCCCGACG
>JAXDUM010000011.1:0-13605 GCA_034089285.1 Candidatus Cryptobacteroides sp.
ATGCCCGAAGATGTGGATATAGCCGTCGATGAGATTCTCTCCTTCGAGGTATTCATTTACATCTGCCCAGACCGGACTGCCGACTTCCGAATGACCGCCCCTGGCAGGGGAGATGTCTCCAAGCGCCAGGAACAACCGTTCACGCTCCGCCTTTTTCCCGTGCAGCATTTCGTTCAGACGTTCCGGCCGGAAGCCTTCCAGGCTGCCGACGATGTCTTCCCGGCCTTTCACCCACCTTTCCGCAATTCCTGCGTGAGAAAAGAGCGCCTTGCCTGTCTCATCTCCCTCGACATGCACGATATCGAACAGGTCAAGTTCCTTCTCGAAAAGTTCACGCAGCCTTCTGGCCCGGAGTTCATCCCTGCGGCAGTCGCATATCTCCCTGTCGAGATATCCTAGATCGTGATTTCCAAGCAGCAGGACAACATTGTCAGGATGCGCCTTCTTGAACTCAATGATATCCTGCAGCTCCAGAAATGCCACATGCGGAGTTATGCCCTCCCATGAATACGGATCCACATAGTCGCCCAGGAAAATGATTTTTTCCTCCTCCCGTCCACGGACTGCTCTTCTCCAGAAATCACGTCCGTGCACATCAGGTATTACGATCCAATCTTCCATGGTTCTTGCAGTTTCTAGAGTTTTTTCACCATTCCCGTCAAGGCCGCTGAGTCAATCCGCCCGGCAGCCACGCCGATGAGATACAATGCATTCTCATTGCTGATATAACCTTCCCTCAATGCTGCAGCAACATTTTTCAGCAGCAGGTCTGCACGGAAACCGTCATTAGTCTTCATACGCCTCTTCAATATTTGCACTTTCTATATTTATATACGGGGAGGAGTGGGAATTATTTCAGGGAATTGCAGGCTTTCTTTTCAGAAATACGTCGGCCGCAATTGCTGTCACTGATTAACACAATCACTTATATATTTGTTTTTATGCACGAAAAACATTATGTTTGCATTGCATAATAATATTATATGAAGTTCGTAGATAGAAAACACGAGCAGGAAAGGCTCACAAGGCTGCTATCAGGTGACGTTCCTGCATTTGCGATAATCAGGGGTCGAAGACGAGTTGGAAAATCAACTCTGATCAAGCGAATTCTCAAAGAAGCGGATGTATACTTTGAAGCCGACAGGACTGACAAAGAAACGCAGATGTCCAATCTGAGCTATGTCTTATCGCATACATTCCCAGGTTTTAATGATGCTCAGTACAAAGATTGGCGAGCATTATTGACGGCTCTGAATCATCGTGTAACGGCGAAGATTACACTATGTCTCGATGAATTTCCGTACCTTGTTGAAAGCGATTCATCTCTTCCTTCTGTAATCCAGAACCTTCTGGATTCAGAAGAGCTGAAATATAACATCATACTGTGCGGATCATCGCAAACGATGATGTACAACCTTACGCATGAACAGTCATCTCCATTGTATGGCAGGAAGGAAGCGGATTTCAACATCAGACCTATCAAACTGCCTTTTCTTCAGGAGGCTCTTGGATTGACAGCGGAAGAAACCATAGAAAACTATGCTGTCTGGGGAGGTATCCCAAGATACTGGAGACTCAGGGAAAGTTCAGCATCCCTGATGGACTCTGTCAACGAACACATTATGTCCACAATGGGAGCATTGTATGAGGAGCCGCAGAGTCTGTTTCAGGATGATTTCAAGGATATAGTAAAGACGTCTACAATAATGACTATCGTAGGTGGGGGAGCGAATAGGCTTAAGGAGATAGCAGGCCGATGCAATGAACCGGCTACCAATCTTTCTCGTCCCCTGGCCAAATTAATTGACTTGGGATACCTGGAAAAAGATATACCTTTTGGAGTATCGGCAAAAGATACAAAGAAAAGTCTGTACAGGATTGCTGATCCATTTCTCTTCTTCCACTACAAGTTCGTGCCGGCGAACCGCTCATTCATCGAGCTGGGCAGGACCGCCTTAATCAATGGTATCCTGGAATCACGACTGCCGGAACTTACCGGTTATTGGTGGGAACGGTTATGCCGCGATGCAGTGACGGGCAATACAATTAAAGGGATTACCTATTCAGAGGCCAGAAGGTGGTGGGGGCAAGTGAAGATTGATGGAGCATTCAAGGATGTGGAGCTGGATATTGTAGCAGAATCACTAGACGGTAAACATATACTGATCGGTGAATGCAAGTGGACATCAAGTGAGAACGGACGCCTGCTGACAAATAATATCCTCAAGATTGTCGATGCGCTACCATTCACAAAAGGCAAGTCGGTGGTTGTGGTTCTGTTTACGAAAGTGAAACCCATTGACGACATCGGGAATGCGATTCTTCCTGAAGAAGTCATTAAACTGTCGTATTAGCTTGTCATAGACTCTCCCCTAGCATTTACATTGTAGTCATTACAACAACTGCATCGCTATCACAGCGCAGGCCTCTGCATCCGCAAGGGCATTCGCTCGTCTGCACTGGATGGAACTCTTTAAAAGAACTTTCATTATATTTGCACTTGCGAAACCGCCATTTCGGAAACCATTGTTTCGCAACTAAAAATTCAATGCCATAAACAGGTCATCCATAGTCACAAGGTCAATCTGTGCTCCGCATCTTTCCTCTGTACCTCGCAAGAACCAGGAGCAAACGTTTGTCTGTACACCGGCTATGCCAAGTGCCGCCTTCTCTGGAGGGAACAGTCGTCACGCCTGCGCTGCTCATGGTCTGAGAACCTTTGCTGTTGTTGTTCCTGTATCAATGATTCGTTAAAAAACTATTGTTGTATATCCAGAAAAGATGTCTACATTTGTATTGGGCGGGTAAACATCTGATTTGGTCGCATCATGATTGAAACTGTTACAATTACAACCAGGCGATTCTCTGACCTTACCATTGAGGAACTCTACGGTATCCTTCGGGTGAGGTCGGAGGTGTTCGTGACGGGGCAGAAATGCCTGTATTTGGACCCCGACGGAAGGGATTTCGGTTCCGTTCAGGTGTTCGCCTCGAAAGGGGAGCGGATTATAGGATGCCTGAGGATATACGGGAAGGAAGCAGGCGTTGTTCAGATAGGAAGAGTCGCCGTGATTGAATCCCTGCGCGGGACAGGCGTAGGGAGAATGATGATGCGGCAGGCCATAAGCCATGTCACGGAAAACCTCACTGATGAGAAGATATATCTTGAGGCTCAGACTTATGCGATAGGCTTTTATGAGAAACTCGGATTCAAGGTCATCTCGGATGAATTCCTGGATGAGGGCATCCCCCACAAGGGGATGGAACTTCTGATTGAAAGGCCATCAGGCATTCAGTGCGCGGGCGATGCCGCCAAGGCGAAGAGGGACAAGTATAGCCTTGCCTACAAGCAGGTTGAAGCCCTTGTCGAGGGAGAGGATGACTGCATTGCGAATATGTCCAACATCGCTGCTCTTCTTCATGGTACATTCGGATTCTGGTGGACCGGATTTTATGTTGTCAAAGGTGATGAGCTGGTGCTGGGCCCTTTTCAGGGTCCGGTCGCATGCAGCCGTATTCCGTTCGGCAGGGGAGTGTGCGGGACGGCGTGGAAGCGCAAGGAAAGCATTGTCGTCCCCGATGTTGAAAAGTTTCCCGGCCACATTGCCTGCAGCAGTCTTTCCCGCAGCGAAATAGTCGTTCCGATATTCCGGGAAGGCAAGGTCGTGGCCGTTCTGGATATAGACAGCAAAGATCTGAATGCATTTGATGAAACCGACCGGGAGAGCCTTGAGAAGATAACGGGATTGATACATATTGATTAACCTTCGAGGAGGATGGGCCATATCATTTCCATGGCCGCACCTCTTTCAGATAAAGTTCCAGGTCTCGTTCCTCCCTGGTATGTTCAGAGTACAGCTCCAGCATCTGCTTTGGAACAGTCTCCAGAAGGACATCCTCACTCGTGAATTTCTTCGCCAGGCGCATACCCTCTTCGCATAGTCTGACGAACTCATGCCTCAGCTCTCCGCAGAAGCAGGAGTAACTGCCCAGATCGGTGTCGCTGTACGCCCAGTTGCAGTCATCCTCAAGGATGCAGTACCTGGCAGCACAAAAGAGATACCGGATACCTTCTCCAGAATTACCGGTCAGAATTTCAAATCTCGACATCTTCTCAAATGCCGTGACTGCTCTTCTTGCCAGATCAATGCTGATGATACCGTGACTCCTGCGCTCTTCCTTGTGAATCTCTGCGATGTCCTCTATCAGGGAAGCCTGTGCTTCGCTCTTGAGCGAGGGCGTCATGAACAGCCTTGCATTCTCGTTGTCGGTGACGTTTTCGGTCCATGCGACCAGCTGATACTTTCTTTCCATCATGACATTAATGATTAAAGTTCCGCACTTGCGGGATCAATGGTTTGACAATGATCATTTCCGATGCGGCTGCCGATATGTCAAAGAACAACTGACCGCTATGGTCAGAGAGGACGGGACACAATTCCCCCGTAATGGCCTTTGACAGCCGTCGGATATGTCTGATGGGATTGGTCGCCGGGAGATTTCGGCTTATTTGATGGTGCAAAGATACTCAAAACAGTTATATCTGCAAAGAAATTCAGCATATCGCCTGCTGATTCCATTTTTCGGGGAGTTGAGCCGTTTCAGCAGACAACAGGTGTATAGTTCCCAAAAAAATGCGTATTTTTGTAAATTGTCAATAAAAATGTGTTGAAATGATTACATTCGGATACAACAGCAAGTTCAGCAGCATTCTGCGTTCCCTGTCTGCCATCGCCATCGGACTTGTGATGGTGGTAAGCAACAATGCTACCGTGACGGTGGTCAGGATCATTGCGGCATTCCTTTTCGCTGCAGGCGTGGTCTCATTCATTTACGGATTTGTGAACAGAAAGAACGGTGCGATGGCCCTGATGTCCGTCAATGCGGCCGTGGATATCGTCATAGGCCTTCTGCTCTATCTATTCCCGACTGCGGTTGCCGGTGTCATTGTCACACTCATCGGCGTGGCCGTTCTCATTTTCGGCATTATCCAGCTCATTGTCCTGACCGGCACCATGTCTCTGGTGGGAATGGGAGGCTTTTCGCTGATACTCTGCATATTCGCCCTCATCGGTGGTATCACGTTGCTCTTCAACCCTTTCTCCGAGAGAGTGATGTCCCTTCTCGCCGGCATATTGCTGATAGTTTACGGCGTTTCGGACCTGATTTCAATGTTCAGGGTCATCAAGGCCAAGGAGGCATATGAGATCAAGTTCAGGGATGGACAGGAGCATTCCGATAATGATGATGACGATGTCCCGCCGTCGCTTGCAGGAGTGAAGGACGTGGAATATCATAAAGAATAGTTTAATTTCCGGACCCTCTGAAGAGCTCCGGCACCGATAAGGATGATTCCTCAGGATACCGTAAACAAGATTCTCGATACGGCCCAGATAGTCGAGGTCGTGAGTGATTTCGTCTCCCTCAAGCGCAGGGGGGCGAATTACGTCGCCTGCTGTCCGTTCCATAACGAGAAGACTCCGTCGTTTTCTGTATCTCCCACCAAGGGAATCTATCATTGCTTCGGCTGCGGAAAGACCGGCTCGGCCGTCCGTTTCGTGATGGAGCACGAGTCGATGAGCTATGTCGAGGCATTGAAATATCTGGCTAAGAAATACGGCATCGAGGTCAGGGAGAAGGAGGAGACGCCGGAGGAGATAGCCTCCAGGCAGAGGCGCGAGAGCCTGATGCTCGTCCTGGATTACACGGAGAGATTCTTTCAGGAGAGCCTGAGGACCCAGGAGGGCAGAAACCTCGGATACGCATATTTCAAGAGCCGAGGACTGGAAGACTCCACCATCGAGAAATACGGCCTGGGCTGGTCTCCGATGAAGGGGACCGCACTTTGCGAAAAGGCCGTTGAGGATGGCTACAAGCCTGAATATCTGGTCGCTACGGGAGTATGCATCCAGAAGGATGACGGTACGCTGGCGGACAAATTCAGGGAGAGGGCTATGTTCCCGATTCATACTGTCAGCGGGAGAATCATCGGCTTCGGAGGCCGCACCCTGCGCTCCGACTACAAGGAGAGGAATATCGGCAAGTATGTCAATTCTCCCCAGACTGAGGTATATGACAAGAAGACAACTCTTTACGGAATATATTTCGCCAAGAGCGAGATCGCGCGCAGGGACAGGTGCATACTGGTGGAGGGATATCTCGACGTGCTGTCCATGCATCAGCTCGGAATCACCAATGTGGTGGCATCCAGCGGCACATCCCTGACAGTGGAGCAGGTCAGCCTGATACGCAAGTTCACGGAGAACGTCACGATAATGTATGACGGCGACGCCGCCGGAATCCACGCCGCCGAAAGGGGAATCGGGCTCTGCCTCAAGGGCGGGCTCAATGTCAGGGTAGTCCTCATTCCGGACGGGGATGACCCGGACTCATTCGCCAGGAAACATACTCTGGAGGAGGTCAAGTCCTTCATTGAGGAAAACGAGAGGGACTTCATTTCCTGCCGGACCGACCAGCTTATCGGCGATGCCGGCAGCGATCCTGTCAGACGCTCGAATCTGGTCAATGAAATCGCCGGCACGCTGGCCCTCATTCCTGACCAGGTCAAGAGAGCCATGTACGTGCAGGACGTCAGCACTAAGTTCAACATTGACGAGAGCCTGGTCTATTCGAAGATCAATGATGCCGTGAGGGCGATGCGGGAGGAGGAAAGAAAGGAGGAAATGCGGCGTCAGAGAGCATTGGAGGCAGGCTCGCAGGCCTCCGCTGAAGGAGGCATTGAGGATGGCGCGCAGCCGGCCGGCGGAGACGTGAACAATACAGGAGGGGATGCCGGGCAGGACCGGGACTTCAATCTCTCCGGAAATGCCGGAGGCGCAGCCCCGAAGCCGGAACCGCTTTACGAGGACCCTCTGCTTCTTCCGTCAGAGAAGGAGCTTGCCGGGCTGATCCTCAATCACGGAATGTCGGAACTTGAGTTCGAGACAGATTCGGAATATTATGACCCGGATGGCTTCGTGACCGTGGCTGACTTCATCCGGGATGCGCTGGAGGTTGACGGCCATCAGTTCAGCAATTCCATCATGAGGAAGATATATGACGAGTATTTCGACCTTTATGACAGCAGTCCGGATATGACTCAGGAAGACATTGTCAGGACAATCCTGAACGGCGAGGATACCCGTCTGGCCGACGAGGTGGCATCGATGCTCTCAATGAGGCACGAACTCACCGTGAAGGATCTTCTCAACTCGATGACTGCCACATCCTCATTCCTCGTGCGGACGGTCCCGAAGGCCATTCTCGTCTATAAGCTCCTGAGGGTGAAGAAGCAGGAACTTGAACTTGCAGCTGCCCTCCAGAAACTCAGGAGGCAGGGCGGAGACAATATCAAGGAACAGTTCGGGATCCTCCAGCAGGTTCAGAAGGTGAATATGATGAGAAAGAATATTTCCGAGCGTCTCGGAAGGGTACAGTAAAAATGAAATAAATGATTTATTGAATATGGATAAGAAATTCAAAAGAACACTTGTGACCAGTGCGCTGCCTTATGCCAACGGCCCTGTCCACATCGGCCATCTCGCCGGTGTCTATGTGCCTGCGGATATCTACGTCAGATATCTCAGGATGAGGGGAGAGGATGTGCTCTATGTATGCGGCAGCGACGAACACGGTGTGCCGATCACGATCAAGGCCCGTCAGCAGGGCTGCTCTCCGCAGGATATTGTGGACAAGTACCACAAGATTATCAAGGACTCTTTCTCGGGCCTCGGTATCAATTTCGACATTTACGGGCGTACCAGCTCGGAGGTGCATGAGAAGAATGCCTCGGACTTCTTCCGCAAGCTCTATGACGAGGGCAAGTTCATCACCAGGGAGTCGGAGCAGTACTACGACCCGGAGGCTAAGACTTTCCTCGCTGACAGGTACATAGTCGGCACCTGCCCTAAATGCGGGGCTGAGGGAGCCTATGGGGACCAGTGCGAGAAATGCGGCAGCACTCTCAGCCCGGAAGAACTCATCAATCCGAAGTCCAAGCTCAGCGGAGCGGAACCCGTGAAGAAAAAGACTTCCCACTGGTATCTCCCGCTTGATCAGTATGAGAAATGGCTGAGCGAGTGGATTCTGGAGGACCACAAGGAGTGGAGGAGCAATGTCTATGGACAGTGCAAGAGCTGGATTGACGGCGGTCTCCAGCCGCGCGCCGTATCCCGCGACCTGGACTGGGGCGTCCCTGTGCCGGTGGAAGGTGCCGAGGGCAAGGTGCTCTACGTGTGGTTCGATGCTCCGATCGGCTATATTTCCAATACCAGGGAACTTCTTCCGGAGAGCTGGGACAAATGGTGGAAGAGTGCGGACACGAAGCTCGTCCACTTCATCGGAAAGGACAATATCGTGTTTCACTGCATCGTCTTCCCTTCAATGCTGAAGGCCTATGGAGACGGCTACATCCTCCCGGACAATGTCCCTGCCAATGAGTTCCTCAACCTCGAGGGAGACAAGATTTCCACTTCCCGCAACTGGGCGGTATGGGCTCACGAATTCCTCAACGAGTTCCCGGGCAAGCAGGATGTGATGAGGTATGTCCTCACTGCCAATGCCCCGGAGACCAAGGACAATGATTTCAGCTGGAAGGATTTCCAGGCGCGCAACAACAGCGAGCTCGTGGCCATATTCGGCAACTTCGTGAACAGGGCTGTTGTCCTGACCCACAAATATTTCGGCGGCAAGGTTCCTGCCTGCGGCAATCTCCTCGACATTGACAGGGAGGCTCTGGCGGAGATTCCTGCACTCAGGGCTTCCCTTGAAAGGAACATAGAGGGATATCATTTCCGCGAGGCCCTGAAGGATGCAATGTCGATTGCCCGTGTCGGCAACAAGTACATTTCCGATACCGAACCTTGGAAGGTGGCCAAGACTGACCTGGACCGTACCGGCACCATTCTCAATGTCTGCCTTCAGATCTGCGCCGACCTGGCCATCGCATTCGAGCCGTTCACCCCGTTCGCTGCGGAGAAGCTCCGCAATATGCTGGGAGTCGGCATCAATGCCGGATTTGACCACCGCAAGGGCGAGCAGGAGACTGTCAATACATACAGGCCAGGCGAGGGATCTGCCCTCCATACAGTGTCATCTGCAGATGGCCTTCCTTCCTGCGGAGTCTGTCTTGACTGGTCGCATCTCGGAGAAACTGACCTTCTTCCTGCCGGCCACCAGCTGAACCAGCCGGAGCTCCTCTTCGCCAAGATTGAGGATGAGGCAATCAATGCCCAGCTTGCCCGCCTTGATGCCATCAGGGCAGAGCGCGAGGCTGCCGCGAAGGCTGAGGCCGCCAAGGTTGTGGCACCTCAGAAGGCTGAATGCACTTTCGAGGACTTCGAGAAGATGGATATCCGCACGGCCACCGTGCTTGAGGCCGAGCGTGTTCCCAAGACGGACAAGCTGCTGAAGCTGACCATCGACACCGGCATTGACAAGCGTACGATCGTCTCCGGCATCGCCGAGTTCTATTCTCCTGAGGATATGGTCGGGAAGCAGATCTGCATTCTCGCCAACCTTGCCCCGAGGAAGATCCGCGGAATAGAGTCGAAGGGAATGATTCTCATGGCACGTCAGGGAGACGGAAAGATGAGGTTCATCACCCCTGCGGAGGCTCTGCTCAACGGAGCCGAGATAGGATAGCATTCACGGCCTGAGCCGAATGTCACGAAAAAGGGTGGCCCGGTGGCCACCCTTTCTGCGTCAATATTCCAGCCGGATATCATCGATCCACATCCTGGAGTCGGCGCTGCCGGTGAAATAGTCTCCCAGCATGCTCGATGCGCAGGACACTATGATGTGTGTAGGCTTTCTGGATCTGGTGGCATATTCGAGAGGTATTTCAACCTTGGTCCACTGGTCATAATCCCTGTCTGCCACGAAGGTGCCGTAGGCGATGACATTTTCTCCCTTAGGGTCGAAGAATGTGCTCTTGTCGGTAGTGTTGAGCTCCACAGGGGATTCCTCTGAACCGCCGTATTTGTGGTAGTCCCAGTCACCGAGAGCCACCCAGATGTTTCCTCTGTCGCGGTCGCCCACCTTTACGGGGTCATTGTCCGGCTTGTCTCCGTAGGTTTTCTCAGTGATGACTCCGGCCCTGTACTTTATCCAGGCGGTGAGTTTCTGAGGCCTGTGGGTGAACGGCCTTCCCATGCGGACTACGCCTCCGGTAGTGCCCAGCGTCTTGTAGTATTCTCCGGAGAAGACATTGCCTGCGGCGAATTTGATGACTACGTATGCTGATGCCATAAGCAGGGAACTCTGCCCCTCTGCCGCATCATCTGTGCAAGGCATCGTAATCGTGTAGCTGGAGCCTACAGTTGTTGAACCTTTGTTTCCGCTGCCCCACCACTTGGTCTGCAATTCGGATTCCGTTGAATGAGGGTCGAAGAACGAGTAGTACTTGTCGGATTCGGCATTGGACCAGGTCTCGAAGCCGGAATTCGGCAACTGTCTTTCGCTCTCGGTGGTAAATGTCTGAACCTCAGTTTCTTCAGTCCCGCTGAAAGCTTTGCATTCGTAAGTTGTTTCAGGCTTGAGGCCGTCAGCTCCTGCCGAGAACTGGCCTCCGTTCTGAGAGTCCGGGCTTATGGTCTGCCACTCTTCGGTGCCGGATTCCCTCAGCCTGAAGCCGTTGTCATTGCCGGCGATTCCTTCCGCGGTCAGCCAGACAATCTTTGTCCACGGATCGATTCTGAGCATTCTGACAGTGGTCGAGCTCCGCTCTACGTAGATGGTCCAATGCTCTTTCACGCTGTGGTAGGCCACCTGTATGGTCTGCTCGTCGCTGAAATCCCTGATTGCGGAAGGGTCCGGGGTATAGGTCGTGATGTCTTTCGGGCCGAGCTTGCAGCTGGTGATCGAAAGATTTGTCACGTCCGCAGCCGAGGCCACTTTCACTACAACCCTTTTATTCTCGAAGTCCACCGCGCTTTCACCTACCTGGTAAGGCATTGTGAACCAACGCTCTATTGGCTGCGTGGCCTCGATTCTCCAGTCGTAGTCGGCGTAAGTGGTGAGCGTCAGCTTGAGAGGTTTGGTGAGATCCCTGGCACCGCAGATATCCCAGGACGGCTTGACTTCAGGAACATTGAATCCGATGTTCCTGATCTGCACGTTCCTGATGTCCGCAGTCTCTTCCAGCGTGATGCTGACCACCCGCTTCAGACTGTTGATTTCCACGGAACTGGCCCCCTCCACCTCCATTGATGTGATGGACGCCTCAATGACAGGATAGGGCAGGTCGTTGTGGATGCAGGACGCCATGACCGCCACTGCCGACAGAATGGAAATGATTCTTCTCATACTCTATATGTGAATGGTGAGGCCAATGCGTATGTCAGTGATATCCATATAGAACCGGGCATTTGCAGCTGCTCTTCTGCCTGTGATTCTGCCGTCTTCCATACATCTTATGTTGGTATAGTTCAGGCCTCCGAAACCGATGCTGACATTGAGGCTTACATTGTTCATCGCGAACACCTCGAGACCCGGATGCAGGCTCAGGTTGAGCTTGTCGGAGAGGTTGTAGGCCTTTAAGCCGGTATCCCCATAGGAGAATGTCGTCCTGCCATGCGTGTAGGCAAGCTGGACATCATTGAAAAGCCCGAAGCGTCCCCTGTCGTCGAGACCGAGGTATGCCCTGTAGAATATGGCCGTCTGGTAAGTGTTTCCGCTTGCCCTGATGCGGCTCACATTCAATGTCAGATCCTCGCTCAGAAGGCTCAGGTCGGCGTCCGAGATATTGCCGGAAGAGGTGGAATACTTGAACCTCATTCCGATGACCTTGTTGTCCCTGACGGCGTAGGCTATGGTCGGCACAACGCTGAATGTCTTGGCGTAGGCATTGCAGTTCTGCAGCAGCATCAGGTAGTCGCTGTTGTTGCTGTCGATGTCAAGGTATGAGAAAGAAACTCCCAAACCGACTTCTCCCTTGCCGATGAACAGTCTCTGCGCCAGCCTTCTGCCGTTCGAACTTGTATCGCTGACGCTCATCGGGACACCCATCACCCGGGGCTCCCTGTTCCGGTCCCTGGCCGACAGATCTGTCGCGAGAGGGAGAATTGCGATCAATATTGCCAGAATCTTCCTCATATGCTATAGATAATAATATAGTCCGAAACCCACTGTGAGCACGTTGATCCTGAAGTTGATCGCCGTGGAGTTCCGGCTGCCGTAGTAAACCTGGTTCTTCGTCTGCTCGACGTGATTTATGCTCAGTCCGAGCATCTTCACGCTCAGCTCGATGGCGAAATGCTCGTCGGCGAACGCCATCAGTCCCGGGCAGAGATTGATGCTGAGATTGGTGATGTCATCGTAGGCTCCCTGAGGATACTGGAGATTGCCGTTCATCACCTTTGCCTGTCCGTAACCGAACGAGAGCTGGGACTCGGTGAACATTGCGAAACGCTTCGAATCTCCGAGCGGAATGTAGTTCCTGAGGATAAACTTGGCGTTTATCATCTGCTTGATCCAGTGGTAATCCTTTACATCCAGCGAAACATCCTCGATATCGACGTGCGCGTCGTCGAGCTTGAGCATATTGCGGCCGTACTCCACCCTCATGCCTATTCCCATATTGTTCCTCACCATGTAGCAGAACGCAGGGCTGACATTGACTCCGTAACCCGTGGAGTTGATGTCCTCGATGATGAGGAGGTTGTAATCCTCGTTGTTGTGGAATGAATAGCTGGCTGTTCCGCCTGCCATCCAGGTACCCTTCTTGACGAAGCTTCCTGAATTCGACATGCTGTAGCCTCTGTCATAACGCTGGGCCCCCGCCCCGAGGGCAAGGACCGTCAGCGATATGATACTGAGCGTAGTTTTGAGTAGAGTATTGCCGCGCATATGTTATTCGTAGAGAAGTTCTACCTTGTCAATCCAAAGCTTGCTGGAGTCGCAACCGGTGAAATAGTCGCCATACATGCTCGCCGCGAAGGCGATCATGATATGTGTAGGATATGCGGTTGTGGTCTTGTAGTCAAGCGGAATAGTGATCTGCTGCCATACGTTGGTGCTGTTATCCGCATCGGCTGTCAGAATCCTCTCTCCGAAGGCTATGGTTGACTCGTCCGTGGCGTAATCCACGAATGTACTTTCGTCCGTGGTGTTCACGAGAATAGGGCTGTTTGCATCGCCGCCATACTTCTTGTAATCCCAGGTGCCGAGGGCGATTCGCAGGGAGGCCTTGTCATAGTCACCTGACTGGACTCCCGCAGGGCCGTTGCCGACACGGTTTATCTTTCCGGATGAATACTTGGCCCAGAAACGCATTGCGGTAGGGCGGGCTGTGAATGGACGTCCGAAATAGACAGTACCGCCGCTTGTTCCGATTGTGGCTCCGAACCGTCCGCAGAACAGGTTTCCTGCAGCGAACTTTACAATTACATATCTTGACTCCAGACATACTGACTGGTTTCCGTCCTGCTTGTCTCCGGTGTCAGGGTATGTAATCTGGTAGGAAGAACCTACTGTGGTAGAGCCCTTGTTACCGCTGCACCACCACTTGCTCTGGAGAGCAGGGTCTGATGAGGCAGGGTCATAGAAGGAGTAGTAATTGCCGCTCTCGTCGTGGCTGACAGTCTCGAAGCTGCCGTTCGGAACCTG
>JAXDUM010000012.1:0-82615 GCA_034089285.1 Candidatus Cryptobacteroides sp.
AAGGGGCTTGATTTTCATGTCTTGTAACCTAAAGTGTGGTAACTCTAAGTTACTGAAAATCAAGCACTTATCCAAATTTTTCAAGCGTTATTTTCATCTTTTTTAACACTTTTTTCGGCTTTGTTCTATGCCGTCTGCGAGATGCTGTAAAGCGACCCGAAAACGGGCTATTGTATGCGTAAGTAATTGAAATTTATATAATTGTTAAATTTTTAACGAAGTATTGTAACATTATGATCATGAAAAAATTATCCTTTATTGCGGCCATCATGGCCCTTTTCCTTTGCGGGTGTGAGAAGAATCCGGACAATGGCGGACAGGAGCCGCAGCCGGGGACTCTTTCTTTCTCCGGTACAATGACAGTGGTTTTCAGAGGTGAGACGGTTCCTTCTGAAGATGTTGAAATTAGCGTGTCCTACGAGGAGGACGGAACCCTCTCGCTGTTATTCAACCAGGTAAAGTTCGTGCCTCAGATGCCGGTCTCCCTGGATGTCAAGGTGGCAGGGATAACCTATATCTACAAGGACGGCGTGGTTACATTCGCAGGTGACGGCATTGTCCCGACGTACGGAGTTGTTGATGCCGAGATGCCGGAATATACCGTTACCGGGCTGACCGGAACCATTTCCGGCAATAGACTCAGGTTCTCTCTCAATTTCGGTGCTGTCCCGACTTCATACGAGGGGTCCCTGCTGCTTTTGGAGTAAGTAATCCTCAAATAATAACCTGCATCATTTTTGAAAATCTTTTCGGTCCATATTTCCTCCCTCATCAGTCACATAGCTACGGCTATGCTCCCTCTTCGGGTGAAAATCTGACCTCGAAAATCTAATTCAAATCTGACGCAATTTATTATTTTCATATTACTAATTCTCCTTTTTCAGGTAAATTATTGACTTTTTGTATGCCATTTTTTTCGTGGAACGCATACCGATTCCCGAAAAAAATGGCTAACTTGCAAGATGTAGGACTTGTACATTTGACCACGTTGACAGGCCTGAATTAAGAATGAATAATCATCATACTATAACTAAACTAACAACTACATGAGTAAAGACATTTCAAGAAGGTCGTTCCTGAAGACAGGTACGGCTGCTGCTGTCGGGCTTTCGATGGCGCCGGGCATGTTCGCTGCCCCAGCTTCCAAAAAGAAGGCGGCTCCTGCCCCGATGGACAGAAAACTCAAGATTCTCGGCGTAGGTATCGGAGGCCGCGGTGCGGCTGTCCTCAGCGCACTTGAGACGGAGGAAATCATCGGACTCTGCGACGTGGATACCAAGTACGCCGCACACGTTTTCGACCGTTATCCGAATGCGAAGAGGTACACCGATTACCGCAAGATGTATGAAGAACTTCTCGACGAGGCAGATGCGGTGGTGGTTGCGACTGCGGACCACACCCACGCAATCATTGCAGCCGAGGCTATTGCCGCCGGAAAGCACGTTTACTGCGAGAAGCCTCTCGTGCATTCAATATATGAGGCCCGTCTTCTCACCAAGCTGGCCGAGAAGCATCACGTAAGTACCCAGATGGGCAACCAGGGTGCATCCGAGGCAGGTGTGAGAAAGGTCTGCGAGTGGATTTGGAATGGTGAAATCGGCGAGGTTACCAAGGTTGAGGCTTTCACCGACAGGCCTATCTGGCCACAGGGCCTTCATAGGCCTGAACAGGTTGAGGAAATTCCTTCGACTCTCAACTGGGACTGCTTCATCGGCCCTGCTCCGATGAGACCTTACAACTCGATCTATACTCCTTGGAATTTCCGCGGCTGGTGGGATTTCGGTACCGGCGCTCTCGGCGACATGGCCTGCCATATTCTCCATCCGGTGTTCAAGGCATTGAATCTCAAATATCCTGTCAGGGCCCAGGCAAGCTCCACCACTGTTCTTACGGAGTCTGCTCCTAATGCTGAGATGATCAAGTTCGTGTTCCCGGCCAGGGACAATATGCCTAAGGTTGCAATGCCTGAGGTGGAGGTTATCTGGTACGACGGCGGTCTCAAGCCTGAAAGGCCTGCAGGTCTTGCTCCGGGCAAGGATCTCAACTATCAGGGAGGCGGCGTGATTTTCCACGGTACCAAGGATACTCTCATCTGCGGCTGCTACGGACGTGAGCCATATCTTCTTTCAGGCCGCAATCCTGAGGTGCCTCACGTGCTCAGGGAGATTACTCTTTCTCACCAGCAGGACTGGGTACGTTCCTGCAAGGAGCCTTACGAGACCAGGGTGAAACCTGCTTCAGATTTCTCCGAGGCCGGTCCTTTCACCGAGATGGTTCTCATGGGTGTGCTCGCAGTCCGTCTTGCAGCCCTTAACATCGAGCTTGAGTGGGATGGCGAGAACATGAGGTTCACCAATATCCCTGACGATGCCACTATCAGGACTGTCATCCAGGACGGATTCTCCATCAAGGACGGTCATCCGACATTCAAGACCGTGTACACCGATCCTGTGAATGCGAACGAATATGCGAAGGAGCTCATCAAGCATACATACCGCGAGGGATGGAAGCTTCCTGATATGCCTGAATAACAGATAGTTGGATATTTTAATTCTTTATGACAATGAAAAAGACACTTTATACATTATCGGTCATTGCAATGGCCGCAGCTGTCGCTTCCTGCGGCAGCAAGACGAAGGCTCCTGCCGAGATTGTGTTCGAGCAGGGGGAAACGGTCGAGACAAAGGTTGCCAATGAGGGTGCTCCTGAGTATATCAGGGTTGACAAGCCTCAGGTGGACCTGGCTTCAGTCCCGGTTGACAAGGATGGATACTATGTTCTTTTTGACGGCACTTCTCTCAATGGATGGCGCGGCTACGGCAAGGACAATGTGCCTTCAAGATGGACTGTTGAGGACGGCTGCATCAAGTTCTCAGGCACCGGTACCGGCGAGGGCCAGACCGGCGAGGGTGGCGACCTTATTTTCGCCCGCAAGTTCAAGAACTTCATTCTCGAACTCGAGTGGAAGGTTTCGAAGGGTGGCAACTCAGGTATCTTCTACCTTGCGCAGGAGGTAAAGACTGTCCGCGAGGACGGCTCTGAGAAGTATGAGCCTATCTATATCTCATCTCCTGAGTATCAGGTGCTTGACAATGCGAATCATCCGGATGCTTTTCTCGGGGTTGACGGCAACCGCCAGTCTGCATCCCTCTACGACATGATTCCTGCGAAGCCGCAGAACTCCAATGCTTTCGGTGAGTGGAACAAGGCGAAGATCATGGTTTACAAGGGAACCGTAGTTCACGGACAGAATGATGCCAATGTTGTCGAGTATCATCTGTGGACAGACCAGTGGACCCAGATGCTCCAGGCTTCGAAGTTCTCCCAGGAGAAGTGGCCTCTCGCATTCGAGCTTCTCAACAATTGCGGTGGCGAGAATCATGAGGGTTATTTCGGTCTCCAGGATCACGGGGATGATGTATGGTACAGGAATATCCGCATCAAAGTCATGGAATAAGTCCGATGAAGAAGATTTTGCTTTATATGGCAGTTTTGCTGGGCGGCATCGCTGGATGCTGCCCGGGGACTGCTGAAACTGCCCGGAAGGAAATTGGTGTCCAGCTGTACAGTCTCAGGGAACTTATCGGCAATGCGGAAAAGTATGCAGAGAGCCATGAGGAGGTTTTCAAGGCTCTCGCCGAGTTTGGATATACCTCTGTGGAGGCTGCGAATTACAGAGATGGCCTTTTCTACGGTGTTTCTCCCGAGCAGTTCAAGGCTGATGTCGAGGCTGCGGGCCTGAGGGTTATGTCTTCTCACGTCGGAAGGGGTCTTTCGAAGGAGGAGCTTGCCTCCGGCGATCTTTCTGCCGCATTGGAGTGGTGGAAGGAATGCATCGCTGCCCACAAGGCTGCCGGGATGGAGTACATTGTTGTTCCTCATATCGGCCTTCAGGAGAGTCTTGCCGACCTTCAGACTTATTGCCGTTATCTCAATGAAATCGGACGTCTCTGCAGGGAGAACGGCATTCTCTTCGGCTATCACAATCATTCTCACGAGTACAGGAAGACCGAGGACAAGGTAATGCTCGACTATATGCTGGAGAATACTGATCCTGAACTTGTTTTCTTCCAGATGGATGTGTACTGGACTGTTTATGGACAGGCTGCTCCGGTGGAGTATTTCGCAAAGTATCCTGGCCGTTTCACAATGCTCCATATCAAGGATCATTATGAGATTGGTCAGAGCGGTATGGTAGGGTTCGACGCTATTTTCAACAATGCTGACAAGGCCGGTCTCCGTGATATCGTGGTGGAGATCGAGGGCTTCAGCACGGGTGACTGGCGTACCAGCATGAAGATGTGCGCCGACTATCTCCTCGATGCTCCGTTTGTGAAGCCTTCATACAGATAGATTCCTGCTCGGGTCCTACAGTGGCTATTCTTACTTAGGTCCCGCCGTGGATATTTTTCTTACTCAGGTCTCGCCTTGGCGGGGCCTGAGTTGCGTTGGCGTCATTGCGCAGGTATGTTTTCATTGTAATGTAACGCGGGAGCCGGAATGGTACCTCATTTCGCAGGACTTGCCGCCCTCGGCACTAGAGGGAGGGGCCCAAACGCAGTTTGGGAGGGCCTGGTCCGGAGAAATGAGGTACCATTCCGGCTCATGGCATTGACGTAGAACTATATTTGCGACGAACCTTCCACGCTGTATGCCCGAATCGTGGACAGTTCGAGGTCAAAATGGTGAACCATCCACGCTAGAGGTTGATATCATGGACGGTTCAATATCTAGGGGCGAACCTTCCACGCTGTATGCCCGAATCATGGACGGTTCGAGGTCAAAATGGTGAACCATCCACGCTGGAGGTTGATATCATGGAAGGTTCAATATCTAGGGGCGAACCTTCCATGCTGGAGGGCTGAATCGTGGACGGTTCAAGGTCAAAAGGGCGAACCATCCACGCCGGTAGTCGATATTATGGACGGTTCATGTCTCAGAAGCGAACCATCCACGCTGTATGCCCGAATCGTGGACGGTTCGAGATCAAAAGGGTGAACCATCCACGCTGTAGGTCGATATCATGGAAGGTTTAAATCTTAAGCACGAACCTGCCCACGAAGCACCTTTAAGCAGACGAAGTCTGCAGGCGGCATCAGCCGCCGCGCGCAGAACAGCGAAGCGTTAGCCTTGAGGCGATGGTGCGCCCGAAGCGCCCTCCCCCGTAATGGGGGCAGGGGGGGGGAAATCAGAAAAAACAATAACCCCCTGCCACAGATGATTCTGAGGCAGGGGGCTATTGTTTGGAATCAGTATTGATATTACATCATTCCGCCTTCAGGCATTGCAGGAGCCGGAGTCGGCTCAGGGATGTCAACGATACCGCACTCGGTGGTAAGGAACATACCGGCTACTGAAGCGGCGTTCTCGAGAGCTACTCGGCTGACCTTGGTAGGGTCGATGACACCGGCCTCGAACATATTGACATACTCGTCAGTGCGGGCATTGTAACCGAAGTCACCCTTGCCCTCGCGGATCTTCTGGATGATCACGCTGCCGTCAACACCGGCATTGAGAGCAATCTGGCGGAGAGGCTCCTCGATTGCGCGGGCCACGATATGGATACCTGTGGTCTCGTCCTCATTCTCGCCCTTGAGTCCCTTGAGAGCCTCGGCTGCACGGATATAGGCCACGCCGCCACCCGGGAGGTAACCCTCCTCGACAGCTGCCCTGGTCGCATTGAGGGCATCCTCTACACGGTCCTTCTTCTCCTTCATCTCAACCTCGGTGGTAGCACCCACATAGAGGACAGCTACTCCGCCGGCGAGCTTGCCGAGACGCTCCTGAAGTTTCTCCCTGTCATAGTCGGAAGTAGTGGTGGCAATCTGCTTCCTGATGAGATCAGCCCTCTCCTGGATATCCTCCTTGCTGCCTGCACCGCCTACGATGGTGGTGTTCTCCTTGGTGATGGTCACCTTCTCGGCCTTTCCGAGCATATCAGGAGTAGTGTTCTCGAGGGTGAATCCCCTTTCCTCGGAAACGAGGGTCGCACCGGTAAGGGTGGCGATATCCTGAAGCATCTCCTTGCGGCGGTCTCCGAAGCCCGGAGCCTTCACTGCTGCTACCTTGATGGTGCCGCGGAGCCTGTTCACCACGAGGGTGGTAAGAGCCTCGCCGTCAACATCCTCGGCAATGATGAGGAGTGACTTGCCCTCTCTTGCGATAGGCTCGAGAATAGGGAGAAGATCCTTCATTGTGGAAATCTTCTTGTCGGTAACGAGGATGAGAGGATTGTCAAGACTTGCCTCCATCTTGTCGGAATCAGTCATGAAGTATGGAGAGATGTATCCCCTGTCGAACTGCATTCCCTCTACAACCTTGACCTCAGTCTCGGTACCCTTGGCCTCTTCGACAGTGATCACGCCGTCCTTCTTCACCTTGGACATTGCGTCAGCGATGAGCTTTCCGATGGTCGCGTCATTGTTGGCGGAAATGGTGCCGACCTGCTCAACCTTGGAATAATCCTCACCAACCTGCTGGCTCTGAGCCTTGAGGGCCTCTACAACAGTAGCGACAGCCTTGTCGATACCCCTCTTGAGATCCATAGGATTGGCACCTGCGGTAACATTCTTGAGGCCTACATTGATGATGGCCTGGGCGAGAACAGTAGCGGTGGTAGTACCGTCACCGGCCTGCTCATTGGTCTTGGAAGCGACTTCCTTCACCATCTGGGCACCCATATTGGCGAACCTGTCCTTGAGTTCAACCTCCTTTGCTACGGTAACACCGTCCTTGGTCACCTGAGGAGCACCGAACTTCTTGTCAATCACCACGTTGCGGCCCTTTGGACCAAGTGTGACCTTCACTGCGTCTGCGAGCGCATCAGCGCCTTCCTTCATCTTTGAACGTACATCGACGTCGAACCTGATATCTTTTGCCATAATGATAACCTCCTATTGATTAAAGAATTGCAAGAATGTCTGACTGACGCACAATGAGAAGTTTCTTCTCATCCACAGTCACCTCAGTGCCGGCATATTTTCCATAGAGGACGACATCTCCTGTCTTCACCTCCATAGGCTCGTCGGTCTTGCCAGGTCCGCAGGCGAGAACAACGCCCTGCTGCGGTTTTTCCTTTGCCGTGTCAGGAATGTAGAGTCCTGACGCTGTCTTGGTCTCGGCCTCCTTAGGCTCGATGACCACTCTGTCTGCCAATGGTCTGATCATAATTTTATAATTTTTGAATTTCTTATCTTTCCGCCCCGGATCACATTCCGACGGGCAACAGATGAGGAATCAAGTGACGTGCCATTGGCAAAATGCTGACAAATTGTCACAACCATTCCGGAAATGTCATCATCCCCGCAGCATTCAGGCGGAACAACCAGCGGAATCAGGCAAATGTTCCCCAATTCAAAACAAATATCACTCTATTCATAACCGGGGAATGATAATTGGGCTATATTTGCGGAAAACAAACAGTTCTTGGTATGAGTAGAAATAGATTTTCATGTCTTTCAGCAGCAATCCTTATCGCCTGCGGCATCATTATCACAAGCTGCGGCGGGAGAGACAATGTGGATTCAGGCTTTTCAGCCTATGTGGAGGCATTCACAGGAGGCATTGTCAGCGGGAATGCGGACGTCATTGTCGAACTTACGGCACCGGTGACAGGAATCAGCGGAACGGAGGAGGAAATCAGTGACAGACTGACATCCCTCTTCAGCTTCTCCCCGGCATTGAAAGGAAGGGCCAGGCTTGCGACTCCTGAAAGAATCGCATTCACACCGGCACCGGGAAGTCTGAAACCTGGCAAGACCTATAATTGTGACTTCAAGCTTTCCCAGGTGGCTGTCACTGACAAGGAACATTCAATGTTCAAGTTCAGCTTCAGGGCAGCATCAAAGCAGGCGTCTCTCAGCACCGGGAACATCATCATCCGCAGCAGCGATGCCTCCAAGGCTTCCGTGAGCGGAGTGCTGACATTCAGCGAGGCCATCGAGGCGGAGAATCCGGCATCCCTCATTGAGGTGAAATATGACGGGGAGAGCGAAATTGAGGCTGAATTCGGAGACAACAATGAGTCGGTGCGCTTCACCGTCAGCGGACTTGAGAGATCCGAAAACGGAGACAAAACATTGAAAATCAAGTTTGTACCGGGAGACACAGGCTTCGAGTCCTGCAAGGATGCCGAGGTTGCCATCCCGGCCAGGAACGGTTTCAGAATCATTGGCGAAAGGGCGGGAGAAGAGAACAGGGTGGACATCATGTTCTCCGAGCCTCTGGACCCGAGGCAGAATCTCAGCGGACTGGTAAGCTCCGGAAACGAGTACAGCAGGATGGCGGCAGAGGCAAGAATATCCGACAACATTCTGAGCGTCTATCCGGACAATGCAAGAGACATCATATACATTGAGCCGGGCATCTCCTCCTCGGATGGAAACAGGCTGTCATCAGCCTGGCAGGCTACTGCCAAAATAGCCACTGACAAGCCTGAGGTGTGGTTCCCGTTCCAGGGCAACATCCTTCCGGACCCGTCATCCGCAAGCCTCACATTCAGGGCGCAGAACCTCAGGGCAGTGGATGTCACGGTTGTGGAAATATTCCCTTCCAATGTACTTATGTACCTGCAGGACAACAATCTGGATGGAAGATCGGGTATACGCAGAGCAGGCAGGGCAATATACAGGAGTACCATTCACCTGGATGGTGAAGGCGGAGACCTCAGCACAGCCAGGGACTACTCGCTGAACCTTTCAGGTCTCTTCAGGAAAGATCCGGATGCCATCTACAGGATCAGGCTCACATTCAAGCAGGAGTATTACATCCATTCACAGATGAGTACCGGGAATACCGACGGCCTTGTCAGGACTGCCGGAGGCGGTCTCACCGAGGAAGACGAGGAAGTATGGGACATTGCTGAGCCATACTATTATGACAATCAGTATGACTGGTCACAATACAACTGGAGAGACCGCGAGGACCCGTCCACACCGTCATATTATATGGAATATTCATTCCCGGAGAGGAACATTATGGCTTCCAGCCTCGGTGTGATTGCCAAATATTCCGGGGCCAAGGTCGGCAACGGAACCCTCCTCTGGGCAGCCGTAAGCGATCTGAACACGGCGGAACCGGTCGCAGGGGCTGAAATCACAGCCTACAGTTTCCAGCTCCAGATGGTCGGCAAGGGCAAGAGCACCGCGGGCGGGCTCTGTGAGGTGGAATGCAGCGGCAGACCTTTCGCCGTCAAGGTAAAGAAAGGCGATTCCGTGACCTGGCTGAAGGTTGATGACGGCAATGAAAAGTCTCTCAGCCGCTTCGATACCGGCGGAGAAACCCTCCAGAAGGGCATCAAGGGCTTCGTATATGGGGACCGCGGAGTATGGAGACCCGGCGACACCCTCAATGTCTCCCTTATGGTAAATGGCATACCGGAAGGCCATCCGGCCTCAATGACAGTCTACTCTCCTGAAGGACAATACTTTACCAAGCGAATATCCAAGGGTCTGAACGGACTTTACACCTTCAGTTTCTCAACCGGTAAGGACAGCCCTACCGGAATCTGGAATGCATATTTCAAAGTAGGCGGAGCTACATTCCACAAGAGTCTCCACATTGAGTCTATCAAGCCCAACAGATTGAAAGTCAATGCAGATATCTCCGGAGAAGTGCTACAGGGAGGTTCTTCAGCCAATGCAAGCATATCATCCAACTGGCTCACAGGCCCGGCAGCATCCGGACTTACAGCAGGGATGGAAATGACCCTCACCAGGGACAATGCCCCGTTCAAGGGCTTCGAGGACTATGTCTTCGCAGACCAGGGCAAGGATTTCAGCAGCACCAGGTCCACGATCTGGACCACCAGACTCGACGGGGCGGGAAAATCCTCTTCCAGGATTCAGCTGCCGTCCGTAAGTGATGCGCCGGGAATGCTGAAGGCTACCATTGTCACATCAGTCAACGAGGAAGGCGGAGACCAGAGTATTGCAGTAATGAACAGGAAATTCTCCCCATTCAGCGGTTATGTGGGAGTCAAACTCCCTTCAGACTACATCGAGACAGGCAAGGACAATACCATTTCCGTGGCTGTCCTCGACGCCGGCGGGCGCAGGAAGAGCGGAGATGTCATCGAATGGAGAATATTCAAGATTGACTGGAACTGGTGGTGGGAGTCCAGGAAGGAACCTCTCGACTCGTATATCAACGGACGCAATGCCAAGGCGGTAAGTTCCGGAAAAATGACCTCAACTTCCGGGGACATCAGCATTCCTGTAAACATTGACGACAGCCAGTGGGGAAGATACCTGATCTATGTCAGGGATCTGAGCAGCGGGCACTGCACAGGAGGAACATTCTTCGCGGACTGGCCGGCATACAGGGGAAGGGCTGACAGAAAGGACCCTGACGCCCCTACTATGCTCTCATTCTCAATGGACAAGAAATCATACCGTACAGGTGAGACAGCCACTGTCTTCATCCCTGCGGCAGAGAACAGCATGGCACTCGTTTCTGTGGAGAACGGAAGGGGCGTGCTCTGGAGCGAATGGGTAAGGACAGCTGCCGGCCGGGACACTCCATGGGAAATCAATGTCACAGAGGACATGGCGCCGAACTTCTATGTCCACATTACCCTGGTAGAGCCATACGCCAAGTCGGCGGCCGGCAACCCTGTGAGGATGTACGGTGTAATGCCGGCAATGGTAGAGGCCCCGGAGTCACATCTCGAGCCTGTAATCTCAATGCCGGACAAACTCCATCCGGAGGAGCCTTTCACGGTGAAAATCAGCGAGAAGAAAGGCAGGCCGATGACATACACCCTCGCAATTGTGGACGAGGGCCTGCTTGACATCACGGGATTCCGCACTCCTGATCCTTGGACGGCCATGAACAAAAGAGAGGCTCTCGGAGTCCGCACCTGGGATATGTACGACGAAATCCTCAAGGGTGGGGCCGGCATGATGAGCTCAATGTTCAGCATCGGCGGCGACGAGGATCTGATCAAGGGTGTCCGCAAGGAGAACAGGTTCAATCCTGTTGTCAAGTTCCTCGGACCTTTCTCATTGAAATCAGGTTCCGACTCTCACAAGATCAGGCTCCCTATGTATGTGGGAAGCGTGAGAGTGATGGTGGTGGCCGGACAAGGCGGAGCCTACGGCAATGCAGACAAGACCCTGCCGGTAACATCCCCTGTAATGGTAGTACCGACATTGCCGAGAATCGCCTCCTGCGGAGAGAGTATCACATTGCCTGTCAATGTATTCGTGATGGAGGATGGCATTTCCTCCGTAAAGATCACCGTGAAATGCGAAGGTGCACTCTCTCCTGCAGGGGAAGCCACAGAAAGCCTTTCATTCAGCGGCACAGGTGACAAAATGGCAAGATTCAGTCTCAAGGCGGCAGAGACTGCCGGGACGGCAAGGGTGACTGTAACAGCCGAGGGCGGCAGCCACAGAATCAGCGAAACCGTAAATATGGAAGTCCGCAACCCTGCGCCTCATCTCATTGACGGAAGAAGCTGTGTTCTCGCAGCCGGCGAGAAGATGGACTTCAATTTCACCCCGTTCAGGGAGACTGCCGAGGACAAGGTATGGGTAGAAGCCGGCGGCACTCCATCCGTGGACTGGAACAGGATGTTCAAATACATGAGGTATTACCCTCATTCCTGCTCAGAGCAGATCTGTTCAAAGGGTCTGACCCTTCTCTATGCTCTCCAGAATCTTTCCGAGGAGAATTACGGCAAGGCCAGGGAAATGATTCCGCAGATGATTGACGACCTTTATTCAAGGCAGCGTTCGGACGGAGGAATATTATATTGGCCGGGTACCGGCAAGAGCAACGAGTGGGTATCCTCAATGGCATTGGAATTCCTTGCAGCCGCCAGGGCCGAGGGCTTCCAGGTGGCAGGGGATGTCGTGAACGCACTCGTGAAATACCAGAGGAACTGCGTCAATGCCTACAAGCGGTCGACAGGCTATGCTCTGGATGATCTGGCACAGGCCTACAGGCTCTTCTCCCTCGCTGTTTCAGGCAATGCGGACGAGGCCTCTATGAACCGTCTGAAACTCGGCGGAGAACTCTCCTGGCCGGCCACAATGATGCTCGCATCCGCTTATTCAGCCTGCGGAAAGGCAGCAGTCGGGAAAGAAATCATTGACGCATTCGGAGACAATTCAAAGGAATGGACTCCGTCAGACATGACATTCGGCAGTTCATTGAGGGACAATGCGATAATGCTCGAAGCCCTGGTCCGCACAGGCGACATCTCAGCTGCGGTCAGCCACGCTGCGGAGATTATCAGAAACTATGATGCGGCCTACTGGAACACCCAGGAGTCATTCTTCATCGCAAAGGCCTTCCGCGAGCTCTCGGCCAAGGTCACAAAGGACAAGATCAAGGCCGACGCAAGCAACTCGAAGTCGAAATCGGAGCGCAATGGAGTCATCACCTGGAATATTGACAGCAGCTCAGGAATGACATCTGTCACCAACAATTCAGCCGGTCCTGTCTTCGTGAGATTCACGGCCGTAAGCCAGCCTTCCCCGGATACTGCCGTCAAGGAGGCTTCCAATGGAGGTCTCGAACTCAATGTCAGATATACCGGCCTCGAAGACATAACGGTTGACCCTGCCGAAATGGTCCAGGGGGACGAGTTCACAGCTGTGATCACAGTGGCCAACTGCTCCGCCACCGGAAACTTCAGCAACCTGGCCCTGACCTATCTCATTCCTTCAGGATGGGAAATCATCAACGACAGGCTCACCGGCACGGAGGAGAATGACGGCAGATATGACAGGCTCGACATCAGGGATGACCGGGTTCTCCTCTACTTCGACCTGCCGATGAATACGTACAAGAAGTTCAGAATCAGACTCAGGGCAGCCTACGAGGGCGATTATATCCTGCCTTCGGCAAGCTGCGAGTGCATGTACGACAGATCAGTGAATGCCTGCACGGCGTCAGAGAGATGCAAGGTAACAAGACTCGGAGAATAATCACCGGAGGGCTGTGGGGCCTTGCCGCTCTCACAGCCCTCTTCTATTTATTCTGCCTTCCCCGTGACCTTTTCAAGGGTGAAGGCTGGTCTGCCGTTGTCATTGACAGGAACGGGGAACTCCTCGGAGCCAGGATTGCGGAGGACGGGCAATGGAGATTCCCTCCCGGGGATTCTCTCCCGGAGAAATACGAGAAAGCCCTGATTGAGTTCGAGGACAGATGGTTCCGCTGGCATCCGGGAATCAACCCGGTATCCATCGCAAGGTCGGCAGCAGCCAATATCAGGAGCGGCCACGTCGTGAGCGGAGGAAGCACCATTTCGATGCAGGTCATCCGGATGTCAAGGGACAGGGAAAGGACAATGTGGCAGAAAATGGTGGAGGCCGTGCTTGCCACAAGGCTTGAACTCAGATATTCCAAGGACGAAATCCTCGGGCTTTATGCCTCGCACGCCCCTTTCGGCGGCAATGTAGTCGGCATCGAGGCCGCATCCTGGAGATATTTCGGAAGGCCGGCCGGAGAAATGTCCTGGGCCGAGGCGGCGACATTGGCAATCCTCCCCAACTCCCCTTCCAGCATAAGGCCCGGCAAAAACAGGGAAAAGCTTCTCGCAAAGCGTAACCGACTGCTGCTCAGATTGTTTGAGAACGGAGAGATGAGCCGTGGAGACTATGGCCTTGCCTGTGCGGAGCCATTGCCGCCGGAGCCTTCCCCTCTGCCTTCATACGCATCCCATCTCGTGGACAGGCTGGCATTGACAGAGGACAGGTCAAGGCCGATCCGGACTGCCATAGACATAAACCTCCAGAAAAGGGTGGAGGAAATCGTCAGCAGGCATAGCGATCTGCTTGCGGCAGAAGGAATCAATGATATGGCGGCGGTGGTGGCTGATGTCGGGACGGGTGAGATTCTTGCATATTGCGGAAACTCCTCCCCCTACAGGAAAAGGCCCGGCTCGGATGTGGATGCCGCAAGATCGCCGAGAAGCTCGGGAAGCATTCTCAAACCGATATTGTACTGCGCCGCATTGGAGAACGGAACATTGCTCCCCGGCAGTCTCATTGCTGACACTCCCGTGAATATCAACGGATTCGCCCCGCAGAACTACGACCTTACCTACGACGGTGCCGTTCCTGCATCGGAAGCCGTAAGCCGCTCCCTGAATGTCCCGTCAGTCCATATTCTGCGAAAATATGGAATCGAATCCTTTCTCAGCACGCTGAGGGAATGCGGAATGACTACATTCACACGCAGCGCAGAGGATTACGGCCTCTCTCTGATTCTTGGAGGCGGGGAATGCAGACTTGACGAGGTCGTATCCGCATACGCCTCAATGTCAAGGGCTTACTCCCAAGGAGAATCTGATTTTCCGCTCAGTGACAAAGTGGCCTTATGGCATACTTTCAATGCGATGAGCGAGGTGAACCGGCCGGATGAAATCGACTGGCACGTCATCAGGTCAGCAGGAAGAACAGCCTGGAAGACGGGGACAAGCTACGGATACCGGGACGGATGGGCCTGCGGTGTGACCCCGGCCGTAGCGGCCGGGGTCTGGGCGGGGAACGCCTCCGGCGTCGCCGCCCCCGGGCTCATCGGAGCCCGCACCGCCGGCCCTGTGCTCTTCGACATCCTGAACCTCTTCCCCGAAAAGTCCTGGTTCAGCGAACCGGCTGACAATGAAGGTGTTCTGACTCCGGTATGCCATCAGTCAGGCTGCATTGCCGGACCATATTGCGAGGAGAGGGATACATTGCTGATTCCACGGGCCGGGCTCAGGACAGAGACCTGCCCGTACCACTACCGCATTGACGGAAACAATATTTTCCGCCTTCCTCCCGCTATGGAATGGTATTACAGGCAGAAGCATCCGGAATACGGCAGGAAGGACAGGACAGAGACAATGCCTTCCGGCATTTCCCCGATGGAGTTCATCTACCCTGAGGGCGGAAGCATCATCACGCTGCCCCGCCAGCTGGACGGAAGCCCTGGCGAGATGGTCTTCAACCTGGCCCATCACGACAATGATGCCACCGTCTACTGGCATCTGGACAATGAATACATAGGAGAAACCCGGTTCATCCACCAGTACCGCATGCGCCCCTCTCCGGGACCTCATTCGGTAACAGTCGTGGACAATACCGGGAATACAATATCGGTCGGGTTCACTATCAGATGAGCCGGGAATCCGAGATGCGGCCTACCTAATCTGTAGCAGGATAGAGTTCCACATCCATATCACCTTCCCGCTTTGCCTGCCTGCGCAATGTGGTGTATCCATCCAATTCAAATACCAGCACATCATTGAGAGGGAGTTCCATACTGTACTTTCCTTCTCTATCAGTGGTGACGGCCTTGTCCGGCATACTCATAGGGTATACACGTACGCCCTGCAGGACTGCCGCCTGGACATTCCGCACCGTACCCCTGATGCAGACATTCTCCCCGAGAGGCATATTCTCCACCATTGAAGGAGAGTCGTCCTCCGGATGCGCATTTCCATCATTGACCAGGATGATTTTCTCAAGCATGATATCCGCCGAGGAACTTCCGACCATAAAGCTGAATTCCCCGGGCTCGACGACCTCTCTCATATTCCTGTCATGAAGTGATAATGCAGACACCGGCACAGAGAAGCGGACAATGCGGCTCTCCCCCGGGTCAAGGCTGATCTTGTCAAAGGCCCTGAGTTGCTTGACAGGAGTAACGACGCTGGACACCAAGTCCCTGACATAGAGCTGAGGCACTGTTTTTCCTGTCACTCCGCCATCGTTCCTCACCGTGAATTCCACATTGACTGTATCCTTCAGCCCGTAAATTTCCTTGTCCAGGCTGAGACCGGAATAGGAGAATTCAGTATAGCTGAGTCCGAATCCGAACGGCCAGGCTGAATAAGGGTCAGAGAACACATAGTCGTGTCCCGGCTTGTCCAGGCTGCCTTTATTGTTATAATACCCCTTGTCGGTTGGAAAATAGTTGTAATAGCAAGGAAGATGTCCCACACTCTTCGGAAATGAAACCGGGAGCTTTCCGGAAGGGTTAACTTCGCCGAACAGTATGGACGCAATGGAATTGCCCGCCTCCTCGCCGGCGTACCACTGTACGAGCAGAGCCTCTGACAATGAAGCTATCTCCTCTGTCTCAAATGGTTTACCAGTCACGAGGATAACTATGACAGGTTTCCCGGCACGGGCTACTTCCCGAATCAGTTCCATCTGGACTCCGGGCAGTTTGAGGTCAGTGAGATCATACCCCTCCCCGCAGGTGGCCGGTTCCCCGGCCCTGGCCAGTATTGCACTCTGCGAGCCTGCAAACACCAGCGCAAGGTCGCTCTTCCCGGCCGCCCTGACAGCATCCCTGAATCCGGACCTGTCCTGAGAATAAGGGTCACAGCCCTCGGCATAATGGATTTTCACATCTTTATCCTCAAGGTATGCGCTTATGCCGGCCAGAGGTGTCACTCCGTTCTTCTTGTCGGAACTCCAGCTGTAATCCCCGAACTGAATCCTGTCAGCATTGGGGCCGATGACAGCAATCGACCTGAATCGGTCCGGATTCAGAGGCAGGATGCCATTCTTGTTGGAAAGAAGAACTGTACTCTCATCCGCAATGGCACGGGCTGTCAGTCTGGCCTTCCCGGTATGGATTTTTCCCGCCCATCCCGTAGTGTCAGGAAGAGGATGGTCGAAGAGCCCTGATGCGAACTTGGCATACAGGATATTGGAGACTGCACGGTCAACATAGGACACATCCAGCCTTCCGCTCCTGACAAGGTCCACAACATTCTCATAATCCTCGCTTCCGGCCTCAAGATCAATGCCGGCGACTACAGCCTGCCGTGCTGACTCCTTCGTATCCGCGGCAACCTTGTGAAATGATGTCAGCATATTGACAGACCCCCAGTCAGAATACACATAACCCCTGAATCCGAGTTCTCCCCTGAGAAGGTCTGTCATATATTTTTCAGAGCCTGTCACGGCCTCGCCATCATAGGAACTATAGCAGTTCATTATCGAGAGAGGAGCCTGGTTTTCAATGACATTGCGGAATGGAACCAGATAAAGATCCCTGAGCTCCCTTTCTCCACCCTTTACCGACGCCAGATTCAGACCAGCCACGGGCCAGCCGTGTGCGAGGAAATGTTTCGGTGTGGTAATCCTTCCTTTCTCTCTCATTGACTTCATATATGCGATGCCCATACGGGAAACGAGATAAGGGTCTTCTCCGAAAGTTTCCTCAACCCTTCCCCATCGGAGTTCCCTGGCAATATCCAGATCAGGAGCGAGGGCCTGGACCGCCCCGATGGCGGACATCTCGTCGGCAATCGATTCCGCCATTGATCCTATCAAGTCAGGATTGAATGTCGCCCCCTGGGCAATAGCCTGAGGGAAAACCGTACACCCATCTTGGACTACCCCGTGCAGTCCTTCCATCACAGGAATGACCGGAATGCCGAGTCTTGTCTCCTCCACCATATATTTCTGGATGGAATACATCGCCCGCATATATTGGGCTGAGGTATATGGGAACGCCTCAATGCATCCCCGGGAAAGATTTCCTACAGATGCCGCAAGCTTCTCAAGATCCACTTTCCCGTCAGAGTCGAAGTGCTTGAAGTGGATATGCTTCATCTGGGCAGCCTTCTCCTCGAGAGTCATTCTGGAAAGAAGGTCGGCCACCCTTGCTTCCACAGTGGCGGAAGGGTCTTTGTACAATGGAGATGCATCTTGTGCAGAAACGGCAACCCCTCCCGCAATCAGGAGAAGGATTGCCATTGTTGTCTTTTTCATGTTCATTCTGTCTGCTACTTGCGTGCGGAGAATCTGTAGATGCAGACCTGAGTATAGTTCTGGCCAGGCTCCACAAGTGTAGAAGGGAACTCCGGCCGGTTCGGCGAGTCAGGATAGTGCTGGGTCTCGAGAGCCAGGGAGCTGCGGAAACCGAGCGGACGTCCGTACTTGCCGCAGCTCTTTCCTTCAAAGAAGTTGCCGCTGTAGAACTGGATGCCCGGCTGGTCGGAGAGAACCTCGATCTGACGGCCTGTCTCAGGGTCATACACGGTACACATTGTCTCTATCTCCTTTTCGGTCTCCCTGTCGATGCACCAGTTGTGGTCATATCCGCGGGCATTCCTGAGCTGCTCATTCTCCTCCCCGATCATCTGTCCGATGGTGTGGGCGGTCCTGAAATCGAACGGCGTACCTGTAACATCGGCAATCTCGCCTGTAGGGATGCTGAGCGGGTCAATCGGAATGAAGTGGCTGGCCCTGATGGACATGACATAGTCCTCGACCGTACCGTTGGCCTCGCCTCTGAGGCAGAAGAACGGATGGTTGGAAATATTGATATGGGTCTTCTTGTCGGTGGTGGCGAGATAGTCAATGCGGAACTCGCTGCCGGAAGTGACGGTATAGGTCATCGTGATGTCCTTGTTGCCGGGATATCCTTCCATTCCGTCCGGATGGAGGTAGTGGAGGACAATGCTGGAGTCCGTGACTGACTTCACGTCCCAGACCACATTGTCAAGTCCGATGTATCCGCCGTGGAGGGTGTTGACCTTGTTGTCATTGGCCGGAGTCCTGTAAACAACCCCGTCAATCTCGAACTGCGCATTGCCGATACGGTTGGCGACAGGGCCCACGCAGGCGCCGAAGAACCTCTCGCCCGGAGGAGTCACATAGTCACTGATATTGTTGTAGCCGACCACGATATCCTCATAGTTTCCGTACTTGTCAGGAGTGAAGATGGACACTACCCTGGCTCCGAAATTGGTAACCTGGAGGGTCACGTCTCCGCCCTTGATGGTGTAGAGAGCTACCGGAGAGCCATTTACTGTATCGGCGAAATTCTCCGCCGGAATAAGTTCAGGTCCCGCTGTGCGGGTGCAGGCCACAAGGCCGGCTGATGCGGCCAGAATGGCCAGGACTGTTTTTCTCATAAAAAATCGGATTTCATTTTGGAACTTCAAAGTTACGTTTTAAGCGGCAGAAATACAATAGCTCCCGAAAATCTTGAGCAATCTGTGAAGAATAATTATTATCTTTGTCCTGATGATAGAAGAGAGACATAATTTCAATCTGAAGGCTTTGAACACGTTCGGAATGGACGTGAATTGTGGTGTATTCATTGAATATGACAATGAGGAAGACCTCCTCAATCTTGACTTCAATGCCCTTGAAAAGCCTGTTTTCCATATCGGAGGAGGCAGCAATGTGCTTTTCTCCGGAGATTTTCCGGGGACCGTCCTGCATTCTTCCATTCTGTATCTGGAGACATTGCCGGAAGACAGTCCGGAATATGCCGGGCTCGGTGAAGATGCGGTGCTTGTGGCCGCAGGTGCCGGGATAAAGATGGACAGCATCTGCAAATGGGCTGCGGATAAAGGATTCTGGGGCATTGAGAACCTCTCCCTGATTCCCGGAGAAGCCGGAGCGGCCGCCGTGCAGAATATCGGGGCCTACGGGTCGGAGATATCTCAGGCAATTCATTCCGTAAGATGCTATGACACAGCCAAACGCAGGTTTTTAACCCTCCGTACCGAAGATTGCGGCTATGGATACAGGGACTCTTTCTTCAAGCATCAAGGCGGCAGGTATGTCATAACCGGGGTCATACTGGCCCTGTCAAGGGCATTCTCGCCTCAGCTGGGCTATGGCAATGTCCGTCAGACGGCCGAGGCAATGCTGGCTCCGGGCGAGGCTCTTACCCCATTGAAAGTCAGGAAGGCGGTAATCTCGATACGTAACGGCAAGCTCCCCGATCCGGCCGATGTGGGAAGTGCGGGAAGTTTCTTCAAGAACCCGGTTGTAAGCGGTGAGACTTTCGCCGCCCTTCTGCGGAATCACGGGGAATTGCCTCATTATGACCTGCCTGACGGCAATGTGAAGATCCCTGCCGGATGGCTGGTGGAGCAATGCGGATGGAAGGGCAGAACCGTCGGCAATGCCGGGGTGTATCCGAAGCAGGCCCTTGTCCTGACCAATGCGACAGGCAAGGCATCCCCGGCGGAAATCATTGCATTGAAAGATATGATCATCAAGTCCGTATCGGACAGATTCGGGATTACACTGGTCCCGGAAGTGGAAATAATATAAAACCGGCATTCCGCATCTGCGGAGCGCATCAATACAGCATTTCATGAACGACAGATTCATAGTCGAGGGAGGACATAGGCTCAGCGGAGAAATCACGCCTCAGGGTGCCAAGAACGAGGCACTCCAGGTCATTTGTGCGACTCTTCTCACCGAGGATGAGGTGAGAATCTCCAACATACCCGAAATCCTGGACATAATGAACCTCATCGGCCTGCTCGAAGGGATGGGAGTCACTGTGACAAGACATGACAGGGGGGATTTCAGCTTCAGGGCCGACCACATCGACACAGCCTATATCGAGAGCGATGAATTTGTCCGCAAATGCGCTTCGCTCAGGGGCTCGGTAATGCTGGCAGGACCGATTCTGGCAAGATTCGGGAAGACCTGGTTTCCCAAGCCGGGCGGGGACCGGATAGGCCGCCGCAGGGTGGACACCCATATCCAGGGCTTCGCAAATCTGGGAGCCTCACATTCCTACGATTCCTCCAGGAAGGCATTCCTCCTCGATGCAGGCAAGGGGCTGAAGGGTTCGTATATGCTTCTGGATGAGGCTTCGGTGACCGGTACTGCCAACATTCTTATGGCAGCCGTACTCGCCGAGGGCGACACCATCATTTACAATGCAGCCTGCGAGCCTTATGTCCAGCAGCTCTGCCGGATGCTGAAGAAGATGGGTGCCAAGATTGATGGCGTCGGTTCCAATCTCCTGAGAATCACCGGAGTAAGCTCACTGAGCGGAGCAGAGCACAGGGTTCTGCCGGATATGCTGGAGGTAGGTAGTTTCATAGGAATGGCCGCAATGAACCGCAGCAGCATCACCATCAAGGATGTCTCCCACGAGAATCTCGGCATCATTCCCGAAAGTTTCAGACGAATCGGGGTCAATCTGGAGCAGCGTGGCGATGACATTTTCATCCCCGAGCAGGAGAGTTATGTCATCGACTCGTTTATGGACGGCTCGATAATGACGATTGCGGATGCTCCGTGGCCGGGCCTGACTCCGGACCTCCTGAGCGTGCTTCTGGTCGTGGCAACCCAATGCCGTGGCAGCGTGCTGATTCACCAGAAGATGTTCGAGAGCAGGCTCTTCTTCGTTGACCGCCTGATAGAGATGGGTGCCCAGATTATCCTCTGCGACCCGCACCGTGCGGTAGTAATCGGGCACGACCACCGTTTCCAGCTCCACGCCAGCAAGATTCTCTCCCCTGACATCCGTGCCGGCATCGCCCTCCTGATTGCAGCAATGTCAGCCAAGGGGACAAGCATAATCGAGAACATTGCCCAGATAGACCGGGGCTACGAAAACATTGACCTGCGGCTCAATGCCCTGGGGGCAAATATCCGGAGGGATGGGGAATGATTGGGATGCGGGACATCGAATTATTGAAAAACGGGAACCTCGAGGCATTTGAAAGAGTGTACAGGGCTTTCTGGAATAAGGTGTACCAGTTCTCCGGATTGTTTATAGACGATGACTTCGAAAGGGAGGATATTGTCCAGGAGGTTTTTCTCCGGATTTGGAATAAAAGGAACCTCATTGACTCGGGGAAAGATTTCAACGGCTTCCTTTTCATCACTACTAGAAATATTGTTTTCAACTGGCTCAGGACTACAGACAGGAAAGAACGCATCGAGAAAGTTGCCGAAAAAATCGGTCTTGAATACAGCCCTGACGTAGAATCCAATATTGATGCTGACTTCTACAAAAAAAATATAGACAAACTCATCGCACTGCTTCCAGAACGTCAACGAGAGGCTTTCTGCCTGAGCCGGAAGGGAAATTTGCCAATCAAAAAGATTGCTGAGCGTATGGGCATCACTGAAAGCGCTGTAAAGCGGCACATTAACCTGGCCTTGAAATTTCTCAAGGCTAATCTGCCGCTCCTAATTATCTTCTTAAAAGGCTGACACCTTCTAATCGTTTTTCATACCCAGCCCTGTACCTCATAATTATTTTTCATTCAGAGCTTTTACCTCCTCCAAGGTTATACCAACACACCGGGCAACAGTTTCTGGCGAAATGCCTTCCGCAAGCAAATTCTTTGCATTGGACAATGCATTTTCCCGCCTCCCTTCCTCACGTCCTTCCTGGTAGCAGATGCTCTTCTCGTATTCCAAATCGTGCCCGTTCTTCATAGCCTGTTCATAAACATCATTATTCACAGGCGCGGGGCCCGAAAAGATTTTCCGGAGCTCGTCCTCAGTAAGCTTGGTTGCCTGCAGGATGAAATCAAATGGCATACCCATCGATTGAAGGTTAAAAGCAAACTGTGCTTGCTCATCCTCACGACCCTCCCGGTAGCAGATGCTCTTCTCGTATTCCAAATCGTGCTCGTTCTTCATATCTTGTTCGTATTTTTCTTTCTTCTCAGGTGTGAACGCTGCAATTTCAGTGGCAGTCAGGAGAGCCTTGGACTCCGGGTCATCGAGCCAGGCCGGCTTCTCAGTGAACTCATTGGCGTGCCTGAACCAATAGAACAGCCTGTCCCTCGTGGTGAGGCATTCATCCTCTGTCTTGTTGAAGCGTCCAATTTCCGCCAAGATAATAAAAATTGTGGAATTCGGGCACTCTCCAGTGCGCTTTTCCGCGAAAGTATAATGCGAGACAATGTGGTCCGCATCCCAGAGCTCCGGCGAGTCGTGCGGATAGTTCTGGGCAAGGAAGGCAATTTCAAAGACAGGGTGCAGGGCGGCATAGTCTCCGCCTACGAAAAGCTGCGAGTGATATTGTCCTGCAGCATAATAGACGCATCGGCTGAACAGGCGGCTGTCCACCTTCTTTTGTACCTCCACACCAATGATATTGCCATCCGCATCCCTGCAGACAAGGTCCAGCACTGTTTTCTTGCTGTAGATTGTGTCAGGGGTCTGCTCCCGGTCACGGTACTCCACAATGTCACTTACCCCAACATCGTCCGGGAGAACTGTGTTCAGGAGGTTAATGAGAAGTGGTTTGTTTGCTGGATCTGCATAGACGGCCTTGAAGCCAGCGTCTGTCAGCAGGTTCACGAAGACCGGAGTCTCCGGCTGAAATGGATAATTCTTTAGGTTCATAACAATTACGTTTTTTATGAACCCCAAATATATTACAAAAATTCCCTGAAAACCGCAAAGGTGGTTTTTTCAGATGCAGAAATATATGAATTTTAAATTTTTTTGATGAATCTTAAATTTTCCACCATCTTTTGTGAACCATCATGCTCTTCAAGTGTATTTAGGCTAAACAACCGACAAAATGCATTTTGAAGATTATTTGAAAAAATTCTGGGACAAAACACCCGGCAAAGGAGACAATCTTGTCCTTGAAGAGAAAATCTGGCGAAAAATCCATCTACGCATAAAATTGAAGAGGATTTCCATCGCTGCAACAGCCGCAGCGGCTTGCATCGCAATCATTATTCCACTAATACATTTTTCCGGTAGAATGGACACTCCGGAAGAAAAAACTGCAATGCTTGCCTACGCTCCGGAGACCAGCACGGAGATTATCCTCCCTGACGGCACAAAAGTATGGCTTGATGCGGGGAGTACCCTTTCCTGCCCGGCGGAAATGGAATCCGAGCGGACAGTATCGCTGAAAGGAAGTGCTGCATTCGACGTGGTTAAAACTGAGGACCTCAGAAAATTCAGAATCGAGCTGGAATCATCATTTATTGAGGTCAAGGGCACATCCTTCTCGGTCAAGGATGACGGTTCGAAGGAAATATCCGTAGTGCTGTATTCAGGTGCCATTGATTTTGTTTCCACTTCCAACGGGCAGACTGTAGCACTCAAGCCTGACAACAAGCTAGTATTCAACATTGACCAGCAGTCAATGCTGGTAACTCCCGCATTCCAGGGAATCAGCTGGAAAAACGGGATATACCAAATCCGCAATGCGTCTCTACGATCCATGGTTGAATTCATTGAGTGGAGATACGGGGTCGACGTAAACATTGCCGCAGAATTGAACGACTCCCAGAAAATCAACGGACAGATTCTCCAGGAAGATTCTTGCGACACTGTCCTTGAGAAAATCTGCTTCATTCTTGATTTGAAGGCCAGCAAGGAAAACGGAATCTATCGGATTATGCGGAAATAACCCGTCATCAATCAGAACTAAAACTAATAAAAAACAAAAGTATGAAGAAACATCTCAAAAAAGTTTCAGTCATTACTGTCCTTCTGACTGTGCTGCTGTCGCTGCATCTTGCACCCGGAGCATCCGCACAGGTATCGGTACAGGGCAATAATCTATCTGCTGTTCAAATAATTGAGCAGATTCAGAAGGCAACAGACTATATCTTCTTCTACAATTCGGAAGATATGTCCGGGATTTCAGTCAGCAGTATAAACCTGACCGGTCCTATTGAAAAAGTCCTTGAAAAAGTATTCTCCGGAACGGATGTCGTCTGGCGCATCCAGGGAAAGGAAATTGTCTTGAAAAAATCCGCGGCGGCCTCCACTCAGCCGAAGGCGGATGTCCGGGCAGTTTCCGGAATTGTAGTCGACGAGTCGGACAAATCACCTCTCATCGGGGCGACCATCCGTGTACAGGGGTCTGACAATATCGCCATTTCAGACATTGATGGACGTTTCTCAATAAGCGGAGTCTCGAACAGGACAGTATTGGAAGTGTCCTATGTCGGTTACAAGCAACGCGATTTCCGAATCGGAGACCTCGGTTACCTTGAAATATCCCTGTCTTCTGAAAATGAGCTTGAAGGCGTAGTTGTCGTGGGAGCAGGTGTTCAGAAAAAAGTTTCCGTTACCGGTTCCATCGCAGCAATCAAGGGCGACGAGCTCAAGTCCCCGTCATCATCGCTCACATCGAATCTCGCCGGAAAACTCTCAGGTGTGATTGCCGTCACCTCCAGTGGGGAGCCAGGGTCCACCTCCCAGTTCTATATTCGTGGCATCAGTACTTTCGGAGGCCGTTCAACGCCGCTGATTCTCCTTGACGGAGTGGAAATATCAGCCGGTGACCTTGACAACCTCCCGGCTGAATCCATAGACAACTTCTCCATTCTCAAGGATGCGTCAGCGACAGCAATTTATGGAGCCAGAGGCGCAAACGGAGTAATGCTTATTACTACCAAGTCAGGGACTGAAAACACGAAAGCACATATCAACGCCTCTTTTGAGCAGTCTTTCCTACAGCCTGTAAATGTAGTGGAATATGCCGACGGCCCTACATATATGCGCACATACAACGAGGCTCTTCTGAGCAGGAATCAATCGGCAAGCCCGCGTTATTCCGAAACCCAGATCAAGAACACAGAGTCCGGTGTCAACCCTTATGTCTATCCTAATGTCGACTGGTACGGGCTCATGTTCAAGAAATTCGCAATGAGCCAGAGGGCCAATGTCAACATTTCCGGAGGAGGATCCGCCGTAGTTTACTACATGAGCATCCAGATGAACCACGACGGAGGTATCCTTGACACCCCTCAGACACTGTCCTATGACAACAACTATAACCGCTGGTCATATACATTCCAGAACAATATCGGTTACAAGATTACCCCATACACCAAGATTGACTTGAGAATGAATGCCCAGATTTCCAACACGAAATCCCCGGGCATATCTTCCAATGATATTTTCTACCAAATATTCAAGAACAACCCGGTGTCCTTCCCGGCCTTCTTCCCGGAAGAAGAGGGTGATGACCATATCAAGTTCGGCTCAGGAGTAATGTCCCCTGGACGTTTTTATGTAAATCCATACGCCAATATGCTCAGTTCGTATCAGGAGACACGTGCCAACAAGCTGAACATATCCCTCAACCTCAACCAGAAATTCGACTTTCTCACCGAGGGACTTTCATTGTCCGCCCTCATCAACTTCAACAACTGGTCCCAGAATTACTACTCCAGATATCTCACCCCATTCCTGTATTCCGTCGACCCGGCAAGCATCTCAGAGGATATTCCGGGGCAATACAGTCTTACAAAGCTTCAGGAAGGAACGAAGTACATATCCCAGACCGGGGTCACCAGAAACAGCGACAATACGTTCTATTTCGATGCCCGTCTGAATTATCAGAGGAGTTTCGGGAAGCACAATGTTTCCGCAATGCTTATGTACATGATGCGCGAATACATCAACAGCGTCCTCCCGCAAAGGAACCAGGGATTGTCCGGACGAGTCACCTACGACTATGCCAACAGATATCTTGCTGAGTTCAACTTCGGATACAACGGAACAGAGAGAATCGAGGCCGGGAGCAGATATGAGTTCTTCCCTGCGATGTCCGCAGGCTGGGTAACCAGCAATGAGAAATTCTGGTCCGGCATTTCAAACGTCTGGAACTATTTGAAAGTCAGGGCATCCTTCGGTCTGGTCGGAAGTGACGAGACCGGACTTGCGGCAGGGGCTCCGCATTATCTCTACCTGAGTGATGTCAATATGTACGGAGGTGGTCAATTCCATTCCGGATATGACGGGAGCTTTACCAAGAACGGACCGATCATCAATGCGTATCCTGTTCAGGATGCGCATTGGGAAAGAGCATCAGAATTCGACCTTGGAGTCGATATGAGATTCTTCGACCAGCTCAATATTACCGTGGACTGGTTCAAGAACAAGAGGGACAGGATCCTTATGAGGAGAGCCTCATTTCCAAGCGTGCTCGGATATCAGAATGCAATCCCTTGGGCCAACGTCGGCAAGGTTGACAACACAGGTCTGGAGCTGAGCCTCAACTGGACAAAGACATTCCAGAGAGATTGGACTATTGACGCACGATTCAACTACTCATATTCACGCAACAAATATGTGTATGTGGACGAGCCTGACTACCCATATATCTGGCAGACCAGAACAGGCAAGCCACTAAGCTCAACTTACGGATATGTGGCAGAAGGCTTGTTCCGGGATGAAGCTGAAATCAAGGCAAGCCCGGATCAGTCTCTCTTCGGAAGTACCATCATGCCGGGAGATATCAAGTATCGGGACATAAACGGAGACGGAAGCATCACATCAGAAGATCAGATAATGCTCTCACCATACGGCAATATGCCAAGAATCCAATATGGTTTCGGCCTCAGCATGCAATGGAAGAACCTGGATTTAAGCGTATTTTTCAACGGTTCGGCCAAGAGGACTATTATGATTTCTGGTGTCAGTCCTTTCTGTGCAAACGACTCCAACGACAACAACCTCATGCAGTGGATAGCCGACAGCCATTGGTCAGAAGGAGCGGACAATACCGGAGTTCTCTACCCTAGGCTCGGCACCCTCACCACTCAGGTCACCAACAACACGCAGCCGAGCAGTTTCTGGATGCGCAATGGCAATTTCCTGAGATTCAAGACATTGGAGCTTGGCTACAGGTTCAAGTGGTTCCGTCTATATTTCAGTGCCAACAATGTGGCGGTATGGTCCAAGTTCAAGTACTGGGACCCTGAGCTTTCATTCAACTCATATCCTCTCCAGAGGACCTTCAACATCGGACTTCAGTTCAACTTGTAACATTCAATTGATTTGACAATGAAAACATATAAAGTAGCCGCTCTTCTTTCAGTTCTGGTTTCTGCGCTGTCCTGCAGCTACCTGAATGTCGTTCCGCCAGAGCAGCCGGACACAAACGACATGATGGTGGACGAAGCCACGACTCTGAATATGCTGTACTCCTGCTATTCCTATGCGCAGGAAAATATATCAATGCCTATGTTCAGGAATGCTGATATGGGTGGAACCGACGAGGCTGTTGGTCCTCAGGAGTGGGAGAACATGGGATCGAGGGTACAATGGGATGCAATTACACCATCATCAATCAACGGGGACAATATGTACCCATGGAAGGTGTGGTACAATGGAATAGGATACTGCAATCTCTTCCTTAAGCTTATGAAGGAGCACGATCCGGCAATGAACCCGAATGACAAGGCCCAGTATATAGCCGAGGTGAAATTCCTGAAAGCGTATTATCATTTCAGGCTTCTCCAGATGTATGGGCCGATTCCGGTTGTGGACTCCTTCATCAGTTCCAATACCCTGAAGCAGGACTTCCCTGGCCGCTCCCATTTTGATTACTGCGTGGATTATATCGCCAACCTGTTTGACGAGGCAGCGGAATACCTTCCTGCAAGGCATAGCAACCAGGCATATTACGGCAGGGCGACCTCAATAATGTGCAAGGCTCTCAAGGCAAGACTTCTGGTACTTGCAGCATCTCCTCTGTGGAATGGCGACTTTCCGAACCCGGCCTGGAAGAACAAGTCCTACGAGACACCTGGTTACGGTCTTTTGCTTGTCAGCCAGACCAGGGACGAGAACAAATGGGAAAGAGCCCGCACAGCTTGCCAGGAAGCCATTGAGGCGGCCGAGAACTCAGGACACGAGCTCTTCAACATAGAGAGTTCAGAACTCCTGAGGGAGAACAACAGCATAGGACTTCCTGACATTCCCGCTCTTGGTGAGAGCGAGGATGACATAGCCTTCAAGAAAACAGTTGTAATGCTCCGATACCTGATGGCGACATCCCCGCAGGATGGGAACAAGGAGATAATATGGGGTCTTGTACCGATGAACGGCGGAATTGACAGCCACAATACCGCCATGGCCTCAATCCCTCATTTTGTGATGAAAAATGAGCTCGGGCAGAACATTGGCGGATGGGGAGGATTATCCCCTACATTGTTCACTGTCAGCCACTTCTTTACAAAAGACGGTCTTCTCCCTGAGGATGACCCGGGATTCGTCTCCGAATCAGAATACTTCACATCGGCAGGTCTTTCCAACCCTGACATCACCCGCATCAACGTCGGCAGGGAACCGAGATACTATGCCGCAATCGGTTTTGACGGAGACCAGTACTCCACCAAGATTGCGGGCGGTTCCCCTCTGTATCTTGAAATGAGAAACAACACAAAGACCGGTTACGATGCGAATATCTGGGGAACCCGCAATTACAGCGTTACCGGATTCCTGAACAAGAAGTGGGTCAATCCGAATTTCTACTACACCGGGATTGGCTGGAGCCACAGCCTCCCAAAAACTCCGCTTTCCCTGATCCGTCTGGGGGAGATGTATCTGGAAATGGCTGAGTGCGAGGCTCAATGTGGGAATGATGCAGAAGCTCTCGTATGGCTTAACAAAATCAGAAGCAGGGCCGGTGTCCCGGAATGGACTCTCAGTTCCCTTTCGGATAATGGAAAGAGTGTGCTCGAGGCTGTTATGGACGAGAGGTTTGCCGAGTGCTACCTCGAAGGATACAGGTACTACGATATCAGAAGGTATCTCCTGGGAAGCGATACTATGTCGAAAGTCAACTACAAGGGCCTTGACGCCATTAGGAAATCCCCGGGATTCACCACATTCAATACTGTCGTGTCAATCTCCCAGCCGTTTGAATGGAATGACAGGATGTATCTTCTCCCTGTCTCAAACGATGAAGTATATTCCAACCCTAACCTTGTACAAGCCCCTGGATATTGAACCAACATAAATATCACTATATGAAATTCAAATTATTTAGAACAGCCTTATTGCTTGCGGCATTCTGTGCGGCCTCTTGCAATGATTCCAGTTACAATCTGTTTCCTCCGGAGTATGAGACAGTGCTTTCAATAAAGGATGCAGGTATCAAGGACTGCAAATACGGCAGCAGCATCACACAGGTAACCGATTCCCTGCTCATTCTCAAAGGCGGGGGAAATCCTGAAGTGGAAGCCTCCGGACGATTCAGGATATTGTCCCCGGATGAGGCCTGCGAGGCATTTGGCTATGTCTCCACCGAAGAATTCGTAAGCATCAGTGGGGATATGTTCTCACTCCCTGATATAATAAGGATACCGGAAGGTGAGAGCCATCTGTATGTAAAATTTACCATCTACCCGGACAAGATTTTCAATTTGACAAAGGCGAATCCTGATAAGGATGTTATCCTTCCGCTTGCGCTGGAAAGCGAAACCAGCACCATTAGCGAGAGCGGTGACAAGATGCTTTTCAAATTCCAAATCAGCAATCCTTCCATACGGTGGGCGGACGACAAAGATGAATTCGTTGAAATCGTATTCAGTGAGACCAGTCTGGAACTCAAAGCCGTCATTGACTATGCAAGTGCGAACACCAGCGATTCACGCTGCGTCGTTGGAGCAGCGGATGAGGCTCTTGTAAACATCTATAATGAGGCTAACGGAACGGACTATGCTGTTCTCCCCGCTTCTTCATACGAGCTGGCCGCATTTGATATCCCTGCGCTGGCTGAGAAATCATCTTCCACGCTCAGGCTGACCAGACAGGGGATTGAATCGGACAAGGTATATCTGCTCCCGCTGAAGTTCAGCAAGGAAGGGTCATCCATTGGAGTTTCTGAAGATGTGAAGTACATCATTGTCACAGGCCCTAAATTCTCTTATAAGGACGTTGAGAAGACAAACTGGAAGGTGGTGTTCTCCAACTGTGACCAAAGATGGGAGTTCCCGAATCACACCGGTAAGGTAATCTGCGATTCCGATGACATGTCCACCTGGATTAGTCTCTGGGATGGAGCTGTTGTTGGCAGTGGCGAGGATGACTATGACTACGAGAACAGCTCAAGCAACAACTGCCATATGTTCTGGAAAAGAAGGGATATACCGGATATGGTAATTGTCGTCGAGCTTGGTGAACCTGTGGTCGCCGGGAAAATCGGCATCACCAAGGCGAACTATGACTTCCCTTGGAACCACGACCTGAAGGATTGTGAATTCTATATGGGCAAATCGTTCGAGTTCAGGCCAATGCAGGAAGGCGGAAGCTGGCGTAATTATCAGACTTGCAATGACGGCAACAAATGGAACCTCGTACTTACAGCTACCAGTGTACCGAAAGAAATCGGCACCTTCTGGTACGAAGTCCCTGAAGGCACATCAATTGCCGCAAGAACGGGAAAATATATCAAAATCCGTCCGACCGCAGGCTGGCGTGATGCCAATGTCTGCCAGATGTCAGAGTTGTATGTCAAGGCTCTGGTTGCAATTGACGGACAGCCGGTTGAGCCTGACCTTTCTGACCCTGAGCCGGTGGATCCTACTCCTGAGTCCGAGTTTGACCCGGACAACAATACGGAGATTCTGGGAGAAGAGGGCTATGTAGAAATCTAACATCCACACTATCAACGATTATGAGAAATAAGACTATATCAGCATTAATGTTGTTGTCCGTCTGCGTATCCTGCCAGGACTTCACGGAAACAAATGAGACCGGAGTGTTTGAGTACCGGTTTGAGCTGGTCAATGAAAATGACATTGACTCCAGATCTTCACTGAACGGCAATTATCTCAGCTGGGACAACGGTGACCTCCTTGGATTTGTCCTGAAGAAGGGCGACGCCATTTCCGAGACCAATAGGACAAGGATTGACAAGCCTGAGAACAAGGCATCATTCGGATTCACCTCCTCCACCAAATATGAGGCTGGGGATATGCTCTATGCCATCTATCCGAGAATATTTGAATCTTCTGTCCTTCGGGAGCCTGACCGGGCATTTGCGCAGCAGTATCTGGAGATTCCTTCTGTCCAGAGCCACAAGGCCGGAAAATTCAACGGACAGGCCATGCCTATGGTCAGCGTGCCTTTTGAGTTCTCCGGAGATATGAACGTGGATTCCAACAACCAGATGGAACAGGTAAGATTCCTGAACCTTGGCTCGCTTCTGGAGTTCCATATCTTCGGTGCTCCGGGCGAAATCATTCAGGATGTGACATTCGAGGCTGACAAGAATATAGCAGGAGTCTTCCAACTGGACGTGACGAAAGTGACACCTGGCGACGAATCCACTCTGGCAGTAAATCTGTCCGACTATCTCTTCTCCGATATCTGGGAACTTCCACTTTCAAAGAGCGTAAAGACGGAAACAGATGCAGTCGTAGGAACATCCAGGGATGACGCATCCCCTGTCAGGATGGTAATCGCACCGGGCACTTACTCCGGGAACATTATTGTACGGACAGACAAGGCCTATTATGTACACAAGCTTTCTGCTGCTATGGAGTTCAAAAGGAACAGAATTTACCCTCTCGGAATTGACCTGGGTAAATCTGTAAGAGCGGTTGTCCAGCAATTGGATCAGACTACTTTCAGGCCTCGGTTCCAGAATAGTGCTAACCCTTATGAGAACGTGGAATGGGCTGGCAATATATGCGATGGAAACATCTATTCCTTCTGGGCTCTTCCGGGATGGAGTCCAAAACACGAGGATCCAGCATTCGATGATTTCAACTATGAATGGAGCAGTGTGGATTATACCAATGACGAGTGGGCTTGCACTCATTTCGCTCAATATCGTCCAATACCTGATGCAATTATTGTCCTGGATATGATGCGGGAAGTGACAGTCGCAAGAATCGGATTCCAGACTCCAACCGAAGGTGACTGGCCTTGGGGCCAGATCCAGGACCTTAAGAAATGCGAGGTCTACATCTCCAAGACTTTCAATTTCCAGCCGGTGAATCCGGTGGAAGGCAAATTCACGGGAGGCGGTACAGTTGCCAACTATGACAACTGCAACGAAGGAAATGACTGGAAACTGCTTGTAGACGCCACTCTCTCAGGTGACTACGGTACTTGCTGGTTTGATGCAGTCGGCTCAGCAAGCGAAAGTGACAGGACCGGCCGCTATCTCAAAATCCGACCTACCGCAGCATTCGCAGGCCGTGATATATGGCTCAGAATCAGGGAAATTCTCGTAGATTATATACCAGCGAACGAATAAACGGACAATTGACAATGAGAAACTATATCATTGGAATACTACTCATTATTTGTTTTGGATGTGCCTGTTCAACAGGTGTCAACGGAGCGTCGGGGAATGATTCCCCTGACGTTCCTGAAACATCCGGAAAGGGAGGGTATTTATTCGCCCATATGACTCCAAGCGATTACGGCAGCCTGTTCTATTCCCTCTCACGTGATGGAATAAAGTGGCAGACCGTCAACGGGGGAAAGATTGTATTAGCGGACTATTACGGCCATCCTGATATCTGCAAAGGACCTGATGTGTTTGACTCAGCTCCCTTCAGATACTATATGATAGGCGTAATCCGTGGTGCTTCCTCTAACGCAAAACTCATCCTATGGCATACTGAAGATTTGATAGTATGGAGGCGTAAGGAGCTGAATGGCAATTCATTTGATGTATCACATCTCGGCCTGAGTAATGAAATTCCGTTCATCGGAGCCCCGAAGATGTTCTACGATGAGGATTCAGGCAAATTCCTCATCACCTGGCACGCCAGTGTGTATACAACCGACAAGCAGAAGTGGGAAACCATGAGAACCTGCTATGTCCTGACATCAGACTTTTCAGAATTCACCTCACCTGCCAGGTTCTTCGCATCCCCGGACACACCGACAGCCACATACTTTGAAGGAGATGACGCGGACATTGCGTTGATTGACGTGATTATCCGCAAATTTGACGGCAAGTATTACGCAATTATGAAAGACGAGAGATGGGAGGACAAGGCTCCGAAGACCCATAAGTCCATCAGAATCGCATCCTCTGACAATCTTCTGGGACCTTATTCCAATCCGGGACCTTCAATCAGTCCGAACTGGAGGGAGGCTCCTATTCTGGTCCATACCCCCGAGGGGAAATTCAGGATTTATTATGAGGACTATACCAATGCAGTCTATCAGATGCGGGAATCAACAGCTCTGACAGGAGAGCCTTGGAAGGACGTGACAATCACGCCTCCAATCGCAAGGCACGGATGCATCATTCCTGTTGATGAAAAGACCTATCAAGCCATACTCAAGAATTATCCTGAATAAGTGATATGAACAAGATTTTTACGTGCATTTTATCAGCAGCCACAATTCTGTGCGCCTGTTCAGGCAATAACCCTGAGGTACGGCCTCCAATGATGGGCTGGAGTTCTTGGAATGCCTACATGGTAGATATCTCTGATTCAATCATAACGCATCAAGTCGACCTCATTGCCGAGAAAGGGCTCAGGAAAGCAGGCTATTCCTTTGTCAACATTGACGATGGATTCTTCGGATACAGAGATTCCTCAGGATATATGATACCTCATCCCACAAGGTTCCCAGAGGGTTCGGACGGAATGCGCCGCCTCGTAGACTACATTCACGCAGCCGGTTTGAAAGGAGGAATCTATTCCGATGCCGGGGACAACACCTGCGGTTCCAGCTACAATCATGATCTCAACGGACTGGGTGCCGGCCTTTGGAATCACGACATCCAGGATGCAGAACGATACTTCAACGAGTGGGACTTCGACTTCATCAAAATTGACTTCTGCGGTGGTATCAACAGGAGACTTGAAGAAAAAGACCGCTATCTCCAAATAAGGAACGTCATTGACAGTATATCAAACAAGCCTATTGAAATCAATATCTGCAGATGGGACTACCCCGGGACTTGGGTCGGCAATGCCGGTAATTCCTGGCGAATCTCCGCAGATATCCGTCCTATCTGGTCCTCTGTCAAGTACATAGTAGAAAAAAATCTATATCTTTCCGCCTATGCCGGCGGCGGCAGGTACAATGACATGGATATGCTGGCAGTAGGATATAATATCAAACCTTCACCTTTTTGGGAAGAAGGCCTGGGGCTGAGCTATGAGGAGGAAGAGGCGCACTTCGGAATTTGGTGCATTATGAGTTCGCCTCTTCTTCTCGGCTGCGACTTGGAATATCTTCCTGAGGAGACGAAGGCCATTATCACAAACGATGAGCTCATTGCTGTCAATCAGGACGGTCTTGGACTTCAGGCGCACGTTGCCCAGCACAAGGACGAGACATACGTATTTGTCAAGGATATCCTGAAAAAATGGGGCAAGACCAGAGCGATTGCACTCTACAATCCTGCGGATACTTCAGCAACGTTCAAAGTAAGCCCTGAAGAAATAGAATTCCGTGGAGAACTCTCAATCAGGGATCTGAACACTAAGCAAAATCTTGGGACATATGATTCAATTGAGATGAGCCTGCCTCCTCATTCAGCCAAAGTACTGAGAGTAACCGGTTCCCGCATTGAGCCTACAAGATATGAAGCCGAATGGGGCTATTGTCCGGAATTTACAGCTATTCGGGGGACTGGGGCAAAATATATCCCGGAAAATAATGCCTCCGGACGTGCTGTAGTGATGAATCTCGGAGGTTCCGAGTCGAATTACCTTGAATGGACAGACGTCCACATTCTGAAAAGCGGGCCATACGGCCTTTCCCTGAGAGTCAAGCGGTGCCCTGAATTGCCGGCCATCCATCTTTCTGTCAACGGATTGGAAGTATCCTTAAAAGATATATTTCAGGACGGAGACTACGTACTTCTGACATATGAGGCAAACTTATCAAAAGGCAGCAACTCAATAAAGATTTGGAACTCTGAATCAATGTTGCCTGCGGTTGACAAGCTGGAATTGAAAAAACTCTAGCACCGAAATGAAGAAGAGGGGCTGACCCAAAAGTCTGTCATATCGAGCGAAGCACTTAGTGCGTAGTCGAGATATCTATTGATAATCAATCTGTTATGTAGATCTCTCCACTCGCTTCACTCGGTCGAGATGACAATTAATCGACTTTTGGGTCAGCCTCTCGTTTATATAATTGGAAAATAATAACTTCGGACAGCATTGAAATTTTCCGGCATTGCCGTACCTCCTCTTTGAATTCCGTGATTTTTTTCGGAAATTGGCCATTTGAAAATGACAGATATGATGGACTTGCAAAAAGACAGAGAAATGCTGAAAGTGGCCTTTCCCCATTATGGCGAGGATGGGCTCGAACTCGTGTACCGCGCATGGAAGAAGGCGGGCGAGGTGCTGTCGGAGGATCTGAGGGACAACGGGCATCCGTTCATTGAGCATCCTATGAACGTGGCGTCTATCGTGTCCGAGGAAATCGGACTCCCTGCGGAATGCGTGGCGGCGGTTTTCCTCCACGAGGCCGTGCGGAAGCATCCCGAGGCAGGAATCGACATTGCCGGTTTCCCTGCTGAGGTATGCAAGATGGTGGACGGACTTAACAGAATCGCCACCATCAAGCCGAAGGATACCAGGCTGGAGGCCGAGAACTACAAGAAACTCATTGTCCAGTACTCGACCGACCCGAGGGTGACTGTGCTCAAAATCGCCGACAGGCTGGAAGTGATGCGCAATCTGGAGAGCTTCCCGAAAATGTCCAGGGAGAGGAAGATTCTCGAGACATTGATGCTGTACATACCTCTTGCACACCAGCTCGGCCTATACAACATCAAGAGTGAGCTGGAGGACATCTATTTCAGATTTTCCGACCCGTCGGAATACAGGCATATCACCAACAAGCTGAAAGCCACGGAGAAAGACCGCATAAAGCTGACCGAGGAGTTCATCCGCCCGCTAGAGAACAAGCTTTCGGCTGCGGGAATCAGGTACAAGCTCAAGATCAGGACCAAGACAGCCTACTCCATCTACAAGAAGATGCAGAAGCAGAAGGTCCCGTTCGAGGGAGTGTATGACGTATTCGCCATCAGGTTCATCATTGACTGCGACACAGATCTCAAGACGGAAAAGGATTTGTGCTGGAAGGTGTATTCCTATGTGACCGAGGAATATGAGCCGGACACGAAGAGGCTCAGGGACTGGATTTCCAACCCGAAGCCGAACGGCTACGAGTCACTTCACATCACCGTCAGGAACAAGGACAACGCCTACATTGAGGTCCAGATCCGTACCAGGAGGATGGACGATGTGGCAGAGAACGGACACGCCGCCCACTGGTCCTACAAGGGGATCAGGCACGAGGAGACAATGGACAAGTGGCTGACCTCGGTGAGATATGCGCTCGAGCATCCTTCCGAGGGCCAGAGTGATGACCTCCCGCAGCCTCCGTCCAAGGAGATTTTCGTGTTCACCCCTTCCGGGGAACTCAGGATCCTGCCAGCAGGTGCCACAGTCCTGGATTTCGCATTCAATATCCACACGAATCTCGGAACTTCCTGCACCGGCGGAAAGGTCAACGGCAAGGCCGTTTCCATCAAGGAAAAGCTCAAGACCGGCGATGTGGTGGAGATAATGAGGGGCAAGAACCAGAAGCCTTCATCAGGCTGGCTTGGCATTGTGGTATCGACCAAGGCAAGGAACAAGATCCGCCAGGTCCTCGGCGAGATGGAGTACAAGAAGGCTTCAGAGGGCAAGGAACTGCTGAGCAGAAGGCTTAAGAACTGGAAGCTGGAGTTCCCGGACGACTATATGTCCGAGCTGATGAAGAAGCTCAAGTACCCTACGGTGAACTCGTTCTTCGCCGCCATCGGGGAGGGGACTCTGGACATTGACATTGTCAAGAACTATATTCTCGAGCACGAGGAGATGGAGGCCAGGGCGATCGAGGCAGCCCGCGCTGCCGACCAGGCCGCCGCAGCCGCCTCGAAGAGCCAGTGGGAGGGCAGTTCTGCCGCCGGGGATGACATCCTGGTAATCAACGCAAAGGATCTCAAGGGCCTGGATTACAAGATGGCCCGCTGCTGCAACCCGGTATTCGGAGACGATGTTTTCGGCTTCGTGACGAGGACGGACGGCATCAAGATTCACCGCATGTCCTGCCCGAACGCAGCCAGGCTTCTGGAAATGTACCCTTACCGGATTCAGAAGGTGAAATGGGCAGACACCCCTTCAAGCGGCACATTCATCACCGCCCTGAAGGTCATCACCGCCATCGAGCCTTTCGTCATCAACCAGATAATGGACATAGTGAACACCTTCAAGGCATCCCTGAGGCAGTTCAATGTCAATGAGAACCCGCAGCACGGCACCTATGAGATTGCAATGAAGATTTCCGTCTCGTCGAACATGGAACTCGACAAGGTCATCTCGCAGATAAAGCTGCTGAAAAACGTAGAGAAAGTCACCAGGCTATAGAATCTCCTCTGTCCTCAAGGACCTGTCCCTGCGGAAATGCAGGCAGGCCCAGCCGTTCTCCACTCTCTGCCTTATGAATTCAAGGCCGCATTTCACGGCTTCGGTCCGGATGTCCGGAATGTCGGACTCGTAGAACCCGCTCAGCAGGAGGACGCCGCCGGCCCTCAGGGAGCGGGAATATGTCCTGAGATCCATAAGGATGATATTCCGGTGAATGTTGGCGAGGAGAAGGTCGTACTTTCCGAGCTGAAGCCGGGACGCATCTCCGCAATATGTCTCTACACGCCTGCCTACCCGGTTCAGCCGGGCATTGAGCCAGGCGGAATGGGCCGCGACTGCATCAATGTCGATTCCATACACTTTCTCCGCCCCCATCTTGGCAGCCAGGATGGCCAGCACGGCCGTGCCGCAGCCCATATCCATCACCACCTTGCCCCTTATATTGTCCCGATGCTCCAGCATAGAGGAGAGCATCATACGGGTGGTGTCGTGATGACCGGTACCGAACGCCATCTCCGGACGGAGCTTGATATTGTACCTTGTCCTGGGACAATTCACGTCGTCAGCCTTTCTGACCGTCACCGTGCCGTCCACCACTATGGGCTGGAATCCTTTCTCCCAATCCGCATTCCAGTTGCGGAAAGGGACAGGAACAGCCAGAATGGAGGTAGTGAAGGGAAGGTCCGAGAGCACAAGCCTGAGCGCCCTCCTGTCATAAAGCTCCTTCTGGATATAGCATTTCAGATCCTTGTCCCCGATGACGAAGGAATCGTATGGGAGCTCGGATACCATTGCCTCAACTATTTCGGCATTCTCCTGTGAAAACGGCTCAATGCCGACAGTAACTTCAAGATAGTCGCCCGTATTCATCATTGCTCTTCAATTACAGCTTCAGCATTTCTCTTTTCCCTTCTTTCCGCACGTCTCTGCCGGCGGGCCTCCCTGCGGGACAGAGCTGCCTGCTCTGCCTCCAGGACCGCAGTCCCGACCGTCTCTTCCACATTCTCCAATACGGTGGCCACCGAGTCCGGCGCATCCATCACAGTCTGGAGAGAGTCCAGAACCCGCATCTCGGAAGCATCCAGAGAGTCTATGTCCGAGTTTGCGTCATATCCTACCTCGACCTTCCTCTCCTCGACAGCCGCCTTCAGGGAGCCGCTGGTCTGGACAGCCGCCTCCACTCCCCTCGTGAAGATATTGTGAATCGAATTCACCAGATTCATCTTCGTGGTATCGATAACTGCCGTGAACACCGGCACATTGGTATTCTTGTACTTGGCCTTGCCGATCTTGAACTTCCACTTGTCGAAGTTTCCGTAAAGATTGATGCCGAAGCGGAACGGAAGCGGGGACTTCAGAACCGACACATGGTACCTGAAACTCTGGTCGAAGTCCTGAAGCCCGCTCATCGCCATCGTATACCTGTCCACCTTCAGCACGAACGGGAAGATTTCCAGGCGGTTGTCGCTGACAATGCCGGATACCGACATATCCGCCACCTTTCCGATTTTCTTGTCCTTGAACATCAATGTCCTGGCCAGTTTCCGAAACTCCGGGCTGTCCTCCACCGACACGTCCCTTCCCTTGATCTTGATGACTCCGTTCATGGTAGGAGTCAATATGACCATATTGGTGTCCAGGTCGGTGGTTGCGGCTATTTCGCAGTCCAGATGGCCCTTGAACGATGTCAGCATCGGCATTATGGTATCTACCACAGGGAAGAGCTGGACGACCTTGTCGGCAGTGATGTCGGCAAGGTTAAGGTCGAATCCTGTCTTGATGTCGTCCTTCGAGCGGGTAGAATAGAAGCCTTCGAAATAGATGTCCCCCATGTTGGAGGTGGCGACAGTATTGGTCACCTGGAGGCAGCGGTTGCGCATCACGATATCCGAAGCCATCCAGTCGATGCAGAGGTCCGAGTAGTCTATATCGTTGGCTTCCAGCGAGATATTCGCTTCAATATTGGCAGGGATCACGATCAGGGAAAGCGCAGTGTCAGCCACTTCGGACACGGTGGTCTCAGCCTGGGCGATGAATTCCGAAATGTTTTCCGTGGAGGCATCTCCGGCAGCCGCAGTTTCCGGCCTGCAGTTCATGCCGGCACTGTAAGCGGTCAGGAGCTCATTGGCATCGATCTGCTCCGAAGTGACCTTCAGGTTGAGTTTAAGAGGGGCGCGCCCCACCATCGCAGGCCTGATATTGGTCACCTCTCCCCTGGCGGAAATGTCGGAGCCGCCGGAATTGACGGTAATATTGTCCAGGGCAACCCTATTGTTGTCGGCATTGAAGCGGACGTCGGAAATCGAAGTCTTCAAAGGGAAATAAGGAGTGTAGAGAAGTCCGTTCCTGATATCCAGGGAGGCGTTCATTGCCCACTCTCTCAAATACTTCGAAACCGTCGAGCCCAGATCCAGCCTGACATCCTCGAATCCGGAATTGTCCTTTGCGACCGTCTTCATCCTGCCGCTGAATGCCCGGTAGAACAGGGAATCCCTCCTGACACCCGGATAAACCCTCTGCAGGGAATCCAGGATATGCTCCCGCCTCTGGTTCCTTTCGAATGTGGTCATCACCGCCGATGCGGAGACTGATACATCCCTGAAGGCGGCACGGTTAACCCCGGAGCGGCCGAAGGCTCTTGAAATGCCTGCGCTCAATGTCATGAGCGGTGTCACGATATCGCCCCGTACCCTGCTGGAAATCTTGAATTGTCCATTGGCCCCGAGCACTCCCATGAAGAGGGAATCGGTTCCGGCATAGAACAATCTGTTCATATCGAATGTGCCGAAGACCGGCTTGCTCTCCTTCCCGTAGGCTTCAGTGTAGGCCCGGCTTGCATTCTGGGCCTGGACCACCAGTTTCGATGCCCTGACCCTGTCCTGCCCGAGAATGGCGCTCAGGGTATCGGCTCCTGCGGTGAAAGCCAGGACCTTCTCCCCTCTCGGGAGCTTGGTGTCCAGGGTGTTCTTCACCGAGACAATGCCGGCAGATACACCTCCGAGCCATAATGACAGCGAATCGGCAGGCATCGAGAAGGCAATGCTGTCTCCCCTTACATAGCCGTCCAGCGCAGCGCGGTAAATATTGTCGCTGTTCAGCTGCGACATTCTGATATTGCCCTTGAGCGCGGCATCCAGAACTCCTCCGGCATAGATTCCCAAGGTGTCGGGAAGGTGGGAAGCCAGTACGGACAGATCAGCCTCGGCCCTGGCATCCACATTGAAGAGCGGGTCCAGGCCGAGAAGGTCATAGGCATTGCCCGTGGCATCCAGGTCCACTCCGCAGAACTGGAGACAGATATCATTGAGCGTCACATCCAGCTTTCCGGCAGGGTCCGTCTGCGCATTTATGTCCGCACGGACATTTCCGTCCGGAATTCCCGGATATCTCACATATGATGACGGAACCACAATCTCGGCGATGAATTCCGGAAGCGTGTTCCTCTCAGGATTGTAGTACCCGTCGCAGAGGGCGGTAAGAGTAACGGCCGCATCGGTCTGCAGGTCAGACAGTTCCGGGAGCAGGTTCTTTCCCGCGAACTTGATGATGTCATCTACCCGGCACTCGTCGATCTCCGCCTCCGCCCTTACGTATGTACTGTCCCCGTACAGTTTCACATCAGCATCTCCTGTCATGGCAATGGTGGCCAGTTCAGCCTCGAAATTCCTGAGGGAAACCGAGACGACCTCATCCTTCGGCAGCGAGAGGTCTCCCCTGGCAGCCAGCGGGAGCAGGAGTCTGCCATAGGCGCTGGTCCCCGCGAAAGCCTTGGCCGAGGCGTCGAAATGCATGACGTTTCCATCCTCATCCACATTGAAATGGTCAAGGGCGACGGCTAGGGTATCCGCCGGGAGACGTCCGGACACGAACAGGCTGTCAATCCTGAGTCCCAGCCGGTTTCTTGAAGACTTGCGGGAATGCAGCTTCCCTCTGAATGCGATTTCCTTCAATGCTATCGCCGCAAAAACGGTATCCCGGCAGTCAGTATAGAAGACGGCCGGGCGGCCGGTCAGGGCAATCCTGTTGACCGCTACAGGAGGAAGAACGGTCACCGACGTATCCTCGGTATCGGAGATGGATATATTCTTGAGCACATTCCAGTTGGCATCCTCAGGGGAATACCAGTGGGCGAAGATTCTCGGCTTGTCGAGAGTGGCCTCATTGATGTGTATCTGTCCGAAAACCGCCGCAAGATAGTTTACTGAAAGCCTGAGGCTGCGGAGCGAGGCCAGGGTGTCGGCCGACTCTCCCCTTCCCATATGGCGGAGACGTCCGTCAATGCCTACGGTATCATACCTCGCATATCTGTCGTGAGGATAAGTGACCTCAAGCCGGTCAACGCTCAGGACAATATTCGGGAAGCTTCTGAACATATGCGCCCTGATATCGCCCACCCGGACATCTGCGTCCACATATTCAGCGGCAATCTTCTCCACGATGCTCTTCATCACGGAAGGACTCATCAGCACCTGGAGCACTGTCATCAGTACCAGCAGCAATCCTGCGACAGATCCTGCCGCGATTCCGAGTCCTCTTAATCTCCTGCGCTTCCTTTTCGGAGAAGCCGCATCCCGAGCCGCATTGTTGTCTTTTTCCATCATTCGTCGATTAATTTTCAGGCACTGAGAGCCAATGTACAAATATAAGTCATTTTCCGGTCAATGACTAAAAAAGATGACCGGAAGCGCTTACTTCCGATCATCTTGAAGATATCCTGTTCAGATATTCTTACTGTACTGGATTACTGCTCGTCCTCAAGCTGCATGTGCTGTACATAGATAGCCTTCTGGATCTGCTCTCTCCTCTTCACAGACGGCTTCACGAAATTCTTCCTCGCGCGGAGTTCGCGGATAGCGCCTGTCTTCTCGAATTTTCTCTTGAATCTCTTGAGAGCCCTCTCGATGTTCTCACCATCTTTAAGCGGTACAATAATCATGTCTGAATCACCTCCTTTTGTTGTAAGTTTCACTGTTTCAATCGAATCCCTCACTTAGCGGGATTGCGGTCTCATTTCAGCGGGTGCAAAGATACTACTTTTTTCCGGAATGCAAGCATTTTTGCGAAAAAACCGGAACAGTAGCTACATCTCCCGTACAAGCCTAGTGAACTCCTCCATCCCCTCGGAGGCGACTGCCCGGATATGCCTTATACGCTTGTCGCGGACATTGACATCGGCCGGGTCGATGAGGAAGACCGGTGCGGAAGAAGGCGCATAGCGGTACAGTCCCGCCGCAGGATAAACGCTCAGGGAACTTCCCACAATCAGAAGGATATCAGCCCGGGAGACAATGTCGATGGCCTTGCCGATTTTCGGGACCGCCTCTCCGAACCAGACTATATGCGGGCGGAGTTGGACACCGTCAGGGGACTTGTCTCCAAGGAAAATCTCACCATAGCCGATGTCGAACACCTTCGCCTCGGAGAAGCCGTCATTCTCATTGCAGCTGTCCTCAGGACGGACCTTGGTAAGCTCGCCGTGAAGATGCAGGACGCGGGTGCTGCCTGCGCGCTCGTGGAGATTGTCCACATTCTGGGTTATGACATCGACATTGTACCTGTCCTCCAGGGCGGCGATGGCCAGGTGGGCTGCATTGGGCTTCACTCCGGCCAGTTCCTTCCTGCGGATATTGTAGAAATCCAACAGGAGGGCCTTGTCCTTCCTCCAGCCATCAATTGACGCAACTACCTGAGGGTCAAACTTGTCCCAGAGGCCTCCATTGTCCCTGAACGTGCTGATGCCGCTCTCGGCACTGACGCCGGCACCGGTCAGCACTACAATATGTTTCCTGGCGTTTCCCATATCAATGTATCATTTTTTCACTTTCTTGAAACCCCGAAATAAAACTGCCTGAGCCAATACTCGAAAAGCGGATCCATTATCTCAGGTTCGTCCTTGTCATTGTAGAAAATCACCTCTTTCTTCATGAGGGCATCCTTGACGCGCTTGACATTTGCGGAGGAATTGAGGGCGTACTTCTCGATCACATCCGTGGTGCTGAACTTCACGACACCGTCCAGGACAGCCTTGAGAAACCTGATCTGGAATGAGGTGAGGTCATCCATTATCCTCTGATACTCAGGCTCGTGTACAGAAACCATGCAGGAAAGGGCATCCTTGAACGTGATTTCGCTGATGTAACCTTTGGAAAGGCAGTCGCAGATGAAGAAGAAATGGTTGATGTGCCAGACATTGTTGCGGAAAAGATTGCAGACACCCTGCACAAGTTCCCTGTCAATGACCTTTCCTCCCATGGAAAACCCTCTCATCACATACTCGGCTATCTCCGTGGAAGTCAATGGAGAAAGCGCCAGCCTCTCGACCACGTTCCAGAAAAGTTTCCTCCGGTTGAAGATATCCGCCATGGCATTGACCCGGGAGCCGAGAAGCACGAATGAGCAATAAGGGGCCGGGGCATCCTTGTGCGAGGCAAGCACATCCTGCATAATGCGGAGAATCCTGTCCCCCTCGTCCGTGCCGATGTTCTGAAACTCCCTGATCACCACGATCACGTCAGTCTTGCGGGACTCCGCAAGCCTGTAGGGCAGCTCGATGATTTCCCTGGATTCCTCTTCGGACAACGGGAAAGAGCCCTGGAAGAGTTCCCCGGTCTCCAGATAAAGATTCTCGTCGAAGGCCAGCGATGTATCTCCGAGAAATGCTGAAGAAATCTCGCCCATCTCCCCGGGGGCGGCGGCGACGGATTTGATGACATTGCCGGCGAATCTGCGGAGGAAGGCCTCCGGCGTCCTGATGTTCAGCAAATCCACCTCGCACAATACCGGAGTATGCCCGGACGTCCTCAGATTGAACAGGGTCTGCCTGACAACCGACATCTTGCCCGACTTGGGAGGCCCCCAGATCACGACATTCTGGCCGTGGGAGAGCATTCCGGAGAGAGTATTGCAATCACCCCGCCTTCCGGCAAAGGATTTCCCGGTGACCGATTTGTCAAATATGAATGGTGAATCCATAAAGTCTCTATCTTATCTGTCACAAATTTAAGGAATATTCAGAAAATATTTTGCAGTATTTGATAAAAATGCTAAATTTGCGGTCCTATTGTGATTATGACTGCCAAGCTCCGTAAAGTTCCGCCGTATGAAGGGCGGGCGCTTGCAGCCGGAACTTTTAAAGTTTTACAGAATGTACGCAATCGTTGACATTGCAGGCCAGCAGTTCAAAGTAGAGGCTGGCGCAGAGATTTTCGTCAACCGTCTTTCGGCCAAGAACGATGAGACGGTCGAGTTCGACAAGGTGCTTCTCCTCGACAATGAGGGCGAAGTGAAGGTCGGAGCCCCTTACGTAGAAGGCGCAGTAGTCAAGGCTACCGTGCTCAATGATGATGCCAAGGCAAAGAAAGTATTGGTATTCAAGAAAATCCGTCGCAAAGGATTCCAGAAGCTCAACGGCCATCGCCAGAAGCTCACCAAGATCCGCATCGACTCTATCGCTTAATCATTAACAGGAGGAAAGAAAAATGGCACATAAAAAAGGTCAAAGTAGTTCCAAGAACGGTCGTGAATCGCAAAGCAAACGACTCGGTCTCAAGAAGTTCGGCGGAGAGGTCGTAAAGGCCGGAAACATCATCGTCCGCCAGAGAGGTACCGTGCACAATCCTGACAAGAACGTCGGAATCGGCAAGGACCATACTCTCTATGCCCTCGTTGACGGCACAGTCAAGTTCACCAGGAAGAGAGAGAACAAATCTTACGTGTCGGTTATCCCTTTTGAGAACTAGCTCGAAGGGTCTTGAAAGACATCAGAGGATTGCACTTCGAGTTCGGCGTGCGGTCCTCTGTTTTTTTATTTGAAGAACATTAGACGTAAAAATATCATGTTGACACTCAAAATGCTTCGCGACGATCCCGAATTCGTTATCGGGAAACTTGCAGTTAAGAACTTCGATGCAAGAGCCATCGTTGAGAAAGTCCTGAAACTTGACACTGAAAGAAGGTCGCTCCAGACAGAGAGCGATGCCCTCCTCGCTCAGCAGAAGCAGAAGGCGGGCCTCATCGGAGGCCTCATGAAAGAAGGCAGGAAGGCCGAGGCCGAGGAGGCCAAGAAGGAAGTGGCCGAGCTGAAGGCAAAGTCAACCGAGCTCCTCGCAAAGGCTGATGTCACAAACAAGGAACTTGAGGCACAGCTGGTGCTTCTCCCGAACATACCTTGCGACCTCGTCGTTCCGGGCAAGGGAGCCGAGGACAATCAGGTCGTGAAGATGGGCGGTCCGGAAATCCATCTTCCGGAAAATGCCCTCCCTCACTGGGATCTCGCCAGGAAGTTCGACATCATCGACTTCGACCTTGGCGTGAAACTCACCGGAGCGGGATTCCCGGTCTACAAAGGCAAGGGTGCCAAACTCCAGAGAGCGCTCATAAGCTTCTTCCTCGACCAGAATACAGCTGACGGATACAAGGAAATTGAGCCGCCGATCATGGTGAACGCCGCTTCCGGTTTCGGTACCGGCCAGCTCCCTGACAAGGAGGCCCAGATGTACTATGTCGGCCTCGACGATTTCTATCTCGTCCCTACCGCAGAAGTACCGGTGACCAATATTTACAGGGATGTCATCCTCGCAAACGACCAGTTCCCGCAGAAGCTGACCGCATACACTCCGTGCTTCCGCAGGGAGGCAGGCTCATACGGCAAGGACGTAAGAGGCCTGAACAGGCTCCACCAGTTCGACAAGGTGGAAATCGTGCGCATCGAAAAGCCGGAGAACTCCTACAAGGCCCTCGACGAAATGATTGCCCACGTGGAGGATCTCGTGAACAAGCTCGGACTCAAGTACAGGATCCTCAGGCTCTGTGGCGGTGACCTGAGCTTCACCTCCGCCATCACCTACGATTTCGAACTCTGGTCAGCCGCACAGCAGAGATGGCTTGAGATTTCCTCAGTCTCCAACTTCGAGACATACCAGGCAAACCGTCTCCACCTCAGATATAAGGACGAGAACGGCAAGACCCAGCTCTGCCACACCCTCAACGGAAGTTCCCTCGCCCTGCCGCGTGTGGTTGCGGCAATGCTTGAGGACAACCAGCAGGAGGACAGAATCGTCATTCCTGAGATCCTGAGGCCGTACACCGGATTCGACTACATCGACTGATCCGGCCTGATGATAAAAGACACTACAATTCTCGGAATAGACCCCGGAACCAATATTCTTGGCTTCGGGGTCATCCGTGTTGAAAACGGCAAGCCTCACTACCTGGAGATGGGAGTCATCGACCTCAGGAAGGAGAAGGACGCCTATTCGAAACTGAGCCGCATCTTCAGGGAGATCGGAGACGTGTGCGACAGGTTCTCCCCTGACGAGATGGCATTGGAATCCCCATTCTACGGGAAGAATGCCCAGGTCGTGCTCAAGCTCGGCAGGGCGCAGGGAGCGGCAATGCTGGCGGCCACCACAAGAGGCATATCCATCACTGAATATGCGCCGAGGAAGGCCAAGGTGGCCGTGACGGGAAACGGAGCCGCCTCCAAGAATCAGGTAAGCACAATACTGCAGAGAATCCTGGGCATAGACATCGAGGAGAAATTCCTGGATGCGACCGATGCGCTCGCCATTGCAATGTGCCATTATTACCAGCTCTCGAATCCCCTCGCCGGGATGAAAAGCGGAGGAAGCTGGGAGAAATTCATAGCCGACAATCCCGACAGGATAAAATGACATTTTCAAGCCGGACGGATTAAACCCCGGGCCGGCGGATTTGTCTAATGGCTGTTGCTTCCCGGAAGGAATCTGCGGAAGCATTCACAGAGTGTTACTGAAAACTGAAAAAGATCAATGAAGAAAATCATTGCGCTGCTTTGCGGGCTGATTCTGATGTCCGCATTCTCATTCACGGGGATGGCCCAGTCAAGGTCGGTATCCCTTGTCCTGAAAGACAAGAGCACCGGAGAGCCGGTAGCCTACGCCACTGTATCCCTCACCAGGAGCGGGGAAAAGACCCCTTACAAATACGTCCTCACTGACGATGGCGGCAAAGCCGTGATCGACAAGGTGGCCGCCGGAAGCTACACGATCAAGGCTGAACTGCTTGGATACAAGGAGTACAGCAGGGATATTACAGTGAAGGAGGCCGTCAATCTCGGAGAAGTCGAGATGGCCCCGGACAACAGGGTGCTCGACGCAGCCAGCGTGACTGCCACCGGCAACCCTATCATAATCAAGAAGGATACTGTCGAGTACAATGCCTCATCCTTCAAGACCACTGACAACGACGTGCTCGAGGACCTTCTCAAGAAGCTCCCGGGCGTGGAAGTCGGCGAGGACGGAAGCGTGACAGCCAACGGGCAGACTATCAGCAAGATAACCATCGACGGAAAAACCTTCTTCCTGGACGATCCTTCCCTCGCGTCGAAGAACATCCCGGCCAAGATTGTCGAGAAGGTGAAGGTCGTGCAGAAGAAATCGGAGCAGGCCCAGTTCACCGGAATTGACGACGGACAGGAGGAGACAGTCATCGACCTCAGCATCCAGAAGGGGATGATGAACGGACTCTTCGGCAATGTGATGGCCGGCGGCGGACACGACTGGCTGGAGAAATCCAGCTCGGAACTCGCTGACAACGGCGACTGGAGATATCAGGGAGCCGCATTCATCGGAAGATTCACCGAAAAGAGCCAGCTCAGCATCATTCTCAATGCCAACAACACCAACAACCGCGGTTTCAATGATCTCTCCGGCAGCATGATGGGTTCAATGCGAGGCGGCGGAATGGGCCGCGGAAGCGGCGGCTGGGGAAGCAGCAACGGTATCACCTCGTCCTGGATGGGTGGAATAAACGGTGCCTGGGACCTCTGCGGCGACAAGATGGACCTGGGGGCCAACTATCTCTACAACAACACCCAGACGGATGTCCTCGAGAAGAGTTCCAAGACCACATATCTTGACGACGGTTCCCAGCTCATCTACAATACGAACGGAGCGAGCGCCAACAACTCCCAGGGACACAGATTCGGAGTACGCCTGGAACACAAGTTCTCGGACAATACCTCAATCCTCTTCCAGCCCCAGTTCAATTTCGGCAAGGGTAATTTCTCTGAAATGTCCACCTTCGACACCCATGGACAGCCTTCAGCGGTAGCTGACACTCTCAATAAGGGTTTCAACTTCAACGGAGGAAACAATGACAACTGGACCACTAACGGTTTCTTCCTCTTCAGGCAGCGTCTCGGAATACCGGGAAGAACATTGTCAATAAATGTCGATTATAACTTCAGCAACAATGACCTCACGGGATACAACCAGTCCCTGACAAATACTTACGAGGAGGACGGCATCACTGTAAAGGACAAGGAAATCGTCAACCAGTTCTTCGACAGGAACTCGACTTCCTCCTCAATCGGCGGAAGGCTAGTCTATACCGAGCCTCTCGGTGCAGGCTTCTACCTCGAAGCCAACTACCAGTACAAATGGAGCCAGAACAAATCGGAGAAAAACACCTACGATTCAGGCTTCGTTGCTGATTTCGATGAGAATAACCGGAATTTCAACAAAGAGGACATGATCCCGAACGAGGAATACTCCAGCAGCATCCTGAACAAGTACCAGACACACAGGGCAGGTTTCAACTTCATGTACCAGAAGGACAAGCTGAGGGCACAGCTCGGAGCGGCGGTAGTACCGACCATCACCCACAACGAGACCAACGGACAGGACTACAACAGCACCGTGGTCAACTGGTCGCCTTCGGCAATGATCTGGTACGACATCAACGACAATACAAACATCCGCGGCTTCTACTTCGGAAACTCCGCCCAGCCTACCACATCGCAGCTCATGCCGGTTCCGGACAACTCCAACCCTCTGAGCGTATCACTCGGAAACCCATATCTGAAGCCGTATTTCAGGCACGACATCAGGACAAGGTTCGGATATTCCGACAGGACGAAGTTCCTTTCATTTTCCGGAAGCCTGGAAGGAGGTCTGGTCCAGTCGCCTATAGTCAACGCCAGCTGGTACAATGACGGTGGAACGCAGTTCTCCCTTCCGGTCAACGGTCCGACCTCCGGAAACGCAGCCCTCAGGACATTCTTCAACGCTCCTATAGCCAAGTCCAACTTCAGCATCTCCAACATGCTGAGCGGCAGCTGGTACACCTCGTCTTCATACGTCGGAAAGAGTTCCTTCAATACGGACAAGTATTACGACGGCACCAATTTCGACTACGAACTCTTCCATCAGGATTTCCCTGACCTCGGAGAGAGCGGATACTTCACCACGAACAAAATCCAGACTATGAGCATCATGGAAAGGCTCAAGGCCACTTACCGCAATGATTTCGTGGAGATTACGGCCAGCGGAAGGACTCGCCTCAACAAGTCCTGGTACACGATGAACTCCGTAAACACGGATATGACCAGGAACAACCAGCTTTCCGCTTCAATGAACTGGACAATACCGGGCGGAGTGGGTCTCGTGGCCGATTTCGACTACAACTGGTACTGCGGATACACAACGCCTCAGGACGACGAGTACATCCTCAACGTGGAAATCACCAAACTCCTGTTCAAGAACAAATGGACATTGTCCCTCAAGGCATACGACCTTCTGAACCAGGCCAAGAACTTGTCAATCAGCGACTCGGCCAACTATCACACAGAGACCTGGAACAACACCCTCGGCCGCTATGTCATCCTCTCGCTGACCTGGAGATTCGGCACGATGGGCAGGAGCCGGATGGGCGGCCCTATGGGCGGTCCCGGTGGTCCAGGAGGTCCCGGACGCGGTCCGATGGGCCCTCCTCCCGGCAGATAGCCAGTTCAAAAAGGCTTCTGAGACAGGCATCGTCGCCTGAAGAGAAAAGACTTACGTCAGGTCTTCCTGACAATGAGATATCAGCGGACGGTTTCCCGGAAAGGAGGCCGTCCTCTTTCATCACATCCGCCAGATGGCGGGCTACCGCCGGAGCCGGGTCGATGAACCTGACCGAAGGCCCGGCAATCTTCTCCATCACCGGAAGCAGGAAAGGATAGTGGGTACAGCCCAGGACAATGATGTCAGCCCCCGCCCGGAGCAATGGCTGAAGACTTTCCGAAACGGTCTTCTCGACCTCGGGCCCTTCAAGCCTGCCGCTTTCCACAAGTTCCACGAAGCCGTTGCCCACGTGTTCAACCACCTTGACATTGTCCTCGACATTGCCCTTGGAAGTCAGATATTTTGAGCCTTTGAGCGTCCCTGCCGTGGCCAGAACTCCGATTACGCCGGTCCTGGTGCCGAGAGCGGCAGGTTTCACTGCAGGCTCCATCCCGATGAAACGGATATGGTCACGGCGTCCGCCTGTCAGCCGGAGAACCCGCTCCCTGCATTGTTCTGAAGACTCGTCGGAGTACTCCTCCCTCAATGTGGAAATCGCCGCCGAAGTAGCCGTATTGCAGGCCACCACGATTATATCGGCTCCCTTCCCGAGCAGAAAGTCCGTGACAGCCCTCATTCTTTCAATAATGAAATCCCTGGTCTTCTCTCCGTAAGGACACCAGGCATTGTCAGAGTAATACAGATATTTCTCTCCAGGAAGAAGGCGGGTCATCTCCTTCAATACGGACAACCCGCCTGATCCGGAGTCAACGACTCCTATCATTTGCTGAAATCATTAATTGTAGTAATCATACTTCCTTGAAAGTGAACCGTACATCTGGCCGAGGACCTCGAGGTAAGGATTGCCCTGCACGAGGGTCAGCCTGTAGACCGTATCGTCAACCCTGTAGTACTCGATGCCGTCCAGGGTAATGATCTCGTAGTCATCCGGAAGAGTCTCCACGAGAGCTCCGGCCGGAGGGACGATGGTCTGATACTGTCCGCCTGCATTGATGATATAGAATACTCCATCCTCGTAGTAGTATTCCTTGTCGGCATACGCATAGCTCTGGACGAGTCCGAGTCTGTTCGCGACGTCGTATGAGGACCTTGCCAATGCCGGGTTCATTGCAATCGCATTGTTCTGCGCAAGGATTGTCGCATTGTTCTGGGCAATGATCCTGTTCTGCTGGTCGATGTAGCGGTTGTTCTCGTCAATGGCCCTGTATGTATTGTAGACATTGGAATAGTAGGCGAATCTCACCGTGGCGAATGCCAGATCCCTGATGGCCCTGTCTATGACAACTCCGAAAGGCGGGCGGCAGACGATGTAATGTCCGTGATAATGACGGTAGTAGACATTGTCGCAGATATAGTAGTCAATGCCGAAGAATGTCCTGTGCACGTGGTGAGGAGGGAGCACCTGAACCCTGAACCCGAAGCAATGCGGGCTATGGCGGTCGAAGAAATGTCCAGGTCTGTCATAGTGTATGAAATCCCTCTCGCGCGGAGGTACCCTGTAAACGTCATGGTTGTAAATCCTGAAGTCATCCGACATGCCTCCCCTGACGGCCGGCTGCCGCGAAGACTGGGCGGAGGAAGGTCTCGTGCGCATCTCGCTTGTCACCGTGGAAAGTCCTCCTCCCCTGGTGACATTGCTGCGGACCGCACTGCCAGCAGAAGGCCTCTGCTGTGGCGTTGCGGCTGAGGAACCGCCTCTGTTGATTGGCTGTGCAACTCTGGTACCGGTGCCGGAAGAAGTACGCCTTGATGATGAAACCGTGGAACTTCCGGAGGTTCTGGTACCGGTGGAGCTGGAACCGCCTCTTACCTGTGTGGAGCCGGAAGGACGGCTGGCAGCAGGACGGGAAGCCGTTGCTGATGAGCGGGTTGTACTTCCAGATGAACGTGTTGTACTTCCTGTTGAACGGGAGGTAGTCGCCGAGGAACGTCCTGTCACGGTACGGTTCTGGGTGGCAGAACCAGTCTGAGTCGCGGTTGAACGGCTCTGGGTGGAAGTTGACCGGCTCTGGGTTGTGGCGGATCTGTTCTGTGAAGAAGTGGAACGGGTCTGCGTGGTGGCTGACGGCCTGGATGAGACCGCAGACCCTGATGAAGGTCTGGAAACCGTCGCTGATGGCCTCGATGAAGTCGAGCTGGACGACCTCACGGCAGAGCCGCCGGAACGTGTAGAGGTCGAACCTGAGGATCTCGTGGATGCAGAACTTGAAGACGAGCGTGAGGAACTTGACCTTGAAGAAGATGAAGATCCGGTCGAACCTCTCTGCGAGGTGGTCGTGGTGGACCTGCGTGTCTGAGCATCCATATAGACTGGGGATGAAATCATTGCCGCAGCTGCGGTCAATGCCATCAAGAATTTTGCTAACCCTCTCATAATCACAAAAGTTTTAGATTACTGATAGATGTAATAACGTCGCGCCATGAGCCTGAATTCTTCAGCGTCCCCCCGCCATCGGTCCGCTATGTCGCAGGCCATAAGACGTTTTGAAAATGTCCTTCTTACATAATCCGTACCACAAATCTTGTCGAACATTTCATTGCGGGACGGAGTGATCATGAAAGGATTGTGTTCCGGATACAGCCTGTGTACCGCCTGCATCACGTAGAACTGGGTCATTGAAATCTCAGCCTTCTCATAATCAGTAAAATAAAACTGAACCCCGTGGACCAGCTTCCCCTGGCTGCTCCCTGCTGTCGGCTTGTAGTGGACCTCCCTGAATGCCACGCCCGGGAGAGCGTAGCTGTCCAGCTCGGCCTTGAGCCTCGTCGCGTCAATCCACTGGGCGGCGAATGCGGCGAACGGGAAAGTGTAGCCCACACCGACATTGAGATAATTGAAGAACTCGCCTGCAATTCCCGAGCATGGATAATTGATGGCCGACTGCGGATACGGAATGTTCGGGGACGGGAGAACCCACGGCAATCCGGTTTCCAGATATGTCATGTCCCTGGTCCAGCCCTCCATCGGGATCACGGTCAGGCTGCATCTGAGATGCTCCTCATTGCCCTTCTGCCCGCAGTTCAGGCCTTCCTCATTGATGAGAATGGCCAACTCGCCGACAGTCAGCCCGTATATATACGGAATCCGGAACTCGCTCACGAAAGAGAAGAAGCCGGGCTCCACTATGCAGCCTTCTATCTTATTGCCTCCCAATGGATTGGGCCTGTCCAGAACCATCACCCCGATACCTTTCTTCGCACAGGCGCGCATCACCAGTCCGAGAGTGCTGATGAAAGTGTAGGACCTGGTCCCGACATCCTGGATGTCATAAACCATTATGTCGATGCCCTCCAGCATCTCCTGGGAAGGCTCGCGATATTTCCCGTAGATGGAATACACCTTGATTCCCGTTGCAGCGTCCACCGAATCGTCCACCTTGTCCCCGGCGTAGGCATCCCCGCGGACACCGTGCTCAGGGCCGAAAAGGGCCACGAGATTGACATTCTCGGCCTCATTGAGTATATCGATTGTGGAACGGAGGTTGCGGTCCACCCCGCTCGGATTGGTCACAAGACCCACACGCTTGCCCTCAAGCCCTTCAAAGCCACGGCCTTCGAGCACCTCGATGCCGGTACGCACCTTCACAGCCGGGGCAGCATCAAGCACTGCAGGCAGGAATGCCAGCAAAATGGAAATCAACGCTGTTCTCATATCTTTCATTTCTTGACAACTTTACCGTATTCAGGATCAACTTTCAGCAGGCAGGTCACACCCGCCGTGGCAATGCAGCAGACCATCACGATCCAGAAGAAATTCACGTAACCGGTCATTTCCTGAAGATATCCGGCGAAGGCTCCCGGTATCATCATGCTGAGTGCCATGAAGGCAGTGCATATGGCATAGTGCGAAGTCTTGTACTCCCCTTCCGAAAAATACATCATATACAGCATATATGCAGTAAATCCAAAGCCGTAGCCAAACTGCTCTATAGCAATCAATATACTGATAACCAGAATGTTATGAGTCATTGACATACTCATGTACAGGTATGCGGCACAAGGCAGGGCGAGGAAGGCGGCCATAGGCCAGAGGGATTTCTTCAGTCCCCATCTGGAAGCGGCCATTCCGCCGATTATTCCGCCGACCATGAGGGCTATCACACCGATGGTGCCGTAAACCAGGCCGACCGTGGCTGTGGAAAGTCCGAGGCCTCCCTGCTCGGCAGAGGAGAGGAGGAAAGGATTGACCATTTTCAGCAGAAGGGCTTCGGGAAGCCTGTACATAAGCATGAATGCCAATGCGGCAAGGATTCCCGGCTTGCGGAAGAAGGTTACGAAAGCCCTGGCGAATTCCCCTGCGGAGGACCTTCCGGACGTCTTCACGGCCACATCCGCCTTGTGTCTCGGCAGCAGGAACATGTCGTAAAGGGTAATCAATGCGAAAATGACGGCAGTGACAGCCATCGTGAGGGTCCAGGCAAGCGGTATGTTTCCGGTATGCGACTCAATCAGCCCCGCGATCACGACCAGGACACCCTGCCCGAAAATGGATGAAAGCCTGTAGAATGTGCTTCTGATGCCCACGAAGAATGACTGCTGGCCTGGGTCGAGCACCACCATATAGAAGCCGTCTGCGGCAATGTCGTGCGTCGCGGAGGCGAATGCCGTGAGAATGAAGAGAAGCAATGTGAATGTGAACAGGCCCGACGGAGTCCGGCCGGAGGCAATCATCTCGGGCGAAGGGTGCGGGATGCTGAAAACCAGCAGTATGAAAGCCGCCGTCATCAAGGCCTGCATAGTGACAATCCACCATCTTTTCGACTTGAAAATATCCACGAGAGGGCTCCAGAGCGGCTTCAATGTCCAGGGCAGATAGAGGAGGCTGGTGAACAGGGCCATCTCCCCGTTCGGCACTCCCATCTTCGTGAACATTGTAACCGATATGCTGTTCACCACGAAATACGGGATACCTTCCGCAAAATATACGGTCGGAATCCACCACCACGGAGACCTCGCTCCGGATATGCCAATGCGTTTATTCATAAATCTTTACAGATGATTCCGGAATGCGGGCGGTCTCCGCTCCGGGATAATAGTGGGAAAGTATGGCCCTGTAATCATTGCCCCTGAATGCCATCACTGCGGCTCCGATCTGGCAGAAGCCAACGCCGTGCCCCCAGCCTGAACCGTTGAGGACAATCATATCTTCCGCCTCGGTCCGGCCCGGTTCCACGCTCACCGTGAAGGCCGAGCTTTTCAGATGGGACTCCGAAAGGAATCGCCTGATCATCAATTCCTTGCCGACCGACATTGACATTCTGGAGCCAATGATGAGAAGCTCGCATATTCTTCCGGAAGGCCCTCTGCGGAGAGATTTCAATTCCTTCAGCATGCCGATGTCGTGACCGGAGCGCCTGCAGATCAGGTCGGAAAGTTCCGCCCTGGTATATCTCACCTGCCATCTGTAGAAATCCCTGGTCTCCAGGTCGTAGTCATTCAGGACCATGCGGAGAATATCTTCGTCATCCGTATCGCAATACGGGTCCGGAACGGATTTCAGATATGGATGATTCTCGTCCGCCCAGCAGGTCCCGAATTCCTCGGTGATGCCTCCGCAGCATTTGGAAAATCTTGCGTCACAGAGACTTCCATCATATTCCAGAACCTCTCCCCAGGTCTCGTCCACGGCCTTGCGGGCATTCTCGCCGACAGCCGAGGTCAGACCCTGGTATCTCTGGCAATGGTCGTCGGCACAGACGTCGAAGGCCTTGTGGTCATTGGTGTCGAACCATCTCTCGATATGCAGGATACCATCCTCCACCCTGTCCTCAGGGCATTGCACGGCATTGCCGCCATCCTTTCTCCGGGCAATCTGCTTCATCACCCAGGTACGTGAAATCACCGCATGGGCCTTGAGATATTCCAGGGGAGCGGTAGGCTTCATTTCCGATGAAATCACGCTAAGGAGATAGTCCTCTATGCCTATCACATTGACAGCCACCACATTGTTCCCTTCCACTATAAACTTGAGGGAGCCGGCGAACTTCCCGGTCAGTTTCCTCTCCCAATGGAAATCCACGCCTATGGTCACTCCGTAGAGGATGAACGTAGGCTCGGCGAACATCGTCGACATTGTCCTGGCATCGAAGAGGAGCTCGTCGTACAATGTCCCGTTGTAGGAAAGCCGTCCGTTCTCGAAACTTACCCGCTGGCGGCCGGCCCCGTCGGATATGATTTCAAATTCTATTTCCTTTCCGGACATGATTCCGACCTGGAGCTCAGGCTGTGTCCTGGTCAGTTTCCAGATTACCTTTTTCTCGGCCTCCCCATCAATGGACACCTCGGAAAGCATTTCACAGATCAGCTCAGGATTGATTTTGGCAAAGTCATCCGCCTGCGGAACAATGAAAAGGCCAGCCATGTCGGCGCATCCGGGACTCATTGTAAGATGGTCGTCGCCTTCGGAAAAATAATGATGGGAGCGGTGCCTTTCACGGGCCACCAGCACTGCCCGGTATTCCCCGAAACGGCCGTGGGATATGCCTGAGACCTTTTCGGAAGGGCGGACACTGTACCATACGAGGAGGTTGAACATCGGCTCGGGAGAAGTTTCCCGGCAAGGCAGACAGTCCAGAAGGCGGTAAAACAGCTTGGCGAAAGACTTGGAAGTCCTGGCCCGCATCGCAAATACTCCTTTCGTAAATCCCTTGTAATGAAACAGTTCCGCTTCCTGAACGGAGGTTATGAAATCCAGGCCTTCGGCATTGTCCCTAAAGAGACGGTCAATCTCATTCTCAAGCGGCATCAGCCCCCTCGGGCAAGCCTGGAAATGCATGTGGTCAGGTGCGGATGCCCCGCACTCAGGGCCGTTGTAGAAGACAGTGAAATCCGGGAAATGCCTGGCAATATCCGTCATGTCCACGACCCTGTGCCATATTGTCTGGGGGACGTGGGCGTTCCTCGCAATCACCAGATGCGAAGGGAATATCGGATATGGGTTCACGAGAATGTCGTATTTCCGCCCCTTCCTGCCCTCGAACTGCATCGAGCTCTGCTCCGGCGGACGGTTCTCGGCGCACAGGAAACATTTCCTGGCCTTGATCGAGGCGCTGTCCACCCTGGCTGCGGAGGAACGGATCCGCTCCGGATTGTGCTGGCACCTGACTTTCAGCCCGCCTACCTCCATCTCCCTGATTTCCGCATTCTTGAGTGAGCGGAAATTGGAAGAGGCAAGCGGCCATACGGAAAGCTGGTCACTTATAAACTTGGATATCTGATGGTTATTCGTCATTGGCGTTCATTCTTATTCTGGCTTCCAGCTCCCAGGTGCGGATGCTGTCCTTGTAGATATTGTTCGCATTGACCCTTTCAATGCTCAGAGCCGCATCGGAATTGCCCTCCCAGCGGCGGCAGCAGTACAGAGGTTCGTAGATTCTCCCGATCCGGTATTCACGGCAGATCCGGAGTCCCACCGCATAGTCCTCGCCGTAGCTCACATTCGGGAAACCGATGGTCCTCAGAAGCGGAACAAAGAAAGCCCGCGGAGCACCCAATCCATTCACCCTCAACGCATTGTTCCTGCCATTCTCCTCGGTCCACTCCCTGTGGTCAATGATTCCCGGAGGCAAAGGATTGAGGTCAAAATCCGTCATTTCGTATGCCCCGACCACCATTCCGCAGCCTTCACTCCGGAACAGGTCAATGATTTTCTGCAACGTGCTCCCGTCCCTGTAGATGTCGTCGCTGTCCAGCTGGACCGCATACATTCCGCAATGAGGGCTGTTCACGGCCAGGTTCCAGCATCCTCCGATACCGAGATCATCCCTTTCCGGGACAATGACTTTCAGCCTCCTGTCCTCGATCGAGGCGAGTTTCTCCGAAGTCCCGTCGGTGGAATGATTGTCCACGACAATGACATTGTAATCGAAATCACATTCCTGCGAAAGTGCACTGTGAACTGCGTCGGCCACCGTCCTGACCCTGTTGAAAACGGGGATGATGACGGAGGCGGTCACCTCCGGCTTGAAATCCGGGTCAGGGCTTACGGTCTTGAATCCCGGGGCAATGTAGGCTCCGATCCGCTTCAGATGCTCCGTGCAGATTTCCTCCATCTCGATCTGGACCTCCCTGTTGCGCGGATTCACATAGTCGAACTGCTTCTCTCCCGACTTGCGGAGGTCCGTCTCGATCTCGGTATAGAGGTATTCTCCTATATGGACGATCCTATCCATTCTCAGCCTCAGATCATACAGGGCACCGAAACGACGTTCAACATTCATCCCTTCCAATGCCTTCAGGAATGAGGATGAGCGGAACACCAGCACCGGGCCGAAATCGAAATCGTCCCTAAGGGCTCCCCTGGCGCAGTCTATCACCGGATGTTTCCGCCTGATGGTTCCGCCATCGGGAGCCTCAACCAGCTCGTAATAGTCCGAATAAAGCAAGTCCGCGCCTGTCGACTCGGCCACCGAGGCTATTCTATCCAATGCAAGATAGCCCCAGTCACAGGGGAAAGGCCTGGTGTTGAATACGATGAAGTCCTCGGCAAGGCCCTGTGCAGCCTCCCTGAGGCCGGCCGTACTGCCTGTATTCATATCTGATATGAACCTGAAAGTAGCCATTGCAATCTATGATTTGAAACCTGTCATTCTCTCCCAGAGACATTGTGGCACAATGCTCCATAAAAAGGCGAGGAGGGCGAATCTCCAGTCAATGCAGGCTCTTCTCCTGCGCCTCTTCAATGCCTTGAAAATCAGCCCTGAAGCATATTCCACCGTCATCAGCATGGGATAATTCTTGTCCCTGGACAGTATGTCTGTCCTGACGAATCCCGGACGGATATCCGTGACGTCCAGATGAAAGCCGTTCATCCTCGAAAGCTGGGCCAGGGAATCCAGATAGGTGGACTGGAACCTCTTCGTGGAGGAATAGGCCGGCCCTGTTCCCATGCCCTTAGTCCCGGCAACCGATGAGACTATGGCCAGATGGCCCCTGAATCCGGGCTCGGCCTTGGACCTTTCCCTGAAGTACCGGAATGCGGCATCGGCCATTCTTACATATCCCAGGCAATTGACTTTCACCGTATTGAGCTCAATTTCCGGGTCCAGTTCCCGGTTCTGCTTCCCGACTCCTGACACAATGAAGATGAGGTCAGCACCTCCGGTTCTCCCGATCAGGTCCATCAGCCGCGAAGGAGAGTCCTCCGCAGTAACGTCGAAATCAGAAATCCGGATATCCGCCCCGGGATGCTCCGCCACGAATGACTCCAGCATTTCCCTCCGCCTTCCGGCAATGCCCACTGTCCAGCCTTCGTCTGCCATCAGGCCTGCCACGGCACGTCCTATGCCTGATGTAGCTCCGATTACTATCGCTCTCATACTCTTCCGTTTACAAAGTTTTCCGCCTCGGCCAGCGACTCCGGTTTCCCGGCATCGATCAGCACGAGGCTACGGGGTGCGACCCCGATAAACTCATATTCAGCTGCGGCCCTGAGGTAATAATCCATTATCGGGAAACGCTCCCCGAGCGGCCGGTCCGAACCCTCGATCAGCCTTCCCTCCCCGTCATACAGCGGAAATGCGGAAGGATTGCTGTCAATTCTGTCAAATGTCCTGAAAATATCCGGGCTCATAAGGTGGACGCCTCCGAAAGCCATTTTCCTGCAGGAGGCCACATCGAGATTCCTGAACGGTGTTTTTACGACACCTGTAGAAACATCCGTCCAGCCGACAAGCCTCACATCCTCGTTAAAAAGAAGATAGCGCCTTGTCTTCCTTTCACTTACGAGGAGGACAGACATCGCTCCCGGACGGAGCCTAGCCTCGAACCACTTTAAGTCCAGGTCAGTCACGATATCAACATTGTGAACAATGAACGGCCCGGCACCTGAAAGCAATGCCTCTGCCCGGCGGATTCCGCCTCCGGTCTCCAGCAGCCTGTCCCTCTCGTCGGATACCTTGATATCCAGGCCATTGAACTCATTTTCAAGATATGAGACAATCATATCCGGGAAATGATGGACGTTCACCACGAACTCATCCACGCCTGCAGCCCTGAGCCTGGTGATAACGTGGTAGAGCAAAGTCTTCCCGGCAAGCGGGGCCAGAGCCTTGGGGGCATTGTCGGTGAACGGCTTGAGCCTGGTTCCCAGACCGGCCGCAAAAATCATTGCCTTCATATTCCCTAGAATGTCTTCTCAATATTCTGCTCCCTGTGGATGAGTTTCACCCTTATGTCGAACTTGCTTGCGAGATGGGAGGCAAGATGTTCGGCGCAATACACGGAGCGGTGCTGTCCTCCGGTGCAGCCGAAGCAGACCTGGAGATTGGTGAACTTCCTCTCTATAAAGCGTTTAACGTGAGCATCCACGAGGGCGTAAACGGATTCGAGGAAGGTCAGAATCTCCCCGTCATCCTCCAGGAACTTGATCACCTCCGGGTCCATTCCGGTAAACTGTCGGTAATATTCATATTTGCCGGGATTGTTCACGGACCTGCAGTCGAATACATAGCCTCCTCCATTGCCGGAGGTGTCAGCCGGTATTCCCTTCTTGTAGGCGAAGCTGTATATTTTCACTTCAAGGCGGCGGTCTTCGGCATTGACATAGAACTGCTGCATCTCGGTAAGCGACGTAAGCACCTGTGTCAGATAAGGATAGCGGACAAACGGAGTCTTAAGGAGACGGCGCAGGTTGTCGATGGCGAACGGCACGCTGGCTATGAAATGGGGCTTCTTCTCGAAATAGCCCCTGAAGCCGTATGCTCCCAGCACCTGAAGCGTGCGGAAAAGCACGAAGAGCCGGAGCCTCTCCCTGAATGCATCTTCATCCAGGTCCGGAATAAATTCCCTCGCAGCCTCGATGTAGGTCTGAACGAGTTCGTTCTTCAAATCCTCCGGATATCTCGACCTGGCCTGCCAGATGAAGGATGCCACGTCATAATATGCAGGTCCCCTCCTGCCTCCCTGGAAATCAATGAAATACGGTTCGCCATCCCTTATCATCACGTTCCTCGCCTGGAAGTCCCTGTACATGAATGCGGTGGTATCCTCCGATGTCAGATCCTCCCTCATCGCCTCAAAATCCTCCTGCAGGCGGATCTCGTCGAATTCCAGACCCGTCGCCTTCAGAAAGCAGTATTTGAAATAATTGAGGTCGAAGAGAACCATCCTGCCGTTGAACTCGGGCTCGGGGAAGCAGACATTGAAGTCCAGACCCTCCGCTCCGTGAAACTGGATCTTCGGAAGCAGGCTGATTGTCTTCTTCAGGACTTCCCTTTCTTCCGGGGAGTAATCCCCGCTCTCCCGCCCAGCCTTCACCAGGTCATAGAGCAATGTATCCCCCAGATCCTCCTGGAGATAGCACATCCCGTCCCCACTGACCGACAAGACCTCCGGGACATTGATTCCACGACTGAGGAAATGTGAGGAGAGATAAGTGAATGCGGCATTCTCTCTGCGGTCAAGGCCGGCGACACCGATGACAGTGCTTCCATCCGCTCCCGTGAGGCGGAAATATCTGCGGTTGCTGCCGGAAGAATTCAGTTCAATGACCGATATGGGTTCGGTACCTGTATATGATTTGTATAATTGAATCAGCGATTCCTGCATTGTACATAGTTTTATGCGAATATAACAAAGTTCCGGGGATTTGTCAGCATATTTTGCCCCCGTTTTGACGGTAAATTCAAGAGTTTTCAGTAAGTTTGCCTTTCATATTGACAAACATCTGTTTGAGAATGGAATTCAAGGAATTTGCATATTGCTCGGACAAGTACCAGTACACGATGGGAAAGTCCTTCATGGAATGCGGCAACGGCGAAAAACCGGCTGTTTTCAACCTGTTCTACAGAAAAGCCCCTGAAAACAACAACTGGGCTGTAGTGAGCGGCACCGAGGAGGTGCTTGAAATGGTGGCCAATCTCGGCTCCATGCCGGAAAGCTTTTTCGAGAAGTTCCTTCCCGGGGACGGCTATGCCGAGTTCAGGCATTATCTCGCCGGAATGAAGTTCACCGGCAACATCTATGCTATGAAGGAGGGCGAGATAGCCTTCCCCAACCAGCCTATCATCATTGTGGAGGCCCCTCTCATACAGGCACAGGTGCTGGAGACCCCGATGCTCTGCATAATGAACCACCAGATGGCTGTCGCCACCAAGGCATCCAGGGTATGCAGGGCTACAGACAGGCCCGTGAGCGAGTTCGGCTCCAGAAGGGCGCACGGACCATGGGCAGCCACCTACGGGGCGAAGGCCGCCATCATAGCAGGCTGCGCCTCCACCTCCAACATCCTGACCGGGGTGATGAACGGAGTCCCTTCCACCGGCACCATGGCCCACAGCTTCGTCACCTCATACGGCAGCACCGTGGAGGGAGAGCACAGGGCATTCAACGACTACATCAATACCCACCGGGGAGAGAACCTGATTCTCCTGATTGACACATACGACACCCTCCACTGCGGCATTCTCAATGCCATAAGGGCATTCGGGGAGAACGGGATCGACAACAGCTATCCATACGGATACGGCGTGAGGCTGGACAGCGGAGACCTCGCCTACCTTTCGGTAAAAGTCAGGGAAATCCTTGATGCCCACGGGCTTACGGGCTGTAAAATCTTCGCCACGAACTCCCTTGACGAGTATCTCATCACCGATCTGGAAAGGCAGGGTGCCAGAATCGACTCCTACGGAGTGGGCGATGCGATAGCCACCAGCAAGGCGGCCCCATGCTTCGGCAATGTCTACAAGCTCGTGCAGATCGGCGGCGAGCCTGTGCTGAAGAAATCCGAGGACAGGATCAAGCTCATCAACCCGGGCTTCCAGATCACCTACCGCATCACAAAAAAGGACGAGAACGGCAACGAGATATACAAATGCGACATCACCTGTCTCCGCGGAGACAGACTCTCGGAAGACATCGAGGCCGGCAGGACATTCACGGCCACGGATGAGTACGACAGATACAAGTACAAGACTTTCGAGGCCGGGGAATACACCTGGAGGGCATTGCAGATTCCAGCCGTGGAAAACGGCGTCAGGGTGGCCCCGAAGCGCAGCCTGATGGAGAAGAAGGCCTTCCATGATGACACCCTTCACCATTTCAGCCCGTCGGAGCGGAGGCTCATCAATCCGCATTACTACAAGGTGGACATATCCGACGACCTTTACAACCTCAAGAATGACATCCTCTCCAAGCTCGTGGAGGAAATAGGCAGATTCAAGATATGATAAATGATTCATTGCTCGTCGTAGTGGACATGCTCTACGACTTCATAGACGGCAGTCTGGCCTGCCTGGGTGCGGACAAGGCCGTAGCCAACACACTCCAGTTCATAAAGAGCACAAGGAATGACGACCTTCCGGTGTTCTTCATAAGGGATCATCATCCGGCAGACCATTCCTCATTCAGGGAGCAGGGAGGAATCTGGCCCCCTCATTGCGTTGCAGGGACCAGGGGCGGGGAAATCGCCGATGAACTGAAGCCTTACGCCGACGAGGACCTCACATTCGACAAGGGCTGTGACAAAGCCGTGGAGCAGTATTCGGGTTTCGACGGGCGCAACTCCGCCGGCCAGTCACTCGGCGAGGTAGCCGCAATGCTGGAGCCTAAGGACGTGTATGTCTGCGGAATCGCCACTGAATATTGCGTCAGGAACACCTGCGAGGACCTTCTCAAGGCAGGTTTCCACGTGATTCTCCTGCAGGACTGCCTGGCATACGTGGATGAGGCAGGTCACAGGGAGGCAATCGCCGCAATGCGTGACGAGGGCATTGTAATCCACTGACATCATTCATATTCCGCAGCCTGCGGAAGCATTGTTCTTACCGGATGAAAACGAAACTTGCCATATTGCCTTTTATTGTCCTGCTGCTGACAGGAATCAGGGCGGGAGCCCAGAGCGGGACATTCTCGGGCATTGTCATCGACAGCGATGGAGAAGCTGTCATCGGAGCGGGCATTGTCTGCAACGAGAAGACGAGCGCCGGCACGACCACCGACCTTGACGGCCGGTTCTCGATGACATTGCCGCAGGGAGCAAAAACCTTCACCATCTCCTCGGTGGGGATGGAGTCTCTTACTTATGTACTTAATCCTCAGGCCACTGCGGATGTGAAAATCATTCTCGCCTGGGAAAACAACGTGCTGGACCAGGTGGTTGTGACAGGCTATGCCCAGACCACCGTCAAGCGCATCACCGGCTCCGTGGCAGTCATAAACGGGGACAGTTTCAAGGCAAAGGCCGTGTCCTCGGTGGATGCCCTCATGCAGGGCGAGGTGGCCGGCGTGGCAGTTTCCGCCACATCAGGCCAGCCCGGGACCCAGTCCAGAATCCGTATCAGGGGAACCAGCAACATAAGCGGCTCCGGACAGCCCCTCTGGGTAGTGGACGGCGTCCCCCTCCAGAATGAATCCCCGTCATTGACCAGCGAACAGCTCGCCACAGGAGGTTTTGACGACATTTTCGTGAACGGAATCGGCAACATCAACCCGAACGACATCGAGAGCATCACCATCCTGAAGGATGCGGCGGCAGCGGCCATCTACGGCTCGAGGGCGGCAAACGGCGTCATTGTCGTGACCACAAAGAAGGGAGAATCCGGCAAGATGAAGATCAGCTACAGCAACACCTTCTCCTGGTCCTTCAAGCCGGGCAGGGACCTGAGCCTGATGAACTCGGCCGAGAAGCTCGCCTGGGAGGATGAACTCTGGGATGAATTCTCCGCGGCAAAATATCAGAAGTCATTGACTGACAATACTGTAATATATCCGATAGTCGGCATTGTCGGACAGATCAGGGCCGGAGTCGGCGAGTTTGCCGGGATGAGGGGCGACAAGGCTGCGCAGGATGCGTACATAGCCTCGCTCTCCGACATCAGCACCGACTGGTACGGGCTCATGTTCCGCAATTCGTTCTCCCAGGGCCACCATCTGTCAATGAGCGGAGGCTCGGACAAATATACCTACTACATTTCATTGGGTCTGAACGACGAGAACGGAATGCTCATCCACAATGATTACCGCAGGTATAATTTCAATGCGAACATAAACCTCAAGCCCGTGGAATGGGCGCGCATCGATATCGGTGCAGAGGCCTCCAGGCAGGAATCCTCAATGCCTTACTCCAGCGTGAACCCGTTCACCTACGCATATTTTTCCAACCCTTACGAGAAGGTTTGCAATGATGACGGCTCATATGCCGCCGACCGGACCTGGTTCACATTGGGGTACTGGAACGGAAGGGGCGCGGAGCAGGTGATGCCTCTGAACGGATTCAACATCCTCAGGGAACTTGATTCCAACTATACCGACACCAGGAACACCGCCGTCACAGTCAGAGGCCAGCTCGACCTCAGAATCATCGAGCCCCTGCATTTCGTCGGCCTGGCCTCCTACACCTATTCCAACAACTCCACGGACAAGGTGGTGGACAAGTACACCTGGACCGCCTTCAACGACAGGCTCGGCAATGACGACAAGTCCCAGACCAATCTCTACGGCAGCATCTCGCAGAACCGGACCAACAGGGACAGCTACGTGCTGAGGGGGCATTTCGCATTCAACCGCACATTCTCCGGCATCCATACGCTCAACGTGCTCGCCGGCTCGGAGATCAGGGGTGCGGGTTCGAACACATTGTTCTCGAAAAGATACAACTACGATCCGAAGACAGGGACCACTTCGCTGCCGCCAATCAGCGGTCCTTCCGACGAATGGGTAAGTGAGGTCGAGAGGCTGAACGGCCAGTATTTTTCCGAGAGCAGATATGCATCTTTCTATGCATCAGCGGATTACTATCTAGGCAAAGCCATAGTGCTGAACGCTTCTTTCCGTACGGACGGAAGTTCCAATTTCGGAAACAAAAGGCAGTTCAATCCGACCTGGAGCGCAGGTGCCGCCTGGCATCTCGGCGAAGAGGAATGGATGAAGCGCAGCCTACCGGCAGTTTCCCATGCCACTTTGAGGGCAGCATTCGGATACACCGGTGAGGTCAACACCAGCACCACGCATCTTATGGTCATCAGATATCTCCAGCAGCAATACAGATATTTCGGGGAGCAGACTTTCAATCTCGGTACACTGCCTTCCGCCCCGAATCCGAATCTGGGCTGGGAGAAGACTATGGATGCGAAGGCCGGTCTGGATCTTGGTCTCTGGAAGGAAAGGCTGAATGTCAATGCGGAATACTATTACCGTCTGAGCACAGACGTGGTGACATCCTCCCAGGTTCAGAGCACCAGCGGATTCACATACGTCAATTTCAACTCGGCCGACATAATGAACACGGGAGTCGAGCTCACCGTGAACGGAAAGATTCTGCAGAACCGGGACTGGACCGTCAGCGCAGCGGTGAACTTCGCCTACAATTACAATAAAGTCCTGAAATACAGGCCATCAACGGCATCAGGAGTCACTTCCAAGGACAGGTATGTAGAGGGATATCCGGCCAGGTCCATCTTCAGCGGAGACCTCGGGGGCATTGATTCCGCAAGCGGCCTGTACATCTTCAAACTGAGGGATGATGCCAATGTCAGTTCAGCCTCGGACCTGAACAAGCCGGACAATTACAGGACTTATCTGGGTACTGAAATCGCACCTTTCACCGGCGGCTTCAACATCAGCGCAGGGTGGCGGGAATTCCGTCTCAGCATAAACGGAGTCTATTCGCTGGGCTCAAAGACCTTCGACAAAATCGTCTCGCCGGCCAGCTATTCCAGCTGCAAGCACAACCAGGTCAGCACGGAAACCGTCCAGTCCCAGTACAGTGATCTCTACGCCAACCATCTGAATGTCAGGAAGGACAGGATAGACAGATGGACGATGTCGGACACAAGGGGCGTGACATATCCGAGAATCTACGACTATTTCGGGGAGAAATACAACTTCTCCTCATACAACCCGATGGATTACAGCATCATTGACGCAATCTATCTGAAGAACAATTCCTACCTGAGAATCAAGTCCATCATTCTCACCTATTCCCTGCCTGAAAAGGCAATGCGGAAAATCAGGCTCAGGGGCATCAGTTTCAATGTTGCCCTGAACAATTTCTTCACCATTACCGGATATGACGGAATGGACCCGGAGGTTCCGGGAGCCACCTATCCGACGACACGCAGCGTATCTGCGGGCATGAACATCGACTTCTGACGATATGAGAAAGCACATAATCATTGTATCGGCCATAATACTGACGGGATGCGGGCGTTTTCTGGACGTGCAGCCGCAGGGGGAGATCATCCCGAAGACTGACGAGGAGTTCGCCTCCCTCATACATACCAGGCTGAGGGATATCGAGGGCGGTGGAGACGAGGACATTATCGGAAATATGGAGACTATCGCCAGGCTGGAGGGGTGCGCGGATGATCTGGATGCCAATATAAAGCCGGGAGACCTTGACCTCTACGCCGGAGAGATCATCAACACAATGCAGCTCCGCTATGAGAGCATCTGGGAAACTGTAAGAGACTGCAACATCGTGATAGAGAACCTCAAGGGAAGGAATTCCGAAGTGGCGGCAGGGACATTGGCGGCGGCTTTTTCAATCAAGGGAATATGCTACTTCAACCTCCTCAGAAGCTGGTGCCAGCCCTGGGACAATGACCTGGCGGACGAGCTTCCGGGCATCCCTGTCGTGGATGTGTTTGACATTACGGCAAAACCGCTCAGGGGGACATTGAGACAGACATACGAATACACGGACGAACAGTTCCGCAACGCCCTGGCCCTCAATCCTTCCGACAAGACATACATTTTCACGGAATGGATAATCAAGGCCTACAGGGCCAGGCTGGCATTCTGGTGCTGCGACTGGGACAGGGCGGAGGAAATCTGCCGGGACATCATTGAAAACAGCGGCTATTCGCTCACCCCCATTTCAGGGTATGAGGCAATGATAAACTCCAAGTATGACGCGTCAGGAGAGGTCTTGCTGCGCTCGCATATCAACAACTCCAGCGAGCTGGACTGGTACTTCTCCTACATGAAGGGATACCTTTCCTCCAGACCGGCCTGCGCATCATTAATCCGTCTATACGGAGATAATCCGGAGGCGGACGTGAGATATGCCGCCTGCTTCGACAGGAAGAGAATGAATGTAAAGACTCCAGAATGCAAGGTCAGACTCTCTGAAATTGTCCTGATGCTCTCGGAGTCACTGTATCACCTTGGTGATGAAGAGGGGGCGCTCAGATGGCTCAATGAATTGAGACGCAACAGGATAGAGGGGGCCGAAGACCTGGCTGCAGCGACTTTGCCGGCGGTAAGGAAAGGAGACAGGATAGTGGTGGACGCCCTCGGAAACCCTGTCACCCCACTGCTCCAGGCAATATTCGACGAGAGGAGGAAGGAGATGTTCATGGAGGGTGACCGCTGGTTCGAACTCAAGAGAAACGGCCGTCCTGAATGGTGGGTCATCAGCAACGGTCTTAAATATACTACGAGGAAGTACCTCTACACTGCTCCCATTTCCAAGGACGACATTGACCTGAACCCGGGTCTGGAGCAGAACCCGGGATATGTTTACTGATCAAATGCTTTCGTACAATGAAACATAAAAGATTTATTATATTTGCATTGTCGCTGGGCCTTTGCGCAGTCAGCGGCTGCGGATTTGACAAATATCCACCGAAGACGGACGATGCCGCCAAGGAATACATCAAGCCTTCAGGGGAGGTACCTACCCAGGAGGAGAGGGAGGTAGTGAAGGCGGCCAAGGCCGAATACGAGGCAGCAATATCGAAGTAATTACATAAAAACCTTATTATGAAGAATTTATCAAAATTGATGGCCATATTGACATTGGCCATTCTCTCAGTCGCCTGCTCTGAAGACGGCAAGATTGCAGTAGAATTCGAGAAGACTCTCTACACCGTTCACGGCGGTGGAAGCGTGGACATTGCAGTGAATGTAAGCGAGCCGGCTGCATCTGACATCAGCATCGGTCTGCTATTCTCCGGGTCAGCGTCCGCCGACAAGTATGCTGCCGGCTTTGACACTGTCACAATTCCTGCAGGTGAGACTGTCGGGACAGTAACCATCTCCGACATCAAGATTTCCCAGGATGAGCAGATTGCAGTCGGCATTGGAAGATGTCCTGCAGGATATGCCCCGGGAACAAAAAGCGTCACCATTGTCACCGTGGACGCCGAGGAACTTCTCATCTGCTCTTTCGCCAGCACTTCCGACAATCTCCTCTGCTCTTTCGCCTCCACTACCGACAATGCAATCGGTTCCTACGGGGCACGCATTGACGTGAGCGGAGCCGTATCAGGCAAGGACCTTTCGTTGAACGAGGATGTTGTCATTCCTCTTACAGCAAGCGGAGCTGCCGCCTCTTATCTCAATTTCGGCGGTGAGCCTCACGCCCTGCTCAAGGCGGGTGACAATGTCGCCATCGCTGAGTTCTCCCTGAAGCCGGGATTCGAGGAAGGTGCGGAAGTCAAGCTCAGCATCAAGGAGGGTGAAGACAGGATTATGATCGGCAACAATGATACTTTCTCATTGAAACTCTATAGCGAGGAGGCATTGCTCGGCACATGGACATTCGACCATGCATTTGCTCTGGAGGAGATTGAATACTTCTTCGGCGAGCTGGAAGATGACATTACACTTCTCCCGACCCACAACGAGGGCTTCACCCTTACATTCGAGAAGGACGATGCCGGAATCATTACCGTCACTCCTAATGACAAGGGCGACTTCGCAAAGTTCTTCAGGACAGCCTCAGTCACCCCAACTGAGCCGATCAACTACTCTTCAGAGGGTATCGTGACGGGAATGAACACCGTATCGGAAATCAATATGTTCATGGCATCGGAGGACTACGGTGTCCACACCTGTTCATATTACAGGCTTTCCGAAGCCAACAGGGCCTTCAGCTCTGAAGTTGAAACCCTCGGAGAGGCAGTTGTGATCTTCACATTGGTTGAAGGCGGTCTCCAGGTAGAGTTCCGCGACTATGACACTCCTCCGTTCGGAGAGATGTGGTGGGATCCTGATTTCGATGCTGACATGTTCGGATTCGCTTCGCTCTTCGTGAAGTAAACTGAATATCCGATGACAAAAAGCCGGTCTGAAGATGACCGGCTTATTTTATTTTCAGTCGCGACGCCCGAGGGCGTTGGCCGCGATAATGATACCAAGCACGATGGCGAGGGTGACCTTTATGGCTGTCAAACCAGCATTCACTGCCAGAGGGAACTGCTCGGAGGCAATGTAATACGAAGTCCAGAAAACCCCGCCTCCCGGGATCAAGGGGAACTCTCCGGGTATCAGGAACAATGTTCCGGGGCATTTCAGACGCACTGCCCCGAAGCGTGACAGCAGAGCTACAATTCCCGAGGCGAGAAGGGTGCTGGCAAAAGGTCCTGACGCAGTATAGCGGTTCAGAAGGAGATATGCCATCCAGCCTGCCATGCCGATGAGTCCGGCAGGAAGATAATGCTTTCTTGGAAGGCCGAAGAGCACGGAGAAAGATGCCGTACCGAGGAAGGCCGCCAGCATCTGGATAGGAATCATCGAGGTATATGTATCAGTCGTGGTTCCGGAAAGATGTATCACGCTTCCGTGGAACCAGCTGTGGGCCACGAAGCCGGAACATACTCCCACAGCTATGGCGATGAACATCATCAGGGCATCCGTAAGCCTGGTCATTCCGGCGAGATAATCCTCATTGGCAATATCCCTGAGGCCGTTTGTGAAGGCGACCCCGGGGGTAAGCAATATCATCGTGCCCACAACCATATTGCCGAGATTGGACCCGAAGCCGAGGCTGTAGAACAATATGCAGAGAAGGGTTCCGATGAAACCCGCCGCCACATTGGCGAGAGTCTTCGAAAGATAAGGCATGCCTATCCTTGCGACGAAGAAATTCAGGAAAAGCGCAGCTGCCAGGGAGGCTGCAGCATCAGCCAGACCGCCGCCGAAGATGATGCAGAATGCGGCGCATCCTATTCCTGCGGCCACGTATTGTTCCCAGAGAGGCTTGGATGGAAGATTCTTGATTTCCTCCAGCCTGGAGCATGCTTCCTCCAGGGAAAGGTCGTATGCCTGAATGTCACGGGAGAACTGATTGACAGCAGCCACTTTGTCGAGGCTGGCCCCCTTGATCGGGATGAACTGGGCGTTGGCATAGGAACGCCCTGTAGTGAATATTCCATTGCTGAGCACGAAGAAGTTCTCACCCTGCACTCCATAATGGGTAGCGATTCTTTCCATCGTATCCTCTACGCGGGAAATCTCCGCCCCATTCTGAAGCAGGATTCTGCCCGCTTCAGAGGCAAGTCTGAGAACTTCTTCGGACCTTATTTCGTCAACTGCATTTTCCATACCGCAAAGATATGGAAAAAATCAGACAAGTAGTTCTCCCGGGACCTTAGGCATCGCACCTTTCTGAGTACATACGAAAGCGGAGACTTTCACTGCCCTTTCGTGGGCTGCCTCCACACCCAGACCCTTCAGCAAACATGCAACGAAGGTTCCGGTGAACGAATCCCCAGCTCCAACTGTGTCGGCTACTTCAACAAGAGGCGTTGGCTGGAATGACACCTTGCCATCCTCGCAAAGTACGTATGAGCCTCTCGTTCCGCAGGTCAGAATGAGCATCTGGAGATCGTAACGCTGCATCATTCTCCTGCACTGGTCCTCGAAGTCGACAAGCTGGAGCGGACTTGAATCTGACGGCATTCTCACTTTTCCGAGCTCCAGGAGTTCGGAGAGGATGGAAATCTCGTCATCATTGAGTTTCAGGACATTGCATCTCTTGAGGGATTCCTCCACCACCTCCTTCGAATACCAGTGCTGCCTGAGGTTGATGTCGAAAACCTTCATTGTGCCAATAGGAGCCATGGTGTCGAGGAACTTGTGGATGGTCGCACGGGAAACTGCATTCCGCTGTGCGAGGGAGCCGAAGCAGACTCCACGGGAATTCCTGGCAATCTCCTCGATCTCCGGAGTCCATGGGATGTTGTCATAAGCGACCCCCTGGCAGATATCGTACTGAGGGATGCCATTGCCTGAAAGGCTGACCTGCACCGTACCGGTCGGGAAATCCACAGTCTCAAGATGATACTTCAATCCGGTCGGCTCAAGCTCCTTCCTGATAAGTTCTGCGTTCTCGTCATTTCCCACGGCGGAAACAGCCAGGCCGTTAAGGCCGAAATTGCTGACGTGGTAGGCGAAATTCGCAGGAGCTCCGCCAAGTTTCTTTCCATCAGGGAGACAGTCGAACAATATCTCCCCGAGACCGACAATATAATCTTTCATTGTTCTGAGTTATTTAGTAATCCTGGATGTAAAATATACAAGGTATGCGGCTCCGACTGCCATCACGGCGACCGCTCCGGAGGTACCGGCGAGGTCTGATGCGAATCCCATGAGGAGCGGGAACACGGTGCCTCCGAAAAGTCCCATTATCATAAGTCCGCTGACCTCATTCTGGCTATCAGGAACGTGGGTGAGAGCCTGCGAGAAGATAATCGGGAAAATATTCGAATTGCCATAGCCGATAAGAGCTATCATTGAGTAGATTATGGCCGGCGATGCGATGGAACCGGTGGCCAGAAGTCCGACCATGGCTACGAGAATCATCAGTGCGGAGATACCGAAGAAAATCTTAGGCCTCACGTGATTGAGGATATAAGAACCTGTAAAACAGCCGATTGTACGAAAAATGAAGTACAGGGACGTAGCGAAGGCAGCCTGGTCGAGGGTAAATTCGAGACGCTCCATAAGAAGTTTCGGAGCCGTCGTGTTGGTTCCGACATCGATTCCCACGTGACACATTATGCCGAGGAAACAGAGCAGGACGAAAGGATTGCCCAGAAGTTTCAGACATCCCAGTATGCCGGTGGCCTTCGTGTCAGCCGGCGCCTCTGTGATTCTTGAATATCCGATGAGGAATGAAGCCAATATTGCTACAGCTGCATAAATCGGGAACAGAACTCTCCAGTCCAGGCCGGCAGTCGGTATTGCGGCAGTGGCACCCCACATCGCAATGTATGGAGCCATGAAGGAGGCAATTGCCTTGACGAACTGGCCGAATGTAAGTGTCGAAGCCAGCCTTTTCTCATCTACTACATTGGAAACCAACGGGTTCAAGGATGTCTGCATAATCGCATTTCCGATTCCGAGGAGCGAGAAGCTGACCAGCATGACAGGATAGGAAGATCCGAAAATCGGGATAATCAGCGATATTGCCGTAACTGCGATGGAAAGCAGCACGGTGTTCTTCCTTCCGATCCGGTTCATCAGCATTCCCGTAGGCACCGAGAAGATGAGGAACCAGAAGAATACCAATGAGGGGAGCATATTGGCCTGGGAATCAGCAAGTCCCAGATCCTTCTGCACATAGTTGCTTGCTATTCCCACCAGGTCCACGAAGCCCATGGTGAAGAATGCGAACATTACCGATAGAAAAGCAGTCTTATTTGTTTTCATAGTCTTGCATTATTAATACCTTGTTACAGAAACGGACGTGAGAGGGGATGACGGGAATACGAGGGACGTAAGGCATACCTCGCCATCATTGCCGAAAACTTCAACGCTGCAATTGTCAACGAAGATCCTCAATGACGTGAGTTTCCTGTGCACCGGAGCCGTAGCGATTTCATTGAACCTTTCGGAGAAATCAGTCAGGCCGCTCCTGCTGCGGTCGCAGCTGAGGGTCTTGCCCCTCTGGTCATAGGCGATCACGAATTCCTCACCCTCGGCATTGGACAATGTCACCTTGCATGAGCCATTGACCTTCAGCACTTTGTCGAGACCTGCGCCGTCATATTCAGGGGCAGGGCGGCTTCCGAGATAATACTTGCCTTCAACCTTATAGATGAATGGATCGCGGGCGATAGTGTTGGCACTGCGGAACTGGCGGGTAGGCACATTGTTGGCATAGTCCCAGTTCGACATCCAGGCTATCATCGTATGGCGTCCGTCCGGAGCTCCGGAGAAGGACACGGCGGCATAATGGTCCTTGCCGTAGTCCTGCCACAGTGCATTTCCGTCCAGATATCTGGCAGTATCGTCAACCTTGAACTTGTATCCGTCGAAATCTCCGATGAAATACTGGGTTGCGGAACCGCCGGCGGGACCGCCCGGATTGATGTTGCAGAAAAGCACCCATTTCTCTTCATCCGAGCCCTCCACAGGGAGTTTGAACAGGTCCGGACATTCCCAGACACCGTCGTGGCAGCCGTATCCGAGTCCGAAACGGGACTCCTCCTTCCATTCAATCAGATTGTCGGAAGTGTAGATGCGCATTTCCTGACCGCAGGCGAGAATGAGATTCCATTTGCCTATCTCCTCGTTCCAGAACATGTTCGGATCCCTGAAATCCACAATGCCCGACGTAAGGATAGGATTGCCCTCGTACTTGATGAAGGTATTGCCCCCATCGAGGGAGTAGGCAAGGGACTGCGACTGGACCTCGCCTGCGCTCGTATAGATCGCGATGACGGCTCCGGCTCCGAAACCTGCCGTATTCTTCTCATCCACGACGCAGGAACCGCTGAAAATGAATCCCAATGCATCCGGTTTGATGGCATCCGGACGATATTCCCAATGAATGAGGTCGCGGCTCACCGAGTGGCCCCAGGAAAGATTGTTCCACATTGAACCGTATGGGCCGTACTGATAGTACAGATGCCATTCCCCGTCCTTCCAGAACATTCCGTTAGGATCGTTCATCCAGCCGTATGCTGGGGTATGATGGTACTCCGGACGGAATTTCTCCTTGTTCGAGCTGTCAAACGACTCCGCAAGATACATCTTTGACCAGCAGAGCTCGTTCTCCGCGTCTCGTACAGTGGAACGGTCCATTGACGAGTGGGTAAGGAGTTTGATCTCCCTGCCCTTCCACTCGTCGAGAATCATCGGCACGTAATAATCCACCTTGTTGATTGCCAGTCTGATATTAAGATGGCGGACAAGATCGTTGTTGCATATGACCTTCACGGAAGTCTCCCTCGCAGTCTCCTCGATCGGCAGCATGAGATACTCAGCCTGCCTGTCTGCAGAAATGTGAACGATGGTGTTGCTCCCTGCGAGATGCGAGATCTCAAGAGACTGTGCTGAAAGGCTGTTTGCGCTGCACATAAGGATTGCGGACGCAATGGTCCAGAAAAACTTTTTCATGATATCAGAACTCTCCATATCCCGGATTTTGAACATAATTCTTTCCTGAGAACTTGTACTGGTTGTTGGTAATAGGCAGGTACTCGTCCTTTCCTGCAGTGAAGGATACTCCCTGATAATATACTCGGGTAGCCTTCTCCCTTTCAATGAACTTGTTCATCACGTCAGCTGCGATTCCCCAGCGTACAAGGTCGAAGAAACGCTCTCCCTCCATTGCGAATTCGAGACGGTTCTCGGTGCGCACTGCCTGTCTTGCATCATTCTGGGAGAGACTCTCAGGATACAGGCCAATCTTGTAATTTGCAGCATATCCGTCGAAATCAGGGCATGTGCCGCCATTGCATTTGGAAGGGTCGGTCCAGGCTTTCACGTATCTTGAGGATGCCGCACGGCTGCGGACCTGGTTGATCAGCTTCACGCCCTCGGCAATTTCGCCGAGTTCAATGTGGGCCTCAGCCTCCCAGAGGAGGATGTTGGCGTAGCGTATCATGTGCCAGTTCAATGCGCTGGCTCCCCAAGGCCATCCCGGATACATGTCAGGGGATTCAGGAGATACCACGAACCGCTTGCTGCAGTTGTATCCGTATGTTCCGCGGTCTCTCACCCACTGGGCAAGGCAAGGGGTCTCGCCATAGGTCTTCCAGGTCACATTCGGACGTCCGATGACGAAGTCCAGACGAGGGTCCACATTATGGTCATAATTGGAAATGACTGAAGCATCTCCATCGATAGTGACTTTGGCAAAGTCCGGAAGGCTCTGATAGCCGAACTCCGGAAGGCCGTCGGCATCGGTCTGATATGCATTGATCAGATCCTGAGAAGGGATGAAGAATCCGTCTCCGCCATAAGGGCCCTGAGGTGTATTGAGAAGATGGCTCCAGTTGATGCGGCCTGCACTTCCTGAACCGTCATTCATGGAATACTGGATATCCCAGATGCATTCCTTGCCATTGTCGTTTGCCACAAGGTCGAGGTCCTGGAAATCGTCGAAGAGATCGTACCTGCTTGAATTCCTTATTTCCTTGCAGAGGGAAACGACCTCCCTGAGGGACGGCTCGTCGATCTTCACTACCGCATGAGTCTCAGGATTCTGCTCATAGGCCCTGTACAGGAGGACCTTGGCGAGATAGGCCTTTGCCATATAGACATTGACGCGTCCCACTTCCGGCTGAGTCTCAGGCAGATATTCAATCGCAGCCCTGATCTCGTCTGCAATCAGGTCGAGAAGCTCCTCGCGGGAATATACATTGTTCGGGGTAGTCGCCACAGTACGGTCGTCCATCTTCTCGTCAAACCATGGAATAAGGTTGAACATTCTCTGGAGCTCGAAGAAATAATGTGCCCTGAGGACTTTCATCTCGGCAATCCTGCACTCGCGGAGCGGAACCTGCTCCACTGTGCAGCTGTTCAGTACCCTGAGTGCGGAATTGCATCTCTGGATGCTCACGCAGAGGTGATACCATTTGGAGTCGGAAACCGGGTCTGTGGCATCAAGAGTGAATGTCTCAAGCCTGTGGGTCTCCCAGCCGTCTCCTGTTCCGCCGCCTCCCTTGTAGGCGTCATCGGCGCGTACCGAGCCTGTACTCCAATGCGTTACCGGATACCAACACACGCTCCAATCCTGAGGATTAGGTCCCATAAGAGCGGCATAGGCTGCCGTGCAGAGCTGGTCGGAGCCTTCCGGAGTCATCAGCAATTCCTCGCTGACCGTTCCCTGAGGCGGATTGTCAAGGAAAGACGATTCATTGCAGGATGCAAATATCATAGCGGCAAATGCCGTAAGAATTATATGTCTTGTTTTCATAATTTCAAATGTTCAAGAAGGATTAAAGACCTACGCTGAGACCGAAAGTGAATGTCCTCGGGATAGGATATGGGAATCCGAGGCCTTCAGGGTCAGCTCCCGTGTAAGAAGTGATGGTGAAGAGGTTCTGAGCCTGAAGATATACTCTGAGATTGCGCAGATGGCATTTCTCGAGGACCTTCTCTGGAAGAGTATAGCCGAGGGTCAGGGTCTTGAGCTTCAGATAGCTGCCGTTCTCCACGAAGAAGTCAGAAGAGCCATTCTCATTGTTGCTTCCTGAGGTCGTGAGGGCCGGGATGTCAGAGTCATATCTGCCGGTTTTCTCATAGTTCTCCCAGGCGTCATAGGCTTCCAGAAGCCTTGTGGAGTGGTTGCCTGACCAGTAAGCCCAGAGATTGGTGTAGAACTTGGAATTGTTCCAGGCCTGGCGGACCATGCCGTTGAAGAAGAGGGAGAGGTCGAATCCTTTCCAGTTGGCGGAGAAGTTGAGACCGCCGATGAACTTAGGCTGGTCAGAGCCCATGAAGATTCTGTCCTTTGCATCGATGACATTGTCACCGTTTGTATCGGCATATCTGATTCGTCCTACGCCCGGAGCTCCGTACTGAACCTGATAGCGGCTCATATATTCGTCCACTTCAGCCTGTGTGCGGAAGAGACCGTCAGTCTTGTAGCCGAGCCAGGAACCGAGAGGATGGCCCACGTTGGAGATGTTGTCACCGTTGCCGCAGCCCCAGGTGTAATATACCTGCTCAGGGAGCTCGGTGATGCGGTTCTTGTTGAGGGAGCCGTTGAAACTGATCTCATAGCTGAAATCGTCCTTGCTGTCGCGCCAGCTGAGATTGAACTCGATTCCCTTGTTGTTCATGGCAGCGACATTCTGGAATGAATATCCGCCTTCTCCAAGGACAGCGGCATAGGCCGGTTCATAGAGCATGTCCCTGGTCTGCTTGTTGAAGAGGTCGATTTCGAAAAGCAGCCTGCTGCTGAGGAATGCTGCGTCGAGTCCGACGTTCGTCTGCTGAGTCTGCTCCCAGCGGAGGTAAGGGTTGCCGGAATGGGTACGAATAGTACCGGCCGTAAGATTCTGATTGTCACCGATAATGTTGTATCCGCCGTTGTTCACGTCATTTCTGTACAATGAATATGTGGCGGAGTTGTCGATCATGTCGTTACCGTTGATACCCCAGGCCGCCCTGATCTTGAGATCATCCAGCCAGCCCTTCGCTGAGGAGAGGAATTTCTCCTTGGAAAGACGCCATCCCAATGACACTGAAGGGAAGATACCGGAGTTGTTGTACTTTCCGAAGCGGCTGGACGCATCGCGGCGTACCGTAACACTGGCAAGATACCGGCCGTCGTAAGAGTAATTGAGCTTTCCGAAATATGACACCATCGAATAAACGCTGGCTGTGCCGCCGACATTCTTTCCGCTTGTGACGGCGTCAAGATATCTGTAGTCAGTGTCCTCATACTCGAGGCCTGTTCCATAACTCCTGAAGAAGTCATACTGCTCGCGCTTGGCTTCCACGCCGAGGAGGGCGGTAAGTGAATTCTTTCCGAAATCGATGCTGTACTGAACCTGGTTGGTCCAGATCCAGTTGTACTGCTGTGCGTTGCTGACTTCCAGCTCATTGGTGCCAACATTGCGGGCTCCCTCCTGCCATGAAGGGGTGAACACGGAGTTCTCCTCATTGTAATAGTTGAGTCCGAAATTAGAACGGAGGACAAGGTTCTTCACCGGTTCCACCTCGACGTAGGCATTTCCGAAAATTCTCCAGTAGAGATGCTTGTTGTTCGCCTCATTGTCGGTGAGCCTGATAGGGTTCGGAGAATCGTTGAGGACATCGACATAGCCTCCGCCGTAGGAGCCGTCGGTGGCATATACAGGGACCATCGGCATCATCTTGAAGAGCTGTTCCTCGATGCCGCCTGGATTGTTGTGCTTGGTCCAGCAGGTTACCGCAACATTCTCGCCGATACGGAGCCTGTTGTCAAGGAAATGATAGCTGCCGGACAGCCTGGTGTTGAAGCTCTTGTAGTCGGTATTGCGGCATGTTCCGTCGTGGTCAATATAATTCACTGAAAGTGAAGAACTTCCATTCTCTCCACCACGGGTGAGGGAAAGGTTGTAGTTCTGCATGAGGGCTGTGGAATATATCTCCTTTGCCCAGTCTGTATCGGCAAGTGGCATTGTCTTGTCACCGCTCTGGTAAGTATCGGCAATGACAGGAGCAGGTCCGTTTCCGAAAAGCTGGGAATTCGGATTGTTGCCGTTGTTGCCGTTCTGGAAGGCCTGCCAGTAGCATTTGGCCCATTCTTCCGTATTGAGAAGGTCTATGCCGGACGTGAAAGTCTGGGCAGTGAGGCTCATGTCGAAATTCACCCTGATTTCACCCTTCTTGGCCTTCTTTGTCGTGATGATGATTACGCCGTTGGCAGCCTGCGCTCCATAAATTGCAGCGGAGGAAGCATCCTTGAGAACCTGGATGGACTCGATGTCGGCAGATGCCACGATTGATCCCACATTGTCGCGGGTAGGCATTCCGTCGATCACATAAAGAGGGCTCGAATTATTGATGGTAGTTGTACCGCGGACGAGAGTGGAGGTGTTTCCGCCACCAGGCGCACCGTCAGTAGTGATGTTCATGCCGGCCACGCGGCCCTGGAGAGCCTGCATTACATTTCCGGTAGGGATGTCTGCCACATCCTTCATCTTGACTACCGCAACGGAACCGGTCAGGTCGGCTTTCTTCTCAGCCATATATCCGGTAACGACTACTTCATCAAGGAAGTTGGTGTCATCTTCAAGAACGACCTTGAGTTCGCCGGCAGCATCCAGCGTAACTGGCTTCATTCCAACGGATGAGATTACGAGTTTTGCTCCGGCCGGAGCTGTGATCTGGAAATTTCCGTCAAGATCAGTGATTGTTCCGGTATTCGTCCCAAGAATCATCACGGCAGCACCGATGACCGGTTCTCCATATGTCTTGTCAATGACGTTACCGCTGACATTGATTTCCTGTGCGGAGGCAAGAACTCCTGCAAATACTGCCAACCAAAGGGTCAGACAGATTCGTTTTAGCGTATTCATTGTCAATGTGGTATAATGTTAAACGTTATTTGTCCATCGTGGACGGTGCAAAATTATGCACTCAATAACGTTTTAATGACCAAAAATGTTTCAACCGGTCGCAAAATCGTTGCGATGCAACAAAAATGCGAATGTTTGAAACATTATTTCCAATCCTGAGGGCTATCTGTGGACGTCGGTAGGAAGACGGTTGAACTGATCCCGGTAGCATTTGGTGAAATACGACGCCGAGGAGAAGCCCACTCGATAAGCGATTTCTGATATGTTCAATGATGTCTCGGCGAGAAGTCTGTCGGCCTTGGCAAGCCTCATGTGCCTGATGACCTCCACAGGAGACTTGCCCGTAACGGCCTTTACCTTGCGGTAAAGCTGAGCCCTGGACATGCAGAGTTCAGAACTGATGTCATCGACGGATATATCGGGATCGTCAAGATGGCTTTCCACGACATTGCGGAACTTCAATATGAACCCGCTGTCCTTGTTCTGGCTCTCGGCGGAATCCTCCGTGTCGGAATTACCTGTCATTGACATTTCAATAAGTTTGTCTCTCTGTTCCTCAAGTTCGTCCCTCTGTCTCTCGACTTTCTCAACCTGCGCCTGCAGCTCTTCGCTGAGGCTTTGTTTCTGGCGGTAAGCCATAATGTAAAAAGAAAGGAAAACGGAAATGCACAAGGCGAAGACAAGAACAAGAATAATGATTACCCGCTGCAGTTCCATTGCATCCTGCATACGTCCGGTCAATGAATGCATTGTCCTGAGATAGTTCGACTGACGGATTATCTCCTCATTCTGCAGGAGCAGGACAGAAGCATTGTCATAAGTGACGAGACTTGACTGCATGAATACATCCCTGTCATATTTACGCCCGTTCACAATATCCAGAGCCAGGAGCATAAGTTCATCGCCGTGCGTGGGATAAATTGCTGAAACGGTGAGAAGAGAATCGGAAACCATACGCATGCCACCATCTTCGTCAGGCAAGGCATCAACACCTGCATAGATGATATCGCCACTGTCTTTTCCGGCAGCCTGCAGGGCTTTTCTGGCACCGACAGCCATTCTGTCATTGCCCCCGAAAACAGCATCTATACTGCCGTCATAATTCGAAAGCATCTTATTCATTGCCAGCCTTCCGCTCTCCTCGGTCCAATCTCCATGCTCGAAACCCGCAATATTGATATCCGGATAATCCTCCATAGCAGCCAAGAATCCTTCATGCCTCTCGGAAGCAGGTGACGAACCCTTCAAACCTCCGATTTCCAGGACATTCCCCTTACCATTTAGCCCGGTAGCCATAAAATGGCCTATCATCTTTCCAATCTGAAAATTATCCGCTCCCATGAATGCGGTATATTTTTCCGAATCGATTTTGCGATCGAAAAGTATTACGGGGATACCCTTGTCATAAGCCCGGTCTACTGCAGAGGAGAGAAGTTCAACCTGATTCGGTGAGACTATCAGAAGGTCGATTCCGCAATTAACCAGGCTGTCTATCTGGCGCTGCTGGAGCTCACTGTCATCATTGGCGGAAGTGAAGATAAGTTCGACTCCCGGATTGAAGTAGGTCGTCATTATGAGTTCCTGCTTCAGTTTCTGACGCCAGGAATCCTCGGAACACTGTGATACTCCGATAACAATATGCTCGTTCTCCTGGCTGCAGGAAAAGAGAAATGACAATAGAAAAAGGAATATTAACGATGCACGGGACTTCATGAAAATGGAAAAGTTTCAAGTTTCTGCTATTGAATCATCCAGTATAAAAATTCGCTTGTAATACTAAAATGTATTGGATATTAGCAAGATATAAAGAAATTACGAGAATAGCAAACAAAAAAACGAGTCCACAATCAGATGATTATGGACTCGTCGAAGCACGGCGACCGCCTACTCTCCCAACTGGTAGGTCAGTACCATCGGCTCCATCGGGCTTAACTTCTCTGTTCGGAATGGGAAGAGGTGGTTCCCCGACG
>JAXDUM010000013.1:0-8611 GCA_034089285.1 Candidatus Cryptobacteroides sp.
TTCGGCGAGCCTCAAGATGCCGAGGTGGAGATTACCGTATCTCCAAGTCCTGAGACAATGGACTTTGCCGGCGAGGAGAAGCTTGTAGGCGTGATGGACGCCGTAGTCGTGGCCTCTCCGCAGAACAGGTCTGTGTTCTCCGCCGCCGTCAGCGGGGAAGACGACAGGCTTACAGCCAAGCCTTTCTCCACCATTGCAGGGATTCCGGTGTCCAACCGCTTTGCAGTATGGGACGGCTATTGCCGCTTCTTTTCCCCCGACCTTGTGGCACGTACATCTCTGACCTCAACGTCTGTAGAGACGGTCAAGAGAGTGGTAGCCGACTCCGTTTCAATGCTGGGAATCGTTCCGGAAATGTCAGTGCGTGAGGAAATAGCTTCGGGAAAATTGCTCCAGATGCCGGTAAGGCTTCCGGACTATTCATACGATGTCCACTTCAACCCTCTCCCGGAGTTCTCCGGAAAAACTGTCTGCAGGCTCCTCAGGAGGACATTGAAAGACAATTTGTCAACCACATAATCATGATTCTATGAAAAAGAGCATTTCGTTCATTTGCGCCGCAGCGGCGTTGATGTCATTTTTCTGCGCAAATGCGGCAGAGCCTTACCAGCCGAAGACCAAGCTCCGCCCGACCTGTACATTAAGGCTGTATCCTGAAGGTCAGGGCGTTGACAAGGGCATTGTCGAGAACGGGGTTCAGGTAACCCTCGGCCCGGGGGAGTCCAACGGCATTTCCGCCCCTGAGAAAATGCATGAAAACGGCAATATCGGACTTATCGGGGACGACGCCAGAATCGACCTTTACATTCCGAAGAAATGCAAAGGCAAGATGGTAGTGGTATGTCCCGGAGGCGGATATTCGATAGTATCTTCATTCAATGAGGGGGCCTACGTGGCCGACTGGTTCTACAGGCAGGGCGTAGCTGTCTGCGTGGTGAAGTACCGCCTTCCGAACAGGCATTGGAATGTGCCTCTCACTGATGTGCAGAACGCTTTCCGCTACTGCCGGGCCCACGCCGCCGAGTGGGGAGTGGAAAAAATCGGCGTCATAGGGTTCTCTGCGGGAGGTCACCTCGCTGCAAGCGCATCCACATTGTACGTGGACGAGATTACCAGACCGGACTTCTCGATTCTGGTCTATCCGGTGATTACGATGGAGCCTTCCGTGACTCACACAGGAACCCACGACAATCTTGTCGGAACCGTGTCGGAATGGGTCAATGACGATCTCACTGTCCGCGAATATGCCCGCAGGAAGTCAGCCTATCATGATCTGATGGAGAAGTATTCACTTGAAAACCAGGTTAATGAGAATACCCCTCCGACCATTCTCCTGCTCAGTTCCAATGACGGCATAGTTCCGGTGGAGAACAGCCTCAGGTATTACAACAGCTTGCTTGAGAACAAGGTAAGTGCCCAGATGTACATTTACCCGTACGGTGGCCATGGCTGGGGATTCACCACATCCAACTTCGGGACTGACCGCATTGAGCCATACAGGGGACTATTCTTCGATGCGATCACCACTTTCCTTTCGGAACAGTAGGATTCAGGTAAAAATAACAAGGGATGGCCCGGGGGTCATGTCACAATCAAACCATTTTTTATGAAAAGAATTGACAACCTGCTGTTGTGCGTTGCCGCTTTTCTGGCAGCATCCTGCTCTGCAGTGATTACTCCTGACCCTCCTGCTCCCTGCGGACCGGTGCCGACTGAGGACCAGATTGCCGTTCAGGAAATGGAGACTTATGCATTTATTCATTATTCCCTGAATACTTATACGGGTGAGGAATGGGGCTATGGCAATGAGGACCCGGCCTTGTTCAATCCTGCGCATCTCGATGCGGGGCAGTGGGCCCGGACCTGCAGGGAAGCCGGAATGAAAGGCATCATTTTCACTGCCAAGCATCATTGCGGATTCTGCATGTGGCCTTCCGCATATACAGAGTATTCCGTGAAGAACAGCCCATGGAAGAATGGCAAGGGAGACGTGGTCGCAGAGCTGGCAGAGGCCTGCCGGAAGGAGGGACTGAAGTTTGCCGTCTATCTTTCTCCTTGGGACAGGAATCACGCCGAATATGGCCGTGAAGCATATGTGGAATATTTCCGTAACCAGCTGACCGAACTCCTGACCGGCTATGGTGATATGTTCGAGGTCTGGTTTGACGGGGCCAATGGAGGCAATGGATGGTATGGCGGGGCGGACGAGACAAGGCAGATCACCAAGCAGTATTACGGCTGGGCAACGACATACGAGCTTGTGCGCAGCCTTCAGCCGCACATCAATGTGTGGGGAGACCCGCACGAGAAGTCGGACATGACCTGGTCCGGCAATGAGAGGGGCTATGTGGGATATCCGCATTGGGCTCCGAAACGGACCGACATCGATGTTACCCAGGATATGCGCGAGCACGGCTCCGAGCAGGGTGACAAGTGGATTACTTCCGAGGCTGACGTGTCCATCAGACCTGGCTGGTTCTATCACGAGTATGAGGATGACAAGGTCAAGTCTCTGGGTCAGCTCATGGAAATCTACTGCAAGTCAGTCGGCCGCAACGGAACTCTCCTCCTGAATTTCCCTGTCAATAAGGACGGTCTCATTCATCCTGCCGACAGTATCCGTGGATCCGAGTTCAGGAAAATGGTGGAGTCCGTATTCGGGAACAATCTTGCAAAGGATGCAAAGGCCGAGGCTGACAATGTCCGTGAGAAATCCCGTGCCTTCGCCGCTTCCAAAGTCCTTGACGGAAAGCCGTCCACATACTGGGCAGCGGACGACGATGTTCTCAAGGCCTCCATCGTCCTTGATTTCGGCAAGGAACTGACATTCAACCGCTTCATGGTTCAGGAACATGTCAGACTCGGACAGAGGGTGAGAGATTTTGCCCTCGAAGCCATGATTGACGGGGAATGGCAGCCTCTTAAGGACCAGTATTCCGCCGGTGGGGACGGCCTCCAGACCATCGGCTACAAGCGCATCATCTGCTTCCCGACGATCAATGCCACCAAACTCCGTTTCAGCATACTTGACAGCCGGGCCTGCCCGATAATTTCAGAGATGGGAGTCTATTTCGCTCCGGATGTGGAGTAGTCCGGGAGGTTCGGTTCCTGACTAAGGCTTTTATTTGAGACAGAATTAAAAAGCGATGGTGATTTTCGGTCACCATCGCTTTTCAGTTATAAGATCTGCGGATTATTTGCCGGCCAGTCTCTTGTATGATTCGAGACGGATCTTTGCGAACTCCTCTGTCTTCTGGAGCAGCTCGGCTGCACGGTCAGGATAGAGCTTGTAGAGGGATGCGAAACGGACCTCGCCCTTCAGGAAGTCCTGGAACTTGCTCCAGTCAGGCTCCTTGCTGTCGAGAGAGAACGGATTCTTTCCGGTGCCCTCGAGATCAGGGTTGAACCTGTAGAGATGCCAGTAACCGCATTCTACGGCGAGCTTCTCCTCCTTCTGGCTGAGACCCATTCCGGCCTTCAGACCATGGTTGATACAAGGAGCGTAGGCGATGATGAGGGATGGTCCGTCATAAGCCTCAGCCTCCTTGATGGCGTTCATGTACTGAACAGGGCTTGCACCCATGGCCACCTGAGCCACATATACATAGCCATAGCTCATTGCCATCATTCCGAGATCCTTCTTGCGGATCTTCTTTCCGCTCGCTGCGAACTTGGCGATTGCGCCTGCAGGAGTTGACTTGGATGACTGTCCGCCGGTGTTGGAGTAAACCTCGGTGTCGAGCACGAGGATGTTCACATTCTCGCCGGAAGCGAGTACGTGGTCAAGTCCGCCGTATCCGATATCGTAGCTTGCACCGTCGCCGCCGAAGATCCACTGGCTGCGGCTAGGGATGTAGTTCTTGTACTCGAGAAGCTTCTTGCAGGTGTCGCAGCCGCATGCCTCCATGAGAGGAACGAGCTTGTCGGCAACTTCGCGGGTTACAGCGTAGTTGTTGCGGTTGTCGAGCCACTGCTGGAAGAGAGCCTTCATCTCGTCGCTGCAGCAAGAGCACTGGAGACCCTGTGTCATGAGGTTGCCTACTGTCTCGCGTGCGCGGTCGGAACCGAGTTTCATTCCGAGACCGAACTCGCAGAAGTCCTCGAAGAGGGAGTTGGCCCAGGCCGGACCATGGCCTTCAGCGTTGGTGCAGTATGGAGATGCAGGGAATGAGGCACCGTAGATTGAAGAACATCCGGTAGCATTGGCAATCATCATGTGGTCACCGAAGAGCTGGGTGATGTTCTTGATGTAAGGGGTCTCGCCGCAGCCTGCGCAAGCTCCGGAGAACTCGAAGAGCGGCTGTGCGAACTGTGCGTTCTTGAGGCTCTGGGTCTTGTTGAGAACGGTATCCTTGTAGCCTACCTTGGCATTGAGATAATCGTAGTTGGCCTGCTCGGCAGTCTCGTCGAGATATGAAGCCATGACGAGGGACTTCTCCTTGGAGAGGCAGACATCGGCGCAGTTGCCGCAGCCTGTACAGTCGTCAACGGAGATTGAGATGGCGAACTTGTAGTCCTTGAGGACAGCCTTGCCCTGGGCGAGCTTGAGCCCTGCAGGAACATTGGCGGCCTCCTCCTCGGTGAGGATGAACGGACGGATGGCTGCGTGAGGGCAGACAAATGCACAGGTGTTGCACTGGATACAGGTCTCAGGATTCCATACAGGAACCTTGACAGCGACGCCGCGCTTCTCGTAGGCGGCCGTGCCGGCAGGCATTGTACCGTCAGCGAAAGGCACGAACGAACTTACAGGGAGGGAGTCGCCGGCCTGTGAGTTGACAACATCGGCGATATCCTTCACGAAGCCCGGAGCGAGACGGTCCTTGCCTGGAGTCTCGAACTTGGCTGTGAGGCTTGCCCACTCTGCAGGTACCTCCACCTGGGTGTACTCGCCGCCGCGGTCAACAGCTGCATAGTTCATGTTGACAATGTTCTCGCCCTTCTTGCCGTAGCTCTTCACGATGGCGTCCTTCATGTACTTGACGGCATCCTCGTAAGGAATGATGCCTGTAATCTTGAAGAATGCTGACTGGAGGATGGTGTTGGTCCTTCCGCCGAGTCCGATTTCTGAAGCGATCTTGGTGGCATCGATGATGTAGAACTTCACGTGCTTCCTTGCGAGTGTAGCCTTCACGTGGTCAGGAAGTCTCTTGACTGTCTCCTCGGCATCCCAAAGGCTGTTGAGAAGGAATGTGCCTCCGTCCTTGATGCCCCTGAGGACATCATACTTGCGGAGATATGAAGGAACATGGCATGCTACGAAGTCCGGAGTGGAAACAAGGTAAGGAGCCTTGATAGGGAGGTCGCCGAATCTCAGGTGAGAGCAGGTGTAACCGCCGGATTTTTTGGAATCGTAGTCGAAATATCCCTGGCAATACTTGTCGGTGTGGGTACCGATAATCTTGATGGTGTTCTTGTTGGCACCGACGGTACCGTCTGAACCGAGACCGAAGAACTTGCACTCGGTTGTGCCCGGCTTCACGATGGAAATCTCGTTCTTTATAGGAAGCGACTTGAATGTGACGTCGTCCACAATGCCGATGGTGAAGTCGTTCTTAGGCTCGCTGAGCTCGAGGTTGTCGAATACTGCAACAATCTGGGCAGGGGAGGTGTCCTTTGAAGAAAGACCATAGCGTCCGCCAACGATTACAGGCTGGAATTCCTTGCCCTGGAACATTGCCTTCACGTCGAGGTAGAGAGGCTCTCCGAGAGCGCCCGGCTCCTTGGTCCTGTCGAGAACGGCAATCTTCCTGACTGACTTAGGAAGCACCTTGAAGAAGTATTTCTCTGAGAACGGCCTGTAGAGATGTACGGAGATCACACCGTACTTTCTGCCGTGCTTCTCGAGGTAGTCGATAGTCTCCTTGATGGTCTCGGTGACAGAGCCCATGGCTACGATGATCTCCTCTGCGTCAGGAGCTCCGTAGTACTCGAATGGACGGTATGTGCGTCCGGTAAGCTCGCCGAGCTCGCCCATATAGCGTGCCACCACGTCAGGAACGGCCTCGTAGTACTGGTTCCTGGACTCCACAGCCTGGAAGTAAACGTCTCCGTTCTGGGCTGTACCCCTGGTGACAGGAGCCTCCGGAGAAAGCGCGCGGGTTCTGAATCTCTCGAGAGATTTCTTGCTGACCATCTTCCTGAGATCGTCCTCGTCAATGGCCTCGATCTTCTGAATCTCGTGTGATGTGCGGAATCCGTCGAAGAAATGGAGGAATGGAATGCTTGACTTGATGGTGGCGAGATGTGCCACTGCCGCCATATCCTGGGCCTCCTGTACGGAGCCTGAAGCAAGCATTGCAAATCCGGTCTGTCTGCAGGCCATCACGTCCTGATGGTCACCGAAGATGGAGAGAGCGTGGGAAGCGAGTGCCCTGGCTGACACGTGGAATACGGTAGGAAGCATCTCGCCCGCAATCTTGTACATATTAGGAATCATGAGAAGAAGTCCCTGCGATGCCGTGTAGGTGGTGGTAAGCACGCCTGCCTGGAGTGATCCGTGAACTGCGCCCGCAGCACCTCCCTCACTCTGCATCTCGGTAACCTTCACAATCTCGCCCCAGAGATTCTTCTTTCCGTGGGCTGCCCACTCGTCAACGTTCTCTGCCATCGTTGAAGATGGGGTGATCGGGTAGATCGCCGCATGCTCACTGAAGAGGTAAGCAATCTGGGAGGCGGCGAAGTTACCGTCACAGGTAATGAATTTCTTTTCTTTTGCCATAGTAGTTATTTTTGGTATTTGTTTTTTCGATCATGTGGCTCAGAGAGTCTCGATTCCCTCGACCTCGACAATCGGTCCGCCTATTCTCTTGACAAGACCCTGAAGGACCTTGCCCGGACCTATTTCCATAAAATAATCCGCTTCGTCAGCCAGCATGTTCTTGACGGACTGGGTCCATCTTACAGGGGATGTGAGCTGTGCGAGCAGATTTGTCTTGATGAGTTCCGGATCTTCTACCGGGAGGCCTGAAACATTCTGATATACAGGGCAGATCGGTTTCTTGATCACGGTCTTTTCGATGGCTTCCCCGAGCTCGATGCGGGCCGGCTCCATGAGAGGGGAGTGGAAGGCTCCGCTCACTGCGAGCGGAAGGGCTCTCTTTGCGCCTGCCTCCTTGGCCTTGGCGCAGGCCTCACTGACCGACTCCGTCTCTCCGGAGATGACCACCTGGCCGTCGCAGTTGTAGTTGGCCGGAATGACGGTTCCGGAGCAGGATCTGCAGATTTCCTCGACCTGCTCATTGGCAAGCCCGATGATGGCCGCCATCGATCCCGGAACCTTCTCGCAGCATTTCTGCATTGCCTTTGCCCTTATGGCCACCAGCCTGAGGGCGTCTTCGAACGCAATTGCCCCGGCTGCCGCGAGTGCGGAGAACTCTCCGAGCGAATGTCCTGCCACCATTGCCGGCTCGAAACCGGGATAGCAGGCTGTAAGTACTGTGGAATGAAGGAATATAGCCGGCTGGGTCACCTTAGTGGCCTTGAGATCCTCCGGGGTACCGTTGAACATGATGTCGGTAATCCTGAATCCGAGGATTTCATTTGCAGTCTCAAGCATTTCCTTTGCTTTTGGACTCTTTTCGTATAATTCTTTGGCCATGCCCGGGAACTGGGAACCCTGACCAGGAAATACGTAAGCTTTTTTCATTCTGTTTTTATCGTTGTTTAAAGCGTAATACTCGTTTCATGCGGTGCTTCTGCCATCCATTCTCTCTGCAAAAACCATACTGCTCCGTCAAAAGCACACTTATCTGCAAATTTAATCAAATTCTTGAAATTATTGCGATAATATGTCTATCTTTAGGGAATAATCCGAATGTCAAATCAGTAAAGAAATAACACCATGAACTCAAAACTGACGACACAGGCTTATGCCCTGGCGAAAGAGAGATATGCCGCTATCGGCATCGACACGGAAGAAGTGCTGGAGCAGCTCCGGAATTTCCATCTCAGCATGCATTGCTGGCAGGCGGACGATGTCAAGGGCTTCGAAGTCCAGGCAGGAGCACTCTCCGGCGGTATCCAGAGCACCGGGAACTATCCTGGGGCAGCCAGGAACATTGACGAGCTGAGGGCCGACATCCTCAAGGCGAAGAGCCTCATTCCGGGAAGCCACAGGCTTAACCTGCACGAAATCTACGGCGATTTCCAGGGCAAGGTCGTGGACAGGGACGAGGTGACTGTGGATCATTTCCGCAGCTGGATTGACTGGGGCAGGGAAAACAATACCCTTCTTGACTTCAATTCCACCTCATTCTCACATCCGAAGAGCGGCAACCTGTCCCTGGCCAATCCGGACAAGGGCATCAGGGATTTCTGGATCGAGCATACCAGGCGCTGCCGCGACATCGCCGACGGGATCGGCAAGGCGCAGGGAGACCCATGCATAATGAACATCTGGGTGCACGACGGATGCAAGGACGTGTCAGTCAACCATTACCTCTACCGCAGCCTGCTCAGGGACTCTCTCGACAAGATTTTCAGCGAAGACAAGGCCAATATGAAGGACTGCATCGAGGGCAAGGTCTTCGGCATCGGACTGGAGAGCTTCACCGTCGGCTCGCACGACTTCTATACGGCCTATGCGGCAGCAAACGGCAAGATCCCGACC
>JAXDUM010000014.1:0-38918 GCA_034089285.1 Candidatus Cryptobacteroides sp.
AGTCGGCATTGACATTGACTACGAGGTACTCGGTGCTGACAACGGTATGCTGATGGTCACTGCGTCGGGAACGGCGGTAATCATTGACTGATACAGGTGCTGTTATTCCTTTATGATTGCGCCAAAGATAGGCTTCTCCACCAAGGAGGAGAGGCTGGACTATGTCAGGGAACGCTTCCACTGCAAGGCCCCGGCATGCGGAGGCTGCGGGAGCTGCAGGATGCCGGGCGGAAAGCCTGCCCTGGATGTCTTTGCCGACTATATCGACGGGAAAGTGGAGTTCGTGACCATCTCATCCAGACTCTGGAAATGAAGATAGAGGAAGCCATACTATATGTTCTTGCCGAGCGAAACGGAGGCCTTCGCACCGAGCAGATAGCGGATATCATCAACCGCAGGAAGCTGCACGTGCGAAAGGACGGCCGGCCAGTCACCTCCGCCCAAGTATACGCCGTTGCAATGCAGCATCCGGACACCTTCGTCAAGGCCGAGGGTAGGATAATGCTTATGATTTGAAAGATTTCCGTTTGCAATGAGGATGGAGAGGGTGTCCTGAGCGGAACCTTCCACGATACGGGGTAGGCTGTCCGAAAAGTACCCTGTCAGGTACTTAAAGGCGATATTCTGCAAAACGCCCTGCCCTCGTGACATTCACCTGGCCGGCCGACCTGCCCCAGAAGGCATTGTAGGGCATATTGCCCGGCCAGGTGGCATCAAAAACAGTTCACCTGGCCGGCAAAAATTCAAAAAACCGGCTCACGGGTACCTGTAGCGGGGGTACCCCCGGCCAGGTGAATGTCACGAAGGCACCGCCGCCGGAATAAACGATCTCCGGCGGCAAAAGTTCAAGCGCTGCGGGGAGCTCTCCCTAACAAGAATCAATTTACTTGTAATTGATGTAATTATTGAGTTTACACCCAAATATGCCAAATCCAATTTTGAGTTTCACGCAGATAGGCTCACCCGTTTGGATGACAGCGAGAGTGAATACATCATTTCGGTCCTGAATGATGAAAGAACCGTCCTTATCAACAGATATAGTCAGTACGACGCAAGATATCTTGACGGGACAGGAGAATATTTTCTAATCCTCCTCCGGAGTAAATCTCCGGACCTCCGTGGAAGCCGCGCTGACCTCGCGGATGTCCATGTCCAGGACTCCGGCGGCACGGGCCTGGAGAAGGGCATTGCCCATGGCGGTACCCTCTACGGGGCCGCAGATGACAGGGATGCGGGCGGCATTGGAAATCTGCTGCATCAGGTAGGCATTGCGGGAGCCGCCGCCTATTACGTGGAGAACGTCTATCGGATGGTCGCTGAAGTTCCTCAGGCAGGAAATCATCTCGGCGCAGCGGATCGCAAGGCTGCGGAAAATGCAGCGGCAGTAGTCGGCAGGCGTTTCAGGCGCCTCCTGGCCGGTGGCACGGCAGTATTCACGGATAGCCTGCGTCATTGACTCAGGATGGCTGAAAACGGGAGCATCCGGGTCTATCAGGGCACGGCAGGAACTCGTCTCGGCACTCTTCACAAGGCTGACCACGTCGGTCGGCACGCCCTTGAACTCCTTTCTGGACTGCTCGAAAATCCAGAGGCCGCAGATATTCTTGAGGAAGCGGATCTTGCCGTCAATACCTCCCTCATTGGTAAAATTCAGGGTAAAACTCTCCTCACTTACAACAGGTTCGGAAGCCTCGATGCCGAGGAGCGACCAGGTACCGCAACTCAGATATGCGAAGTTCCGGTCACGGGCCGGAACGGCTGCCACGGCGGAAGCGGTGTCGTGACCGGCCACGGCAATTACCGGAACAGGACCAAGACCGGTGGCTTTATGAACCTGTGGCGATATGGTACCCACAATGGTTCCCGGCTGTACCAGCCTTCCGAACTGCCCGCGCCGCAGACCGAGGATGGAGAGGATTTCCGGGTCCAGATCCCTCTTTCTTACATCCACAATCTGGGACGTGGAGGCAATGGTATATTCGCAGACAGCCTCACCGGTAAGCATATAGGTCAATGCGTCAGGGGTGAAGAGAATCTTGTCCGCGATGTCCAGAGCCCGGCAGCCGTTGCGCCTGAGAGTGTCGAGCTGGAACACGGAATTGAAGTTCATGAACTGGATTCCGGTGCGGTCGTACAGCTCCCTGGACGGCATTTTCCCGAAAAACAAAGGCTGTGCCCCGTCCGTATGCGGGTCACGGTATGAATAAGGCAGACCCAGGAGCTGCCCGTCGCTCCCGAAAAGGGAGAAATCGCAGCCCCAGGTGTCAATGCCGATTGATTCTATTTCAATGCCTTCCTGTGCGACACGGCCCAGGGCCTTCAATATCTCATTGTAGAGATGCGGAAGGTTCCAGAACCAATGTCCCGAAATCGGGAGAATGGGATTCTCGAAGCGGCTGAACTCGGTCAGCGTCATCCGCCCGCCTTCCAGCCTTGCGAGGACCGTACGCCCGCTTGTGGCGCCCAGGTCGACAGTGAAAAAGGTAGGCATCCGGCTATAGTCTATCCTTGATGAAACGGCGCAATGTAGCCTCATCCTTCACGCCCGGAGCCGGGGTGAGCTTGCCGTCGACAATGAAGTAGGAAACAGGAAGAGACTGCACATTGTAGGTGGCAAGGGCCACGGAAGCGCTGCCGTTGCCGTCGCAGACATTGATCCATGGAAGCTTCTGGTTCCTGACCACAGATGCCCAGGCTGACTTGTCCACGTCGGCGCATACGCTGTAAATCTCGAAACCGCTGTCCTTGAAGTCCTCATATACAGGAAGCATCACATCCGTATTGAAAAGGGTCTGGGCAGCGTCGGTGGAAGTCCAGAAATAGAGCATCACAACCTTGGACGAAGCCACTGCGGAGCTGAGCTTGACCTTCTCGCCCTTCACATTGCCCAGTTCAATATCCGGATAACCTGTCTCTTCGGCATTGCTGATCCTCGTGCTGAGATTCAGATACTGCTGACGTCGTGCAGCTTCCTTCTGGAGAGCCTTGACATATCTCGAGTCGGGATACACAGTCCTGAGAGAGTCGGCCATATTGCTGAAATGAATGGCGTCGGTAAGCTGCCCAAATACCGGAAGTTCGTCTCCTACAACCTGATAGAGAACCGGAATGACGGTGAGCGAATGGGAGTTCGAAAGGATGTACTTCACCCTGCTCCTGTAATATGAAACATAGTCCTGTGTCATCTTCCTCCTGAGTTCGGCGGCAGCGTCCGAGTTCTCGGGAAGGTCGCGGAGCCTGTACGAAGAAGCGAGAAGCCTGTTGGTGAAATCGGCTTCGTCCTTCTCCACGTCCATAAGTTTCAATGTCTCGTCAGACCCGGTCACGGAATATGAGCCTAGAGTGTCCGAGGAAACCTTGACCCTTTCTCCGGCCTGAAGTAGGAGAGAAGCGATCTTGGTATCCCTGTAGAAGAGATATATGAACTCAGGCTGGCCCTGAGCCACATTCACCTTATATGAATAATGGCCGGAAGCATCCGTCTTCACCGTGTCCAGAATCTGGTATCTGTTGACATCCAGGAGCTTCACGACAATCTCCGAGGAAGCCGCATCTGCCAGTGTTCCTTCAATCTTCGCCTGCCTTGAGCAGGAAGCCAGAGCCAGAACTGCCGCAAAGGCAGCCACCATCTTACTGTAACTTCTCATATTCTGCCAATATTGAATCTGCAATGGATTTGAACTCTTCCGGGGAAAGCTTCAGCTTCTCCCTGCGGAAATCCACGTCGCTCTCCTGCTGGAGAGGAATGAGGTGGATATGGGTGTGGGGAACTTCGAGGCCGAGCACGCACACCCCGACCCTCTTGCAAGGCACGGCTGCCTGGATGGCCAGCGCAACCTTCTTCGCAAAGGCGCAGAGGCCTGCATATGTCGCGTCGTCAAGATTGAAGATATAGTCATCCTCCACATTCCTCGGAATCACGAGCGTATGTCCCTTGACGAGAGGATTGATGTCGAGGAAGGCGTAGAAATCCTCGCTTTCCGCCACCTTGTATGACGGAATCTCGCCCTTGGCTATCTTGGTGAATACAGTTGCCATAGACTTAGAGTGAGATGTCCAGAATCTTGAACTTGATAATGCCTGAAGGCACCTGTGCCTCCACCACGTCACCCTTGGAATGTCCGAGGAGAGCCTTGGCGATAGGAGTCGTGGATGCGAGCTTTCCCTTGGCGAAGTCAGCCTCGGTCTCGCCGACGATGGTGAACTCCATGACCTTCTTCATGGCGAGGTTCTCCACCTTGACCTTGTTCATCATCTGCACGCGGTCTGTTCCGATCTGGGACTCGTCAATGATCTTGGCGTTGGCCACCAGATTCTTGAGATTTGCTATCTTGAGCTCAAGGAGGGCCTGGGCCTCCCTTGCAGCATCATATTCGGCGTTCTCGGACAAATCGCCCTTCTCTCTCGCCTCCGCAATCGCTGCGGAGATGACAGGACGCTGGGCCAATGCTTCAGCCAGGTCCTTCTTGAGCTTGTCAAGCCCTTCCTGAGTCATATAATGATTCTCTGCCATAATATAAATTTTTATGCTTCAAACAATTAAAAAGGAGTTCTGCCTGCCGGCAGAACCCGTTCGTTTTATGCAAATATATGAAAAATCTTTCAGAATTCCTTGAATTTCGGCGACATTATCTCGGAATAGATCACAAGCTTTTTAGGGTCAATGGCTTCGCGCCTGTCTCCTTCCGGGATGGCAGGAGACTTCTCCCCGCCTGCAGCCCCGGCCGGCGTTTCATCCTCCGCGGATTCAAGTACATCAGGCACTTCGAAACTTCCGGATACCACAGGGCTGTATGTCTGAGGCAGGGCCTCCTCAGTTTCTTCCGCAACAAGAGACTCCCCGGCCTCCACAGCAGCCGGGACCGGCTCCCCGGATTCCCCGACAGGTTCCTCCGCTTCTCCGGTCAGATCCTCATTCTCCCAGGTCAGATCCTCATCCTCTCCGGCAGGCAACGGCAGGTTGGACACGGTAGGGAACTCCGGCACAGACGACCGGGCACGCTTTTCCGACGATGCGGCAGAACGCTTCTTCCTGCGGGACTTCACCCGAAAGTCAAGCAGGATTGAAAGGCCGATTATGACCAGCAGAAATATTTCGTGGGCGCTCATTGCGAATTATCAGTTCCGACCGCTAATATAATGATTTTTCAGCAATCAGAGAATAACATTTCTCCCTGTCCCTTCCGAGCTGGGTTGCGAGCCCCGCCATATCGGGGAATCTGGCCTCGTCTCGGATTTTGGTGATGAAGGTCAGGGTGATGTCAAGGCCGTAGATATCCTCATTGAAATCGAAGATATTGGTCTCGATGGTCATCGCATTGCCGTTGCCGACAGTAGGGCGGACACCGATATTGCACATGCCGTAGAACTCCCGGCCCACGGTCTCGACGCGGACCAGGTAAACTCCCCCTGCGGGAATGAGCTTGAGCGGCTCATACAGCTGCATATTGGCCGTCGGGAAGCCCATGGTGCGTCCCAGGCGATTTCCGGCCACCACCACTCCGTGGAGCTGGTAGCCGTATCCCAGCATTGCGTTGGCCTTCTCGACCTGGCCGGTAGCAAGAAGATTGCGTATCTTGGTGGAGCTCAGGACAATGCCTTCAGGCCCTGTGTATCTGTCGGCCCTGATGACCTCGAGTCCGAGTCTCTCCGCTATCCCGGCAGTCTCTTCAGGCGTCCTGAGGTCGGAACCTATCCTGTTGTCATAGCCGAGCAGTATAGTCCTGCCGCCAAGGCGTTCGACTATCCATTCTCTAAGATATTCCTCGGTCGTCATCCGGCTGAAAGCCCTGGTGAACGGAATGACCTCGACATAGTTGACTCCGATTCCGGTCAGGATGCGCTTCTTCTCCTCCATGGTGGTGAGCAGCCTGAGATTGCGGGCGTCATCCTGCAGGACATTGCGCGGGTGAGGCCAGAACGTGACGACCATGCTCCAGTCGCCGCGCTCCCCGGCAGCTTTCACCAGCTGCTCCAAAAGAAAACGGTGCCCGAGATGGACACCGTCAAAAAATCCTGTGGCTACAACCATCTCACGAGTCCGAAGTCCTGTCTGTGAGGCAGGAGAGGATTCTTTGGATAGATCCTCGCGGCTACCTGGTACATTCCAGTACGCTCAGGCAGGATTGAAGCCTGGTACCTGACAACGCCGTCCTTGCTCTCGACTACATTGAACTCGCACCTGTCCTGGATGTGGAGCTGGCCCTTCCTGTCGGAAACGGCGAAGAGCATCTCGACTCCGATATCCTCCGGATTGAGGTTGCCGATATTGAGAACCACCTCTGAATTGAAGAGGCTGTCCGGGGACAATGTGTATGAAGAATCAGGCTGGGTGTATGAGATGACCTCGATGGCAGGCCACTCCCTGCGCACATTCTTCTTCCAGGCGGAGATCTCGCGGGCAAGTCTGAAGTTGTCGGCGATCATCTTCCCGGCCCTTTCGGACTGAGGAACATAGTACTGGTTTACATAGTCGGTGAGCATCCTGTTCGTGGTGAAGTTGCATGCAACCTGGGCCACCGTGTTCCTGATGTATTCAATCCAGCCGGCAGAACGTCCGGTCTTCTTGTCAACGTCGTAGTAGAGAGGGGCGATCTCGTTCTCGATGGTGGTGTAGATGGTGGCGGAATCGAGCTCGTTCTGATACTGCTGGTCATCGTATGTCCTCTCGAGAGGCAGAGCCCAGCCGGCGCCCTTCCTGTAGCCCTCGACCCACCAGCCGTCGAGCACGGAGAAGTGCATCACACCGTTCATGGCAGCCTTCTCTCCTGATGTTCCTGAAGCCTCCTGAGGACGGGTAGGATTGTTCATCCACACGTCAACGCCCTGAACGAGCCTCTTTGCGAGGGAGATGTCATAGCCCGGAACGAAGACGATCTTTCCGATGAACCTCTCGTCCTTGGAAATCTCCACGATCCTGCGGATGAGGTCCTGACCGGCCTTGTCTGCAGGATGGGCCTTTCCGGCGAAGAGGAACTGGACAGGCATGGCCGGATTGTTCACAATCTCGCTGAGCCTGTCGAGGTCGGTGAAGAGGAGAGTTGCCCTCTTGTATGTGGCGAACCTTCTTGCGAAACCGATTGTAAGCACATCGTCACGGAGTGTCTCCTTGATGGTCACGATCTCGCTAGGAGAGTAATGGTTGGTGACGGAAGGGTTGGAGAGTTTCTCCTTGACCACGTTGATGAGGGTGGTCTTGAGCTCCTTCCTGGTATTCCAGATTTCCTCGTCATCTATCTTGTAGATGCCCTCGAAGCATTTCTTGTCATAGTGGTGAGTCTGGAACTCAGGGCCGAACACCTTTGCGTGGATGGCCTTCCACTCCTTCGCAGCCCAGGTAGGATAGTGGACTCCGTTGGTCACGTAGCTTACGTGGAGTTCCTCCGGAAGATATCCCGGATACATGGATGCGAAAATGTCCTGGCTTACCTTGCCGTGGAGCATTGAAACTCCGTTGATATTCTGGGAAATGTTGGCTGCGAGGTTGCTCATCGAGAATTTCTCGTTGACATCGGAGCCGTTGAGCTTGCCGAGACCCATCATTGTCTCCCAGTCGATCTTCAGGAGCTGAGGGAAATGGCCGATATACTTTCTGAGAAGTCCTTCTTCGAATGCATCGTGTCCGGCAGGCACCGGAGTATGGGTGGTGAAAAGGGATGATGCGCGGACAACCTCGAGGGCCTCAGGATAGTCGAGGTTGTACTGCTCGATGTATTCGCGGAGTCTCTCAAGTCCGATGAAGGCGGCGTGTCCCTCATTGCAATGATAAACCTGAGGGTTGAGTCCGAGCTTTCTGAGAGCGCGGATACCGCCGATGCCGAGGAGGAGTTCCTGCTTGAGACGGTTCTCCCAGTCGCCGCCGTAAAGGTGGTATGTCACCTGACGGTCCTCGTCAATGTTGGCCTCGTAATCGGTGTCGAGGAGGTAAAGGTCTGTACGTCCGACAGCAACCTTCCAGATGCGGGCAGTGAGGTTCCTTCCAGGGAATGCGACACTGGTGGTAAGCCAGTTGCCGTCCTTGTCCATAACCGGCTCGGCAGGAATCTTGGTGAAATTCTGGGCATCATATCTGGCCACCTGGTCTCCCTGGGCGGAAAGCACCTGGGTGAAATAACCGTAACGGTAGAGAAGACCCACTGCCACGAGGTTGACGTTCATGTCGCTGGTCTCCTTGAGGTAGTCTCCGGCCAGGATGCCGAGTCCTCCGGAATAGATGCTGAGTGATGAATCCAGACCGTACTCCATGCAGAAATATGCCACTGAAGGGTCCTTGCGGTCCTTCTTGAGGGACATATAGTCATTGAAATCCTTCATTACGCTCTCGTACTGAGCCATGAATGAGGCATCCTTTGAGAGAGCCTGGAATCTCTTGAGAGTGACTACGTCGAGAACGGCCATAGGGTTGTGTCCGGAGTTGTGCCATACTTCGGCGTCAACTGACTTGAAGAGTGCCTTGGCGTTCTCGTTCCAGCACCACCAGAGGTTTTTAGAAAGGGTTTCAAGGCCTTTGAGGGCCTCAGGAAGGTGCCTGGTCACCATTACACTTTTCCAGGACGGGTTGTTGATCGGTAACATTTCGTATTTCATAATCCTTTTTTCTTTTGATTCAGGGAATGCTCCCTTGGCGGCCACCACCTTGTCGAGGGCCAGTGAATATGCTTCCTGATAATAGCGTATCTGATTCTCCCACAGTGCTATTTCGGAAACCTCGCGGGCATTGGCCATATATTCGGCACGTTGCTCGTCGGAGATGAGGGCAATCTCCCTGATGCGGGCGGCAACGGCATCCACCACCTCGAAATAATTGTTGTCATCCCTGTCCACGACTGTAATGCCCGGATGCTCCTTGCCATAGTGGGTTCTCACCCACTTTCCGAAGCCTGCCAGGCTCGTGGTCAATGTAGGCACCCTGAATGCGAGGCTTTCGAGAGGGGTATATCCCCAAGGCTCGTAGTATGACGGGAAGAGCGTGAGGTCCAGACCGATGAGAAGGTCGTAGTACTTCATGTTGAACACTCCGTCATTGCCGTTGAGATAGGATGGGATGAAGTAGACTTTGATATTGGAATCCTGTGTGTTGGCCAGGCCGAGCTCGCGGAACCTGCGGGTGATGGTGTCATACTCCGGATTCATGAGGTAATGGGACACCTGCGTGCGGTATGACTGGTCACCCTTGCCTGAAAGCTTTGAGACGAGGCTGGCATCGGCTCCGTTGTGGCCTGACGGAATCATTATGAACGCATGGATGTCCCTGCCCTTGAAGTCGGAGCGGCGGATCTTGTCCACTGCGTCAATGAACACGTCAATTCCCTTGTTTCTGTATTCGTATCTGCCACCGATGCCGATGAGAATGGCATCTTCGGCTACCGGCATTCCCGACATCGCCGAGGCGACCTGCCTCAATCTGAGCCTCGCGGCCGAACGCTTGGAGGCATACTCCTCCTCCGTCGCCGGAGTGAAGCTGTTCTCGAAGCCGTTAGGCGTCACCACGTCGATTTTCCTGCCGAGGAAATGACCGCATTCTTCTGCGGTAATCTCGCTCACTGTCGTGAATACGTCTGCGTTCTGCGCCGACTTTGTCTCCAGGGAATGGAGAGCCATCACATTGAACTGCCTTGCCTTTTCGTCAGGGTTGTATGCATTCATCGATTCATACAGCCTCATGTTGTTGCCGGCGAGACAACGTCCCACGACAGTGGCGTGAGTCGTAAAGACAGTAGCAACAGGCAGACCGGTGTATTTCAGATACAGGAGTCCCGCTCCCGTCTGCCATTCGTGGAACTGGGCGACGACCTTGTCGGATGCGTCAAGGAAGAACTTGCAGTAGCTCTCGATCACCTTTCCGGCCACATAGCCGAAGAGAGCTGATTCCTTGTAATCCCAGTTGCCGGTGATGGAGTCCACCCCGAACCTTTCCCAATATTCCGTCAGGATATCGTTCTGACGGGTGAGGAACTGCTTGAAATCCACAAGCACCGCCACGGGGCTTCCCGGCACGTTCCACTTTCCTATTCTCAGCCTGAGGCCCTTGGAGGCGGCATCAATCCGCCATGCCTGCCAAAGCAGCGGGTCTTCCTGGAAATCAGGATTCGCATCCGTATCCATCCAGACGTCAGGACCGATGAGTATGTGATGTCTCTTGAGCTGAGACTTGAGGAAGAGGGATTTGGTCGCAATCACGGTGTATATTCCACCAACTTTATTGCAGACCTCCCAGCTGACCTCAAAAAGATAATCCGGTCTGTTGTTAAATTCTGTCGCTGTCATCTAATTATTTTTTCCTTTTTACTGCCGGAGCCTCCTTCTTCTCCGCAGCACCCTTCTTTGCCGGCGTTGCTTTCCCTGCAGAAGCCTCCTTCTTGGCAACGGCCTTCTTCACAGGCTTTGCAGCAGCCTTTCTGCGGGCTGGAGCAGCAGTCTTTATCTCCTTCTCAGGCGCAGCCTCCACCTCTTCGGCAGCCGGCTCCGCATTTGAAGCTGCAAATTTAGCAAGGTTTGTCGAATATTCCTCATTTACGCGGATAATAAAATCGCTCAAAACGTTCATATAGTTGATGAACGCCTCGTAAGGGGTGTCGTAAGGGTTGAAATATTTGTGAACCTCGCCGTCGGAGAAGAACTTCGTGCACATATAATAGAAGTGGTCGCTCTCCTGGAGATGTCCGAAGTCATTGAAAAGGGCCGGATCATTGATGAGGGCCACCTTCTCATACAGGCCGTAGAGCTTGTTGAAGGCCTCCTGCTGGAGCTCGTTGCCGAGCCATGCTGTGACGTCGCGCTCCTCATCAGCCCATGAGATAGGCTCTGCCACCTCGAGGGAGGATATCGGATTGTGGGCAGCGGCTGCCTCTGAAGGGGTTGCAAAGGCGAATGTGCCGTCCTTTATGACCGCCTCAGGAAGATAGCGCATGAAGTCGAAGATTCCTGAAGCCGCCTTCTGGTGCTCGCCGAAGGTCTCGTAGTCCATGAAGAGATTTATGACATCGCCGTCCTTTGCGTCGCTCTTCAGCCAGCCGAGATATTTCTCGCCGGTGAGAGGCCACTCGCTCCAGCCCTTGTTGGAGAACCTGAAAGCGATGTCGTCACTGAGCTTATAGTTCCTGAGAAGGAGCCTGAGGCCTTCCTGCCTGTCATTGACATAGACGTAGTCCGGGCTTCTCCATCCGAGGATGTGCTTTGCGCCTTCGGTAAGCATTGTATTGAATCCGAGCTCGTGAACCCTCTCCCCGATGGCATCGGAGTAGATGAGCTCGGTATTCCTGAATGACACAGGAGTCACTCCGAAATAATGCTCGATGGCAGCCTTGTGCTTGAGAACCTGATGCTTGAACTCAGCAGGTGACGCAAGGGATGCAAGGGAGTGGTAATATGTCTCGCAGAGGAACTCCACGCTGCCGGTGTCCGCAAGCTTGCGGAAGCTGTCGATCACTTCCGGAGCATATCTCTCGAACTGCTCGAGGGCGGATCCGGAGATGGAGAATGCCACCTTGAACGCTCCCTTGTGCTTCTTCACGAGGTCGAGAAGGAGGCTGTTCATCGGAAGGTAGCACTGCTCGGCAACCCTTCTGAGGATGGTACGGTTGGTGAAGTCATCGTAGTAATGCGAATCCTTGCCTATGTCGAAGAACCTGTAAAGCCTGAGTCTGGCAGGCTGGTGAATCTGGAAATACAGGCATAAGCTTTTTGACGGTTTCATATCTCTTAAATTACTTAATCACTGATTCATAAACTTTTTTGATCTTCGCTGCCGCATTGTTCCACTTGAGGGTATTGACCTCGTCGTAGCCGTATTTGGAAGCGAAGTCGGCGAGCGCCGGATATTTGAGGAGGGCGTAGATCTGGTCAGCCATCGCATCGACATCCCAGAAATCGACCTTGAACGCATACTTGAGCACTTCGGCGGCACCCGACTGGTGCGAAATCACCGAAGGCACTCCCGAGCGCATTGCCTCAAGAGGGGAAATTCCGAACGGTTCGGATACTGAAGGCATCACGTACACGTCGGAGAGGGCGAACATCTTCTGCACATCGGTTCCCCTGAGGAAGCCGGTGAAGTGGAACCTGTCGGATATTCCGAGACGGGCCACCTGCCTGATGGAGCGGTTCATCATATCTCCGCTTCCGGCCATCACGAAACGCACGCCAGGACATCTCTTGAGCACCTTGGCCGCCGCCTCGATGAAGTACTCCGGGCCTTTCTGGAAGGTGATTCGGCCGAGGAAGGTGACGACCTTGTCATCCACTCCCCTCTCTACCTTCATCTCGCTCCTTCCGCTGAAATCCACGGCATTGTGAACGGTCACGACCTTGTCAGGATTGATTCCGTACTTGGTGATGACAATGTTCCTGGTCAGGTCGCTGACGGTGATGACCCTGTCGGCCGCCTCCATTCCCTTCTTCTCGATCTCATAAACCCTCGTGTCAATGTTCTGGTCGCTGCTCCTGTCGAAGGATGTGGCGTGAACATGGACTACGAGCGGCTTGCCCGTAAGGCGCTTGGCGGCTATGCCTGCCATATATGTCAGCCAGTCGTGGGCGTGGATCACATCGAACTGTCCCTTGCGGGTCATCGCTATGGTGCCGCCCACCATCGCATATCTCGCAACCTCCTCCATGAGGTTGGAGCCGTATTTTCCGGAGAATTTGTATGTGCTTCCGTAACTTACGGAGAAATCCTTGACCTGGCGGTGCCTGTCAGCCTCGACGAGGTTGTGGAACTCCTCCGGGTCAAGATAAGGTACCATATTGGTGCCGATATGCACGAACTGGACCTTGTCGAGGAAGTCATCGACAGTCATCGAGCCGGTGACCTGCACAGGCACATCGCTGGCATTCACGATTTCAGCCACCTGGCTGTCCTCATCTCCGGATGCGGAAGGCATCACGAAAATCGACTCCACCCCGTTCTTGACGAGGCCTTTGACTATACCGTAGCAGGCCGTTCCCAATCCTCCTGCAATGTGAGGGGGGAACTCCCATCCGAACATAAGTACTCTCATCTCGATTCCTCCTTGTATTTGTTTATCAATCTTTCAACGCTGATGAGCGAGGCGGTGCTCATTGCCGAGGAGATGGCTCCGTGCGCCTCGTGAGGCGGGTCTCCGTCATAAAGCTCGGAGAATGCGCCGACGCCGTGCTTGTTGAGGTCCGCGAAGAATCCCTCGATCAGCCATTCGGCCTTCTTGCAGAACGAGGAGCCCCTCATCCTGAAGGCTACCGTTGCATAAGGCAGGAGCAATGCCGGCCATGCACATCCCTGATGATATGCAAGGTCCCTGTCCCGCTGGGTACCCTCGTAAACACCCTTGTACTTCACATCGCGAGGGGAAAGGGTACGTACGCCCCTTGCAGTGAGGAGCTCGCGTTCCACGATGTTCATCACGCTTCCCGCAATGTCGTCAGATACCGGCGAAGCGGCCACTGACAATGCGAACAGCTGGTTCGGGCGGACATCCATATTCTGCCCCCAGTTGTCCACGTAGTCGGCGAGATAGCCGCAGGACTCGTTCCAGAATGTCTTCTGGTAGTTTTCCTTCACGAGATCCCTGACCGGAGCCCAGGCGGCGATGAACTTGCTGCCGCGCTGTCCGTAGAGTTTCTCATTCTCGAGGGCGAAGCAGAGAGTGTCGTACCAGAACGCATTGGTCTCCACCTGATATCCGGCCCTTTCGGTAACCGGGCGGCCGTCGGTGTAGGCGTTCATCCAGGTCAGGGCGACATTGTCCTTCTGTGCCCAGAGAAGCCCGTTCGGCTGGAGGGAAACTTCCTTCCTTACTCCCGGCCTGTAGCTTTCAATGATACCTTTGACAACCTTGCCGTATTTCTTCCAGACATCCTTTGCCGATGCGCCGCAGGCAATATATTCGCGGAGAGCTCCGGCCATAAGGAGAGGAGCCTCGACCTGGGTCGTCCTGGAATAGAGACGCTCCTGGTTGTGGGCGATGAGATCGTCCAGAATCTCCTCGAATGCCTCCGGACGTCCGGCGTGGACAGTCAGGCCCGGCAATGTGTAGAGTGTCTCCCTCAGGAGTCCGGTGTAAAGCCAGGAGAATCCGGCCGTGACAGTCTTCCTTCCGTTCCTGTCCCTGATGAGGACATCGGCGCAATGGATGAGCTGGTCGTGAAGGCTGACGATGCCCGGCATGGACTTGAGGGCGGAGGCATAGCGCCTCTTCATTGTTGACGGAACTTCCTCCGATACAGATGCGGAAAGCACTATGGAGTCACCCTCGCCCATCGACAGCTCGAAGCTTCCCGGGACGAAGAGGTCCTCCTTGCAGGCAAAACCGCGACGGGCCTCGTCAGAGTAAGTGATCGCATTGTACCAGCAAGGTGCAGACTTGTACTTGAAAGAAGCCGTGCTGAGCTGGAGATTGAGGTCAGGGAAACCCTCGTACATATTGAACGAGACTCCGTTCTTCACCTGCCTGTAGCCGGTCCTCGCAGACAGATTCTGCGATGTCAGGCTGTGAACGCTCCTGAACGCAAGGAAAGGCTTCAGGCTGAGACGCAGCCTGGCAGGGGATTTCGTCACCTCGTAGCGGATCATCACCTGGTCCTTGTCAGGTACCAGGAGAATGCTCTTCGTGAACTCTATCTGACCCACCCTGTAGGTGATCACAGGTACCGGGTCGGCCTCGAAGTCCACGATATACTTATGTCCTCTCGGTTCATAGATGTCCCCGTAGCGGTGGATGCCGAGATTGAAGACCTTGCCGTTTACCTCAAGGCTTTCATCCACTGAAGACAGCAGCATGTACTTGCCGCCTCCGAAATTGTCCACAGGAACGCTCAGAAGGCCGTGGTATCGGCGCGTATTGCAGGCTACGATGGTAGTGTTGCAATAAGCTCCCGTCTTGTTCGCACAGATAATCTCCCTCTTGAGAGAATAAGACAGGTTCACGAGTTCGGCCTTGTTGAATTTCAGAAATGCCATATCGCAAATATTAAAGTTTTTCCACTTTTCTCAGTACAAAAGCGCACCGGCAAGGAAGATATACGGACATTTTTCCGTCGGACCAATGCCTTTCTCCGTTCTTGAGCCGGCTGAAGCCGTCATAGTCTTTGTCATCAGAGTCGAAAATCAGTTCCCATTCACCTTCCGGGGCATTGAAACTGTAGCCCTCATAAGAGGCGGAGGGGCTGAAATTGAGCGCAAAGATACAATTTTTCCTCCTGAATATCAACACTTTTTTGGCTTCGTCGGCCACAATATGCTCCGGAGGAGAGGAAAGCAGGTCCTCCTTTTTGAAAAGATGAATCATGTCCCGGTCGAAGTCCTTGAGATACTTGTAGCGGAGATAATCCGGCTCCGAGAGCGACCACTGACGCCTTGCATACTTATACGACCAGCCGTTCCCCTCGCGGGGGAAGTCGATCCACTCCGGGTGGCCGAATTCATTGCCCATGAAGTTGAGGTATCCGTCTCCGGCCGTGCCTATGGTGGCAAGCCTTATCATCTTGTGAAGCGCAATTCCCCTGTCCACGACGAGACTCTTCGAATCCTTGTTCATCGAAGTGTACATCTCCTTATCCATCAGCCTGAATATCAATGTCTTGTCCCCGACAAGCGCCTGGTCGTGACACTCTGCGTAGCTGATGGTTTTCTCATCCTTGCGCTTGTTGGTCAGCTCCCACCAGATCTCGCCCATGCTCCACTGCTCGTCGCTCTTTTCCTTCAGCCATTTGATCCAGTGGTCGGCGACACCCATTGCCATCCTGAAGTCGAAGCCCAGTCCGCCGGCCTCGTATGGAGCCGCAAGCCCGGCCATTCCGCTCATGTCCTCGGCAATGGTGATGGCATCCGGGTTTATTTCCTTGACCAGCATCGCCGCAAGCGCCAGATAGGTGACGGCATTCTCGTCCACGCCGGAATTGAAATAATTGTCATAGCCGCAGAAATCCTTGCCGAGGCCGTGGTCCCAGTAAAGCATGCTGGTGACCCCGTCGAAACGGAATCCGTCCAAATGATATTCCTGCATCCAGAACTTGCAGTTGGAAAGGAGGAAGTACTTGGTCTCGTCCTTTCCATAGTCGAAGCATCTCGATCCCCAGGCCGGATGCCTGCCCTGAGGGCCCTTGTAGAAATAGAGGTCTTCCTTTCCGTCGAAACGCCCAAGGCCCTCAGCCTCATTGTCCACGCTGTGGGAATGCACTATGTCCATAACCACCGCTATGCCCCTGGAATGGGCGTCGTCCACGAGGTGCTTGAATTCCTCCGGAGTGCCGAAGCGGGAGGACAGCGCATAGAAATTGGATACCTGATATCCGAAAGACCCGTAGTACGGATGCTCCTGGAGTGCCATTATCTGCAATGTGTCGTATCCCAGCTCCTGCACCCGAGGGAGAACACCGGTCCTGAACTCCTCGAATGTGGCCACCTTCTCCTGCTCGGAACTCATCCCTATGTGGCATTCATATATGAGAGGATGGGGTCTCGGACCGGGAGAAGGATTCTTCCAGACGTAAGGTTCCGCCGGTTCCCAGACCTGTGCGCTGAACACCTTGGTCTGCGGGTCCTGGACCACCCTTCTCACATAGGACGGGAGACGTTCAGCACCCCCGCCCGGCCACTCGATGAAGAGCTTGTACAGATCCCCGTGGCTGAGGAACATGTCCGGAAGGCGGAGTTCCCAGTTGCCTCCGCCGGCGGGCTTCAACTCGTAGGCGGTGGTCCGCTTCCAGTTGTTGAATTCGCCGATGAGATAGATTCTGCTGGCATTCGGAGCCCATTCCCTGAAAATCCAGCCGCCACCGGCATCCCTGTGCAGACCGTAGTAAAGATGGTTGTTCAGTCCGGCGGAGAGGCTTCCGCCCACCGAAATCTTCTTGCGGCAGGCCTCGATTCTTTCGTGTCTCTCCAGAATCTTCTCCTTGAACGGGAGCAGATACGGGTCCGCATCGAAAATGTACTTCTTCTCCTCCTTTGTATTGTTCTCCTTCATAATCCCTCCTTTTTTAATCATCCAGTTTCGAGGCCTTGTCCCTCGCCGTGCGCAAATAAGCCCTGCATCCGGCAATGAGCTCCTTTGACCTCCCTATGTACCTGTCAATGTCAGAGAGCCCGGAAGAGGGATCCTCCGCCTTTGACGCAATTTCTTCCAGTTCTTTGACAGCTGCCTGATAATCAAACTCTTCCATCATTATCCTCCTGTTTCAATTGTATTCCTGTCACCCGGCAGTCCAACGTGCCGTCGGCGAACATCACTTTAACATTGTCCCCTGCCGAATGCCCGGCCGCATTCTTCATCACCACCCCTCCGTCATCCACCACGAGGGCATAGCCCCGGCTCAGGATTCTGCGAGGGTCCGCCCCGGCGATTCTCGACTCCAGCACATCCACGCGGGAGCCCATAAGGGAAATCTTGTTCAGAAAAGCAGTCTTGAGCCTGCCGGCGAATGAGGATATATACTGGTCCTCGTCCGCATATATCTCAATGAATGTGTCAGCCAATGCCGTAGGGGTTTTCACATATCTCCACGCCACCATGTCGCAGATGTGAAAGTCCTGGTCGTGACCGACTGCGGTAAGGATCGGCACGGGGCAGGTGGCAATGGCAGAGGCAAGCCTGTAGTCGTCGAAGCATGAGAGGTCAAGATTGGATCCCCCTCCCCTGAGCACCAGCACCGCATCGAAAGGCTTCTCAGCCGAAGCTGCAGCCTTCAGGGCATCACTTATTGACTCCGGAGCCGAGGCTCCCTGCATCACGGCCTCGTAGAGAACAGTCTCAAGGACAAATCCGTAAGCATTGCCCTTCAGATGACACTCGAAATCCCTGTATCCGGCAGCATCGGGAGCCGAGACCACCGCGAGCCGGTATGGCAATGCCGTCATTTCCAAGGACTTCTGCCTGTCGAGGAGACCCTCCTTCTTCAGTCTCTCGATCGTGGCGAGACGTTCCTTCTCCTTCTCCCCCAGCGTGCAGGAGGCGTCGATGTCGTCCACAATCAGGGATAATCCGTAGAGCTGGCTGTAGTTTACCTGGACCCTCAGCAGGACAGTTATGCCCGGCTGGAGCGTGGAGCCGGCGACGGATTCAAAATACGGTCCAAGCACTCTGTATCTGGATGCCCAGATGATGGCCGACGCCTTGGCAACGAGACCGCTTTCGTCCGACTGCGACAGTTCCAGATAGCAATGCCCACCGCCGCGGACCTTAACTGCGCTGACCTCCGCCCTGACCCAGACGCGGGCCGGAAAAGCCGACTCCAGCGACTGCCTGACTTCCGTCTGCAGTGTAAATAAATCGATTACATTTTTCTCCATCATTCCTAACGGATAAAATCGTGTTCTAATTAATGCGGTCTGGATACAAATTTAATCTTTTTTCGTATCTTTGCGCAAATTTTCAGCGGCATAATCATTAATTTTCGAAAAATGAAGATCTCCAAGGCAATTTTCGCCGGCAGCAGCACACGGACAGAGCAGCGTCCAGCCCGCAGGCTACCCGAATTCGCATTCATCGGGAGGTCAAATGTCGGCAAATCTTCTCTCATCAACATGCTGTGCGGTTCAAGGAACCTGGCAATGACCTCCGGCACGCCCGGAAAGACGAAGCTGGTCAACCACTTCCTGATCAACGACAGCTGGTATCTTGTGGATCTGCCCGGATATGGTTATGCGAAGCTGCCCGACAAGGAAAGAGCCAAGATCAAGGATGTCATCCGGGACTATCTGCACAATTCGGCGGAAATGCAGCTGCTCTTCGTCCTCGTGGACATCCGGCATGACATAGGGAAGATTGACATTGACTTCATCAATGAACTGGGAGAGAACGGCATTCCTTTCGCCATCATCTTCACCAAGGGCGACAAGCTCGGACCGGTGGCGAGAGAGAATCAGGCTGGGAGGGACATGGAAATCCTGTCCGAATTCTGGGAATCGCTGCCGCCCTGCTTCATCAGTTCATCAGCCAGCGGTCTCGGGAAGGAGGAGATTCTCGACTACATAGGCTCAGTGTTGTCGGACGTGAAAAAAGGAACACAAACCAAAACAACATTATGAACACTGAACACAGAATGGAACTGTTTGCCTGCAGGGCATCGAAAGACTTCACGGAAAAGGTCGTCAAGGAACTGGACGCAATCAGGGAACCTGGATCGAATCCTATCCGGCTCGGATTTTCGGAAGTCACATCATTCAGCGACGGAGAATTCCAGCCTTCATTCACCGAGAGCGTACGCGGCGCCACCGTATTCATCCTCCAGTCCACATTTCCGCCGGCCGACAATCTGATGGAGCTTCTCCTCACCATCGATGCGGCAAAAAGGGCTTCCGCCTACAAAGTCATTGCCGTAATGCCTTATTTCGGATGGGCAAGGCAGGACAGGAAGGACAAGCCGAGAGTTTCCATCGGAGCCAAGCTCGTGGCCAATCTCCTCTGCGCCGCCGGAGTTGACAGGATAATGACCTGCGACCTCCACGCCGACCAGATCCAGGGCTTCTTCGACATCCCGGTTGACCATATCTACGCAAGCAAGGTATTCATCCCATATCTCAAATCCCTCAACATTGAGAATCTCGCGATCGCGGCTCCTGACATGGGCGGGGCGAAGAGGGCCAATGCATACGCCAAGGACCTCGCCTGCCCTGTGATCATCTGCCACAAATCCCGCGAGAGAGCCAATGTGGTGGCATCCATCACCGCCATCGGAGAGGTAGAGGGCAAGAATGTTGTGATCGTGGATGATATGATCGACACGGCCGGCACACTGACCAAGGCGGCCGATATCCTCATGGAGAAGGGCGCAAAGAGCGTCAGGGCCTGTGCGACCCACGCCATCCTCTCCGGCCCGGCTTACGACCGCATCAACAAGTCGAGCCTCAGCGAGGTGTATGTGACGGACACGATTCCGCTCACCACGGATCCTTCGGTTGACACCAGCAAGATCAAGGTCGTATCGATGACCGAGACATTCGCCAGGATCATCCGCAAGGTCTGCGACAACGAGCCGATCAGCCCTGAATTCATTTTCTAAGGCATTGAACCGCAGCTGCGGTATTGAGATAAATTTTTATGAAAGTCTTTCTGGCAGCATTGGTCCTCATTGGACTGGGAGTCTTCGGGATGTGTTTCAACATCATATTCCGGAAGGACGGCCAGTTCCCGCAGACAGATGTGGGTGCCAATGAGAACATGCGCCGGCTGGGCATCAGATGCATGAGGGAGGAGGACGACGAGCGCTTCTCTTCCCGCGGCGACAAAGACTCCGGAGCGCATTGTTCCGGAGTTTATTCCGACTCCTGCGCTTCCTGCGGGCTGTACCCGGGAAAAGAGGAGAAATGAATAACCCTCGTGAGAGGATAAATGATTCTTGATTATGAGCCTCGTAGCTATTGTAGGAAGGCCGAATGTCGGCAAATCCACACTTTTCAACCGCCTCGTGGGAATGAGGCAGGCGATTGTCGATGAAACGGCAGGAGTCACACGTGACAGACATTATGGAAAATGCGAATGGTGCGGAAAGGAATTCTCGGTGGTGGACACCGGAGGATACACTTCCGGCTCCGATGATGTTTTCGAGGAGGAAATCCGCAAGCAGGTGGTCATAGCCATCGAGGAGGCGGACCTCATTCTTTTCATGACTGAGGCTGCGGCCGGAATCACCGACTACGACGCCGAGATCGCCGCCCTTCTGAGGAAATGCGGCAAGCCTGTCGTCACCGCTGTCAACAAAGTCGATTCCGGAGAGAAGATGTTCGACGTGTACCAGTTCTATTCAATGGGACTGGGCGAGATCTGGGCCATATCCGCTGCCAACGGAGGCGGAACCGGAGACCTCCTGGACGAGATCGTGAAGAAGCTTCCGGAGGACACGGAGGCCGAGGACGAGCATCCGGGCGTGCCGCGCATCACCATTGTCGGCAAGCCTAATGTCGGAAAATCGTCCCTCACCAATGCTCTCCTCGGCGAGGAACGGAATATCGTCACCAATGTCGCAGGAACCACAAGGGATTCAATATCTTCTTATTACAATAAGTTCGGGCACGAGTTCGTGTTCGTCGACACTGCCGGCATCAGGAAGAAGAACAAGGTACAGGAGAATCTCGAATTCTATTCCGTGATGCGTTCCATCAGGGCCATCGAGCACAGCGACGTCTGCATAATGATGATTGACGCCACCACCGGAATGGAGGCCCAGGACATGAACATCTTCAATCTCATCAAGAGGAACCGCAAGGGCTGCGTCATCGTGGTCAACAAATGGGATCTCTTCGAGAAGGACAGCAACACTCTGAAGGAATACACCGAGGGGCTCAGGGCAAGGATTGCCCCGTTCAATGACGTACCGATCATATTCACTTCAGTGCTGAAGAAGCAGAGGATTCTGGACGTGATGAACGAAATCTCGCACGTTTACGAGAACTATTCCAGAAGGCTCTCCACTTCCTCCCTCATGGATACCATGCTCCCTGAGATAGAGAACTACCCTCCTCCGATGTACAAGGGAAAAGTGGTGAAAATCAAGTACATCACCCAGCTTCCTACCAGATTTCCGGCATTTGCGTTCTTCTGCAACCTGCCGCAGTACATCAAGGATCCTTACAAGCGCTTCCTGGAGAACAAGCTGAGATCACATTTCGACCTGACCGGCTGCCCGGTCCAGATTTTCATCAGACAGAAGTAGGGGGCTTCGGATAGCGGACAGTGAAGCAGGCTCCGCCGAGTGCGAAGGACCTGCTGTAGAATATCTCTCCGCCACATCTCTCTATGATGTTCTTGCAGATGGCAAGGCCCAGGCCGGTGCCGCTGCTCTTGGTGGTGAAGTTCGGAGTGAAGAGTCTGGCTCTGTTCTCATCCTTGATTCCGGGGCCGTTATCTTCCACGACAATGTCATAGAAACCGTCTTTTGAACTGTTCCTGAGAGACAGCACAATGTGTCCACGGAACGGTTCATTTTCATTGTCCCCGGCATCTGCGGTCCGGGAGTCAAGGGCCTGGACGGCATTGGTGAGGAGGTTGACGAAGACTCGGGTGAGCTGCGGCTTCGGTCCCCTGACCACGGCCCCCTTCAGCCCGTAGTACTCGAACCTGATGTCATCCCTGTTGTCGAACATCGATATCTGGTCAGAGGCCAGGGCATCGAGGTCGATGTCCACCATCTCCTCGGAATAGAGCTTGGCGAAGGTGGAGAATTCATTGGCAGTGTCCGTCAGCACATCGATGCTGTCCAGAATCACCCTGGCTGCATCCTCGAACCTCAACTCAAACTTCGGGTCATTGTTCCGCTTCATCCTGATAAGCCTCTGAATCTCAAGTTTCATAGGCGTCAGAGGGTTCTTTATCTCGTGCGCTACCTGGCGGGCCATCTCGCTCCATGCCCTCTCCCTTTCCGCCTGGGCCACCTGCTTGCCTGACTCATAAAGATCGTGCACCATCAGGTTGTAGGCCCTTACGAGGCCTGAGATCTCATCCTCCTTGTCGTAAATGATGTATTCCAGTCCGCCTGTCCTGGCCGAGAGCATCTTGCGTCCCATCACGGACAGAGGGCCGAACATCTTGTCCACCACCTTGGTCGTGAAGAACCTGGTGAGTATCAGGAGAATGAAGAATACAATGATGACGAAGATGGAGTGGAAGACGGCGTCGGACTTGAACGAAAGACCGGAGTCGGTGTACGGAGCGCCCAGAATCGCGAGAATATCGCCCTTGTCATTGATAAGCGGGGCATACATCGTATAGAACGGGCGACCGGCTATCCTTTCCTTGTGGATATAGAACCTCTTCCGGTTGTACATTATGTTCCTGTAGGCCTCAGGGTTGGTTCTGGAGCCGATTATCATTCTCTCGAAAATCTCCGGAGATGTGGAATTGAACACCTTTCCTCCCGGGCTGTAGAGGGAAATGTCCGTCCTCGTGTATCTTGCCACCTCATCCAGGATGGCGGACACATCCTGCCCTGTCATCTCCGTGAAGGAGGAGAAGCCCCTCACCCGGTTCGCAACGAGAGACTGGATGGTGGTGATCTTGCTCGACATCAGCTTCCTGACATTCTCGTCATTGCGCTTGTACACGAAGAACACCATTATGAGGCTCATCGTCACGAGAGTCATTGTCATGGAGAGGAGAATCACCGCGTTCACCCTGGACTTGTAATAATTCTTCTCGAAGTCGGAGGTCCTTTTCCGCCCGAGGGTAAATGCGCTTATCCAGAAATACGCGAGCAGGAATATCATGCAGCCCGCAACCACATACCTCAAGACCCCGATTCTGGGCCTGGAGATGACAATGCTCTCTTCCGGGGACAATTCCTCGTAGAAATGCACATAATTGCCATAGGCCGCCCTTTCCGCGGAATTGGCAAGGGCAGACTTGAACTTGCCGCCGAGCACGGTCGGATAGGCATAGTCCCCCTTGTAGCTCACCAGCTTGCCGCCGATATACTTGGCATAGGAATACTGCACCGGTATCACGATTCCTCCCGGAGAGCTCTCATCCAGGATGAACGAATATCCCCTGTCCTCCTTGTCAGCCTTGGAGTTGAGGCCCACGAGCAGCCTGTACACGCCATCTTCCGGGAAATAGTACATGAACAGTCCCGTGTACTGGGGCCTTCCGGCACTGCTCCTGCCGTAGGAAAATCTCGACCCGGGAGCAATCGGAACCGCATCCCCGAACCTCTCATTGAAATATTTGAGAATCTGCGGGTCGCTGACATTGTCCCTGAAGAGGAACACCGAGACATCATATCCCTTGGAAATCCTGTTCAGATACGCCTCGGCAATCCTGTTGAGGACGACCTTGTAGTCTCCGGAGTTTCTGACCACCTCCGCGATGACATTGTCGGAGGCGATGGCGTTTTCCACTTCCCTGAGCCTCAGTTCAAGCCCGAGGTCGCGGTCCATGGCGAGACGGCTGGTCCATATCTCAGCCCGGTCCGCCTCCTTCCTGATGCCGAGAATGGAGAAATGAAGCAGGAACAGGACAGCGCAGAATAATGCGTACATGCATCTTCCCCAGCGTGAAAACATATCATACCTGATGCCGTGGAAATGGAATGCCAGCCTCCTGACCGACTGGATCAGAAGCGGGATCAACGACAGGAAGGCAAGGTATGACACATATACATAGGCGGTGTACCTTGTGATGGATGAAAGCTTGTAGAGCTCAAGGGTGAGGTTCGAGTTGAGCATCAGGCTCCCGAACGTATATATGACGTACGCGGCCAGCAGAACTGAGAATGCGACGGCAGACACTATGATGACGGATGCCTTGTGCCTGTCATCATTGGCGATGATCTCCTTCTCAAACTCTTTCCTGACGACCAGGAAACAGGCCACCATCAATGTTATCCACAGATTGATGATGAGCAGGGCGCCGAGAGAGTACAGCACGGTTCCACCGGCATAGAGGTTCGGGGAGAACATTGTAGAGGTACCCTGCATCCCCAGTCCTATGAAGTAGAACACGGCCATCATCACCGTGAGGGCCAGCATCGAGCCCGCCATCATCCGGGGCTTCCTGTTGAAATGCAGGAGGCAGAGGGCAAGGCTGCCGAAGGCCACCATCACTATCCAGAGCAATGTCGTGTCCGGGAAAAGAGGATCGGCCACCGCCGACTCCCTGACCATCTTCAGCACAGGGACTCCGGAAACGGTAATGGCCGAGCCGCCTGTCGCGCTTATGGGATTGAGGGTGTACTGGTCTCCAATGCGGAATCTCGGATTGATACCGTTCACAGACCGCCTGTCCATGGTATTCCTGACTTCGAGACCTCCGATGACACGGCATCCCCTGCCGTCGTCAATAGCCTTGGCAAGATACCACTTCGGACCCATATTGATATATGAGACCGAGGTGTCCACCGAGGCAAGCGGGGATATGATATTGTACCTCAGATTGACGAATCTCTGGACCATCAGCTTCTTGCTGATATCGTCATTGTCCAGCGAGAACTGGTTGCACCAGGACTGGAGCGAGTCGTCCATATACCTGTAGATGACCATGTCGTCATCAAGCCCGTCAAGTTCGAGCCACTCTCCGCGGCTCTCGGTCACTGCCCTGCGCATATAGGACTCCAATGTGGCCATCCTGTCATTGATGATGCGGGAGACCCGCCTGGCCGACGCCGACGAAAGATCCGCCCTGCCGGTGGTTCCGAACAGGAGAACGAGCAGTATCACCGTGGCTGCTGCGAGAGCGGGCCAGGCCCCGCGGCCTGACACCATCTTCCTCATTTCCTGTGACAATCCCGTAAACATCGCTATCCCTCGTGATGATATGGCTCACCCCTGATTATGGTGAAAGCCCTGTAAAGCTGCTCTGCAAAAATCGTTCTTACCATCTGGTGGGAGAATGTCATATCGGAGAGGGACATCATCGAGTCAGCCCTGGAATACACCTTCTGCGGGAATCCGTAGGCCCCTCCAACCACGAAAACCATATCCGCTCCCCTGTTGAGCCTCTCCCTGATGAAGTCCGCGAACTCCACCGAACGGTATTTCCGCCCCCTCTCGTCAAGCAGGACGACGAAGTCCCCAGGGGCCAGGGAAGACAGGATAAGATCCCCTTCCTTCTCCTTGATCTGCTCCTTTGTGAAAGCCGATACATTTTTCAGTTCGGGAATTTCCTTCAGAGCGAATCTGACATAATGGGAGAGGCGGGAAACATAGAGTTCCAGACCCTCCCGCACCCAGCGGACATCCGTCTTGCCGACGGTCAACAAAGTTATTTTCATATAGTACAAATATACACATGTGGCTCAATATTTGCAACAAAATCGGCATCCTGCAAATGGTGAAAACATGAATCTTCGGACTACAATATTCATTGCTGTTCTTTCCGCCGCCCTCCTCGGAGGAGCGGACGCCGCAGCCCAGCCTGCAGGATACGACGTTTTCATTCCGATCTCAAAGTATATCAGGCTCGGAGACGCCGACAGGCTCTCCGCATGGTTCGACGACAATCTCGAGATTTCAATCCTCTCCAAGAGCAGCGATTCGAGCCGCAGCCAGGCTCTCCGCATAATCAAGACTTTCTTCAGCAACTACAATCCGAGGGAATTCGACATTACCCACACGGCAGGCCGTTCCAATATGAAATACGCCCTCGGCCGGCTCAATGCCGGAGGCGAGATTTTCGAGGTCACAATCTTCGTCTCCTGCAAGGGAGACACGTACAGAATACAGCAGATCAAGATCCTTAAGAAAGAGTAGGCGCCCCTATTGAAATAGTCCCCGGCTCTGTTGCGGAAAATCATTATTTTTTGTATTTTTGCAGAACACCAAAGGTTTTGCAATGCATATTCCGGACATCAAAATAGCGGTTGACGGATATTCGTCCACGGGAAAAAGTTCTTTTGCCAGACTCATAGCAAAAGAATTTTCTTTCTTGTATCTGGATTCCGGTGCACTGTACCGCGCCGTGACCCTCTTCGCCATCCGCAACGGAATGACCGGAGAGGGAGGAAGCGTGGACGCCGGGGCCTTGTCCGCATCGCTGCCTGAAATCCGTATAAGTTTCCGCAATGGCCGGGACGGAAGCCACACCTTCCTCGGTGACGAATGCGTCGATGAGGCCATCCGCACCATCGAAGTTTCCTCCTATGTCAGCCCGGTAGCCGTCATTCCCGAAGTCAGGGAGTTCGTGGACAGGATTCTCCGGGATTACGGAAAGGCCGGGAGGGTGGTTATGGACGGACGCGATATAGGCACAACCGTGTTCCCGGATGCGGAGCTGAAGATTTTCATGGTGGCCGACGCCAATGTCAGGGCGATGAGGAGACTGAAGGAAATGAAGGCCTCGGGGTCGGATGCGGACTTCGATACCGTCCTGGAAAATCTCAAGACCAGGGACTACATCGACTCCCACCGGGAGACCTCCCCGCTGAGGCAGGCTGAAGATGCGATTGTACTGGACAATACCGATATGACATTGGAGGATCAGATGGTCTGGCTGAGGGACATCGTCAGAAGCAGATTCGGGGATTGATTTCATGGGAAATGGCATTCAATGTTGAAATAGACACGCACTCCGGATTCTGCGGAGGTGTAATCAGGGCGATAGGCAATGCGGAGAAATTCCTTGACAATTCGGAAGGAAGGCCCCTGTATTCTCTCGGGGCGATAGTTCACAACGATGCCGAACTTTCAAGATTGGAAAACAAGGGTCTCAGGACCATAGGCAAGGAGGATCTGGACGGTCTTCCAAAGGGTTCGTGCGTGATGTTCCGAGCGCACGGAGAACCGCCTGAAACCTATATGCTGGCTGAAAATCAGGGACTTGAAGTAATAGACTGCACCTGCCCGGTGGTACTTGGCCTCCAGAGGGAGATCAGGAATGCCTACGAAAGGGTGAAGCCTGCAGGCGGACAGATCATCATCTTCGGCAAGACCGGCCACGCCGAAGTGCTGGGGCTGGTTGGCCAGACGGAAGGGAACGCCATCGTGATCGACAGTCCGGCCGCATTGAGGCAGGCGATTTCCGAAGGCAGGATTAGACTCCAGGGGCCGGTGGAACTCTTCTCGCAGACCACAAAGGGTCCGGCAGAGTATTCCGAAATCCAGGCTGTCCTCGAAGAGAAGATGGCATTGGAACACGAACTGCCGGTGGTGAGATTCCACGGCACGGGCATTCTCAAGGTCCACGAAACCATCTGCTCCCAGGTGGCTTTCAGACATAAGGAACTCTCGGAATTCGCATTGGGACACGACATCGTCATCTTCGTTTCCGGCCGCGACAGCTCGAACGGAAAGGTTTTGTGCGAACTATGCCAGTCATTGAATATCAGAACTTACCACGTATCCTGCGAGGATGATGTCAAGCAGATCTGGTTCCGCAAGGACGACCGGGTGGGCATTTGCGGAGCGACTTCCACTCCACAATGGCAGCTGGAGGCCGTGGCGGACAAAATCCGCGGATTCGACTATTTTTGAAAAATTTTGTAGTTAGCATACAAATATCTAAATTTGCAGCGCAAAATGCTCGGCAAATTATTTATACACAATTTATATGGCAACAACAGCTGATTTCAAAAACGGAATGTACCTGAATTTCAACGGCAAACCTTGTATGATCGTGTATTTCCAGCACGTGAAGCCGGGAAAGGGACCAGCATTCGTAAAGACTAAACTTCGCAACCTTGAGAACGGACGCATCCTCGAGAACACCTTCACAGCAGGTGCCAAGATCGAGACCATCAATGTGGAAAGGCGTCCATACCAGTTCCTCTACTCTGACGAGGACGGATTCAACTTCATGCACGAGGAGACCTTCGAGCAGATTCACCTCCCTCACGACGTTGTCGAGAATGCCGACCTCATGAAAGAGGGACAGCACGTGGAGATGATGTTCGTTGTGGATGATGAGAGATGCCTCACCTGCGAGCTCCCTACATACGTGACCCTCAAGGTTACCTACACAGAGCCTGCTGTAAAGGGCAACACCGCTTCTACCAGCGCCCTCAAGGAGTGCACCCTCGAGACTGGCGCGAAGATCATGGTTCCGCTCTTCATCAATCAGGACGATACCATCACCGTGAACACCACGGACCGTTCCTACGGCCAGCGCGTATAAGCTTCACGCTGAAAAAGATAAGGTCGGACGCCGGGCAGGCGCCCGACCTTTTTTGCTTATTGATGAATAAAATGCGATATTTGCGTGGATTTTGCACAGCATTACCCGGATTAACCTTATTTGAAAATGAAGATTCTTATTGTTGATGACGAGAGAGCCATCAGGAACTCGCTTGGAGAAATACTGAATGACGAAGGCTATACGACCGACCTGGCCGACAACGGGCAGACAGCCATCGAGATGGCCGGGAAGGAAAAGTACGATGCCATCCTCTGTGACATCAAGATGCCGGGGATGGAGGGTACCGAGGTGCTTGAAAGGCTTATCAAGGATGGTGTCGAGTCCGCAATCATCATGATATCGGGCCACGGAGACATCGACACGGCCGTGGAATGCATAAAGAAAGGCGCCTTCGACTTCATACAGAAGCCGCTGGACCTCAACCGGCTGCTCATCACCATCAAGAATGCCGCCGAGCGCACCACCATCATCGCCGAGAACACGACATTGAAGAAGAAGGTTCAGGGCAACAGGGAGATGATCGGCGAATCCGCTCCGATTGTCCATCTCAGGGAAATGATAGAGAAGGTGGCACCGACCGACGCCAGGGTACTCATTACAGGTTCCAACGGCTCCGGAAAGGAACTCGTGGCCAGAAGCCTTCACCAGCAGAGCGCAAGGAGTTCAATGCCTTACGTGGAGGTCAACTGTGCGGCCATTCCGTCGGAACTCATTGAAAGCGAGCTGTTCGGACACGAGAAAGGAGCCTTCACCTCAGCCATAAAGCAGCACAAGGGCAAATTCGAGCAGGCCGACGGCGGCACTCTCTTCCTCGACGAGATCGGAGACATGAGCCTTGCCGCCCAGGCAAAGGTCCTCAGGGTGCTCCAGGAAAAGAAGCTTTCTCGCGTGGGAAGCGACAAGGACATCGAGGTGGACGTCAGGGTAATCGCAGCCACGAACAAAGATCTGAAGGAAGAGATTGCCAAGGGCAATTTCAGGGAAGACCTCTACCACAGGCTCAGCGTGATTGTGCTCCATGTGCCGTCCCTGGACGAGCGCAAGGATGATATCCCATTGCTGGTCAATCATTTCATCGGACAGATCAGCAATGAAACAGGGCTCCTTCCGAAGGAATTTTCTCCGGAGGCGATCAAGATGCTTCAGAACAAGAGCTGGACCGGAAATATCCGGGAGCTGCGCAATGTCGTCGAGAGGCTTATGATCCTGGGAGGAAATCCTGTTTCGGAAGGAGACGTCAAGGACTATGTCTTCCTGGGCTGAGACCTTACTTAGTCCAGCTATATGTAGGCCATATCGCCCTGCTCAATACTGCAGAAATGACGTCATCGAGCATCCGGAACAGTAGAAAATTATTGCGAATAACTTCAAATCATTCGCGACTTCTCCGCTAAAATTCCTATATTCGCGCCGTTTTTTGCTTATATAGATGAAATACGTATTCCAGTTCCTGGTCATAATGGTATTCGCATTCGTTGGGGAAATGCTGCGATACTTCATCCCGCTTCCTGTTCCGGCAAGCATTTACGGGATTGTGCTCCTTTTTCTTGCATTGGAGTTCAAGGTCGTGAAAGTCAGCGACATAAAGGAAACGAGCAATTTTCTCATTGCAATCATGCCATTGATGTTCCTCCCTCCTGCCGTAGGAGTGATAGAGTCCTGGAGCCTGATCCGCGGAGCCTGGCTTCCATATGCCGTGATCACCCTGGTCAGCACCGTCGTCGTGATGGGAGTATCCGGCAGAGTGACCCAGAGCATAATCAGAAGAGGAGGGCGCAAATGAAAGAGTTGTTTGAGAGTTCGGTCTTCATAGGGGTTCTCATCAGCCTGGCCTCTTACGGTCTGGGCATGTGGCTCAGGAGAAAGACGCGGCTGCCCTTCATGAATCCTCTCCTTGTTTCCATAATCCTGGTGATTCTATTCCTTTCATTGACAGGAGTAAGCTACAGGGCCTATGCAGAGGGCGCAAACTCCATCAGCTTCCTGCTGACCCCAGCGACCATCTGCCTTGCGGTCCCTCTGTACCAGCAGTTCAACCTGCTGAAAAAGAATTGGAAAGCCGTTGTCGCCGGCATTGTATCCGGCGTAGTGTCGAGCCTCGTATGCATCCTGCTCCTGGCAATGCTTTTCAGATTCGACCATCAGACTTATGTGACCTTCCTTCCGAAATCCATCACGACCGCAATCGGTATGGGCGTCGCCGATGAGCTGGGCGGCTATGTTTCACTGGCAGTGGTGGTTATCGTCATAACAGGGGTAATCGGCAATGTCATTGCAGAAGGAGTCCTGAAACTGTTCCACATTGAAGATCCTATCGCCAAAGGCATTGCCATCGGCTCAAGCTCACACGCAGTAGGCACGGCCAAGGCAATGGAAATCGGCGCTGTCGAAGGCGCAATGAGCAGCCTGTCAATCGTTGTCTGCGGACTGCTCACTGTAATCGGTGCCTCGATTTTCTCAAATTTTATTTAAATGTTCCGCCCTGGCGCGTTCCACCGCCGGGGAGCGCTTGAGGACGAAGCCGGAACCGAGATATTTGGTACGCACATCCTCGTCGGCGGCCAGAACTTCCGGTTTTCCTGACTGGAGAATGGTACCCTCGTAAAGCAGGTAGGCCCTGTCAATGATGGCGAGGGTCTCGCCCACATTGTGGTCGGTGATTATGACTCCGATATTCTTGTATTTGAGCTTGGCGATGATGTACTGGATATCCTCCACGGCGATAGGGTCCACGCCCGCGAACGGCTCGTCGAGCAGTATGAACTTCGGGTCGATGGCCAATGCCCTGGCGATCTCGCATCTTCTTCTCTCTCCTCCTGAGAGCTGGATACCGAGACTCTTGCGGACCTTGGAGAGATTGAACTCGTCAATAAGAGACTCCAGACGGTCACGTCTCTCCTCCCTGGTCATGTCCGAAAGCTCCATCACCGACATGATATTGTCCTCGACTGACATCTTCCTGAACACGGAAGCCTCCTGCGGCAGATATCCCACGCCCTTCTGCGCCCTCTTGAACATCGGCAGACCGGTGATCTCCTCGTCGTCAAGGAAAATGCGGCCGGCATTCGGGACAATCTGGCCCGTAATCATATAGAAGCTCGTGGTCTTGCCGGCCCCGTTAGGCCCGAGGAATCCCACGATTTCACCCTGCTCCACCTCCATCGAGACCCCCTTGACGACGGTCCTCACACCATATTTCTTGACTAGATTTTCGCAATGCAGTTTCATACTGGAATGTTGATTATGATTGATACTCGGGGCCGTCACTTGACGTCGAGGCCAAGGTCAGTGACAAGGTTACGGACTTCCTCATTGTCTGAAGCCACTATCTTCGCCTTGTCTTCAGCAAGGTATATCTTCTTCTCGACCGCTTCTTCCGGCATGACCTCTGGATTAAGCTTCAATTTATTGGTATTCAGCATCTTCCATAGAATGCCCTCGATATTGTGAAGGAGATTTTCCTCCACCCATTTCTTCTGACTGAGGTTCATGAGATAGAAGTCCACCCTCTTGTAGCCGTCCATCTCCACGATTTCGACCTTGGCGGAGGCAAGAGTGCTGGCAAGTCTTGGACGGGAGGCGTACTGCTCCGGAAGACATTTCCATTTGGCCATGATTTCCTCGTCTGACGGGATTCTGTCGCTCATCCGGGAATCCGAGACGGCCTTGTCCTCCTCCTCCCCTTCATTGTTCCCGATCGAGTCCAGAGAGAGGCTGGCGGCGGCAGACTTGGAAGATCTCCTCCTTGCCGGCCTGGCTGTTTCGGCGGCAGCTGCAGCATTATCTCCCTCAGCAGGTTTCTCCGGAGATGAGACGGCGGAGTCCGGGCCGGCAGCATCGGAAGGAGCCGCAGTCCGGGTCGCCTGCACTGAGGTATCGGAAGGCACAGCCTCTGTCCCCGCAGCTGAATCGGCAGACCCGGTCGCCTGAGCTTTCGCAGGCCCGCCAGCAGGAGACTTCGCAGCAACAGGAGACTTCGCAGCAGCAGGAGTCTTTGCGGCAGCAGGAGCCTTCGCGGCGGAGACTGTCTGAACTGGCCTGAGGGACACTTCGCCGCCTGTCAGGAAGCAGAGTTTCATAAGGGCGAACTCAATGTGAAGCCTCGGATTGATGCTCTCCTTGTAACCCGTCTCGCATTGAACCGTGACGGAAAGCGCATCATAGAGAAACTGGAGAGGACACTTTTCAGCCTGCTCCCTGTATTTCTTCTTGAGAGAGTCCGGAAGTTCCAGAAGAGCGTCCAGAGACCCGGTCTTCGCAACCATCAGGTTTCTGAAATGAGTGCTCAGCGAAGCTACGAAATACAATGCATTGAAACCTTTAGAAAGCACGCCGTCAAACTCCAGGAGCGCTGAAGGATAATCATTTGCCAGCATTGACTCCGTCAGATGGAAGCAATGCTCATAGTCGAGCACATTGAGGTTGCGGATTACATCCTCGTATTTCACGTCATTGCCGCAGAAGGCCACGGTCTGGTCGAAAATCGTGAGCGCATCCCTCATCGCCCCGTCCGCCTTCCTGGCGATTATATGCAGGGACTCATCGTCGATGTGAATGTCCTCCTTCGACGCTATCGCCCTAAGATTCATCACGATATCAGGAATGCTGATGCGGTTGAAATCGTAAGTCTGGCAGCGGGAGAGGATGGTCGGGAGAATCTTGTGCTTCTCCGTGGTAGCAAGAATGAAGATGGCATGGGCCGGCGGCTCCTCCAATGTCTTGAGGAATGAGTTGAAGGCCGCCTGGGTCAGCATATGGACCTCGTCGATGATATAGACACTGTACCTGCCGACCTGCGGAGGAATCTGGACCTGGTCCATCAGTGCCTTGATGTCGTCCACACCGTTGTTGGAGGCGGCATCCAATTCGTGGATGCAATATGACCTGCCCTCGCGGAAAGAAACGCAGGACTCGCATTGCCCGCAAGGCTCCATATCCTCCGACGGGTTGGAGCAATTGATGATCTTCGCGAAAATCCTGGCCGCACTGGTCTTGCCGACACCTCTTGGCCCGCAGAAAAGATAGGCGTGCGCGAGTTTGCCCCTGATGATGGAATTTTTCAGGGTCTTGACAATGTTGTCCTGTCCTATAAGGTCCTCGAACGAGTCTGGCCTATACTTTCTCGCCGATACTATATATTGCTGGCTTTCTGACATAGCTTATTGATTATCAGCATTTAACAATTCGTCAAGAGTCTTTCGCAGAGCCTCCGCCCCGGTGAATACGATACCCTTGATGCCGAGAGCGGACGCTGCCGCCGCATTGGCTGGATTGTCGTCGATGAAGACCGACTCTTCCGGCACGAGGCCGTATCTGTCCAGAAGAATCCGGTAAATCTCCGGAGACGGCTTGATGACGTGCTCCTCGCCGGAAACCACCTTGCCGTCAAGAAGGGAAAATACCGGATAATTCCCGCAGATGCGGTAGAATGTCTCCGCCGACCAGTTGGTAAGTCCGTATATTTTCAATCCTCTGTCTTTCAATGATTTAACTAAATCATACATGCCTGGTACGGCATCCCCCATCATATCTGTCCAGCGGTCCCGGTAGAGTTCTATCTCCTTCTTCCACTCCGGGTGGACAGCCGAAAGCTCGGCAACTCCCTGATCGAAAGGCTTGCCCGCATCCATCTGCGAATTCCACTCCATATTGCAGATTTCGGAGAGGAAACGGTCAGCCTTGTCCCTGTCCCCGAAATAGTTGTCGAAAACGTAATGGGGATTCCAGTCAACAAGGACAGCCCCGAAGTCAAAGATGATGTTTCTCGTCATATTCCTTTTGCACAGAATTCTTACAAATATACCTATAAATTTCGTAACTTTGCCTCTATGAGAAAGATTATATTGACATTGGCGATGCTCGCCATCTGCACGGCGGCATCTGCTCAGGCGCAGATAACGACGAAGAAGGAAAAAGTCAGCGACTTCATGGTCAGGACAATGAAGGTGGCCCTCACGGGCAATGATTTCATTGACATACCCTTCAAGGAGGCGGTGAAGAACACCTGGACCCTCTCCCCCTTCGAGTTCTGCACCATTGACGAGTTCAAGAAGATGATGGGCCGGGATGACCTTTATTTTCTGGTTCCCACGAAGGTCAAGTACAAGACGGAGGCCAGGCCCGGCACAATGATGCTGACACTGTACAAGGGCCGCTCTGGGGCAAAGGACCCGGGCAGACTCGTGGAAGTGGTCAGCATGCCTCTATGCTCGGCCGACAACCCTTCGGGAAGGGAGGCCGCAATGATGCCGGGAATAATGGACATACTCCAGAGTTATATATCCAAGTCATTGGCTTCCAGGTTCTCCCCAATTTCCACAATGGTCAGGAAGCGGCCTGCGGGATGCCGGGTATATTTTGCGGAGGACGAGATTTCACCGTCCATCAGCCCTGAGGCCGCCGGGAAACTCCGCCAGAAGGGAGCCTTGATTGAAAAAAGCGAAGTGGCCGACAGCATTTTCATAGAAGGTGAGGCAGGGACTGCCGTGAGCTATCTCATCAGTCCGGCGTTCCCCGAAAAGGGCTCAGTATGCTGGAAGATGATCATCAACTCCAGGACGCACGAGCTCCATTACATGAAAAAGGAAGTGTTGAAGGGAGAGAGCGCCGGCTTCACAAAAGGCGAGATTTCCAAATTCAGATAATCGGGACAATGATTTCAGGGACAACAAGTTGCGGTATCAAATACGCTGTCCGCAGAAGCGGGTCGGCCGTGGCCTACTGTTCTCTGGGCATCAGTGCCGGGACCAGGTATGAGGACGGCTTCAGCAGCGGTATCGCCCACTTCACCGAGCACACCCTCTTCAGGGGAACCGGCAGGAAGAGCGCCTCTGTCATCAATTCATATCTCGACAGACTGGGCGGCGAACTGAACGCCTACACGACCAAGGAGGAAATCGTGCTTCACGCTACCGTGCTGAAGGAGGATCTCAGGAAAGCGGGTTCCCTGCTGATGGAACTCGCCACCGATCCGAAATTCCCGGAAGATGACATCGCCACAGAGAGAGGCGTGGTGATCGATGAGATAAAATCGTACAGGGACAGCCCTTCGGACGATGTCTATGACCGTTTCGAGGAAATGCTTTTCAGGGGGCACGCCCTGTCAATGCCGATCCTGGGCACTCCGGAGTCGGTCAGGGGCATCACTTCGGACGAGCTGCACCGCTTCGTCGGCGAAAAATTCAGGCCGGAAAGGATGGCTTTCACCGTTGTAGCCGACATTGACGAGAAGAAGATGGAGGCCCTGATTCTCAGGCTGGCGGAAAAATTCTTCCCGGACGCTCCGGCAGTGGTCCCGGGAGGAGTCGCTGTTCCTTCAAGGGCAAGGCTGGAGAATGTCTTCAGCGAGACCATTGTCAGGAAGAATCACGAGGCCAATGCTGTAATCGGAGGCTATGCTCCGTCGTTGTACGAGGAAAAGGAAAGAATGGCGGCTATCCTGCTGTCCAACATTCTGGGCGGGCCGGCTTCCAACTCGGTGCTTAACAGCGTATTGCGAGAAAAGCACGGCTGGGTTTACGGGGTCGAGAGCTCATATACGCAGTATTCCGATACAGGAATCATGGCGATTTGCCTGGGCTGCGAAAAGGAGAACCTGGACCGCTGCCTGGCCGCAGTGAAGAAAGAAATCGTGAGAATGCAGGCTATCAACCTGTCAGACAGAGCCTTGGCCGCAGCCAAGAAACAGCTTCTCGGCCAGCTGGCCATCAGTTCCGACAATGGGGAGGCCCAATGTCTGAGTATGGGAAAGAGCCTGCTTGCATACGGCAGACTGCAGTCCCGGGAAGAAACCGCGCAGAAGATTGAAGCCGTGACGGCGGAGGAGATCCGCATGGCAGCCTGCTCGATTTTCTCACACGGGGCTACCAGCAGACTGATAATGATATAGTTATGGAAACGGCTCAGGATAAATATCTGGACTCGCACTGTTCCTTCAGGAATGATGCCCTGGACTGGCTGGAGAGGCAGACCAACATAAGGACCAATTATCCCCGGATGCTCTCAGGCAGGGTGCAGGGAGGTTTCCTGTATATGCTGTCAAGGATGGTGAAGCCGGCCAATGTGCTGGAAATAGGCACTTTCACGGGCTACTCCACCATCTGCCTGGCACTCGGACTTCCGGAGGGAGGCCATATTGACAGCCTTGAGGTCAATGACGAACTCCAGGATCTGATCGAGGAAGGTTTTGAAAGGGCCGGGATTGCGGACAGGATATCCCTGCATATCTGCGACGCCGTCCAATATCTCAGGCAGGAGTGCGAGGCCGGGAAGAAGGATGTCTACGACCTGGTATTCATCGACGCCAACAAGAGGGAATATCCTGATTATTACGAACTTGCATTGACATTGACCAGGAGCGGAGGCTTCATTGCCGCGGACGATGTCCTCTGGGACGGGAAGGTTTATGCGGAAAATGTCCCGGGCGACAGGCAGACTCAGGGAATAGTGAGATTCAATGATCTGACTACCGGGGATGAGAGGGTGGAGACAGTGATTCTGCCTGTAAGACACGGATTAAGCATTGTCAGAAAAAAATAATTATGGCTACAGCGGTTATAGTGGGAAACGGACAGTTTCCGAAAAAGGAATATCCTCTCTATCTTCTGGAGAGCGCCGACTATGTGGTATGCTGCGACGGGGCTCTCGACACGTATCTGAGGCATTTCAGTGGCAGGAATCTGCGCCGTCCGGATGTGGTGGTCGGGGATATGGACTCGCTGTCGAAGAAGACGGCGGAGAGGTTCAGGGACATTGCCGTCAAGATTGACGAGCAGGAGACCAATGACCAGAGCAAGGCCTTCCACTATATCCTGGAGCATTTTCCGGATGTTGACACGATTCACATACTTGGTGCGACGGGCAAGCGGGAGGACCATACAATCGGCAATCTTTCGCTGCTGATGGAATATGCCAGGGAGATGCGCAGGCAGGATTGCGGCAGGACGGTATCCGTGGACATCGTATCGGACTGGTCCACCGCCTTCGCCATTACCGATTCATGCACACTGGACGTGGGCGAGGGCCGGAGCGTATCCATCATATGCCCGGACAACTCATTGAATATCAAGTCAGAAGGTCTCGTATGGCCGACTGACAATGTCGTTTTCGACAACCTCTGGCAGACGACATTGAACCGGGCTTCCGCTGACAGGATAAGCCTGACATTCAGCCACCCTTCCATCGCATTGATAATACTGAATTAATTCATACGCAATATGCTACGCAAAATCAGAATCGCCCTGGCGGCAATAGTCTTCATTCTTTGCGCCGCACTGTTTCTGGACGGCTCCGGAACCGTTTCTTCCTGGTTCGGATGGCTGGCCAAGCTCCAGTTTCTGCCGGCCTTGCTGGCCCTCAACCTGGCCGTGGTCATTGTCCTGATTGTACTGACATTGATTTTCGGAAGAGCCTACTGCTCAGTCATCTGTCCTCTGGGAATAATGCAGGACGGCATTTCCCACATCAGCTCAATGAGGAAGGGCAAGAAGGCGAGGTTCCGCTGGTCACCGGAGGTCAAATGGCTGAGATACAGCATTCTGGCATTGTTCATCATTGCCCTTGTCGCAGGCCTGACCTCAGTGTCTGCGCTGCTGGCGCCATACAGCGCATTCGGCCGCATTGCGACATCTCTCGTCCGGCCGGTCCTTCCGACCGCCATCATTGCCGGAGTGACCCTTCTCGTGGTCGGTGTCCTGGCCTGGATTGGCGGCAGAACCTATTGCAATACAGTCTGTCCGGTGGGAACCGTACTGAGTTTCTTCTCGAGATTCTCCCTGCTCAGGCCTGTCATCGATGCGGACAAATGCCGGAACTGCCGCGCCTGCGAGCATAAATGCAAGGCGTCCTGCATAAATATTGACAATCATGAGATTGACTACAGCCGCTGCGTGGACTGTTTCAACTGCCTGGATTCCTGCAGGTTCGGAGCCTTGAAATACCGGATGGCGTGGAACAGCAAGACCTGTGAGGCAGCCGGAACGGTGCAGGACAATGCCGAAGTGAGCGCCGAAGAGGGAAAGCACAATGCCGGCAGGCGGGCCTTCATTTCCTCCTCAGTGATTGCCGCGACTGCAATCGCCCTCGAGGCCCAGGAGAAGAAGGTGGATGGCGGATATGCTGCAGTCACGGCCAAGAAGGCTCCGGAGAGGACCAATCCGATCGTGCCGTTCGGAGCCGTGAGCCTCAGGCATTTCCACCAGCATTGCACCAGATGCCAGCTCTGCGTGTCCCAGTGTCCGAATGACGTTCTTCGTCCTTCCACATCGCTCGACAGGCTGATGCTGCCTGAAATGTCCTACGAGAACGGCTGGTGCCGCCCTGAATGCACGAAATGCTCCGAAGTATGCCCGGCTGGCGCAATCCTGGAAATCACTCCGGAGGAGA
>JAXDUM010000015.1:0-32527 GCA_034089285.1 Candidatus Cryptobacteroides sp.
TTCTGCGCCCTGCACGGCTGCATCAAGCCATTCCTGCCGTTTCTCAAGACTGTTGTAAAGCATTGCGAACATCCAGACTTCCCTTCCCTGAAGCCAGATGAACTTGTCCGTGTCATAGACACTTCCATCCCTGTTCAGGCAAGAGAAATATCCTCCGAACTCCTTGTCCTGTGACTTGTCAAGCCAGAAAGGAAGGACATTGTCAAGCAGCTCGCTCCTGTAGCGCTCCGCCAATTGTTTGAAATTATCCATTCCGGTTTTATTTTACAGTTGTCAAATATTCATCAAATGCCTTCTTGCTGTCATAGAGCACTTCTCCCATGAAGGGCTTCATATCTACGACGACATTGCCGAAACCGAGGTAACGGCATTTCTCCAGGTAGAACTCAATGGAGTCCGGAGATGAGAGAGCAGCATAATCAGCCTCGCAGTCGAACCACATATAATTATGGTTAACCTGCTGATTTTCAAGCTTGCAGCTAATAGATAAACAGCAAACGGCCAGCAATGTTGCGAAAAGCAGATTGCTCTGTACATTATTTTTATTTACTAACGCCGCAAATATACAAAATTTTTAATATGCGCAAACCCATTCTTATGGAATTTTAAACATATGTAACATCCCTTAACAGCTTTTTAAAATATTTTATATATTTGCATCAACGTGCGTGAAACGCAAAGGCAACAACTGATAACAATACATGATATGACAAACCGCAGAGACTTTCTCAAGACCATGGCAGCAACCGGAGCGGCAACTGTAGCTGCCCCATCCATCCTCGCATCCTGCACTTCAGGAAATGGCGGAAATGCAGCCGAACCATCCGGGTCCACCCTCATTGTCCCGAAGGACAACGGCCTCAGAATCACCGGAACCTTCCTCGACGAGATCTCCCACGACATACCGCACCAGAACTGGGGCGAGAAGGAATGGGACAGGGACTTCGCATATATGAAGGCCATCGGCATAGACACAGTCATCGACATACGCTGCGGCTACAGGAAATTCATAACCTACCCTTCTCCGTATCTTCTGAAGAAAGGCTGCTACATGCCGTCCGTCGATCTCATCGACATGTTCTGCCGTCTGGCGCAGAAATACGGAATGAAATTCTACCTGGGCCTCTATGACTCGGGAGTTTACTGGGACACGAAGGACATGAGCCACGAGATAGAGGACAACAAGTTCGTCATTGACGAAGTCTGGAAGATGTACGGGGAGAAATACGAAAGCTTCGGAGGCTGGTATCTCAGCACTGAGATCAGCCGGAGCACAATCGGAGCCGTGGACGCCTTCCACGCTATGGGAAAGCAATGCAAGGATGTCTCCGGAGGCCTTCCGGTATTCATTTCACCATGGATTGACGGAAAGAAGGCAATCATGGGAACCGGGCTGAAGGTCAAGGACGGAGTGAGCGTGGAGGACCACGAGAGGGAGTGGAACCAGATATTCGCCGGGATTCACGACGTGGTGGACGCCTGCGCATTCCAGGACGGCCATATTGACTACGACGAGCTCGATGCATTCTTCAGCGTCAACAAGAAGCTTGCTGACCGCTATGGGATGCAGTGCTGGACCAATGCCGAGACATTCGACAGGGATATGCCGATCAACTTCCTGCCCATCAAGTTCGACAAGCTGCGCATGAAGCTGGAGGCAGCGAAACGCTGCGGCTACGACAAGGCCATCACCTTCGAATTCTCGCATTTCCTGAGCCCGCAGTCGGTTTATGCGGCCGCCGGAAATCTCTACAACAGATACAAGGAATACTTCAATATTGACTGATGAAAGGTACCGCATACGTAATCTTCATGGCGGCAGTGGCAGCCATCGGAGGCATATTGTTCGGATATGACACCGCCGTCATCTCGGGAACGACCGACATTGTAAGAAACCAGTTCTCCCTCAGCGCATCCGGAGAAGGATGGTACGTGGGCTGCGCACTGATCGGCTCCATAATCGGAGTACTCTGCGCCGGCTCCCTGAGCGACTACATCGGCCGCAAGATCACAATGCTGATTTCTGCGGCATTCTTCAGCATCAGCGCCATCGGCTGCGCAATCTGCGGAAGTTTCGATGCCCTCGTGGCATTCCGCATCATCGGAGGAGTGGGAATCGGAATCGTATCCATTGTCTCACCTATCTATATATCGGAGGTATCTCCCGCGAAGATCAGAGGTACTCTGGTTTCCCTGTACCAGCTGGCAGTCACTGCAGGCTTCCTTCTTGCCTATCTGGCGAACTGGGCCATCGACGCCGGCATCGACCCTTCGGCAGCAGCTGACGCAGGACTCTGGTCCAGGATGTTCAATGCAGAAGCATGGAGAGGCATGCTGGGCAGCGAGACCCTTCCTGCCCTGCTGTTCCTCTTCATTATCTTCTTCATCCCGGAAAGCCCTAAATGGCTGATAATCAAAGGGAAGCCAAGCGAAGCCACAGCCGTGCTCTCCAGAATTCTCGGCTCTGAGGATGAAATCAATGCTGAAGTCGAGGCGACCCGTTCCTCTTCAGGCGAGGACAAGGGGAGCTGGTCAGATCTTCTCAAGCCGGGCATATTGGTTGCCGTGCTGGCAGGCTGTGCCATCGCCATTCTCGGACAGTTCATGGGCGTGAACGCAGTGCTTTACTACGGTCCGAAAATCTTCTCCGAGGCAGGGTTCGACAACCCTATGTTCTCCACCGTGCTCGTCGGCCTCGTGAACTTCGCGACCACTGTCCTGGCTGTGTTCATCATTGACAAAGTCGGACGAAAGCAATTGATTTATTGGGGAGTGAGCGGAATGATAATCTGCCTCATGGCCATAGGAACCTATTTCGCTACAGGAGGCGCACTCGGCAACGGATTCATGCTCGCATTCTTCCTCGCCTATGTTTTCTGCTGCGCGATTTCCATTTCTGCGATAGTATTTGTACTTTTGTCGGAAATGTACCCGAACTCCATCAGGGGAAGGGCAATGTCCCTCGCGGGATTCATGCTATGGGTCGGCACCTACCTCGTAGGCCAGCTGACACCGGTTCTTCTGGAATGGAGCCAGGCGGGAACTTTCTTCATTTTCGCTGTAATGTGTGTTCCTTACATGCTGATAATGTGGAAGGTAATACCGGAAACCACAGGAAAGACTCTCGAGGAGATCGAAGAGTACTGGACAAAACGATGACCAATGGCAGCCTCATTTCTCAACTACACCGAAAGCAAGAGTTCGGCCATAAAGCAGGCCATACTCGGCAAATTCATAAATGAAGGGACGGACAGCATCGCGGAGATCAGCCGCGAGATCGGCGTCAGCATACCTACAATCACCAAACTCGTCGGTGAACTGATAGAGGACGGACTCATAGAGGAAGTAGGAAAGCTCGGCACCACAGGCGGCAGACGACCAAGCATTTATGGGCTGAATCCTTCGGCCGGCTACATTGTAGGAGTCGAAATCAGATTGCACCACATAAGTATGGCCATCACCAACTTCAAGGGTGAAATCATTGATTTTCAAGAAGATATAGCTTACACTCTCGAAAGCTCGGAAGAGTCTTTCAGGGCATTCTGCACCTTCCTCAAAAATCTCGTGGACAAGACGGGAATAGACCGGACCAAGGTCCTCGCCTACGGTTTCAATCTCTCCGGCCGCGTGAACAATGAGACCGGTTACTGCTTCAGCTACTTCATCGGTGAGGACAGGCCGGTTTCACAGGTATTCAAGGAAGAGCTCGGAGCCTGGGTATTCGTGGAAAATGACTCCAGGGCAATGACATACGGCGAGTACATCTGCGGCATCGGAAACAATGAGAAGAATATGCTCTTCCTCAATGTCTCCTGGGGCCTCGGAATGGGTATGATAATAGACGGCAAGCTTTCCTACGGCAAGTCGGGATTCTCCGGAGAAATAGGACATTTCCCGATGCTGGACAACAACCATATATGCCAATGCGGAAAGACCGGCTGCCTGGAGACCGGAGCCTCCGGTTCTGCTGCTCACAGGATTGTGATGCAGAAACTCTCGGAAGGCAGGGCCTCGATACTTTCGGACACCCTGAAGAAGAACGGCCACATCTCCATCGACGACATCATCAGGGCAGTCAACGAGGAGGACGTGCTGGCAATTGAAGTCATCGAGGAAATCGGAAGGACACTCGGCAGGGCCATCGCCGGACTCATCAATCTCTTCAACCCTGAGCTGGTAGTAATCGGTGGAAAAATCTCAGAGGCAAAGGATTACCTTATGCTGCCCATCAAGAGTGCGGTGCAGAAGCATTCCCTCAACATGATCAACAAGGACACCACCCTCAAGTTCTCCAAGCTCGGGAAGAAATGCGGACCGATCGGAGCCTGCATGCTTTCCCGCAGCAAGATGCTGGGACTATTGTAAGCCAAGTAAATGAAAAAGCGCATTTCATCCATCGACATCCTGCGCGGGATCGCCATCATCGGAATGATTTTCTGCGCCAATATCGGATTCAATTCCGGACTTCCTGCCTGGATGTTCCACGCTCAGACTCCCCCGCCGACCTATGCCTTCGACCCTGCTGCGGCCGGGCTCACGTGGGTGGATCTCGTGTTTCCGTTCTTTCTCTTTTCAATGGGGGCAGCATTCCCACTTGCAATGCGGAAAAAATTCGAGAACGGGGCCGGCATAGGGCCTACTGTCCTGCAGCTTCTCAAGAGATGGGCGATACTGACATTGTTCGCCCTTGTCATAGGCAACACCAGCTACACCATCTGGAGCAGCTCCAGACCCGCCTGGCAGGCAAATCTCTTTCTCATTGCAGTATGGGCGGCATTGTTCCCGGCCCTGGTCAGAACTGAAAGGAAATGGGTAAACATTGCCGGAGCAGCATTGATCTGCAGCCTCGGATGCCTGCTGTATTCCTGGTTCGGAATCACTCCGGACAAGGGGACGAGCGACATCATCATAATGATTCTGGCCAATGTCGCACTCTGGGGCGGACTGGTCTGGGTCCTGACACGCAACAGCCTGAGACTGAGATGGCTGGTAATACTTTTCATTGCGGCCGTCAAGGCTGCATTCTCCTACGTTCCGGCATTGTCGGCATTGACCGGGAGCGGCTGGTGCCTGTCCTGGCTCTTCAATCCGGAATGGCTCCAGTACCTTCTCATCGCCCTGCCGGGTTCCATTGCCGGTGACCTCATCCTTGAGCACAGCCGCAGCGGGAAAGCATTGTCAGCAGGGAGGAAAGAGTCGATTGCCGCATGCATTGCCTTGACAGCGGTGCTGGTCCAGCTATGGGGCCTTTACCTGCGGGCTGTTCTGATCGACTTCATTGCCACGGCCATATTGGCGGCAGCCTTCATCATCCTCGCAGGCAGGGAGCGCAACATATACAGGACAACCGGCATAACAGGCTTCGCCCTGCTCCTTGCCGGCATCGCCTTCGACCCTGTTGACGGCGGAATCACCAAGGATTACTGCAACCTTTCCTATCTCTTCACCACCGGTGGCATGGCGATGCTGACCACAGCCGTTCTGGTCCTGCTGGAGTTCAGGTATAATATACAATGCAGTTTCATTTCCGGCATCGGACAGAACCCGATGGTCGCATACACTGTCACGAGCTATGTCCTCGGACCGTTGTTCAGCCTCCTGGGAATAATGCCGCTGCTGTTCTCATTGTCAGAGGGAAACCGGTTCTGGGGCATTGTCCAGGGCATTATTCTCACCTCGCTTATGATGGTTGCGACCTGGTTCTGCACCAAATTGAAATTATATTGGAAAAGCTGATATGAAAAAATTCATCATTTTCGCTGCCGCAGCCCTCATCTGCGGCAGCGCATCCGCCGCAAGCCCGAAAAAAGTATTTGAGACACCGGCATCGGACAGCCGGATTGAATATACCGGGCGCATTCTCGCGGAAGGCGACGATGTCTCTTACGACTGGTCCGGAGTCTATGCCAGGATCCGCTTCACAGGCCCATACCTGGCAGTAAGGCTCTCGGACACAAGAAATTCCTGGTTCAATGTCTGGGTGGACAGGGAAATGGACCCGGTTATGGACAAGAAGTTCCTCGTGGCAGCCAAGGATACCGTCATCACTCTTGCAGAGGGTCTGGGCAAGGGCGAGCACACCGTCATCCTGCAGAAAAGGACTGAAGGCGAACAGGGCCGCATCAACCTCCACAGCTTCATTTCCAATGGTGAAATCCTGCCGGCCGGTGGTCGCAAAGAAAGACATATTGAATTCATAGGTGATTCATACACATGCGGTTACGGTACTGAGAGCGATTCCCGTGACGACCCTTTCGAGGCCCGGACGGAGAACTGCGCCCTTACCTATGCAGCCATAACTGCGAGATATTTCAATGCCGACTACAGCCTGGTGAGCCATTCCGGAATGGGAATAGACCGCAACTACAATGACAATATCCGCGGATACAACATGCCCGACCGCTACAGCCAGACCTTCGATATGGACAAAGAGACGGTATGGGACGCATCCGGGGCCGGCTATAGCCCGGATGTAGTAGTCATCTATCTGTGCACCAATGACTTCTCCACCGGCAGACAGCCTCACGAGACAAGTTTTGTGAAGAGATACATTGAACTGCTGAAGAAAGTCAGGTCAGACTACGGGGACGATGTGCCGATTGTATGCATGGCTTCGAACGTCACTCCTTACAGTTTCGACTACATAAGGCTGGCCTGCCTCTCAAGCGGGCTTCCGAATCTGACCTATATGTGCGTTACCCGCAATGTCCACAGCGAAACCGGGGACCTCGGAGCAAGCTGGCATCCGAACTACAAGGGCCAGAAGAAAGTGGCAAGCTGCCTCATCCCATATATATCAACGGTTTGCGGATGGGAAATGGAGGAGAAGGCATATAGATAAAAACCAAAAATTTTGGTCAATTGAAAAATAATGACTAAATTTGCAGTCCTTTTTGCGGGGCTTTCCCGCCTAAAGCATTGATTTATTAACGTTTATTACAAATTTTATGAAACAGTACGAGACCGTTTTCATTGCAACTCCCGTTTTGTCTGAAGCTCAGATGAAGGAAGCGGTTGCCAAGTACGTTGACTACATCACCAAGAAGGGTGGTGAGGTCGTGTACGAAGAGGACTGGGGACTCAGGCAGCTCGCCTACCCTATCCAGCACAAGACATCAGGATTCTATCACCTGATCGAGTTCAAGGCTGATCCTACACTCATCGCCTCGCTCGAGACACAGTATCACCGTGACGAGAGGATCATCAGATTCCTCACAGTCGCTCTCGACAAGGATGCAGCAGCATACGCCGAGAAGAGAAGGGCTAACAAGCAGGCAAAGGCAGCCGCTCAGGCAGCCGAGGCTCAGAAATAATGAAGGAGGAAGAGAACATGGCACAGACAAACAACGCACAGAACAGCGAAATCCGCTACCTGAACCCTCCTACAGTAGAGGTAAGAAAGAAGAAATACTGCCGTTTCAAGAGGGCAGGCATCAAGTATGTAGACTACAAGGACCCTGAGTTCCTCAAGAAGTTCCTCAATGAGCAGGGTAAGATTCTCCCTCGCCGCATCACCGGAACCTCTCTGAAGTTCCAGAGAAAGGTTGCCCAGGCAGTCAAGAGGGCTCGCTCCCTCGCTCTTCTCCCATACGTTACAGACCTTCTTAAATAATTAGGAGACAGCTATATGGAAATCATTTTGAAGAAAGAAGTGGCCAATCTCGGCCACGCGGATGATGTCGTAAAGGTAAAGGCCGGTTACGCTCTTAATTATCTCATCCCTCAGGGTTTTGCGATTCTCGCCACAGAGTCTGCAAAGAAGCAGCACGCCGAGACTCTCCGCCAGAGGGCTCACAAGGAGGCCAAGTTCGTTGCCGATGCCGAGGCTCTCGCAGCTAAGCTCAGCGAGGTACTTGTAAAGGTATCCGCAAAGGTCAGCGAAAACGGCAAGATCTACGGTTCCGTTACTACAGCACAGCTTTCAGAGGCTCTTGCTGCAGCAGGAATCGAGGTTGACAAGAAGGACATCACCATCACCTCTCCTGAGGTAAAGGAACTCGGTCAGTATGACGCTGAGGTAAAGTGCTACAAGAGCATCAAGGGTGCCTTCAAATTCGAGGTTACAGCTGAATAAAATCGGCTCTTCTATAAAACTGGCTGGCCGAAAGGTCAGCCAATTTTTTAGGGATTCCCAAGAATAGCATAGTTTAACAGAAAACTAATCCAACATGTTCAAATCATTCTACGGTTTCCAGATGGTGGAAACCTATCACGAGTGGAAAAAGAACCACAGGACACAGGACAAGACCGTATCAAGAGCCATCAGGCTCGCAATCGCGACCATCATTCCACTGATACTCTGGCTGTTGCCTACTTCGTTCTTCGGAATTGAGGGACTGACGATAATCGAGCAGAGGACGATCTCCATCTTCGTGTTCGCAATCCTCATGTGGGTGTTCGAAGCCGTTCCGGCCTGGACCACATCGATGGTGGTAGTCGTGCTCCTGCTGTTCACTACATCCAACAGCAGCCTCTGGTTCTTCCACGAGGGATATGACACGAATGAACTTGGCACCGCGATAAGCTACAAATCGATTCTCCACTGCTTTGCAGACCCGATCATCATGCTTTTCATCGGAGGATTCGTGCTTGCAATCGCCGCCACAAAGAGCGGACTGGACCTTATGCTGGCCAAGTCCCTCCTGAAGCCGTTCGGAACGCAGTCGAGATTCGTGCTTCTGGGATTCATTCTCGTTACTGCCGTATTCTCGATGTTCCTCAGCAACACAGCCACTGCGGCAATGATGCTGACATTCCTCACCCCTGTGCTGAAGTCGCTGCCTGCAGACGGAAAGGGCAAGATCGCCCTTGCGCTGGCAATCCCGATCGCGGCAAACATCGGAGGAATCGGAACCCCGATCGGAACCCCTCCGAATGCCATAGCACTGAAATATCTCAATGACCCTATGGGAATGAACATGAACATCGGATTCGGACAGTGGATGGCCTTCATGACTCCGTTCGCAATCCTCCTCCTCTTCATTGCCTGGGTTATCCTCCTCAAGGTTTTCCCGTTCAAGCAGAAGACCATTGAGCTCAAGATAGAGGGCGAGCATCAGAAGTCCTGGAGAGATTACGTGGTATATGTAACATTCGCCCTGACAGTCCTCCTCTGGATGACCGACAAGTTCACGGGAGTCAACTCCAATGTCGTCGCAATGCTCCCTATCGGCGTATTCGCAATCACAGGTGTCCTCACCAAGAGAGATCTCGAGGAGATCAACTGGAGCGTGCTCTGGATGGTGGCCGGCGGCTTCTCACTCGGCGTGGCCCTTCAGGAGACCGGTCTTGCAGGACATCTCATCGAGGCTATTCCATTCGGCTCATGGCCTGCAGTAATTGTAGTCGTAGGCTCAGGCCTCATCTGCTACATCATGGCCAACTTCATCTCACACACTGCAACAGCGGCTCTTCTCGTGCCGATTCTCGCAGTTGTCGGACAGAGCATGACTGCAAACCTGGAACCTCTCGGAGGAGTATCCACACTGCTCATCGGAGTGGCAATCGGTTCATCTCTCGCAATGATCCTCCCTATCTCCACACCTCCGAACGCACTTGCACACGCAACAGGCATGATCCAGCAGAAGGATATGGAGAAGATGGGAATCGTGATCGGTGTCATCGGCCTCATTCTCGGATATGCGATGCTTATTTTCCTCGGTTCTTCAGGCCTTATCTGATATGTACAGGAATAATTCAATGGAAAAAGGGCTGGCCGGAGCGTTTCTGGCCGGCCTTTTTCTGTTTCTGTCCTGCGGAGAGACAGAAGTGCTCCCCAAGGAAGGATGGACAGATGACGCTCACGCCGCTCTGGAAGAATTGATAACGGAATGCGGCAGGCATGGCAATGACCGGGATTGCAGGCCTTATGCAGTCTTCGACTTCGACAACACCACCATTGTCAATGACATATCAATGACATTGATGATATGGCAGGCAGAGAATATGAGATATGCTTTCTCCCCGGACGAGGCTTTCGACGCATTTACCGCCTGGATTCCTGACCTGGACCAGGTACTCGAAGGACCTGAAATGACTGCAAGGGAAATCGCCGGGGACATGGTGAAGGACTACAGGTCTGTCAGGACAATGATGGAAGAGGGGATGAGCCTGGAAGACATAAGGCAGGAAGACGCCTGGAAGGACTTCCGCGCGAAGCTACTGGCATTGAACGATGGTATAGAGAACAGCTGCAGCTACGAGACCTGGTGCCTCTGGATGCCTGCATTGTTCACGGGGATGAGCTATGCGGAACTGCAGGAGGCGACTAGGGAATCAGTGGATTGCTGGCTCGGAACCGGCAAGATATGGAACGAGACCTGGACAAGTCCGGACGGGAAGGTTTCCACTACCGTAAGGAAGGGCCTGGTCATTCCGGAAAGGAGCAAGAATCTCTATAAAGCATTGAAAGATAACGGCATAGAAGTATATGTATGTTCCGCATCCCTCGAAGTGATCGTGGAGGTTCTGGCCTGTGGGGATAGATATGGACTTGGGCTGGAGCCGGAAAATGTATTCGGAATTCGACTTGCTGACAAGGAAAAAGTAGGCGGCAGATTCGAGGATGGATATCCGGGGACCTTCCTTGAAGGAAAGGTGGAATGCATACGCAGATTCATAGCCCCTCTCCACGGCGGTCAGGATCCCGTTCTGGTCGCCGGAGACAGCAGCGGAGACTATGCCATGCTCACCTCATTCGGAGGAATGAAGGCAGGGCTCATAATCGACTGCGGCAAAGGCGGCAAGATCGGCGAACTGGTCCGCAAGGCGGAGGACGACAGCCGCTACATAGTCCAGCCTCAGGGTTATTGACCTCCAAGCCTGTCGAAGAAAGTCATCACATCCTCCCAGGTTCTGAACGGGTCCTCACCGAAATGCAGGACTGTGCCCATGAAATCGGATGTGCCGAGACGCTCCGGATATCTGTCGATGAGATAGTCACCCAGTACAATGTCCTTCCTGTTGCTCACGATGACACGGTTCCAGGCCGGTACGCCAAGATGCCTTTCAACCCAGCGGAAGATTTCCGGCAGAATGTCCGGATTGTTGAAATGCGACGAGACAAGTACGTATGGAGTGTAATTCCTGCACAATGCGGCAAATGATCTGACGGCACTTCCGCAGACCTCGAATTCCTGAGTGGGAATATTTTTGGAAATCCCGTTTCTGACATCAGCCAACGTATCAGTGAAGCTGACAAGGACAACGGGCTTCCTTCTATTATTCTGAATGTCGTCAATCCTCTCAATGACAGGGAGAACGGAATGCAGGAAGACGCTGTCGTCCAGATAATGCCCGCCGTCGAATCGGATTGCATTGGGATAATGCGAGGCGAACTCGTCATAGGTATCCACCATATTGTCCCTGGTCCCGAACATTCCATAGACAAGGTCCCGGTCTCCTGTCAGCGAACCGAATGCATCCAGGCTTGAGGCATCTTCCGGCATGCCTTCAAAGCAGGCCGACGAAACTTCCCGGAAATCCTCGAGGAGAGGCTTGTTCACGAGAAATGATGTCTCGCCATCCACCCTGGGACAATGATATTCCTGGCGGCCCAGGCCATTGTTCTTCAATATGGTATCGGCAAGATGGAAGGCAGGATTCACCAGAATGCGGTGGATTCCGCGGAGCTGCTCCGCGAGCATTCCTCCCATCGACGTGCCCAGAATCAAGTCCGGCTTGCGCGAGGCGCAGATATCTTTCAGCATTGCCAATGCCTCCTGGGGTCTCACAGGAAGGTCCGGGGCAATGATTTCAGCCTCGGGAAGAAGAAGCCGCATTGTCCTTACAGTGCCGTTCTGCCCGCCGGAAGCGAATCCGTGGACGTAGAGTATTTTCTTTCCGGACATCAGGTCCGGTCTTGCATATTCGAAAAGTTCCATATCAAAAAAAAGACGGGGCAGTCTGGCCCCGTCCTGAATCTTCCTGACAGATAAATTATTTCTGTCTGGTCTTGTATCTCTGGTAGAATCTGTCCACACGACCGGTGGTGTCGACGAGCTTGACCTTTCCTGTGTAGAACGGGTGAGAGGTGTTGGAAATCTCGACCTTTACTACAGGGTACTCAACTCCGTCAACTACGAGGGTATCCTTGGTGGTTGCGCAGGAGCGGGTGATGAACACGGTGTCGTTAGACATATCCTTGAAAGCTACAAGACGGTAGGTTTCGGGATGAATTCCTTTCTTCATTGTCTTAAAAAATTAATTGTTTTCAAATCAGGAACGCAAATTTAGACATTTCCTGAAACATATCCAAACTTTTGACGAAAAATCATTTGATTCTGTATGGCGCATCGTCATACAATGTGAAGCGCTTAGCCTTGCGTATCCACTTCTGCTCCTCTACCTTCACGTGCTCACGGGCATCCTGGAAGGAAATCTCCCCGCGGAGATATGACTCAAGGGTCTCGTCAGCCAGTTTAAGTCTGAATCCGCCGGACATCTCGAACTGTGGATATCTCTCGGCGAAATACCTTATAAGCTGGAGTGTATGGAGGAGGGAATGATACTGGGCTCCGGGCTTCAGCATTATCTGGTATCCATAGCAAACCTGGTCACGGTAGAGGCCCGCGGAAGGCCTGAATGAGCAGGGCCGCATCAGCACACCCTCCTTGACCGGCAGCATATCGTATGGCCCGTGCTGTATGAACGGAGCACCGAAATATTCGTATGGCCTTGCGGTACCGATGCCTGGGGTGATGTTCGTGTTGTTCCAGAGTCCTCCCCCCGCATACATCATGCAGGTGAACATTCCCGGTATGTCAGAGGCCGGAGCAATGGTCCATGGCAGCAGATCCTTGTTGTAATCGGAAGCATGCGCCGAGATCACATGAAGCGGATAGCGGGCCCCGATTTCCGAATAGAAAAGATTGCAGAGCTCGCCCAGGGTGAGTCCGTGTCTGTGAGCCACCCTGGGCACGAATTTCTCGCAGTCCACATTCGGAACCGTGCCCTCGACAATACGTCCGGCAGGATTGAAGTGGTCCACGATGTACAATGCCGGCGGCTCGTCTAGAACAGCCAGAATCATCATCAGGCGCATTACATCCTTGGTATAATTGAAATATCTGACGCCGACATCTTGAATCTCGACCACGACCGCACTGAGTCCCCTGAGAGACTCGGAGTCGAAGTGTATGTGATTGGTGCCCGGGGTCAGCTCCGCATCTTCAGGCCGGAAGAGGCGCTCAAGATTGCCCCTCTCCCTGAAAATGTCCCACATATATCTGTCCCCGCTGGTATCCCAGCAGTTCTGGGTACAGAAGCAGCCTACCCTGCCTTCGACAAGGGCCTTGTCCAGCTGATCCTCAAGCTTGGTCGTCCTGAATGAAAACATTATGCTCCCTCATTGATAATGCCTCTGGCAACTTCAATCACCTCATTGCCAAGGGCGACGGCACGTTCCACGGTCTTCGCCTCTGAATAGATCCTGATGATCGGCTCGGTATTGGACTTGCGCAGATGAACCCACTCCCTCTTATCCTCGAAGCTGATCTTGACTCCGTCCACGGTATTGACATCCTGGTCGGCAAAAATCTCCTGAAGCCTGTTCAAAATCTTGTCAATCAATGATTTGTCAGAGAGTTCAATCCTGTTCTTGGCAATGTGGTACTCCGGATATGTCTTCTTCAGAGCGGACACCTTCATCTTCTTATGGGCGAGATTGGAGAGGAAGAGGGCCACGCCCACCATGGCGTCCCTGCCGGCGTGTATGGCCGGATAGATGACCCCACCATTGCCCTCGCCTCCGATGATGGCGCCCTTCTCGCGCATGAGGGTGGTTACATTGACCTCGCCGACTGCCGATGCGTAATACTTTCCGCCGTGAGCCTCGGTGACGTCGCGGAGCGCCCTGGACGAAGAGAGATTGGAAACAGTCACGAGATCTCCGATGCCCTCGGCCTCAGCGCATTCCAGGATATAGTCCGCAACGCTTACGAGGGTGTATTCCTCCACGAATGGTTCCCCGTTCTCGCAGATCAGGGCGAGGCGGTCCACATCAGGGTCGACTGAGATTCCGAAGTCGGCCTTCTCTGAGACTACTTTTTCTGAAAGTTCCACAAGGTTCTGCGGAAGAGGTTCAGGATTATGGGCGAAATTGCCGTCAGGATTGCAGTTCACGCATACGCACTCGACTCCCATTCTCTGGAGAAGCCTCGGCATTATTATTCCGCCTACGGAGTTGACAGCATCCAGAACCACCTTGAAGCCGGCGGCCCTGACTGCCTCCACATCGACGTATTTCAGTTTCAGCACCTCGTCCAGATGCCTGTCGGTAAAGTCTTCCTCCGCGATGGTTCCGATGGAATCGATGTCTGCAAACTCGAAGTCCCCGGACTCGGCGCAGTCCAGAACTGCCTGACCCTCAGCGGCATTGAGGAACTCTCCCTTCTCATTGAGAAGCTTCAGGGCGTTCCACTGCCTCGGGTTGTGGGAGGCGGTAAGGATGATTCCGCCATCTGCTCCGAAAAGGATGACGGCCATCTCGGTGGTCGGCGTGGAGGCCAGGCCGGCCTTGATGACGTCAACTCCGCAGGCAGCTATCGTGCCGCAGACAAGGTCCTCGACCATCTCGCCGGAAATGCGGGCGTCCCTGCCGACAACCACGGTGTACCTCTCCCCTGCCTGCTTCGGCCTGCGCCGGCGCAGTTCAGAACAGTATGCATAAGTGAATTTGACAATGTCAACAGGGGTCAGCGCCCCTCCCGGATTGCCGCCGACAGTACCGCGGATGCCGGAGATTGATTTTATCAATGTCATAGTGCAATCAGTTAAAGATTACTTGTTTTCAATATATCATTCAAATTTATGAAAATACCTCAAAAATGACAAATATTTCCAGTATCTTTGCGCCTCGGAAAAACTGTTTGAAGATGAAAGCTCTGCTTACTGTGCTGCTGTTGGTGACATCCAACATTTTCATGACTTTCGCCTGGTACGGGCATCTAAAACTTCAGGAAATGAAGATTTCGACCGGATGGCCGCTGATTCTGGTCATTCTGCTGTCCTGGGGGATGGCATTCTTCGAGTACTGCGCCCAGGTTCCGGCCAACAGGATCGGCTTCAACGGCAACGGCGGACCGTTCAGCATCATGCAGCTCAAAGTCATTCAGGAGGTCATATCCCTCACAGTGTTCACAGTCATCGTAACCGTGATGTTCAAGGGCGAGACCCTTCAATGGAATCATTTCGCCGCATTCTTATGCCTGATTGCCGCAGTTTTCTTCGTATTTCTCAAATAGCTGCATTTCAATGCTTTAGCATAGGGAACGAAAAATAACACGGAAAAATATTGCAGAAAAGTTTGCAATCAAGAAAATTTTGCTTACCTTTGCAATCCTGAACAACAAATGCTGGGTTCGTATAACGGTTAGTACCCAAGATTCTCAATCTTGTAATAGGAGTTCGATTCTCCTACCCAGTACCAGCAGAAGCCAATCCACTGATTCCAGTAGGTTGGCTTGTTTTTTTTGAAGAATAGTCAGCTTTTGGCGTTCAAATGTAGTTTTTCACTATATTTGTAGATTGTATGAAGATTATTCGCTCACTGGTGTCTAAGATATGGGTTCCGGCCGTCCTGGTCGGCGCGGCTTTCGTACAGGCTGTCGGGATGGATATTGCCAGGAGTTCCCGCATCCCGGGGACGGGAGCGTCGGAAGTGTGCGACACGGTAATCTACGAGAACAGGATATACACAAAGTTCCGCGATTCATACGATGCCCTCAAGGTGGCAGAGGAAGCTTTCGACTCCACGATGACAGACAGCGCAGAGGTGTTCATCTCGGCCAGGGATACGATGAAAGTCCCTGATTCATTGAAATATACAGATCCTTTCAGATATAAGTACTACGTTGCCATCAAGGACTCCCTGACGCACATTCTGGTCCGGGACTCTCTCAGAAATGCCGGTGACTCGATTGACTGGCCGAAGCTCGATTCCCTCTATTATGCAGACTCCACCGAGACAGCAATCCGCAAATTCAACGAGTGGTACGCATCCCTTGACAAGGCGGCCAGGAAGAAGTACGACTTCGAGCAGAAAATGAAGGCCAGGCAGGCCTATATGGACAGCGTGCTGAATGTGAAGGACAGCCTTATGGCCATCAGGGACAGCATAAGGGAAAACACGCCGAGGATTCTGGAAACCTTTGCCGTTCCGGACTCCATGTTCTACAAGAGGATTCTCACCTGGAACAAGGGAGAGTCGTTCAACGACGTCAACCTCCATCCGCTCGACACGTCCTACAACTACTGGTTCAACGACTACCCGTTCTTCCGCAATGACGTGAATGCCAATTATCTGGGAATCTCAGGCTCCCCTCTCGTGACCTACGATTTCTCCAAGCGGAAAAGCAGCGAGGGAGTATCGTTCTTCACCCCTTACGAGTCCTGGACATACAATCCTTACACCCTTCCGATGTACAACACGAAGACCCCTTACACCGAGCTGGCATATTGGGGGACCCTCTTCGCCAACGCCGAGAGGGCCGAGAACGAGCTTCACATACTGACCACCCAGAACTTCTTCCCTTCCTGGAACTTCACCCTCGAGTATGACAGGACCGGTGCGAACGGAATGCTGGAGAACGAGGATGTGGACAACAGGACCTGCGTCATAAGCACCAACTACATGGGCAGGAAGTACCTCCTTCATGCGGGCTACATCTACAACAAGATATCGAAGGGCGAGAACGGAGGAATCATCGACAATTTCTGGATAAGGGACACGACTGTCGGTTCAAGGGAAATCGATGTCAGGCTGAAGGATGCCAATACCCTGATCAAGAAGAACACACTGTTCCTCGACCAGACATACAGGATTCCTTTCAACTTCATAAAGAACATCAGGGAGAAGAAGGTCATCAGGAGGGAAAACGCCTGGAGAGACAGCGTCATTGCCACAGGCGACTCCACGGCAATTATGAAAATGGAGGAGGTCCTGGCCGAGAAAGCAGCTGAGCGCGAGGAACTTGCGGCGGCAGATACCCTCGACACCGACATAACCACGGCATTCATCGGCCATACCAGCGAATACTCGACCTACCGCAGGATCTATGATGACAGAATCAGCCTCACCGACACGGAAGCGAGAAAGCTGTACAACGACAATTTCTATCTCAACCCGACCGCGACCCACGACTCGCTCAGGGTGATGAAATTCGAGAACAAGGTATTCATCAAGCTCCAGCCATGGTCTGCGGACGGTATCGTCTCAGCCCTGAACGTGGGCATAGGAGACAGACTGCTGAACTACTATCTCTTCCCTCAGGACGCATACATAATGAACCGCAAAGGGAACACTGTCTGGAACTCCGCCTACATCTACGGAGGAGCCAGAGGTCAGTGGAAGAAGTATTTCAACTGGAGTGCGGAAGGCTGGTACACCTTCCTCGGAAAGGAAATCAACGACACCGGAATAAAGGCTGACGCCACTTTCAGCATATATCCTTTCCGCCGGCACAAGCAGAGCCCGATGACATTCGGGGCGCATTTCGAGACCAGTCTCGACGAGCCGGAGTTCTACCAGCAGCATTATTACTCCAACCACTACATCTGGAACAATGATTTCAGCAAGATCAGCAGGACCCAGGTGGAGGGATACTATGACGTGCCGAGATGGAAACTGAACGTGACCGCTGCCTGGACATTGATGAAGAATCATATATATTATGACGCCAATGCCATCCCGCAGCAGGAAAAAAGCCCTGTGAGCGTGCTGAAATTCGCATTGAACAAGAACTTCAGGATCGCCGGAATCCATCTGGACAACCAGGTGCTGGTCCAGTTCTCTTCCAATGAGGACGTGATCCCGGTTCCCGCCGTGGCCCTGAACGCAAGATGGTACTGGCAGTTCAACGTCGTCAAGAACGTGATGCAGATGCAGATCGGCGCCAATGTCACATACAACACGAAGTGGCACATTCCGGGTTACAGTCCGGCATTGGGCCAGTTCTATAACCAGAAGGAAGAGAAATACGGCAACTGCCCTTACATCGACGCTTTCGTGAATGTCCAGTGGAAGAGGGCCTGCATTTTCGTGAAGGCCATCAACGTCGGAATGGGCTGGCCTATGGACAAGGCCGACTATTTCAGTGCCCACGGCTATATCCGTCCTCAGAGAGGCATCAAGTTCGGCGTCTGCTGGCCGTTCTATCTCCAGCCGGGAAAGAACAAGAGCGTAGGCTCCGCAGGCGGCGGTGGCTCATCCTCCGGTGGCTCCGGAACAGGTCTCGGAGGTTTCAACTCGGGCAGCTCGGGATCCGGACTCGGAGGATTCGGAAGCGGAAGGAGCGTCAGCTCAGGCAGACTCGGCACCAATTCATTCTGACAATGGGAAAGAAACTTCACAGAAAAAGAAGAGTCGTCTTCAAGTATATTCTGCCGCCGATAGCGGTAATCCTGATTGTGCCGATGCTTCAGAAATCTGTGATTCAGGACGTTCCTTTCGACAAGGACGTAATCAGATGCGTGATTGCCGTGAACAGTGGCAATTCCGCCATGAAATACGGAGCCGGATACAACTATGAGCTGCTGAAGCTTTTCTCCGGGCAGATGGGACTCGAAGAGGAAATCACCTTCGGAGGCAGGGAATACCTGGACTCGCTGGAGACCGGAGTGGTGGACCTGGTAGTCGTCCCGGCATCGGACAGCCTGCTGAAAACCAAGGACTTGTTCTGTTCCATAATGCTTGCGGACAGTTCCGCCTGGGTCATAAGGAACGGGCTTGAGGCAGAGATGAGGAGCATAAATACCTGGCTTGCACATTACTTCACGACAGAGGGCCACCGCAAGGCCCTGGAGAGATTCTCCCCTTCATTCGAACCGTTCAGAAGATCAGCTTCAGGACGCCGTTACAGCATACTCAGTCCATACGACGACCTCATAGCTGAATATGCGGCGCAGATAGGCTGGGACAGGCTGATGCTCACTGCATTGGTGTGGAAGGAGTCGCAATTCCACATTGAGGTGAGGTCGCCGCGGGGAGCTGTCGGGCTGATGCAGCTGATGCCGAGGACGGCGGGACATTTCGAGGCAGGAAACCTGATTGACCCCGAAGAAAACATCAGCACGGCGGTGAAGCTCATTGACAGGCTACAGAGGATGTTCAGGAATGACGCGGCTGACAAGGAGGAACTCATGAAATTCACATTGGCGGCCTACAATGCCGGCGAGGGACGTCTCCGGGACTGCATCTCCTATGCAAAGTCTATAGGAGCACCCTGCAGCAGGTGGAACGATCTCGTGGCAATCATTCCGGACATGAGGGAGGACAGCATTCTCCAGTCCGAAAGCGTGAAGCTGGGCAAGTTCCAGGGCTACGAGACCATCAACTATATCTCATTGATGGAGGATTATTACGATGCGTTCTGCGTCATTGCACGCGGACAGTCTTCGCCGGATCCACTCGCGACACGAACAGACAAGGGAGCAGCAGCAGAAGCATTATGAGTATGTAGGCCAGCAGGTCCGCCCCTATGACCTGCAGGGCGTTCAGATGCACCGGGACGGCCGAAACGAAATAATTCGCAGGGTCGAGCTTAACGAAATGTGTCGCATTCTGGACAATGCAGAAGAGAAATGCAAGAATGTTGCCCGCCAGCATTCCCTTGAGCGCGGCGGAGGATGCTATTCTCAGAAAAACCGCCGATATCTGCCTGTCAGTCATTCCCATAGCCTTCAGCGTACCGATTACCGAGATATTCCTGAAAAGCATTATCAGCAATGATGATATCATGTTGAAACCGGCCACGGCAACCATAAGCACCAGCACTATCAGCACGTTGAAGTCAATCAGGTCAAGCCAGGAAAATATCTGAGGATAGCGTCTTGCCGCAGAAGTGGCCACCATCGAATCGATTCCCTCCCCGAAAAGAATCTCCGCCCCGATTTCGTCCGTCAGGTACTCCATCCTGTCGGAAGAGCGCCAATTGTCTTCGAGTATGACTTCAATGGCCGACGCCTTGTCCGGATCCCAGCCGTTCACCCTCCTCATATCCTCGATCCCGGCATAGACGACAAGGTTGTCATCCGAACCGAGAATGTCGTCATAGGTGGACTCCACGGTGAACTGGCGGGCCTTGACCTTGTCTCCTATGAAGTACGCAAGCATTCTGTCGCCGGGGCCTATTCCCAGCATTGCCGAGAGCCGCTCGGGTATTTTCACCCTGAGGCTGTCACCTCCGCCCGGGATTCCCTTGAAAACGACCCCGTGGATATTGGAGCCGGACTTGATTATTCCGGCCCTGTAGACAGCAGGCACAATATGATCCACTCCGGGCATAGAGCCGATCGCCGTCTCCAGCTCATCTCCGAGGGTCACAGGATGATCCTCTCCGATGAAATTCATATACGGTGAAGTGATCTGAATGTCTCCCGCCAGGCTTGCCACTCCTTTCCTCAGTTCATGCCGGAATCCTCCGGATACAGCCACGGCAATGATGATGACGAAGGAGGCCACGGCGATCGTAACCATCGCGGCTTTACCCTGGAATTTCATCTTTCCGGATATGAATGAGGCGGCGTCCAAAACAATGCAATGAGCGGCTTTATTGCAGCCGGGATTGCGAAGTTAGCATTTTTTGACGATATTTGTCCTTTTCCGCCCCGAAAAAGGGGCATAAACAATTGATAAGGAAATGAAGAATAATACAGAATCATTGATTGCCAGGTATCTTACCGGCACAATCGGGCTCGCGCTCGTGGCTGTGGGCGTGGCCCTGTCCATAAAATCCGACCTTGGCACCGCCCCGGTCTCCTGTCCGCCATATGTGACATCCCTTACGGGAGGATTCGACGTTCTCGGCTTCCATATCGGGACCGTCGGCCAGTTCACCATAATGATGCACTTCCTTTTCATACTTCTCCAGATTGCATTGCTGAGAAGCAGATTCAGACTTGAAAGCCTGATGCAGATACCTGCCGCCCTGGTTTTCGGAGTCCTCACGGACCTGTCAATCTGGGCTTTCGACTGGATTTCGGCAGGGAGCTATGCCATGCGCATCCTGCTGATGGTTCTGTCCATCCTCATCACTGCCCTCGGCATCAGCCTGGAGGTCAAGGGAAATGCCTGGATGCTGGCCGGAGAGATGACAGATGCGGCGCTGGCTGACTTCCTCGGCATAAAGTTCAGGAATGCGAAGATAGGTTTCGACATCTTCCTCGTCGCTGCCGCTGCGGCGACGGCCTGGCTGGTCTTCGGAAATCCACTCGGAGACGGCACAGAGAATGTCATCAGGGAGGGAACCCTGATGTCGGCCCTGCTGACCGGCTGGTGCATGAGGTTCACGGACAAAATAGCGGACGGGATGATTCCCGCCCGCTGGAAAAGTCTGTTATCTTGAATTCTCAAGGAACTCGAGCCGCTTCTCTGCCGACATCTTCGTGGCGGAATCCTCCGTGTATCTTATCATCATCGGAAGATATTTCTTCTCGAGCTTCACATCCTTGGCATTTCTTGCAAGGATGATGAGATTCTTTATGGCGGTCATGTCATCCGGCTTGATTTTCAGGACCTTGTTGTAGTATTTCAATGCTGTCTTGCTGTTCTTTGCTACCACCAGGTAGTAGGATCCCAGGTTGTCCAGGAAGAGCACGTCCGAAGGCCTGTAGGAAAGCATCTTCTCTGAAAGCTGGCGGAAAGCCTCGAAAGAAGTCGGAGTACCATACTTGAAGAAAAGGTAGCAGTACTCCTGGATAGCTGCCGCAAAGAATTCGTCATCGGCCTTCTCCACGTCCGGATATTCCCATTGCGGATGGCGGGTGAAATTGTAGTCCACGAGGCCCTTGAGGCTTGACAATGCCATATCGGGACTCTCATTCTCATAACCTATGAGGGCGGCAGTCTTCAGAAAACGGAGATCAAGCCTGTCCGGAGCCAGCTGTATTGCCTTGTCTATAGCCTTCTGGGCCTGGCCGAACAGTTCGTCATCGTAGCTGGCCACCTGGAAATAATTGATATCATTGCCGGAAGTGTCCTTGAGCGTAAGCACCGGATTCTCGCCGAGATATTTCGACGCATCCCTCACCTCCACATTCGTGGTCTGGGACTTGTTGAAACAGTAGGAGAACCTTGCAGTCAGCATGTCCAGATCATCAGGACAGGCAGCCTCCCATTTGTTTATCAATGTCTCTATGCCTACGCCTGAAGGTCCGAGCTTGGAAACCATTGTCTCATACCTCGCCTTGAAATCCTGGCTTGAAGGCTCCTGGGCGGATAAACCGGCCGCCGCTGCCGCCAATGCGGCTATTGCAATAAAAAACCTTTTCATATCTTGTCAAATATCCATTCTGATTCTTCTGTGGAGCGGATGAAGGGAGTTGCACCGGTTGCCGAGATTCTTCACGAAACCGATCGGAAGTCCCCTGTAAACCAGCAGGAGCATTCCCCTTTCAGCCCCGGGCAGGGTCACGGCGTCCCTGTGAAGGAAGGCAAGAGCAGTCTCGCGGTCCACCTCACATTCACTGAAGGCTCCCCTGCGCAATGACAAGGACAATGCCAGATCGGCATCCGGAACGAAGTCATTGCCCTTGAACATTCCCATGGCAAGCCCTCTTGTCAATGGTCGGAGATGTTCCGTCATCGGCAGGAACATATTGACGTATGGCGGCACCGCCACTATCCGTCCGTCCTTGACTATCAGTTCCATATCCTCATCGAGAAAGTCCCTGACCCTCGCTGCGGAAGAGGCCGGGAGTCTCTGCCACCTGTCCTGATGGCGGGATGAAGAGGGAAAGGACGGCACCGCACCTCCTGTCTTGCGGAGCAGGGCGCAGTACTGGCCCTCTCCCCTGACGAAGCCGGGAATGAGCGATATTCCGGCCTCCGTGCGTATCAGTCCCTCAAAATCCGCATCAATCTCAACTATCTCTGCACCGAGCTCCTCGCTGAACCACTTGACATTGTCGTCATTCTCGAGGGAGTTGAATGTGCAGGTGGAATAAATGAGGTAGCCGCCTTCGGCCAATGAGGGCCAGACGTCCGCTATTATCCTTCTCTGGCGAGACTGGCAGAGGGCGACATTGTCCTCGGACCACTGCGAGAGAGCTTCCTCATCCTTGCGGAACATTCCCTCCCCGGAGCAGGGCACATCAGCCACGACAATGTCGAAGAAACCCGGCATTGAGCCGAAGGCCTTCGGGTCCACCGACGTGACGACCGCCGAGGGATCTCCCCACACGGCAGCATTGTCTGCGAGGACAGCCGCCCTCTGCTTCATTATCTCATTGGAAATCAGCAGATATCTTCCCTTGCACGCAGCTCTCAGGCTGGCGGAGACATCCGTCGTCTTTCCGCCTGGAGCGGCGCAGAGGTCAAGCACCCTGACTCCGTTTCCGGAGGTCTGCAGAAGATTGTTTTCCAGAACTTTACGAAACACGTATCCGGGAAACATCGCTGAGGAATCCTGAACGTAATAGGCTCCCGCATGGAGAAGAGGATCAAGCGTAAACGACGGCCTTTCAGAGAGATAGAACGCATTTTCATTCCACGGCACAGCCGATTCCGCCAGATTCCCGAACATCGCCGGGGAGTCCGCGGCCTTGGCCGGGTTGATGCGGACCGAAACCGAGGCCTCTGCCGAAAGCGCATCAAGGACGACGGGAAGGCCCGCCTCCCCTGCAATCCTGGCAAGATGATTCCTGAATGCCGGCGAGAAGTCCATCAGCCCCTGAATGCGGATTTGTCAAAACCTTCCGGGAACATGGAAGGGTCAATGCCCTCCGGCATCTTGCCCTCTGCCATGTCGGCCACTGCGTCCACCATCTTGTCCACCGCATCCTGAAGCTTGGATCCGAGCATCATCTTCATCATGAAATTGAGGTCGGCGTCAATGTCGATGTGGAAATCGGTGCTGTCCGGATTGCCTCCGTCAGCATCGAAGCATATATTTACATTGAAACTGAACGGGGCGCCATTGTCCTTATATGAAATAAGGGAGTAAGGCCTTCTTTCTGAAACTTTCACACCAACATTGAAGCCCTGCACGACGGCCGAGATTGAATCGAAGTCGGCAGTCACTCCCTGCTTCTTGTCCTCCGGAAGCATGTTCAGGAAATTGCGCATATCCGAAAACGGAAGGTAAAGCATATAGGGCGCACGCTTTACGATTCTATGCTTACTCTTGATATTCATAGTTTTACAATATTATTTCCCCCAGGTATCAGGAGATTTCCTCCACTGGGAAAGTATTTCCTTATGAGCTTCGGTGATATATCCTGTCTCGGCAGCTACGCCGACAAGGGCTGTATAGTTCGAGAGTGTATCCAGACGCACTCCAGCCTCAGCGAACCTCTCGGAAGCAAGATCGAATCCGTAAGTGAACACGGCCACCATTCCAAGGACCTCAGCCCCGGCGTCCCTCAATGCGGAGACTGCGGCAAGACTGCTCATTCCGGTGGATACAAGATCCTCTATCACAACCACTTTGGCTCCCTTTGGGAGCTCGCCCTCTATCTGCGAGCCGGTCCCGTGATCCTTCGGCTTCGGGCGGACATACACGAAAGGTTTGCCCATCCTGTCGGCTGCCAGCACGCCGTGCGATATGGCTCCGGTGGCCACTCCGGCAACCACTTCAGCTTCCGGATAAAGCTCCAGGGCTCTGGACGCCAGCCAGCAGGCCACTCTGGACCTCAGCTCCGGATGGGAGAGAATCCTCCTGTTGTCACAGTAAATGGGAGAGTGCCAGCCTGAAGCCCAGGTGAACGGAGAGTCAGGGCGGAGAAGTACCGCATTGATGTCAAGAAGCGATTCTGCAAGAATTCTTTCAACTGCCATAGTCTAATAAGTTTGATAGACAACAAATTTAACTATTTTTCACGACATATTGCCCCATTTATGCCGAAATTGAGTAACTTCGGAGCGTTTTACAAGACAATTCCGATGCACAGGATATATTTCGACAAAAGAGCCATCATCATCTGCCGCCCGGAAGAGGCCGCCCTGACTGACCCTAATGCGGTCGAGCTCCATCTGCGCAATGCGGCTGACATTCCCTCATACATCAGCCTTTTCGAGTCCACGCCCACCCTGGACAGGATTTACATTCCATCGGATGATCCGGAAAGCACGTACAAGGCAGTCTGCGTGGAGTTCAAGGAGGTAAATGCGGCCGGAGGTCTGGTCAGCAACCGGCGCGGGGACTTTCTCCTGATAAGGAGGGACGGGCTCTGGGACCTGCCCAAAGGCCATCAGGAGACCGGGGAGGACATCAGCGTGACCGCAATAAGGGAAGTTCAGGAAGAGACCGGAGTGGACAATCTCATTCTGGGGGATCTCATCTGCGTCACCGACCATTGCTACAGAAGGAACGGAATCTGGCATCTGAAGCATACCTGGTGGTACCAGATGACCTACGACGCTCCCGTTGATCTGTCCCCGCAGACGGAGGAGGACATCACAAAGGCCGCCTGGGTAGCCAGATCCAGCCTGCCGCCATTCCTGAAGGACACCTATCCTTCCATCAAGGAGGTATTCACCGAGGCCAGACAGGCGTAAATTCAAAAACCGGTTGAAACAAATTGCAATTTGTGTCGTATATATTGAAGATATAGTACAATACAGTTACGCAATATGAAATTATCTCAGTTTCAATTTCCAATCTCCCTCAAGAATGACATTGCTCACGAGCCTACCGGAAAATGGCGCGACGAGAGCAGGATGATGGTACTGCACAAGGACACGGGAGAAATAGAGCACAGGATTTTCAAGAATATAGTGGATTACTTCGGAAAGGGCGACACGTTCGTCCTCAATGACACGAAGGTATTTCCTGCCAGGCTTCTGGGCAAGAAGGAGAAGACCGGCGCCGACATCGAGGTCTTCCTTCTCAGGGAACTGAACCGGGAGCAGAGGCTCTGGGACGTCATTGTGGAGCCTGCCAGAAAAATCCGCATCGGCAACAAGCTTTATTTCGGAGATGACAGTCTCGTGGCCGAAGTCATCGACAACACCACCTCGAGAGGAAGGACATTGAGGTTTCTCTATGACGGCAGGTACGAGGATTTCAAGAAGACCCTCTTCAGCCTGGGCGACATTCCAGTCCCGAAATGGGTGAAGGAAAAGACGGTTCCCGAGGACAAGGTGAATTTCCAGACCATCTTCGCCGCCAATGAGGGTGCGGTTTCGGCTCCTGCCGCCGGCCTGCATTTCAGCCGCGAGCTCTTCAATATGATGATTCTCAAGGATATAAACAAGGCATTCATCACCGAGCACATGGGCATCGGCTATTTCCGCAAGGTGGATGTCGAGGATCTCTCGAAGCACAAGATGGATTCGGAGCGTCTCATCATCGGAGAGGAGGCCGCAGCCATCATAAACAAGACCAAGAAGGAAGGACACAGGGTGCTCGCGGTAGGAGTCACCGTGATGAGGGGACTTGAAACCTACGTGACCACGAACGACGAGGTTCAGCCTTATGACGGATGGACGAACAAGTTCATCTTCCCTCCTTACCGGTTCGCGATTCCGGATGCCATCGTCTCCAACTTTCACCTTCCGGGTTCAACCATGCTGATGGCAGTGGCCGCTTTCGGGGGATATGAAGCGGTGAAGCATGCCTACGAAACCGCCCTCGAGGAAGGTTACAAGTTCGGGCCTTACGGAGATGCACTCCTGATAATATAAGGTCTTGAAAATTTAAGATTCATACGGATAGCGGCATTTTAACCTTAAAAAATCCACTATCCGTTTTTTATGTGCATAGCCTTGCCTATCTTAGTGCACTGCCTTCATCCGGACCGGAAAACATTTTGCCATGATTTTCGAAAGCCCGGAACAACTCGCCGCCTGGAGTGCGGTCAACCGGATCTTCGGTTTCGCGCCGAGAACCGGAGCGGCCCTTATAGACCATTACGGTTCCCCGGAGTCCCTGTTCGATGCGGACAGGAAAGAATTGGAATATCTCCTCCGCCACAATACAGGATATCTTGACGCCATCGTGCCACAGACCCTGGAAAAGGAAAGGAGAGAACTTCAGGCCCTGATGGATGAAGGGGTGCGGATGCTCTGCATCGGGGACGAGAGATATCCATCCCTGCTGAAAGAATGTCCGGATCCTCCGGCAATGCTCTATGTCAGAAGCCTTTCCCCGCTGGAGAGCATTTTCGGAAACCCGAAGAGGATTTCAGTCGTCGGGACGAGGGACATCACATCATACGGCAAGGAATGGTGCACAAGGATAGTCTCCGCCATGTCATCCTGTCCGGCATGCAGGCCTGCCATTGTAAGCGGGCTGGCGATAGGGACGGACATAACCGCACACCTTGCCGCATTGGACAGAGGATTGCCGACAATTGCGGTGATGGCCACCGGCATAGATGCAGTATATCCATTCCGGCACGGACGATATGCGGAGATGATAAGTTCGGCGCCCGGAAGCGCTCTTGTCACGGACTATCCCCCGGAAACCACCCCTAGGGCCATCAATTTCCTCAGAAGGAACCGCATAATAGCGGGGCTCTCGGATGCGACGATTCTCATTGAATCCAAGATCAAGGGTGGCGGCATGATGACATGCCGGATAGCCTCCTCCTATGACAGGGAAGTGTTCGCCCTGCCCGGCAGAATCGGAGACCAATGCTCGGCAGGGTGCAACGAGCTGATACGCAACGGTACGGCGGCCTGCATCTCCGAGGTCAACTCCCTCCTGGACTCGCTCGGTCTCAGGCATGGCGGCAAATGGGAGAAGGATGACATAAGGATGAAGACATACACCTTCTACAGGGACCGGGAAGGAGCGGACCCGGCCGAAAGGCTTTCCATCGTCGCGGACATAGTGGGCAGGAATCCGGACATCCGCATAGAGGACATCGCCACAGCCGCCAACATGGAATACCGGGATGCCGCCAATGCTGTCGGAATGCTCGAGTGCGACGGAATCGTAGTGACGGACCTGCTCAGGAGATGTTCCGTCAACCCGAGATTCCTCTGAGAATGATTTTTACAGGAATTTCAGCGATAATGAGAAATATTCCTCGAAGATTCCCTAAATTTGCGGAACATTTTCGACGGATCGCATGCCTAAGGGATACAAATATATAGACACTCACTCTCATTTATATGACGAGGCCTTCAGGGACGATGTGGACGGGGCTGTCTCCAGAGCCCTGGCCGCCGGCGTCGGACTTATACTTCAGCCTGACGTGGACAGCAGGGAAAGAGGCGGGATGAAGAAGCTCAAGGAGAGATTTCCGGACGTGTTCCTGAACATGGCCGGGCTCTATCCCGGCTCGGTGGACGAAAACTGGGAACAGGAAGTGGAACTTGTACGCAGGTCGGCAATGGAGGATGGCGCCGTCGCCATCGGCGAAATCGGGCTGGACTATCATTATTCGAAGGAAAGCGCCGGGCTGCAGAAAGCCGCCCTGAAAGCCCAGCTGGAACTTGCGGCGGAACTGGACCTGCCCGTCAACATACATCTGAGGGAGGCTGAGAACGATTTCTTCGAGGTGCTGGAGAGCTGCAGGCATCTCGGTCTGTCCGGGAACCTCCACGCCTTCAGCGGCAGTGTCGAGACCTTCAGGCGGATTGAAAAATACGGGGACTGGTACGTGGGCATCGGAGGCGTCCTCACCTTCAAGAATGCCAGAGTGGCAGAGAGCCTGAAATCAATACCCCTTGACAGGATAGTCCTGGAGACCGATTCTCCTTATCTTACGCCGGTTCCTTACCGGGGCAGGAGAAATGAAAGCTCATATATCCCCGTAATAGCCGCCGCCGTGGCCGGAATCAAGGGCACAAGCGTCGACGAGGTGGCCGGGGTCACTACGGAAAATGCAGAGAAACTTTTCAAAATCAAACGACAACCATGATGGACTGCACAAGAAAATCGGCGATACTCATCATCTACACGGGAGGGACCATCGGAATGAAGCAGGACCTCAACGACATGACACTGAAGCCTTTCGACTTCAGCCAGATACTTGAGGAAGTCCCGGAAATCGGCAAGTTCGCCTTCAAGACGGACACCTGGTCCTTCGACCCTCCGATAGACTCCTCCGATGTGGAACCTGCCCTCTGGCAATCGCTCGCCAGACTCATCAAGGATAAGTACGACGACTACGACGGATTCATCATACTTCACGGAACGGATACCATGTCCTATTCCGCATCCGCCCTGAGCTTCATGCTCGACGGGCTGACAAAGCCGGTAATCTTCACCGGCAGCCAGCTTCCGGTAGGAGTCCCGAGGACAGACGGCAAGGAGAATCTCATCTCAGCTGTCGAAATAGCGTCTTCAAGAGACGCTGAGGGGCATGCGACCGTTCCGGAAGTGTGCATATGCTTCGATTCCCTCCTGATGAGGGGAAACAGGACCACGAAGATCAACTCCGAGGTGTTCCGGGCCTTCTCCTCCCCGAACTACCCTCCGCTTGCCGAGGCGGGAATCAGCATACGGTTCAGCAACGAGCTGATACGCAAGCCCAACGACTGGTATCAGAGCCTCAGCATCAATACGGAACTGGACACCAGGGTATCAATTCTGAAAATCCACCCGGGAATCACCCCGCAGGTCGTGAGGAACATTCTCTGCGGAGAAGAAACCAGGGCCGTCATAATGGAAACGTACGGCGCCGGAAACGCTCCGTCTGCCGGCTGGTTTCTGGAAATACTCCGTGAAGCGGCGGATATGGACAAGATCATCGTCAATGTAACTCAATGTCTTTCAGGGAGTGTGGATATGGACATCTATGCCAACGGAAAGATTCTCGAAAATGCGGGCGTCATCAACGGATACGACAGCACGACCGAGAGTGCTCTGGGAAAATTGTTCTACCTTATGGGGAAAAGCCAGGACAACAACTGGGTCAGAGCGATGATGCAGCGCAATTTGAAAGGAGAAATATCCAAATAGTTATTGCCGAATGATTTTTTTTTGCTAAATTGCAACGGTTTTCGGATACTGTGCGCCAGTATCCGGTGCTTGCTTTGAATTTATTAAACATTAATACATTAATTATTTCAAACACACAAAAACAATTATGAAAAAGTTTTTCATGTTTTTGGCAGTTGCCGGCATAATGGCCGTTTCTGCAAACTACGCTTCCGCACAGGACGAAACAGCTACCAGCACTGAGGCTACAGAAGCTGTGGCTCCGGCTCCGGCAAACGACCTCGCGGCTCTTACTGCAGCAGCCCCTGAAGTTCCGCTTCACCAGGCTCTCAAGACCAAGTTCATCGAGGGTGGTGCAGGCTTCATGTCTCTCATCATCATCTGCCTCATCATCGGTCTCGCACTCTCTATCGAGAGGATTCTGACCCTTTCTTTCCAGAAGGTCAACACCAAGAAGCTCATCCTCGCCGTTGAGGACGCTCTTCAGAACGGTGGTCTCGAGGCTGCCAAGGACGTATGCAGGAACACCCGCGGTCCAGTTGCCGACATCTTCTATCAGGGTCTCCTCCGTTACGACCAGGGTCTTGATGTTGTCGAGAAGTCCATCGTTTCCTACGGTTCAGTACAGATGAGCAAGATGGAAAGCGGTCTTTCCTGGATTTCCCTCTTCATCGCCATCGCTCCGTCTCTCGGATTCCTCGGTACCGTCATCGGTATGATCCAGGCATTCGACGCCATCCAGGCAGCAGGTGACATCTCCCCTAACGTTGTCGCAGGAGGTATGAAGGTCGCCCTCATCACAACCGTCGGCGGTCTCATCGTAGCAATGATTCTTCAGGTGTTCTACAACTACATCCTTGCCAAGATTGACACTCTCTCAATCGACATGGAGAACTCTTCCATCGAGCTCATCGATGTTCTTTCTAACTACAAGGCAAAGTAATTGACAACCCCTAGAGAATATATACAATGAAAAATCTCGAAAAATTCTTCAAATGGCTGATGGTGGTACTGATCGTGATCAGTGTCGGCATTCTGGTCTGGGGATTTGTTGCGGGATATCCTTCAACACCTAGTCAGCCTGCCGCTACTGTAGAGGCCCTCCTCTACTGGGCTTACGCCATGATCGGTCTCGCACTTGTGAGCGTCGTTGTATTCGGCCTCGTGATTGCAGCCGTCAACGATCCGAAGAGCCTCCTGAAGCTCGTAGTCGGCATCGTTGTCGTGGCAGCGGTTTGCGGAGTCGCATATCTGCTCGCACCGGCTAGCCCTGCGATGGGCATGCTTCAGCAGCCTTCCACAGGTACTCTTAAATTAACAGATACGATATTGAACCTCACATACCTCGCAGGTGGTCTTGCAATTCTCTCGATCATCTTCGCCGAGATCTGGAGCGCAATCCGTAGTAAATAACGATTTGGGATATGGCTAGTAAAAAGACACCGGCAATCAACAGCAGCTCTACGGCGGATATCGCGTTCCTGCTTCTGTGCTACTTCCTCATGACTACTACCATGGGGTCACAGACAGGTCTTCAGCGCCGTCTTCCGCCTATGCCTGACAAAAACCAGAAAGTCGAGGATCAGAAGGTCAACAGACGTAACATCATCGTCGTGAAGATCAACTCCCAGGACAGGCTTATTGCAGGCAACGAACTTATGGATGTCAGCCAGCTCAAAGACAAGATCAAAATGTTTATCACTAACCCGACCGACGACCCTACAATGCCTGAAAAGGAAGTGAAGGAAATCGAAGGTTATGGCCCATGTGCGGTATCAAAGGGTGTCATCTCCCTTCAGAATGACCGCGGTACCAGCTACAGAGCCTATATCGCAGTGCAGAACGAACTCGTGAAAGCCGTCAATGAACTTCGCGATGAGTTCTCCAGAAAGAACTACGGTAAGGGTTTTGACAATCTTACAGAGGAGCAGCAGGATATTGTCAAGAAGTGCGTACCTCAGAACATATCCGAAGCTGAGCCTAAGGATGTTTCAAAAAAGTAATGAAGGAGGAATAGAATATGGCAAAATTTTCAAGAGGCGGTAAAAAGGAAATGCCGGGCATCAGCTCCGGTTCGCTTTCGGATATCGTCTTCATGCTTCTCTTCTTCTTTATGGTGACCACACAGCTCAGGAGCACTGAGGATCTTGTTATGGTCAAACTTCCTGAAGCATCTGAAGTGATCAAACTCGAAAGAAAGGATCTTGCCTCATACATCAATGTCGGCCCTCCTGTAAGGAATATGCAGGCAAAGTTCGGTACCGAGGCCCGTATCCAGTTGAACGACTCTTTCAAGTCAGTCAACGACATACGTGACTTCATCGCAGCCGAGCGTGACGCAATGTCAGAGGGTGACCGTCAGTTCATGACTACAGTCATCAAGGCAGACCAGGATGTACGTATGGGTATCATCACCGACATCAAGCAGGAACTCAGACGCTGCTCGGCACTGAAGATTATGTATCAGTCAAGAAGAGCAACCGAAGAATAATCCTCAACACATACTATCAGAAAAGCAGTCTCAATTCCGGGACTGCTTTTTTGTATTGTGTTATGACTAATTTATATTATATTTGTATGATAAATAAGAGTAAACTCCTATGGACACAGTTTCAAGAAGCAAAATCAAGGACCTTCTGAATGAGGCTCCCGGGAAGGAAGTCCTCGCAAAGGGTTGGGTCAGAACGAAAAGAGGCAAC
>JAXDUM010000016.1:0-59254 GCA_034089285.1 Candidatus Cryptobacteroides sp.
ACTTTATTTCTCCCTGAGTATTAAGCATAACCTATTGTAAATCAATACTTAAAGATACAAAAACTTTATCAGACAAGCAAAAAAAGAAGACACTATCTTGATTACAAGATAATGTCTTTCGTATAGTTTTTCAGTGGCCTCTATATGGCCTCCGGCGGCTACAGACCGGCAGGACTGCGCCGGGCTCCGGAATGGGCCCGCTTGCCTGCCGGCTGTTGCTTCCATGTGCAGAATTTGCGTGGCGGTATCCCTGAACCGTCCGTGATATTGCCTCTCAGCGTGGAGGGTTCGCCCTATTGCCCCTGAACCATCCATGATATTGGCCTTCAGCGTGGAAGGTTCGCCTCTGAGACCTGAACCATCCATGATATTTGCCTTTAGCGTGGAGGGTTCACCTCTGAGACATGAACCTTCCATGATATCGACCTCCAGCATGGAAGGTTACTGCGCCCGCTTCCATACCCACATCCACTTGGCTGATCACTGATTTTCATTTACGATTCGAGTGATGGTAGTATCTCCCATTTACTGCTCGAGTGACGGTAGTACATCCACGGCACACTTATAAGCGTTGTGCCATCCGCCATAAGGAGATACGCTCGTTCGTGCAAATCACCTGGCAGTGGAGGTGCCTCTACAGATACTTGTGGACAGGGTAGCACGTGCCGGTGCCTTGAAAATGCCGGCACCGGACAGCCGGGGTATTGCTACACATATCTGTAGCAGGGTATCGACTGGCCGGTGAATTGCACGAAACTGGGCAAGTAGCACATCGTGGACAGTCCCGTCGCCAAAGACTGTTCCTTTCACACTAAAGACTGATGCCATACAAGTTGTGTGCTTGGCCGATCTGGCGTCACCGCAGCCGGAATATACGTCCTCCGGCTGCTCAAAGCAGGCTGCGCGAGCTCCGCCGTTGGCTCGCTCCGCCCGCTTTGTGACGGCTGCCGGGTGAGGCCCTTCCACGAAAAGTCCCATATCACAGATTGTTGCCATCCAGATGAGAAATCATCTACGCTAACGTCCAGTATCACGGACGGTCCGATGCCCAAAGCGGTCCCCTCCACATCACGGACGGTCCGATATCAGGAGCCGGGACCATCCGGGAAAGCGCCGCATATTACAGAAAGAATCGTAAGCATCCCTGCGATTGCGCAGGGAATGCCTTAAATGATCCATTTACCTTTGCAGGAAAAGAAATCCGGACAGTCCGTAATCAGTTCCCTAAAATTGCGTATCTTTACAATTGACATATGCGACGGGTTATATTCCATATCGATGTGAACTCCGCCTTCCTCAGCTGGACGGCTGTGAAGCTGCTTGAGGAGGGCGATGAGGACATACGTCTTGTACCGTCGGTAGTTTCCGGAGACCCTTCCGACAGGAGGAGCATTGTGACCGCCGCATCCATTCCGGCGAAGAAAATGGGCATCAGGACAGCCCAGCCGGTGACAATGGCTCTGCGCACCTGCCCGAATCTCAGAATTGTGGGGGGAGACTGGGCCTGGTACAGGCAGTGCTCGGACTCGTTTATGGATATATGCAGGAGTTACTCCCCGGTGCTGGAAAAGTTCTCCATTGATGAATGCTTCATCGATATGAGTCTCCGCCTGTACGGCAAGGACCCGGTGGCTGTGGCGGTGGAATTGAAGGACAGGATCCATGCGGAGCTGGGATTCACGGTCAATGTCGGCGTCGGCTCCAACAAGCTGCTGGCGAAGATGGCCTCTGACTTCGAGAAGCCTGACAAGGTCCATACGCTCTGGACTGAGGAAGTGAAGGCGAAGATGTGGCCGCTGGACGTGGGCGATCTGCTCTGGGTCGGAAAGAAGACAGCGTTGCGGCTGAACTCGTACGGAATCAGGACAATAGGGCAGCTGGCATCTACACGGCCGGAACTGCTGACAGGAATCGTTGGGAAGAAGTTCGCTGTCCAGATGCATGACAATGCCAACGGACGGGACGATTCCCCGGTCGAGACAGATGTGCAGCAGGCCAAGAGCATCAGTGCCGAGAGGACCTTCGAGAAGGATATCGTCAATCCTGCTGAACTTGACAAGGCTCTCTTCCATGTTGCCTGCATCGTGGCTCACCGTCTTCGCCGCTCCGGTTTCCAGGCTTCCTGCGTGTCAATGTTCATAAAGCACAAGGACTTCTCCGTGGCCCAGAAACAATGCCGCACATCTAGGCCTACAGATATCACGGCAGAGATTCTGAACATTGTACGTTCCCTGCTCTCACAAGTCTGGGACGGCTCTTCTCCAATCCGCCAGGTGGGTATCGGCCTGTCCGGCTTCACGCAGGAGGACATTGTACAGATGACACTTTTTGAAGACCCGAAAATGGAATATTACCGGAAATGGGATCTGGAATATGATGAGAAAATGAGTTCATCCGAGGATGCGCGGCTGCTGGCGTACGAGAGGGTTGTGCCCAAGGATGAAGATTCCGTTCCTGACCGACGGGCCTTCTGAGGTGTTCTGGTTTGATTTTGCCGCAGGAACTGTATCGGGATGCTCTTCTCTGTATTGGCAGTGGTGTTCGTGCTGCCTGTATTTCTGCCATTTAAGGATTGATAGAAAAAACAGAGACCGCAAGGCCTCTGTTCTGAGCCACTCAAGGGGCTCGAACCCTCGACCTGCTCATTACGAATGAGCTGCTCTACCGACTGAGCTAAAGTGGCTTTGATGAGCAAGGAGTCTTGCCCGTATTTTTCGAGAATGCAAATATAGTCACTTTTTTTGAAAAGTCCCTAATTTTTTCGGAAATTTGCAGACGTAACCATTCAAGCCGCAGAATGCCGTGCTTGATCAATCATTTCGATATGCATTACGACATTATTATCATAGGAGGCGGTGCCGCCGGCCTTATGGCAGCAATCGGGGCCGGGACGACCAATCCTGCATTGTCCGTGCTGGTGCTGGAGAAGATGCCGAGACCGGGCAGGAAAATCGTCATTACAGGCAAGGGAAGATGCAATTTCACCAATCTCAAGGATTGGGGAGCCTTCGCCCCTCACGTCAGGGCCAATTCCAATGTGCTCCGCGCCTCGTTCCAGAACCTCACCCCGCAGGGCCTCATTGATTTCTTCAAGAATGAGGGAATGCCTGCCGTCGTGGAGAGGGGAGACAGGGCCTTCCCGGAGTCGCACAAATCAATGGATGTCGTTGATACTCTGGTCAATGCCGCAAACAGGAGGGGAGTCAGAATACGGACCGGGGCAGAGGTTGCAGGCATTGCCGTCGAGGAGGAATATGGGGAGCGGATTTTCAGCGTAAGCCTTGCGGACGGGGACACATTGACCTGCTCCAGACTCATTCTTGCTACCGGAGGCCTTTCTTACCCTGCCACAGGCTCAACCGGGGATGGCTACAGGTTCGCGGAAAGCCTCGGGCTGGAATTGAAACCGAGATTCCCGTCATTGACAGCATTGGTGCCGAGGGGTTATAAGAATGCGGGGGAGACCACGGCGCAGAGGGTGGCTGCTGCACTTTCCGGGGTCAATTCAGTTTCTGCCGGAAGACCGGCCTTCTCCAGAGGTCCGGCTGCCGGAAGGGGCCATATCGACAGGTCATCATCATTGTCCGAGACCGGGAAACTTCTCTGCGGAATACAGCTTAAGAATGTGGGAATCAGCCTGTTGGTAAACGGAAATATGGTTCAGGAGATGGAGGGCGACCTGGATTTCACTGACGGAGGAATCGAGGGTCCTGCCGGCTTCAACATAAGCCGCAATGCCGTCAAGGCCATTGTCAATGGAGGCAAGGTCTCTGTCATTGTCAATCTCAAGCCCGGTGTGCCGATGGAGGAATTCCGCCCGAGGGTAGAGAAACTCTGGGAAGAGGTGCGCAATGACCCTAGAAGCAACAAGCGCCCGATCCGCCACGTGGCCAGGGTCCTTCTCGGCAAGCTCATGCCTTGGGAGCTCACCCAGGCCTTCCTGAAGTGCAATTCTTCCGTAATCGGGACTACCAAGGGACGGGAAGTGCTGAAAATCAATGCATTGATAGATGCTGTTACCAGCTGGAAGTTCGACATCGAGGGGTACGTCGGCTATGAGAGATGCGTGATTACCGCAGGCGGCGTGTCCTGCGACGAGATTGTGCCTAAGACATTGGAATCCAGGAAGATAAAGGGACTGTATCTCTGCGGGGAACTCCTTGATCTGGATGCCGACACTGGAGGTTACAATCTCCAGATTGCATTCTCTACAGGCTATCTCGCCGGCCAGTCTGCCGCAAGGTAAACTGCGTTTTTGACGGCAGAATCGATTGACGCAGATGCCAGGTCAAGCCAGGCGTAACAAATGAGGTTTCCCTTTGGGTCAGATGACTCCAGAGCCGATCATCTCGTCCCTGTCGTACCAGACGGCGAACTGGCCGGGCGTGATCCCGCGCTGCGGTTCCTCGAAAATGACGAAGAGCCCATTGTTGCGCATCACGAGCACGGCGTCCTGAAGCGGCTGGCGGTAGCGGATTCTCACCCGGTAGCGCCTGATTTCCCCGACCTTCATCCGCAGATCCTCACGAATCCAATGTATTTCATCAGGGGCAATCCTTAGACAGCTTCTGGAAAGGCCCTTGTGCTGATGACCCTCCCCGACATATATGACATTTTTCTCAATGTCAGTGGCAATGACGAAGATCGAATCCTTGTGACCTCCGATATTCAGCCCCTTTCTCTGCCCTACAGTGTAGAACTGAGCCCCTTCGTGACGGCCGATTATGGCACCGTAAGGATTTGGCTTATAACGGGTTTTGCGGATATGTCTCTTTCCTGAGCGGTAAGTCTCAGTCTCGAACCTGATATCCCCGTAGGTGACAGGCCGGGACAGTCTTTCCAGAATCTCATCCGGAAGAGCCGCGATTTTCTCCATATTGTAGATGCTCTCATAACGGCAGCCACCCTCATATTCCCCGGCAGCGGCCTTCTCGGACTTGTCATCGGAAATATAGTCGGAAACCATCGACACTTCCCCTATCCAGTCGTCCGCCAGGATTGAGGAAATGGTGTTCCGCATAAAGTTATACTGCTCATTGTCAGCATAGTAGGCATCATACACCTCTACCACGTCCCCTTCCACCGACTTGAGTTTCTGCTGGAGAAATACCGGCAGATCCACCTTGCCCACGAAGCATATTCCCTGGGAGTCCTTCTTTTCTGCAGACGGAAGGTCGGCCTCTGCGGCAAGCCTCCTCACTTCCGGCTTGCAGATATCCCCGATCGGGAACATTGCCCTGGAGAGCTGGTCCTGGGTCAGCTGGCAGAGGAAATAGCTCTGGTCCTTGTTCGGGTCAGAGCCTGCCAGTATCCTGTAAACGGGCTTTCCATTGACAGTAATATCCTGGCCCTCTGTGTCTTTCGCCACTTCCTTTTGGCAATAGTGGCCGGTCGCCACCATATCGGCTCCAAGCCTTTCCGCCGCCTCGAGAAAGGCTGCGAACTTGATTTCCCTGTTGCACAGGACATCCGGGTTGGGGGTTCTGCCTCTGGCGTATTCATCGAACATATAGTCCACCACCCGCTTTCTGTACTCCTTGCTCAAGTCAATGAAATAGAACGGGATGCCGATTTTCCTCGCGACCATTTCGGCCACGAACCTGTCCTCCTCCCATTCACAGTCACCGTGCAATGTGCCCTCCGTGTCGTGCCAGTTCTGCATGAACATTGCGAACACGTCATGGCCGGCCCGCTTCAGAAGCAGGGCGGCGACACTTGAATCCACTCCGCCTGATAAGCCTACGCAAATCTTCATTTTACCAACATTTTAACGCAAAGTTAGGAATATTCAGCGGAAAAACATTATATTTGAAGACCACATAAGCAACAGATATGGTAGAAAAGACAATAGTGACAAGATATGCGGAATACGGTTCGATGACCGAGCTCGAGACCTGCGACAGAGAACTCTGCGAGGCCGCAATCGCTGCTCTCTCAGGCTCCTACGCCCCTTATTCCAATTTCAATGTCGGCGCTGCGGTGAGACTTGCTGACGGAAACATCGTGATAGGTTCCAATCAGGAGAATGCCGCATCCCCGTCCGGTCTCTGCGCCGAGCGTACTGCAATGTTTGCGGCCAATGCCACCCATCCGGGCGTTCCGATGAGGAGCATCGCCATCGTCGGCTCGCAGAACGGCTCGATCTGCGACGGGATCACCTCACCCTGCGGTGCCTGCAGGCAGGTTATGGCTGAGTATCAGCATATTGCGGGCGAAAATCTGAGCGTATTGCTTGTGAGCTCCAGTAAAATATTGAAATTCAGCAGGGTGGATGATATCCTGCCTTTCATATTCGACAATCTTGACAAATAATTTTGTCAGTTTGCCGAAAAGAACTATATTTGCGTCGGGAAAGTCGTACACGACCAGCTCCCTCTGAATTCCCCCAGGGCCGGAAGGCAGCAAGGGCAGGAGGTTGTAGCGGTGCGATGTACTAAGCTTTCCCTTTTTTTTAACGGACTTTTGAAAAGAACGACAAGCCGTTCTGCCTTTTATTGCCGGTCTGATACTATTCATTTCCGGCTCGACATTCTCAGTTGATTTTACTGACGCTGGTGGCAATAAGGTTTCTGCAACTGTACCTGACACATCCGGCTATCTGAATCTCACAGGCTCGAATCTGCTCTATCCTTGGCAGAACGGCAAAGCTGACTACTGGTGCATCACCAGCTTCTATTTCTATGCCGACGCATCTTATACCGGTTGGGATTCTGAGAAAAAGGAGGCCTATTTCTATGGCTATTACAATATCTGGAATCCATTTGCTGGAGAAGAGGGGGATTATATCACCGGTCAGGGAAATGTCTACATTTACTGGTAATATCTGAAAAATATTCCTATATTTGCCTGTCGTCAGACTTAGTCCGACGACAGGTTTTTTATTTCGGGGCATTCGATATGCGACGGCTGCTTTGCATTCTTACATTGGCTTTCGGTTTCCTTTTCCTGGCAGGAAGAGAGGGCGGCGCAGTATTGTCGCATGCCTGCGAAAATGAAATCCTGACCGCAGCATCCGCCATTTCGGGAAACTGCGCGGATGCCACCTTCGGATTGGGCCTTCCAGCCCAGAGCATCTCCGTGCCGGGCATAAGCCTCTGCTGCAGCAATGGGGGCAATCAGGTCTCCCGCAGCAGAAAAAGCCTTCAGGAACGTATGTCGGCCAGTCTTACTTCCTTATCGGCCGCTTCCTTTACATCATTCAGAACATCATTTTACTTCAATCCTTCCGGAACTCTTTCCCGTTCCAGATATTCCAGACTCATTTGCGTGCTGAGATTGTAGGCCCGTATTCCGGCTGATTTGCAATCTACTCTGATTATCAATCATTTCCGCAATATGCGGAATAAAACTTACGCAAATGAACTTCATTTTTCTGGTCATTGGCCTGGCCTTGCTTGTATTCGGAGCGAACTGGCTTGTCGATTCAGCCTCGGCTCTTGCCCGCAAGGTCGGACTCAGCGAATTCTTCATCGGACTTGTTATCGTAGGTTTCGGAACATCATTCCCGGAACTCGTCGTCAGCCTTACCGGAGCGGTCCAGGAAAATGCCGATGTGGCTGTCGGCAATGTCCTGGGTTCCAATATCTTCAATGTTTTCCTGATACTTGGAGCCACCGCTCTGGTCAGACCGCTGAAGATGAGTCGGGAGAATCTCCGCAGAGACATTCCCGTCCTTCTCGGAGCTACGCTTCTCGTCCTGTTCTTTGGACTTGGAGGCCGGATTTCCGGTACATCAGGAGGCATTCTCACCCGCGTGGAGGGTGCGGTTCTCCTGAGCGTATTTGCAATCTATATTCTGTACTGTCTCTCATGCGGCGACAGCAGGGAAGAGACCGGTGAAAAGCCCGAAATTTCCACCGTGTTCGCCGTGGTGATGATTATTCCAGGCCTTGTGGCATTGATCGGAGGCGGCGAACTCTTCGTGGATTCTGCCGTGAACATCGCCCGTTCGGCCGGCATAAGCGACAAATTCATTTCGGTGACCATTCTGGCGGCCGGCACATCCCTGCCGGAGCTTGTCACCAATATCGCGGCGGCGGTCAAGGGCAGGGGAGAGATGGCATTGGGCAATATAATCGGCTCCAATGTCTTCAATCTCCTCCTCATCCTGGGCTGCTCCTCCCTGATAACTCCGCTTTCCTTCGCCAATGTCAATGTAGTGGATGCCATCGCATTGGCAGCCAGCGCACTGCTGATCTTCGTAATGCGCGGTAGGCGGGCTCAGGGCGTATTGCTGCTCACCTGTTACATTATCTATTCCGTTTTTCTGATAATTGAATTATGACGTACAATTTCGATAAAGTGCATACAGTCAAGGATTTGACTATATCAATAATTATTCTCGGCCTGGGTGCCGGCCTGTATTTCCTGAACGGCGGCCTTGGCATCGCCCTGCTCATCGCAGGAATCATATCCATTGTGTTCTATAAATCCGGCTACAGGGACCCTGTGACAAAGGTGGTTCTCAGGAAGTCCTGCGTCGAGGCGGACAAGAAATGCCGCCAGTCCCTTCTCGACTTCATTTCAGGCCTTTCCGACGATCTGGAAATAGTGAGAACCGGCACCGGACCGGTGGTGAGAATCGAGATGTACCATAATCTCGAAGAGGGCATCGCATATGTCCAACTATATGATTTTGAAAATTATAACTATGTAGCGTCCGGCGAGCTCGCAAGTCTGGAAGAGAACAGGGCAGCATTGCTCCTGAATAAGATGAGTTTCGCGGGACGGAAATGCCGACAGTAAGTATATGACAACATTTTTCCTCATCCTGATTTCCGCAGTCATTCTCATCTGCGTCTGGCTGAACAACATTTCGTCGAGAATAGGAGTGCCGACATTGCTGGCATTCATTGTCCTCGGAATATTGTTCGCGAACAACGGCATCATCCCCCTCGATTTCGAGGACAGGGAACTGGCCAGGGAGACCTGTACAGTGGCCCTGGTCTTCATCATGTTCTATGGAGGATTCGGAACACGCTGGGAATCAGCCCGTCCGATTGCCAGGGAAGCGGTTCTCCTGGCATCCCTGGGAGTAGTTCTCACTGCGGGGCTGACGGGCCTGTTCTGCCATTTCGCATTGGGCTGGTCCTGGATTGAGAGCATGCTGATGGGCTCGGTCATCAGTTCCACCGACGCCGCGTCAGTATTCTCGATATTGAGGTCCAAGAAGCTGGGACTCAGGAACAACACCGCTCCGCTTCTGGAAATGGAGAGCGGAAGCAATGACCCCTGCTCCTATATGCTCACCGCCATTTTCCTTTCGGCGGCTGACATGCAGGGGCAGGGGATGTCAGGATGGGGACTGGTCTGGATGACAACCGCCCAGATAGCTTTCGGCGCACTGGGCGGTTTCGGTATCGCACGGCTGGCTGGCATTGCCCTGGACCGATTCCGCATCAAGGGAGCGGGCTTTGATTCGCTTTTCATCCTCGCCGTGGCTATCGCATCCTATGCCGTTCCGGATCTTGTCGGGGGCAACGGCTACCTGAGCGCCTACATTGTCGGAATAATTCTCGGCAACCGGGAGTTCTCCAACAAGAAGGCCCTGGTGGGATTTTTCGACGGGGTCACGGGACTGATGCAGGTCATCATCTTCTTCATGCTCGGCCTGCTCGTCCGGCCGGAAATGCTTCACAGGGCAATTCTTCCGGCATTGGCAATATTTGTCTTCCTTCTCCTCGCGGCAAGGCCCCTGGCCGTGGGGGCCATTCTGACGCCTCTTCGGAGATATTCCTTCCGCCAGCAATGCCTCATCTCATTCGCCGGGCTGAGGGGCGCGGCATCCATCGTTTTCGCAATCATGGCCACCTCCGGGGCGTACAGCCCGCATAATGACATTTTCGGAATCGTGTTCTGCATTGTCCTCCTTTCCATTTCCCTCCAGGGCTCGCTTATTCCTTTCGTGTCCCGCAAATTGCGGATGACCGATTCCGGGGAAGATGTGATGAAGACTTTCAATGACTTCGCCGATGACAGCCAGCTTCAGTTCACCGTGGTGGAAATCGGGCCCAAGAGTTCCTGGAAAGGCAAGACTGTGAGGGAGCTGGGTCTGCCCAGGGGACTGCTTCTCGCCCTGGTGCTGAGGAATGGTGTCCGGATTGCCCCGAAGGGCCTGACGGTTCTTCTCGAAGGGGACAGGGCCATAATTGTCTCGAGGGCTTTCGAGGATAGTTCCGTATGCTTCCGTGAAACTGTTCTTCTGCCGGGCAATGAATTGATAGGCAAGCGTTTGAATGAATGCAGAAAATCCGGCGTAATCATTCTGATACGCCGGAATGACCGGGATATAATACCGTCCGGGGACACTCTCCTGAAAGAGGATGACCGTCTGGTCATTTTCACGGGAGATTAGCCTTTTCGGGACCCGCTGCCGGAGATACCCATTATTCATTAGGGGCATCGCAATAATTTATTACTGTTCATGAAGAATTTTGGGGCCGATACCGAATTGTGATGATTGTCCGGAAGCCATAATTTTTGCAACTTTGCACGGATATACATTAACGCGACACGAATCTTATGAAGCGGCTGAAACTATATGAATCCAGGGACAAGATGATAGACCTCATCAGCGACAATTACGGAATGCTGCAGGGCCTGGGTGCCTTCGGCATCCGTCTGGGATTCGGGGACAAGACTGTCGAGGAGGTATGCCAGGAGCAGAATGTCGATTGCTACACCTTCCTTTCCGTGGTCAATTTCATCATCAACGGATATGCTCCCAAGGAGAATGACGACAGGATTTCGGTAGAGACATTGCTGGGCTATCTCCGTGCCTCCCACAGGTTCTTCCTGGACTTTCAGCTTCCGTCAATACGCGAGAAGCTGCGCGGCACTCTCAACCAGGAAGACAGCATCGCCAGGCTGATAATGCATCTCTATGACGAATATGCGCAGGATATCCAGAGGCATATGAAGTATGAGGAGAAGACATTGTTCCCGTACGTGGAGTCCCTCCTCAGGGGAGAGCAGCCTCCGAAGTACAATGTGGAAATCTTCTCGAAGCATCACAGCGACACCACCGGCAAGCTCCAGGAGCTCAAGAGCATCATCATCAAATATCTTCCGCACGACGGCCTGTCCAACAACAGGCTGACCGACACCCTGTTCAACCTCTACAACAATGAGGAATGGCTCGGCAACCATTGCAATGTCGAAGAGCAGCTCTTCGTGCCGGCCATCCGCATTCTCGAGAAGAACATAGCGGCCGACGGGGTGATGAACCGCATCTCGGACATCATCAAGGGAGTCGAGAGCTGCGACAAGGTCTCCGATCGCGAGAAGGACATCATCATCTGCATTGTCCAGGGAATGTCGAACAAGGAGATTGCCACCCATCTCTACATTTCGGTAAACACTGTCATTACACATCGCAGGAACATCGCGAGGAAGCTGAACATCCATTCGGTGGCCGGGCTGACCATCTATGCTTTCGCCAACGGCCTGATTGACAAATCCTGCATAACATCGGGATAAACATTTTTCCAGTCTTGGCTGGAAGGAATATTGCGGCAGGACTGACCGCCGTACGGAAAAATTGCTTACCTTTGTTTCCGTTATGAAAACTAAAACCAAAGCTATACACAGCGCCTATCAGGGCAAGGATGCCTACGGCGCATTGGCGATGCTGTGTATCATACGGCGGCAACATCATATTGGAGAATCATGAAATACGATTTCGACAGGCAGACTGACAGGCGCGGCAGCGGCGCCCTGAAATACGATGCTCTCGGGGAGCGTTACGGCAATGCCGACCTCATCCCTCTCTGGGTAGCGGACATGGACTTCGAGACCCCTCCGTTCATCATCGATGCGCTCCGCAGGCGTCTGGAGCATCCGGTGCTGGGATACACCGTCGAGCCGGCGGACTATTGGCCTGCCGTCCAGGATTGGATTCTCAGCCATCACGGCTGGAAGACCGAGAGGGAGTGGCTGCGCTACATCCCGGGAATCGTGAAGGGCATAGGAATGGTCATCAATGCTTTCCTGAAGCCGGACGATAAGGTCATAATCCAGCCTCCGGTCTATCACCCTTTCCGTCTCGTGCCTGAAGGCAACCGCCGGGAAGTCGTTTACAACCCTCTGATAGAGAATGCTGACGGCAGCTATTCGATGGATTTCGACAATCTCGAATCAGTCTGCGACGACAAATGCAGGCTCCTGATACTTTCCAATCCCCACAACCCTGCGGGCATACTCTGGGATGCGGAGACATTGCGGCGTCTGGCCGCTTTCTGCCATTCGCGCGGAATAATCGTCATTTCCGATGAGATACACTGTGACATGGCCCTCTGGGGGCTCAGGCATATTCCTTTCGCCACGGTCAGCCCTGAGGCATCTGCCTGCAGCATCACTTTCGCGGCCCCGTCGAAGACATTCAACATTGCCGGCATTGTCAGCTCATATTCCATTGTCCCGGATCCGGAACTAAGGAGGACATTCTATTCATATCTGAAGGCCAATGAGTATGACTACGCCCCTCTGTTCTCCCCGATTGCGACAATCGCAGCCTTCAGGGAGGGCGAGGAATGGCGCAGGGAGCTGCTGGCATATCTGGAAGGCAATATCGAGAGCGTCATTTCCTATTGCGCAGCCAACATCCCGGCCATAAGGCCTTTGCGCCCTCAGGCCTCATTCCTGGTCTGGCTGGATTGCCGCGGACTCGGCCTGTCCCATGACAGCCTTGTGGACCTCTTTGTTAACAAGGCAGGACTGGCCCTCAATGACGGAGCCATGTTCGGCAGGGAAGGCAGCGGTTTCATGCGGCTTAATGTCGGCTGTCCGCGCGCCACTCTGACATTGGCTCTTGAACGGCTCCGCAAGGCCATCGAATCCGTTTCCTGATTTGTTGGTTACTATTTCCTTTATTCTATGAAAAACATTTTCAGACTTATCGCAATCATCGCCGTTCTCCTCTCCGGATGCAGGAAGGAAGAGCAGCTGAGACTCCCTCCGGTGCCGCAATGGTACAGGGACATGCTGTCACTCCACAGTCAGGACAAGGTCTTCGTGAAGGCCGCGAAGGATGGCGGGGACTGGGTGATTTCGTTCACTGACATGGATTACCGGATCAGTGCAGGGGATGTGGTCATATATGACTGCAGCCTGACCGGTGAGCCCGACATCCATCTCGACGACAGGGGCCGATGGGTGGCTCAGGGCAGCCCTACAGGCATTCCTTCCACCAAAGGCAAGCCTTTTTCGGACAGCTATCCGATATTCACCTATCTCTATGGGGACACGTTCAACATAGCCACAAGCAACGGGGAGACCGTTGTCTTCCTGTTTCAGAAACCGATCCGGGCAGAGCGCTTCACCATGCCGCGCGTGAAGGTTTACCACAATGCGGACCGCATTCACAAGAGCTATGCGATAGACGGGACGATAGTGATTGAAGACCCTGACGGGCATTTTTCCGAGGCCCGGACTCTGGAGGGTGCTGTCAGCATCCAGGGAAGGGGCAATTCGACCTGGGATATGCCGAAGAAGCCTTTCAAGATAAAGTTCCCGGCAAAGAATGAGGTCCTGGGAATGCCGTCGAACAAAAGCTGGGTCTTCCTGGCCAACTATTCGGACAAGAGCCTGCTGCGCAATGTGGTGGGAATGACCACGTCCTCTATCATGGAAATGCAGTGGACTCCCGAGTTTCGCATAGTGGAGGTCTGGATAAATGATGATTATCAGGGAGTTTACAATCTTTTCCAGAAGAAGGATGTGGGCCGGAACAAGGTGGATATCGACGTTGCGGCAGGGGATATGTATCTCGAAATCGAGTCCTCTTTCGATGAGCCGCTTTATTTCTACACGGGCAGATGTTCCGTCCCTGTCCAGTTCAAGGAGCCGAATGCGCCTACGGATGAGCAGTACCAGTCTGTCGTTTCCCTTTTCAATGATTTCGAGACTGCCCTCTACAGCTCCGATTTCAAGGATCCGGTCAAGGGATATGCCGCATACATAGATGTGGACTCCTTCATCGACAACTACATCATCCGGGAGCTGGCCAAGGACATTGACGGAAATGTCCGCAAGAGCGCATTCGTGACAGTCCTGAAGTCCACCGGGAAGATCAAGTTCTGCCACGTCTGGGATTTCGACCTCTCCTACGGCAATGCGAACTACTTTCCGGGTGACATGAGCGAATGCAATGGTGACCCGAACGGTCCTTACGGCTGGTATGTCCGCGATTACAACAGCAAATGCGTCAAGGCCGACGGCTGGTACAACCGCCTATTCCAGGACCCTGAATTCGTGAAGAAGGTCAAGATCAGATGGGCTGAGGTCTATCCCGAGCTGAAGCGGATGCCTGAATACATTGCGAAGTATTCGGCCGAGATGGGCGACGCAGTCTCCCGCAATTTCGAGAAGTGGGATATACTGAACGAGTTGGTATGGCCAAATGTCAAGGTTACCGGGTCCTATGCCGGGGAGCTGGCGTGGCTCGAGGAGTTCTATATGACCAGGCTGAAATGGCTGGATTCCAAGTTCTAGGCTTTGTTCCGCCCGGTTTTCCCTGCCTGGCTGAAGCGGGCTGAAAAAATGGACATTGAGGTTTTTCACCGATATTCTTACAGATTGTAAGTTAAAATCGTTTTGTATTCTAATGATGTTCCGAAATCGGCTGGATAATCTTAATTGTCTTTATACCTGATATCCCTTCTGGGATATTCCTGATGCATATTTTGTGAAAAAATATTTGCTTTTTGGAAATATCTTGTTTAGATTTGTACTCGCTTACAGATTGTAAGTGCAGTTGAACGGAAATTAACTGAAGTTTTTAATATGTACAATTCCATTATCGTCGTGGTCATTAGCCTAGTCCTTGTCATTAAAAGATTTGGACCGGGAAGGTGATGCCGTACGTTATGGAAATATGACGATGACGCTCTTCCCGGTCTGCGGGGAGAGCGTTTTAATTTTAAGGAAATGAAACACGAATTGAGAAGTTCAGTCACGATGCAGGGCAGGCGGATGGCAGGAGCAAGGGCTCTCTGGGTCGCTGCCGGGATGAAACGCAGCCAGATGGGGAAGCCCGTCATTGCCATTGTCAATTCTTTCACGCAGTTTGTGCCCGGTCACACGCATCTTCACGAGGTCGGCCAGATCGTGAAGTCGGAAATCGAGGCGCTCGGCTGCTATGCGGCTGAATTCAATACAATTGCAGTGGACGACGGCATTGCGATGGGACACGACGGGATGCTTTACTCCCTCCCTTCCCGCGACATCATCGCAGACAGCGTTGAATACATGGTCAATGCGCACAAGGCCGATGCGATGATATGCATCAGCAACTGCGACAAGATCACCCCCGGCATGCTGATGGCCGCAATGAGGCTCAATATCCCGGCAGTCTTCGTTTCCGGAGGCCCGATGGAGGCCGGAGTGCACGGGGAAGCAAGGCTGGACCTCATCGATGCGATGGTGAAATCCGCCGACCCTTCCGTCAGCGATGCGGATGTGGAAGATATCGAGAACTCGGCCTGCCCCGGCTGCGGATGCTGCTCGGGAATGTTCACGGCCAACTCGATGAACTGTCTTACAGAGGCTATCGGCCTCTCTCTGCCGGGAAACGGCACCATAGTGGCCACCCACAAGAGACGCGGGGACCTCTTCCGCAAGGCGGCTCGCCTGATTGTCGAAAACGCCTGGAAATATTACCGCGAAGGGGATGAGTCCGTACTCCCGAAAAGCATCGCCACCAGGCAGGCCTTCCTCAATGCGATGACTCTCGACATAGCGATGGGAGGCTCCACAAATACAGTCCTGCATCTTCTCGCAGTGGCCAATGAGGCCGGAGTGGATTTCAGGATGTCCGACATCGACGCCCTTTCCAGAAATGTTCCATGCCTCTGTAAAGTGGCCCCGAATACTGCAAGATACCATGTCCAGGACGTCAACAGGGCCGGAGGAATAGTCTCCATAATGAAGGAGCTCGCAGACGGCGGGCTCGTGGACACCAGCCTTTTGAGGGTGGACGGAATGACATTGGCGGAGGAAATCAGACGCTACTGCATTCTCAGTCCGGAAGTCACCGACGAGGCCAGAGGCATATATTCAAGCGCCCCGGCCAACAGATACAGCACGGAAATGGCTTCCCAGTCAAATGATTACGACTCGTTCGACACCGACAGGGAAAACGGCTGCATAAGAAATCTCGGTCACGCATACACCAAGGACGGAGGACTGGGAGTCCTGTTCGGCAACATTGCCAGAAACGGCTGCGTCATCAAGACTGCCGGCGTCGATCCTTCAATCTGGAAGTTCTCCGGCCCGGCAAGGGTGTTCGACTCCCAGGAAGCTGCCTGCGACGGCATTCTCGGAGGCAGGGTCAAGGCGGGAGATGTGGTCGTCATCACATACGAAGGCCCGAAAGGAGGCCCCGGAATGCAGGAAATGCTCTATCCGACTTCCTATATCAAGTCAATGCATCTCGGCAAGGAATGCGCCCTGATTACCGACGGAAGGTTCAGCGGAGGCACATCCGGGCTCAGTATCGGACACATCTCGCCGGAAGCTGCCGCAGGTGGAGAAATCGGACTGGTCAGGGATGGGGATATCATTGAAATAGACATACCTGAGCGCAGCATCAATGTACGGCTCTCTGACGCGGAACTGGAAGAGCGCAGGGCGGCTGAACTCGCAAGGGGAACGAAGGCATTCACTCCTCCGCACAGGCAGCGCAAGGTTTCCGCAAGCCTCAGGGCATACGCCGCAATGGTCAGCTCGGCGGACAGGGGAGCGACCAGAATAATTCCTGAAGAATAATCCAATAATGCATAAAAGATAATGGAAAATGCCGATAAACAGCCGGTGACAGGTTCCGAGGCTCTGCTGAAAGCCCTGGCAGCCGAAGGGGTCGATACCATCTTCGGATATCCGGGAGGCCAGATAATGCCGGTTTATGACAGACTTTACGACTATGCCGACAGGCTCCGCCACATTCTGGTCCGCCACGAGCAGGGAGCGATTCACGCGGCTCAGGGCTATGCCAGGGTGACCGGAAAGCCGGGAGTAGTGATCGTAACCTCCGGTCCGGGAGCCACGAACGTGATAACGGGTGTGGCCGACGCCATGACAGACTCCACTCCGGTGGTGGTCATTTCCGGACAGGTGGCTTCCGCGGCACTAGGAACCGATGCCTTCCAGGAGGCGGACATCATCGGCCTGACAGGCCCGATTACAAAGTGGAACTATCAGATACGCAGGGCTGAAGATGTGGCCTGGGCAGTTTCCAGAGCATTCTACATCGCTTCTACAGGCCGTCCTGGCCCGGTAGTCCTGGATTTCACCAAGGACGCCCAGGTAGGCTTGACTGATTTCGAATTCAGGAAATGTTCATTCATACGCAGTTATGTTCCGGAACTTCCAGTTCCGATGGAGGAGGTGGCCAGGGCTGCCGAGCTCATTGACAAGGCCGAGAGACCGATGGTGGTCTATGGTCAGGGCGTTATCCTCGGAGGCGCAGAGAAGGCATTGGCCGAGTTTATTGAAAAAGGTGATATCCCGGCCGCGTCCACATTGCTCGGACTCGCCGCACTTCCTTCATCTTCAAGACTTTACCAGGGCATGATAGGCATGCATGGCAATGTCGCCCCGAATATCAAGACCAATGAATGCGATGTCCTCATTGCTGTGGGAATGCGCTTCGACGACAGGGTGACCGGTACCTTGAGCAAATATGCGAAGCAGGCCAAAGTCATTCACATTGACATAGATGCATCGGAGATAGGGAAGATTGTCCCTGTCGAGGTCGGCATCAATGCGAATGCCGCCGAGGTGCTTCCGGCATTGACATCAATGATAGGCGCAAGAAGGCGGGATGCCTGGGTGGACAGCTTCTCCGAATGTTCGCGGATTGAATGCGAAAAGGTCATTGACCGGGAACTTCATCCGGGTGGAGGCCATATCAGGATGGGCGAAGTCATCGACAAGGTGTCCGAGGTTACAGGCGGCGGGGCCGTGATTGTCACAGACGTGGGCCAGAACCAGATGATGGCCGCCAGATACTCCAGATTCAACCGTACGAGGAGCTTCATTTCCTCAGGCGGTCTCGGGACAATGGGATTCGGACTCCCGGCTGCCATCGGCGCGAAGATGGGCGCCCCGGACAGGCAGGTATGTCTCTTCGTCGGAGACGGAGGAATCCAGATGACGATCGAGGAACTGGGTACGGTAATGCAGGAAGGCACCGGAGTCAAAGTGGTGATACTGAACAACAACTGGCTCGGAAACGTGCGCCAGTGGCAGGAGCTGTTCTTCGGAGGCCGGTATTCCGCCACGAGGATGATGAATCCGGACTACATGCTGATAGCCAAAGCCTACAGCATTGACGCAGAGGTGGTTGAGAGCAGGGAAGACCTTGACGGGGCAGTCAGGAGAATGTTCGCCGATGACAGGCCCTACATCCTGGATGTGCGCGTCATTGAGGACGGAAACGTGATGCCGATGATTCCTCCGGGAAAGGGCATTGACGAGATAATGCTTTCAGAGACAGAGTGGTACGAAAAGTAATAGAAATGGAAACCAAGAACTATACAGTAGTAATCTACACCGAGAACCAGGTCGGCGTTCTCACCCAGGTGGCCAATGTCTTCTCCAGGCGCAGCCTCAATATCCACAGCCTTTCGGCCAATGCTTCCGCCTTTGAAGGCATCCACACCATCACGATCGACACTGTGGCCACGCCGAAGAAAATAGAGGAGACTGTGAAGCAGCTTGAAAAGAGGGTGGACACCGTCAGGGTTTTCTGCTACTCTGAAGATGAGGTGGTATATCGCGAGATGGCATTGTACAAAGTTTCCACGAACAGCATGATTTCAGCTGGTAACATTGAAGCGATACTTCAGGTTTACAATGCCAGGATTCTGGAAATCAACAGCAACTTCACGGTGATTTCCAAGGTCGGAACTACCGATGAGACCCGCAGGCTCTATGACGAGCTCTGCAAATGCGGTCTGATGCAGTTCCAGCGTTCCGGAAGGGCCGTGGTTTCGAGAGAAAGACAGGAACCTCTGATGGAATATCTCCGGAAGAGGGAGGAAATGAATGAAAACAGATAGTTAAATAATTAAAATTCAAACAATTATGGCAAAAATTAATTTCGGCGGAGTCGAAGAGAATGTAGTGACCCGCGAAGAGTTTCCGGTAGAAAAGGCAAGAGAAGTGCTCAAGGATGAGACCATCGCCGTGCTCGGCTATGGCGTTCAGGGCCCGGGCCAGTCTCTCAACCTGAAGGACAACGGCCTCAATGTCATTGTAGGCCAGCGTCCAGGCAAGACCTACGACAAGGCTGTGGCTGACGGCTGGGTACCAGGCGAGACCCTCTTCAGCATCGAGGAGGCCTGCGAAAGGGGCAGCATCATAATGTGCCTTCTTTCCGACGCCGCAGTGATGTCCGTTTGGCCAACCATCAAGAAGCATCTCACCGCAGGCAAGGCCCTCTATTTCTCGCACGGTTTCGCCATCACCTGGAGCGACAGGACAGGCTGCGTTCCACCTGCTGACGTGGACGTGATCATGGTTGCTCCGAAGGGCTCGGGAACATCATTGCGCTCCCTCTTCCTCGAGGGCCGCGGAATCAACTCTTCATACGCAATCGCCCAGGATTACACCGGAAAGGCATACGACAGGACTATCGCCCTCGGAATCGGCATCGGTTCAGGCTACCTCTTCGAGACCACTTTCCGCAGAGAGGCCGTTTCTGATCTTACCGGTGAGCGCGGATCCCTCATGGGCGCCGTTCAGGGTCTTTTCCAGGCTCAGTACGAGGTTCTTAGGGAGAACGGACACACTCCAAGCGAGGCTTTCAACGAGACCGTGGAGGAGCTCACCCAGTCACTCATGCCGCTCTTTGCCCAGAGGGGTATGGACTGGATGTATGCAAACTGCTCTACAACCGCTCAGAGGGGTGCCCTCGACTGGTATCCGAGATTCAAGGATGCCATCAAGCCTGTGATGCAGCAGCTCTATCAGAGTGTCGCTGAAGGTACTGAGGCCCAGATCTCGATCGACTCCAATTCCAAGCCTGACTACCGCGAGGGTCTTGAGAAGGAGCTCAAAGTCCTGCACGACAGCGAGATGTGGAAAACCGCAGAGACTGTACGCTCACTGCGTCCGGAGAACAAGTAATGCTTCCGGAAATCAATTGATTTATGGAAAAGAATCGCGTATATTTCTTTGACACTACCCTGAGGGACGGGGAGCAGGTGCCCGGATGTCAGCTCAACACGGTTGAGAAAATCCAGGTCGCCAAGGCTCTCGAGACCCTTGGGGTGGATGTTATCGAGGCCGGTTTCCCTGTCTCCAGCCCGGGTGACTTCAACTCGGTCATCGAGATTTCGAAGGCGGTCACCTGGCCGACCATCTGCGCCCTGACAAGGGCGGTGGAGAAGGATATAGAAGTCGCCGCCGAGGCATTGAAATATGCCAAGCACGGCCGTATCCATACCGGCATAGGCACGTCCGACTCCCATATCCGCTACAAGTTCAACTCCAACCGCGAGGAAATCCTCGAGCGCGCCGTGAAGGCGGTGCGTTACGCGAGGAAGTTCACGGACGACGTGGAGTTCTATGCTGAGGATGCCGGAAGGACTGACAATGAATACCTTGCGAGAGTGATCGAGGCCGTGATCGATGCTGGGGCCACCGTTGTCAACATTCCGGACACCACCGGATATTGCCTTCCGTCGGAATATGGGGTGAAGATCAAATATCTCTGCGACAATGTCCCGAACATCGACAAGGCCATAATCTCCACTCATTGCCACAATGATCTGGGAATGGCCACGGCCAACACGATGGCCGGCATAATGAACGGTGCAAGGCAATGCGAGGTCACAATCAACGGCATAGGCGAAAGGGCAGGAAACACAGCTCTCGAGGAAATTGCGATGATTCTGAAATCCCACAGGGAGCTCGGACTCTCTTTCAATATCAACACTTCGGGAATATATCCTCTGAGCCGCACGGTCTCCAACCTCATGAACATGCCTGTCCAGCCGAACAAGGCGATTGTCGGAAGGAACGCCTTTGCGCATTCCTCCGGCATCCACCAGGACGGGGTCCTGAAGAATGTGAGCACCTACGAAATCATTGACCCGAAGGATATCGGTCTGGATACCAATTCGATAGTCCTCACCGCGAGAAGCGGTCACGCTGCATTGAAATACAGGCTTGAGAGCCATGGAGTGCATCTGAGCAAGGAGAAACTGGACAAGGTTTACCAGGAATTCCTCCTGCTTGCGGACAAGAAGAAGGAAATCAATGACGATGATATCCTGATGCTTGCAGGTGCCGAAAGGACTGGAGAGAGAGTGGTCAAGGTGGACTGGCTCCAGGCTACCAGCGGTGTCGGAATGAAGCCTGTGGCATCGGTCGGACTTGATATCGCCGGGGAAAAATTTGAGGCTGCAGCTACCGGCAACGGTCCTGTGGATGCCGCCATCAATGCCCTCCGCCAGATAGTCAAGAGAAAGATCACCATCAACGAGTTTACTATCCAGGGCATCAGCAAGGGCTCTGACGACTGCTGCAAGGTGCATATGCAGGTGGAGTATGAAGGCCACATCTTCTACGGCTTCGCCGCCAGCACCGACATTGTCACAGCCTCCATCGACGCCTACGTAGACTGTATCAACAAAATCCACGCTATTTAATTTAATGAATACTTTATTTGACAAAATCTGGGACTCCCACGTGGTCGACATGATTGACGGCGGCCCGTCCCAGCTCTATATCGACAGGCTGTATTGCCATGAGGTCACGAGTCCGCAGGCTTTCGACGGATTGAGGGCCAGGGGAATAGGCTGTCTCAGGCCGGAAAGGATCTACTGCATGCCTGACCACAACACTCCTACGAGGAATCAGGACAAGCCTATTGCCGACCCGGTGTCGAAAAGCCAGGTTGACACCCTTGCGGCCAATGCCGCCGAATTCGGGCTGACACATTTCGGAATGATGGACAGCCGCAACGGAATCATCCACGTGGTCGGTCCGGAGAGAGGACTGTCCCTCCCGGGAATGACCATTGTCTGCGGCGATTCCCACACTTCCACACACGGTGCCGTGGGGGCTGTCGCCTTCGGAATCGGAACCAGCGAGGTGGAAATGGTGATGGCCTCCCAGTGCATTCTCCAGCAGAAGCCCAAGTCAATGAGAATCAGCGTGGAAGGCAAGCTTGGAAAGGGTGTCACCCCGAAGGATGTAGCCCTGTACATAATGAAGAGAATCACTACTTCAGGTGCCACAGGCTATTTCATTGAATATGCGGGAAATGTAATCAGGGAAATGTCGATGGAAGGCCGTCTGACCCTCTGCAACCTCTCCATTGAAATGGGCGCCAGGGGCGGCTTCATCGCTCCGGACGAGATTACTTTCGCATATTTGAAGGGCCGTGAGTATTCTCCTGAAAGGGAGGACTGGGACAGGGCCGTGGAGTATTGGAAGACCCTCAGGAGCGGAGACGATGCGGTTTTCGACAGGGAAATCGTGTACGATGCCGCTGAAATCGGTCCGATGATAACCTACGGAACCAATCCCGGAATGGGAATGGAGATCACCGGCAGCATCCCTGATATCGGATCAATAGCTGCCGAAGGCCGGGAATCATTCTCCAAGTCATTGAAATACATGGGTTTCAATCCTGGGGAAAGCCTGCTCGGCAAGCCCGTGGACTATGTCTTCCTCGGTGCCTGTACCAATGGCAGGATAGAGGATTTCAGGGCATTCGCATCCATTGCGGCCGGTCGGAAAAAGGCCCCGGGAATAACCGCATGGCTCGTGCCGGGCTCCTGGATGGTGCTTGAGCAGATCCGCAGGGAGGGCATTGACAGGATACTTGAGGAGGCGGGATTCGAAATCCGACAGCCCGGCTGCTCGGCCTGCCTTGCAATGAATGAGGACAAGATTCCTGCCGGCAAATACAGCGTTTCCACCAGCAACCGCAATTTCGAGGGCCGTCAGGGTCCGGGTGCGAGGACAATGCTGGCCAGCCCGCTCACCGCTGCCGCCGCCGCTGTAACCGGAGTGATAACAGACCCAAGAACCTTGATGCAATGAAACAGAAATTCGACATAATAGAGAGCACCTGCGTGCCTCTTCCGCTTGAGAATGTGGATACCGACCAGATTATTCCGGCCCGTTTCCTCAAGGCCACGACCAAGGATGAAAAATTCTTCGGGGATGCCCTGTTCCGTGACTGGAGATATGAGAATGACGGGACCCCTAAGCCTGATTTCGTGCTGAACAGGCCTGAATACAGCGAAAAGCCTCACGAAGGCTGCCATCAGATTCTGGTGGCCGGGAAGAACTTCGGCTCCGGTTCCAGCCGCGAGCATGCCGCCTGGGCTATCGCAGGATATGGGTTCAGAGTGGTGATTTCCAGCTTCTTCGCCGATATTCACAAGAATAATGAATTGAACAATTTCGTACTGCCCGTAGTTGTTTCAGAGGACTTCCTCGCTGAACTCTTCGCCACATTGGCATCTGATCCGCAGGCCCGCGTCAGGGTGGACGTTCCTTTACAGACAGTCCGCAACCTGAGCACCGGCAGGGAGGAGAAGTTCGAGCTGAGCGCATACAAGAAATACTGTCTTGTGAACGCACTCGACGACATTGACTATCTTCTTGAGCACAAGGACAGAATCGAGGCTTATGAAAAGGCTTCATCGAGGTATTGAAATGACAGGAACTATAGAAATACTTGATACGACTCTTCGCGACGGCGAACAGACTTCGGGCGTCTCCTTCAATGACGAGGAGAAGCTCACGCTTGCAAGAATCCTGCTTGAGAATCTCGGCGTAAACCGCATTGAGGTAGCCTCTGCCAGGGTTTCTCAGGGTGAATTGTCCGCTTTCAGGAAGATTTGCTCCTGGGCGGAGTCGGCCGGAAGACTGGAGCAGGTAGAGGCCCTCGGCTTCGTGGACGGCGGGCAGTCCATCAGATGGATCTCGGAGTCCGGAGGCCGTGTGCTCAACCTTCTGGCCAAGGGCTCATTGAAACACGTCACGACCCAGCTTGGAAAGACTCCGGAGCAGCATTGGAACGACATCCTCAGGGATGTGGCTATGGCACATGCCGCAGGACTGGGCGTGAACATCTATCTCGAGGACTGGTCCAATGGAATGAAAGACAGCCCCGAATATGTCAAGTCAATGGTACGTGCATTGAAAGACAGCGGGATAAGGAGATTTATGCTGCCTGACACCCTTGGAGTCCTTTCTCCGGAGCAGACGGCTGAATTTGTGGGGGAAATGGTTTCGGAATTCCCGGATCTGCATTTCGATTTCCACGGACACAATGATTACGACCTCTCCGTGGCCAATTCCGCAGCGGCGGTCAAGGCCGGCGCAAGGGGAGTGCACACTACCGTGAACGGACTCGGAGAGCGTACCGGAAATACTCCGGTCGCCAGTTTCCTCGGTGTGCTGAACGACCATCTCAAGGTAGCCAACAGTCTGAAGGAGACCGAATTGACTCACGTCTGCAGATATGTGGAGAGCATTTCCGGGATAAGGATTCCCGAGAACAAGCCGATAGTCGGAGCCGCCGTGTTCACGCAGAGCGCCGGCATTCACGCGGATGGCGACAAGAAAGGTCATCTCTATGAGAATCAGCTTCTTCCGGAGAGATTCGGCCGTGTTAGGAAATACGCCCTCGGCAAGACCAGCGGCAAGGCCAACATAGCCAAGAATCTCGAGGAACTCGGCATCAGGCTTACCTCCGACCAGATCCGGAAGGTTACGGAGAGGGTGGTCGAACTCGGAGACAAGAAGGAGATGGTGACCACGGAGGATCTGCCTTTCATCATTTCCGATGTGCTCAAGGGAGAATTCAGCCAGGGCGAGGACCGGATCAAGGTGGTCAATTATTCCCTCCAGCTGGCCAGGGGAATGCGGCCGGTCGCTACCATCCGGATCAGCATTGAGGGCGTTGAATATGAGGAGGTTTCATCCGGAGCCGGACAGTATGACGCCTTCATGAAGGCATTGTGGAAAGTATATGACAGGCTTGGAAAACCGCATCCCGTGCTCCTGGACTATCAGGTCGGCATTCCTCCCGGTGGAAAGACTGACGCCCTTGTCCAGACCATGATTACCTGGGACTGGAAGGGCTCCGAGCTCAAGACCAGGGGACTTGACGCTGACCAGACCGAGGCGGCCATCAAGGCCACTTTCAAAATGTTGAATCTGATAGAAAATCTGAAATAGAATATGAATCTGAAAATCGCAAAGCTTCCGGGTGACGGTATAGGACCGGAAGTAGTGGAGCAGGCTGTCAAGGCCGTGGACGCAGTCTGCGAGAAGGCCGGCCACAAGGCAGAGTATACCTTCGGCTATGTCGGAGCCTGCGCAATAAGAAAATTCGGGGACGCATTCCCGGAGGAGACATTCCGGACCTGCATGGAAAGCGACGCCGTCCTTTTCGGCGCAGTTGGTGACCCTGAGTTCGACAATAACCCTACCGCCAAGGTAAGGCCGGAGCAGGGACTGCTTGCAATGAGGAAGAAACTCGGCCTCTACGCCAATCTCCGTCCGGTCGAGACATTCAGCGCCCTGGTGCATAAGAGCCCTCTCCGGAAAGAGCTGGTCGATGGCGCTGACTTCCTCTGTGTCAGGGAGTTGACTGGCGGAATGTACTTCGGTGAGAAGGGCAGGAAAGACAATGGTGACACTGCCTGGGATACCAATATCTACCACAGGTACGAGGTGGAGCGCATACTCCGCCTTGCATTCGACTACGCCCGTCTCCGTCGCAGCCATCTTACCGTGGTGGACAAGGCCAATGTGCTCGAGTCATCCCGTCTCTGGCGCCAGATAGCTCAGGAACTCGCTCCTGAATATCCGGACGTGACCACCGACTACATGTACGTGGACAATGCGGCCATGAAGCTCATCACCGGCCCGAAATTCTTCGATGTCCTCGTGACTGAAAATACCTTCGGAGACATTCTCACAGACGAGGCAAGTTGCGTTTCCGGCTCGATGGGCCTGCTTGCATCGGCCTCCATAGGTGAGCATACCGGTGTGTTCGAGCCGATTCACGGCTCCTATCCGCAGGCCGCAGGCAAGAACATAGCGAATCCTCTCGCCACCATACTCTCTGCCGCGATGATGTTTGAATATGCCTTCCAGATGAAGGAGGAGGGCCGCATGATCAGGGAGGCTGTGAAGGCTTCCATCGATGCCGGCATTGTCACAGAGGACCTTGCAGACGGCGGAAAGGCCTATTCCACCTCGGAAGTCGGCGACTGGGTGGCTGATTACATCAGGAAGCATTGAGTTTTCCTTAGCAGATATTTAATACGATAACATATGTCACAGATTAATTGGCAATCGCTCGGGTTCGACGCATACCGCACCAGAACCCTCGTAACCGCCCGATGGAAGGACGGAAAATGGTCGGATATTTCAGAATCGGAAGATTTTGCATTTCACCTGGATCCTTTCACCTGTGTATTCCACTATGCATTCTCCTGCTTCGAGGGTCTCAAAGCCTTCACCCAGAAGGATGGCAAGATCGTGATTTTCAGGCCTTTCGAGAATGCCCACAGGCTTCAGAGGACAGCCGGATTCCTCGGTCTCCCGGCCCCGTCCGACTCGATGCTCATCGAGATGTGCGAGAGATGCGTGAAGTCCAACATGGAGTTTCTCGCCCCTTACGGACACGATGCCTCCCTCTATCTCAGGCCTCTTCTCCTCGGTGCCCAGCCGAAGATGCAGCTCACCCCTCCGAACGAGGCGATCTTCGCCGTGATGTGCGCTCCTGCAGGCCCGTATTACGGAGCAAACATGCGCTCATTCTCCGGAGTCATTCCTCTGAACTATGACAGGGCAGCCCCCAAGGGCTCTGGAAGCTATAAGGTCGGCGCGAACTATGCCGCCACCTTCCGTCCATATCAGATTGCCCACGAGCAGGGCTACAGCGAGCTCCTCTATCTCAACTCGAAGACTCACGAATATGTGGATGAGTTCGGCTCTTCCAACTTCTTCGGCATCAAGGGCAATACGTACGTGACTCCGCTTTCTGACAGCGTGCTTCCTTCGATCACCAACAAGTCCCTTCAGGAAATCGCCGTAGATCTCGGAATGAAGGTTGAGAAGCGTCCGGTAAGGCTGGAGGAACTCTCGGAATTCGAGGAGGCGGGAGGCTGCGGAACAGCCGTCGTGATCACTCCGATGTCACATATCGATGTCAAGGAAGTGCTCGAGGAGGAGGCTGTGAAGACAGTTTACCGCTATCTTCCTGACGGTGAGGTTGGCCCTGTATGCGCAAAGCTCTACAAGACCATCACCTCGATCCAGAAGGGAGAAATCGAGGATATCCACGGCTGGTGCCACGAGATCAGATAATCGCTAGATAAGATAATGATGACGGCTCAGCCTCCCGGCTAGTCCCGGGACAATGAGAATTCATCGCTGTCGGCGAGGACCGGAAATGAAGCGCGCAAATCTGCGAGAGTCTTCAGATCCACCTCGCCGGCAATCGTTTCCGCAACTCCGTCACGGCAGGCCGCAATCGGCTTCCCGAGCGGGTCCAGAATCACGGAACCTCCGTCATAAATGCAGGAAGGATCCTTGCCTACACGGTTTGCGGCCACTACAAAGCATTGATTCTCAATGGCTCTGGCTCTGAGCAACGTGTCCCAGGCATATCTCCTCTGGACAGGCCAGCTGGCCACGCAGAGCATCAAGTCGTAATCCTTCCGGTTCCTGGACCATACCGGGAAACGGAGGTCGTAACAGACTGTGAGAAGGAATCTTGCACCCTTCCATTCTGCTATTGCACGCCTGTTTCCGGCACGGTACTGCCGGCCCTCTCCTCCGTAATTGAAAAGATGTCTCTTGTCGTAATGAATGACCTCATCCGGGGTGACGAAATAAAAGCGGTTTACCCTCATCCCGTCTTCCATGCCGAGGGCAATGCTGCCTGCCACTGCGCAATTCCTCCTCTTCGCTTCTTCCTGCATGAAGGCCAGGCCTTCCGAAGGCGGGGTTTCGCAATTGCCGTTGAAGCCGGTGGTGAACATTTCAGGAAGGACATAGAGGTCCGCATCCGGCTCCCTGTCCATCATGCTGCGGGCAGCGGCAATGTTTCCCGCAATGTCGCCCCAGATTATATCCGATTGGATTACGGCTATTTTCATTGTATAGTCCGTTTACAGTTCAGACATAAGTCTCCTTACCGTCCTCACGGCCTCGCCGCTCGGCATTATCCAGAGGCAGGCGATGGCGACAATGGCGGCAAAGCCGGCAAGATATGATATGAAGGAGTTGAACACAACCGCAGCTGCCGCTGAGAGAATCATCAGGACCAGCATTGTCACTCCTCTGAGGACCCTGCTCCTGTTTCCCTCCCTGAATGAAGCCGCATATCTGAAAATGGTCTTTCCGCCCTCTTCCCGCTCCCCGGCATACTCTATCCTGCACGATACATACTTCTTCCTCCACAGGTTCGACCTGTCCACGAAAAGGTCGAAATCTCCGGTCGAGTCCGGAAGGGCAATGCCTTCCAATTCTCTGGCTTCCAGTACTTTGCCTGTTTCCTTAAGGTTGGCCTTGACCTGGCCGATGCAGGTTCCGAAACCGTTCTCGCTCTCGAACAGCTTCATCCCCGCATCCATCATCTGGACCCGTGTGTCAAATTTTCTCATTGAAATGAATTTTCTTCCTGCAAAAATACATTATTTCAGCCTGTTTTCTCACAAGTTTTGACTAATTTTGTATTTCTATGGAAATTTTGAGTCCAGATTCCGTCAGAGCAGTCCTGAAGGAAAGGGGTTGCTGCGTGATTATGCCGACATATGACAATGCCGGCACGCTTTCCGATGTAATATCCTCTGTACTGGAATATTGTGACGACCTGATCGTCATCAATGACGGCTGTACAGACGGAACTCCGGAAATCCTGAAGAAATTCGGGCAGAAAATCGATGTCCTGACACATCCCTTCAACTGGGGAAAAGGAGTTGCCCTGAGAAATGGACTCGAAAGGGCGATGGAGCGCGGTTTCAGCCACGCAATCAGCATCGATTCGGACGGGCAGCACTCAGCGGCAGACATCGCCGGTTTCGCAAAGGCCCTGCAGGAAATGCCCGGGACCCTGGTTGTCGGGGCTAGAAACCTCAATGCTGACGGAATGCCTGGAGGGAACACTTTCGCCAATAAATTCTCCAATTTCTGGTTCCGGCTGGAGACGGGTATCAGCCTCCAGGATACCCAGTCGGGGTACAGGCTCTATCCTCTCGACAGCATCGACCTTTCCGGGAAGTTCACCGGAGGCTATGAATTCGAGCTGGAGATACTGGTCTATTCCGCCTGGAAGGGAGTGAAGGTAGCCAACATCCCGGTGTCGGTAAGCTATCCGCCGGACAGGGTATCGCATTTCAAGCCCTTCCGCGATTTCGCCAGAATCAGCATTCTGAACACCATACTTGTGGCCATCTGCTTTTTCTGGAGGTGGCCGGCCTCATTCTTCAGAAAACTCACCTGGACGAATATAAAGTCGTTCATAGACAGGAATATAATCCATTCGCCGGAGAGCAATGCCAGGATCGCATCCTCCGTGATGCTGGGCTGCTTCATGGGCATTCTGCCCATATGGGGCTACCAGATGGTATGCGCATTCGCCCTGGCCCATCTCCTGAAACTGAACAAGGTCATCGTGCTGGTCGCATCCAACATCAGCCTTCCTCCGCTCATCCCTTTCATCATTTTCGGAAGCTACTGGCTTGGCTGCACTGTACTCGGACAGCCAATGATATTCTCCATGGACAATTTCTCGCTGGAAGTCGCAGGTACCGTGCTGCTTCAGTATATACTGGGGGCGGTGCTGCTCGCCGCATTGGTGTCGGCGGTGTCCTGGCTCATTACGTTCACGGTTCTCGTCGCCTGCGGAAGGCACAATAACTAAATAGGCTGATGTCCGCATTTTTCATATCACTCTACAATTACTTTCAGAGGTACAGAAAGGTATTCTGGGGCTCAATGTTCCTGACTTTCGCATTGGCGGCATATTTCGCGGCAGGGATCGGGATTGAGGAGAACATTACGGCATTCTTCCCTGAGAACGGCAATTCCGCCGTGATGAAGGACGTGTTTTCCAATCTGAAAGTCAGCGACAAGATTATCGTCTGTTTCTCCGGGGAAGGCTCGGAGGAGGCCTCGGACAGTCTGGAGGCCATGCTGTCAGTCAACCCGGATTTTTCCGCATCCTATTCCGGTGGTGTGCCGGGTGACGCATCCGCTGAACTGATATCCTTCGTGCGGGACAATCTCCCGGTTTTCCTTGATGACGAAGGATTTGCTGAACTGGACAGGCTGCTGGACCCGGCCCATGTGGATTCGCTCCTGAGAAATGACTGGCTGACCCTGGTCTCTCCGGCTGGATTTGCCATGAAGGACATCATTATGTCAGATCCTTTCTGCCTGTCCCTCAGGCTTTTGCCCAAGACGGCCCAGCTTAATCCCGCATCCGGGTATCAGGCTGTTGACGGGAGAATCTATACTCCGGACGGGAAAATGATGCTGGCCTTCATCGAACCCGAGCACGGCACGGGAGAGACCGGAAGCAACGACCGTCTGGTTACCGTCATCGAGAATTCCATAGGGAAGGTGTCGGCAATGTTTCCGAATCTGGAAATCAGATATTTCGGTGGCCCTGCCGTGGGCGTCTACAATGCCAGGCAGATCAAGAAGGATACTTTCCTGACCTCCATAGTCGCGCTGATTGTCATCATTCTCTTCATCCTCGCCGTGTTCAAGCGGAGGAAGTCGGTATTCCTGATCCTGTGCCCGGTTCTGTACGGCGGGGTGGTGGCATTGGCATTGACTTCGATTTTCCAGGACAGCATTTCAGGTATCGCGGTGGGAGCCGGAGCTGCCATCATGGGCATCGCCCTGAGCTATTCCATCCACATGCTGGCCCATCAGAACCACGTGAAGGATGTGCGGCAGCTTCTCGAAGAGATAGCCTCGCCTCTCATCATAGGAAGCATAACCACGATAGGGGCATTCCTGGGCCTGCTTTTCACTTCTTCGAACCTGCTGAGGGATTTCGGACTCTATGCCGCCTTCACTCTGGTCGGAACGATGTTCTTCTGCCTGGTCTTCCTGCCGCAGTTCCTAGAGGGCAGCGAGCATCTGAAGGAGGGGCGGATTCTGAGGGCCGTCGAAAGGTTCACCTCCCGGAAATTCGAGAACAGCCGGTGGCTCCTGGCCTGTCTGGCAGTGCTGACCGCAATATGCTGCTTCACATCGGGAAAGGTGCGTTTCAACAGCGACATGACCTCGCTGAATTACTGGGATCCGCAGCTGGAGGAGACGGGCCGCATTCTGGATTCGCAGGGAGACCCGGATGTCAAGTCCGTCCTGGTGGTAAGCACCGGTACCGACGAGGCCGAGGCCTTCGACACATATCTCAGGACCTGCGCCAGGCTGGATTCTCTCAAGGATGCAGGACTGGTCCTGGGCAGGGATTCCGCCTCGTTCTTCCTTGTCCCTCCGGCTGAAAGGGAGGCAAGGCTCGCCAGGTGGAAGGCATGGTGGACAGAGGAGAGGAAGGATTCGCTGAAATGCCTGACAAGGGAGGCCGCAGTCCGCAACGGATTCAGGGACAATGCTTTCGACAATGCCATCGAGTCTCTTTCCAATGCCGGATCCGGTCCTGACTATTTCGGGGATGTCCCTGTGGCCCTGTCGGCCTGGGTGGGCGAGTCCGATACCCGCAAAATGCTGATTTCCAAGGTTGATTTCCCTGTGGCGGATATCGGGCAGGCATATTCGGCCCTTGATGCTCCGGGCGTGGTCGTCTTCGACCAGGGCTATTTCGCCAACAAGGCCGCGGAGAACATCAACAATGACTTCTACCTGATTCTTTACATTTCCTCATTCCTCATCTTCTTCGTCCTGTGGCTGTCCTTCGGCCGCATTGAGCTGGCCATGCTGAGTTTCCTGCCGATGCTGCTGAGCTGGGTCCTCATCATTGGAATGATGGGCATTCTCGGGGTAGAGTTCAACATCGTGAACATCATTCTCTCCACCTTCATTTTCGGAATGGGAGATGATTTCAGCATCTTCATACTGGAGGGACTCCTGCATAAGTACAAGACGGGAAGGGAACTCCTGGTTTCGCACAAGACGGCCATATTCTTTTCATCCTTCACGATGATTGTGGGCATAGGGGCCCTGATCTTCGCAGGCCATCCCGCCCTGCATTCAATCGCTGTGATCACCATTCTCGGAATGATAGCAGTAGTGCTGGTGGCCTATATGCTGGAGCCGTTGATTTTCAATCTATTTGTCACTGCTCCTACCTCCGCCGGCAAGCCTCCGTATACACTCTGGTCCTTTGTGAGGGACATATATTACTATGTCCCGGTGCTGACAGGCGGCTTTCTTCTCCTGCTCTTCGGCATTCTCATTCAGGCTCTTCCCCTGGGACGGGAAAGAAGGCGTTCGCTCATCGCGGCCGGGATGCACAGAGGCTGCAGGCTGATGCTGCGGGTGATGCCGTTCATACATTTCCGCAGCTTCGGACCGGAATGGGATAAGATCGACGTGTGGAGAGGCGCACCCGGCGTCGTGGTGGCCAACCATCAGTCCTCCCTGGATGTGTTCGTTATTGCGGCATTGTTCCCGAAGGTCAAGTTCCTGGTGGCCGACTGGGTGGTCAAGTCTCCGCTCTTCTCGCTGATAACCAGGATGCTGGGCTATTATTCCAAGTCCGATGGGTACGAGTCCGTGAAAGCCAGCCTGAAGGAAGACATCGACAACGGATGGTGCATCGCGATCTTCCCTGAAGGCACGAGGTCGCCGGACGGAAAAATCAGGCGTTTCCACAAGGGGGCCTTCTACATGGCCTCGCAGCTCGGGGTTCCGCTGATTCCGGTTGCTGTCTACGGCAACAGGAGGATAATGCCCAAGAACGACGGCTTCAATATGACGGAGGGGCTCTCGGTCGCCCGCATACTGCCTGTCATCGATGCCGGAAATATTGAGTATCATAAGCTTACGACAATGGTCGAGAGCCTTGTCAAGACAGCTTCGGAGGAGCTTGAAAACAGGTATGACAGTCCGGAGAATCCGTATTTCAGGAAGGCTCTGGAGTCCTGCTACATATACAAGGGCCCTGTGACCGAGTGGTACGTGAGGGTAAAGACAGGCCTCGAGGACTGCTATACGGCTTACAATGAGGTTCTTCCGGAGAGCGGAACAATAACGGACATCGGTTGCGGAATGGGGCAGATGGCATTGATGCTTTCGATGTTCAGACCGCAGCGCCGGATTCTCGGGATCGATTATGACTCATCCAAGATAGAGGTGGCGGAGAACTGCTGGGTGAAGAAGACATTGCCGTTGCTGGAATTCAGATGCGCCGAAGCCATGGAAGCTGATTTTCCGGAAAGTGATGCCTTCATTATCAGCGATATGCTGCATTATCTTCCTGAGGAGCAGCAATTTGCATTGCTCGAGAAATGCCTGTCCAAATTGCGCCCCGGAGGAGTCATCCTGGTGCGCGAGGGCAATTCCTCGGATGTGAAGGGACAGAAGATGACGGCTCTGTCCGAGGTTATGTCAACGAGGGTATTCAGCTTCAACAAGACTTCCGGCAAACTGCATTTCACCTCAGCTTCCATCCTGCGGGACTATGCCGAAAGACTCGGGATGGACTTCTCGGAGGTGCACAAGAACCGCCTCTCCGCCAATACATTGTATCAGTTCAAATCCACTGGCTTATGAAGAGGATTCTGAAAATTACATTAGGCCTGCTTGCGGGACTTGCCGCAATCCTTGCCGCCGCTGCCCTGGCAATCATAGTCCTGCACTCCTCCGCCGATCTGGAAGAGCCGGAATTTACGCCATCCCCGGGAGTCGCGGAATGTTCAGACAGCCTGAGGGTATGGAAGGACAACTACTTGAGATACGACAGGTCAGGATTGATGGAAATGCGCATTTCAGGCTCCGCCTTCGAGAGGGGAGAGGCTATCGGAAAACTTGCCCCGGACCTGCTGAAAGCCCAGGAGAAGGCGTTTGTGGACAAGCTTTATGAACTTGTCCCTTCGGAGTTCTACAGACGTTTCCTGATGTATTTCATATATATATTCAACCGGGATCTGGGAAAGAATGTCCCTCTTGAATACCGCAGGGAAATAAAGGCAATGTCGGAGTACTGCAGCAGGGAATACGATGCCTACGGAACTCCCTACGAGAGGCAGATGCAGTACCATTCCGCCCACGATATCGGCCACGTGATGCAGGATTACATGCTTGTAGGCTGTACTTCATTCGCTGTCTGGGGGGATGAGAGCGTGGACGGGGAAATCATCGCGGGACGGAATTTCGACTTCTACATGGGCGAGGACTTCGCCGGCAGGAACATTGTCCTGGTGGAGAGGCCTGATTCCGGATATGCTTATGTGTCAGTCACATGGCCGGGCATGACGGGAGTCCTTTCCGGGATGAACGAGAAGGGCCTGACCGTATCCATCAACGCCTCGAAGCTTGAGACTCCGAAGATGTCGGCCACACCGGTCTCCATTCTGGCTAAGGAGATACTGCAATATGCCACCGACATTGAGGAGGCCGTCTGCATCGCCCGGGCTGCGAAGACATTTGTAAGCGAATCATTCCTGATATGTTCGGCTTCGGACGGACGTGCCGCTGTGATCGAGAAGACTCCTTCAGAAATGGACGTTTACGATCCGGCAGCCAATGATCCTGAATGTTGCAGGGTTGTCTGTGCAAATCATTATCAATCAGGCCTTTTCCGAGACAGGGAAGAGAACCTTGCGAATCTTCGGGAGAGCGATTCCGGCCATCGTTTCCGCCGTGTGGAAGAACTGCTGGATTCGCTGGGAAAAATCGGTCCGGAATCGGCGGCATTGATCCTTAGGGACCGCAGGGGCGCAGGCGGCAAGGATATCGGCATGTGCAATGAACTGTCCATCAATCAGCTGCTTGCAATGCACTCAGTCATTTTCAAGCCTTCTTCACGAGAAATCTGGGTTTCCACCTATCCTTGGCAATGCGGTGAGTTCATCCGTTTCCGCCTGGATGACATCCTGGATTCTCCCATCCCGCCGTATCACAGGGACAGTTCGAAGGACATTCCGGAGGACATCTTCCTCCATTCAGAATCATTCAGAAACCTTCTGAAGTTCAAGCGGAGCAGTGCAGGAATTAGGTCGGCAATCTCTTCAGGGACTGAAATCCCAGAAGATTCGATATCGGCCTATATCGGACTTAATCCATTGTATTACAATGCGTACAACCTTGCTGGCGACTATTTCCTTGCAAAAGGAGACGAGGGTAATGCTTGTGAGCTATGGAAAAAATCATTAACTTTCGAGATGAAATTGCAGGAACGCAATCTCATTGAAAAGAAAATAGGGAGGTATATACGATGAATATGGAACGAAATCAAGGTATCCAATTCCTTTCCCGGGAGGAAATCCGGGCATATCAGGAGAAGCGGATGGCCGAGGCTCTGGACTATGTGTCGAAGAATTCTCCTTTCTACAGCAAGTTATTCAGTGACAATAATATAGATATTTCCAAAATCCGCACTCTCGACGATCTGAGCTGCATTCCTGTCACCACGAAGCCGGACTTGCAGAGCCGGAATCAGGATTTTGTCTGCGTTCCTCCTTCGGAAATAGTGGATTATCCCACGACATCAGGCACCCTCGGCGACCCGGTCACCTTTGCCGAGACGGAATCCGATCTCGAGCATCTGGCCTACAATGAGTTCCTTTCCTTTTCCACGGCAGGCTGCACCAGGGACGACATCATCCAGCTGATGGTCACCATCGACCGTCGCTTCATGGCCGGCCTGGCATATTTTCTCGGAGCCAGGAAACTCGGAATGGGTTCGGTGAGAGTCGGTAACGGAATCCCTGAACTTCAATGGGATACCATCAGGAGAATCCATCCTACTGTGGGAATGGCCGTGCCGTCATTCCTGATCAAGCTGATAGATTTCGCAGAGTCGCACGGGATTGACTACCGCGCTTCCTCATTGAGGAAATGCGTCTGCATCGGCGAGGCCCTGCGTGATCCGAAGACATTCGAATTGAACACCCTCGGTCAGGTCATACACGAGAAATGGCCTGAACTTGAGCTGTATACGACATATGCGTCCACTGAGATGCAGCACAGCTTCACGGACTGCCGCTATTTCAACGGAGGCCATCTCCAGCCTGAATTGCTGATCGTGGAGTTCCTTGACGACAATGACAGGCCTGTCCCTGAAGGCGAGGCTGGTGAGGTCACGATCACGACTCTCGGAGTGACCGGAATGCCTCTCGTGAGGTTCAAGACCGGAGATATGGTCTATCATTATGACGAACCTTGCCGGTGCGGGCGCAATACTGTGAGAGTCAGCTCGGTAGTTGGACGCAAGCGGCAGATGATAAAGTTCAAGGGAACTACTCTCTATCCGCCTGCCCTCTTCGATATCCTGGACAATATCCCGGAGGTGAAGAACTATGTGGTGGAGGTTGGAACGAGCAGCATCGGTACCGACGACGTGCTTGTCCATGTCGGCACTCTCAACCCGTCCGAACGCTTCGAGAAGGAAATAAAGGATATATTCAGGGCCAAGGTCAGGGTCGCACCGTCCGTAATCTTCCATGACCCGGAGGAGGTCGCAGGGATGCTTTACCCGCCTATGAGCCGAAAGCCCGTGAAATTCATTGACAACAGATAATGATTGATATTATGAAAAAGGTTTTTTTGACAATGGCCGCATTGTTTACGGTGTTTGCGGTTTCCAATGCACAGAATCCTGAGGCATGGGAGGATAAGCTGACATTCTATGGCATTGATTTCAGCATGACCAGGGTTGTGGGCGCCCCCGAATCGGCTGAAGAGTTCGTCGAGGCTTTCTCCGGCATCAACCAGCTATTGCTCAGCGAGCCGGACAAGTACGTTGACCCCCTCTCCGTCAGGCTCAAGAAACATATCGATAGAGTGGATATCGACCCTGTGCTGGCTGTCATCAAGGAAATTGACCCTGAGGAAATCAAAATCAACAAATCCGCTGACTTGCTTTCTGAGGACGATCTCAAATATGCTGTCATGGGACTTGACCTGAAACCCGGCACCGGTATAGGCCTTCTGGTCGTGTGCGGTGAACTGAACAAGGGAACGGAATACGGCACATTCTATTATGTAGTCTTCGACAATGAGGACATGAAAATTCTCGATACCTGGGCATCCAAGGGAAAATCAGGCGGAATAGGCCTGCGGAACTATTGGGCAAGGTCTTTCTACCGTACTATCGCCGAAATCAATCCATCCCGTTTCTATCAGGCCAAGAAGAAGGTCAAGGACGGACTGAACAGGGGAGTGGAGACTGTGAAGAAAGGCTTTGAGAAGAAAGATAAGGAACAGTGAAACTTATGAAAGAACCAAGAACAAGAAGATAATGGGATAATGAAAAAGGTCGGCTTCCGGGCCGACCTTTCTGCAATTATTCGTTCTTGCGTTCCTTATGTCTTGTCAACTTCTCCTTCATTGCGTCTGCGCAATCGTTGACGGCTTCTTCAAATGTCTTCGCATTCCTCTCGATAACCTGAGAGCCGCCCGGGATATGAACAATCAGCTTGACGTCCTTGTTGTCCGGCTTCTCCAGAAGGGAAAGAACCACCTCCACTCCAGTAATCTGGTCGTCAAACTTGCCGATCTTTGAGACCTTTTTCTCCACGAAATCCAGAAGCTTCTGGTCAGCGTCGAATTTGAGCGACTGAATCCTAATCTCCATTGTTACCTCCTCTTTTTGCCCTTGGGTGGGCGTTTGAATAAATATTCTTCAGCTGTTCAATGCTGGTGTGGGTATAGACCTGGGTCGCCGCCAGGGACGAGTGTCCGAGCATTTCCTTTATCGAATATATGTCGGCTCCGTCATCCATCAGCTCCGTGGCAATCGTATGCCTGAGAGCGTGCGGGGACTTTCTGCCTGTCATTCCTTCAATGCCGGCGAACTCCTTCTTCACTGTCCTGTCAACGAATACCGGATAGAGTCCATTTCCGCTGAAAGTGACGAGAAGCGGCTCCTCGAGACCTCTTTTCCGTCCCAACATCGTTTCAACTGCACTCAAATATAATGATATTTCTTCACATAAAGAAGAAGTCAGTGGAATTTTGCGCATTTTGTCGCCCTTTCCGGTCACAGTCAATGTGGAACGTTTCAGGTCGGCAGATCCGCATGTGAGGGAAATGAGCTCAGCCCTGCGGATTCCGGTCTGGAAGAGTATGCTGATTATCAGGCGGGAAAGCCTTTTCCCGTACAGCTCCTCAATCATCTTGCAGGCACTTTCGCTCCGGTCGCCGCTGTCGATCAATTTCCTTAATTCCGTCAGCGATTCGGCCCCGGCATGCCAGGCGCTTCCATTGAAATACTTTTCGAGCGACTTCTGCCTGTAGAATATCGGGAGGCTGTTCTTCTCCTCCGGCCTCCTGACCTTGGATGCCGGGTTGTCCTTTATGATGTCCCTGCCCAGAAGATACCGGCAGAAACTGCTCAATGCGGAGATATGCTGGCATATTGTCCTCGCCGACAGGCCTTTGTCGTGAAGGGCGGCCATGTATCTGGATATCATGCCCGCGTTCAGCCCGGAGATCATGGCCCGGTCATCCGTCTGAAGCCCGTCCCCGTTTCCGGACAGAAATTCCGAGAATGACTTCAGAATCTCACCATAGATGCTGCAGGTGCGTTCGGAATACCTTTTCACACCGCGGATATAGGATATGAAATCGTCAGTGTACATAGTGTCGCTATGCTTCCTTCAGGCCGATGACGGGGGCATACTCCCTCATCAGTCTGTCGGCTTCTTCGAAGTTGTTGCCTATGACTCCGTCCAGAATCGCATTCTTGACATATTCCTTCAATATCCCGATTTCCCTGCACGGAGGAATGCCGTAAACCTTCATCACATATTCTCCCGTGATCGGATTCTTGAAGTTACGGATTTCGTCCTTGGCCTCCACCTCAATGAGCTTTTCCTTCACGAGGGCGAAGTTCCGCCTGATTCTCTCGACCTTGACCGGGTTCTTGGAGGTGATGTCGGCATTGCAGAGCAGCATGAGGTCTGAAATCTCGTTTCCGGCATCGAACAGAAGCCTGCGGACGGCGGAATCTGTCACGACATCGTCCACGAGGGCGACCGGCCTGTGGTGGAGAAGCACGAGTTTCTGGACATATTTCATCTTCTCGTTCAGAGGCATTTTCAGCTGCTGGAATATCTTCTGGACCATTCTGGAGCCGATTACCTCGTGGCCGTGGAAGGTCCAGCCAATGTTCTTGTCATAACGCTTGCTGGATGGCTTGCCTATGTCGTGAAGCAATGCGGCCCACCTCAGCCACAGGCAGGGCTCTGTCCTGACCTTTTCCTCGAAGCCGTCTCCTCCCTCGATGGGGGAGTAGTCGTGCAGACGGCCTTCTGCAATGGCCTTCAGCTCGTCGGAGGCGACATTGTCCAGAACCTGGAGGGTGTGGGAGAAATTGTCCTTGTGGCCCTTTCCGTCCACGGTCTCGATGCCCTTGAGCTTGCAGAGCTGGGGGAGTACATATTCGAGCAACCCCGTCCTGTCCATCAGTTCGAATGCCATCGAAGGCTTCCTGCACAGAAGCATCTTGTTCAGTTCCTCGGCTATTCTTTCCTGAGAGAGAATGCTCATCCTGTCCTTCATCTTCCGCATTGCCGCCAATGATTCCGGAACGATCTCGAATGTGGTCTCGGGAGTGCTTAGCTTGGCGGCGAATCTCACGGCGCGGAGCATCCTGAGCGGGTCGTCGCTATATGTCGTTTCCGGGTCGAGAGGCGTGCGTATGATGCCGGCAGCAAGGTCCCTGATGCCTCCGAAGGGGTCCACCAGGGCTCCGTAGTCTTCTTTCTGGAGGCTGAATGCCATCGCATTGATCGTGAAGTCCCGGCGTTTCTGGTCGTCTTCCAGGCTGCCGTCCTCGACGATGGGCTTGCGGGAGTTGCGGTTGTAGGATTCTCTGCGTGCGCCGACGAACTCCACTTCCTGCCCCCTGTAGCGCAGCATTGCCGTCCCGAAATTGCGGAAAACCGATACCCTGCAATTGCGGTTCTCCTTCCTTTTCACAAGGTCGGCCACGGCCTCGGCGAGGGCTATGCCGCTTCCCTCCACGACAACGTCAATGTCATCATTGGCCCTGCCGAGAAAGCAGTCCCTTACATAACCACCTATGACAAAGGCTCTTGTACCTGTTTCAGCCGCCGCTTCCGAGATGATGTGGAAGACGGGTGCGTCAATGAATCCTTCTGTGCGTGTCATCCTTCCGTTCCTTCATTCGCTTACCATTTCCTCATAGACCGGAAACGCCGTCTCCGGCCTGTAATGTCCGTCCTCCTGTCTGGAAAACAGATGGGTACTATGCCCGTTGGTAATCGCTATATATTTGACATTCAATATCATATTGTATCTCAATGCCTGCTCCGCAACTGCATTGTCAAGACTTGTGTCGGGTCTTTTGCATTCCACAACCATCAGCGGGGCTGAATCCCTGCCATAGGCCACGATGTCTGCCCTGAATTCTTTCCTGACAGGGCCGTCGCCGTATCTGAGGCTGACTTCGCTCATCATCTTGTACAGGGGAATGTTCATCCTCGTGTTCATGAAGCCTATGAACCACTGCCTCACCTCCTCTTCAGGGGTGAGGGCGACTTCTTTCCTGCGGAGAGGGTCCAGGACTTTTCTTTTGCCGCTGTCAGACATCATCGGATACATTCGTAACGCAAATATAGGCATTTTTTTCAGGCTTTTTATTAACTTTGCAAAGCGTTGGCGCAGCCGCAGGCATAATGCCTCGGTTTTTACGCCGATGCAGCATTGCAATGAACAGAACAGCTCAATATCAGTTCACCATAGTGGTTCCCGTCTTCAATGAGGAGGACAATATGCCGAATCTTGAAAAGGCCCTTGCGGACTTCCTGCCCAAGAGTCTGTACAAGGCTTGCGTCCTCTTTGTCAATGATGGCTCCAGGGATGACAGTCTGTTGAAAATCAAGGAAATATGCTCGCGTCACGAAGATTTCTTCTACATCAGTTTCGTGAAGAATGCGGGTCTCAGCGCAGCCGTCAAGGCCGGGTTCGACTACACGTTCTCCCAGTATGTGGGCTACATGGACGCAGATCTGCAGACTACTCCGGAGGATTTCAATCTCCTTCTCTCCGGAATGCTTGAGAACAGCATGATGATCGGAATCAGGGCGGACAGGAAAGACAGCGGATTCAAGCGTTTCCAGTCTAAGTTCGCCAACGGGTTCAGGAATATGATGACTCATGACGGGGCAAAGGATACGGGCTGCCCGCTCAAGGTCCTGCGCACAGAGGTGGCCAGGCGCATTCCGATGTTCAAGGGAATGCACCGCTTCCTGCCTGCCCTGGTACTTCTCCAGGAGGGCTGCACCTACGGCCAGGTGCCTGTACGGCATTTCCCGAGGGTGGCAGGCGTGTCGAAATTCAGTCTCTGGAACAGGCTTCTGGGACCACTGGCCGACTGCTTCGCCTATCGCTGGATGAAGCCTAGATATATCAACTACAAGGTCGGGGACAACAATATCTGATCGCTGATGCTCCATAATCTGCCTTCATATCTTGTTTTTGCGCTGGGCTTCCTGGCCCAGATTTTCTTCTCGCTCAGGACATTGCTCCAGTGGTGGAAATCCGAGAAGTCCCGCCGGGTGGAATCTCCGGCAGGATATTGGATTCTCAGTGTTCTCGGTGCTTATATGATGTTCATATACGGAGTGATGAGGGATGATTTCTCCATCATCCTCGGACAGCTCATATCCTACTATGTTTATCTGTGGAACCTGGGGGCAAAGGGCATCTGGAACAGGATCTCCGCTGTCCTGCGGATTCTGCTCCTGCTTACGCCTGCCGCTGCCGTTCTCATTCTTCTGCGCAATGCGGCGGTATTCTTCCAGAGTTTCTTCCTCAATGACGACATTCCGTTCTGGCTTGTCATTTTCGGTTCTGCCGGCCAGATCATATTCACATTGAGGTTCGTATATCAGTATTTCTATTCACAGAGGAAGCATCAGTCGGCATTGCCGGCAGGCTTCTGGGTCATCAGCCTCATAGGCTCCGGCGCAATCATCGCCTACGGCCTGTTCAGACGGGATCCTGTCCTGATTCTGGGACAGTCGTTCGGCTTTGCCGCCTATATCAGGAACCTGATGATCGGATTCAAGGAGAGGAAAAATGCGGACAGGGAATAAGTTCCAGCCGGGTGTGATTGCGGAGAAGTATCCGCTCGCCCTTGTATTCATATTCACATTCATCTGCCTGCTTCCGGCGATGCTGCTGAGGGATTTCACGCCCTCCAATGAGTTGCGTTACCTGAGCATTGCGGACGAGGCCGTTGCCAACGGGAACATTTTCGCTTTCACCAACCACGGTCTGGCCTATGCGGACAAGCCGCCTCTCTATTTCTGGATAGTCATGCTCTGCAGGCTGGTTTTCGGGGAGCACAGCTGCCTGGCCCTGTCAATGTTCTCGCTCATACCTGCCTTTGTGATTGTGAAGGTTATGGATGGCTGGGTCATGAAGGGCGCCTCTGTCCAGGACAGGATGGCCGCGGCAATGATGCTGCTCACATCCGTGATGTTCCTCGGGACTGCGGTCGTGCTGAGGATGGATATGCTGATGTGCATGTTCATCGTGCTGGCTGTCAATACTTTCCACAGGATGTACAAAGCGGGGGAACCGTCGGTGAAGGACAGGATTCTCCTCCCGGTATGGATTTTTATGGCATTGTTCACGAAGGGTCCTGTGGGACTGCTTGTACCGCCGCTTTCCATAGTGGTGTTCCTCATGGTGAAGAGGAAATGGCGTGACATCGGGAAGTATCTCGGCTGGATGACGTGGGGGATTCTCGCCGGGCTTTCCGCGCTGTGGATTCTCTGCGCCTTTCTCGACGGCGGACCTGATTACATCAACAATCTCCTGTTCAGGCAGACTGTCGGCAGGGCCGTGAACGCATTCACGCACAACAAGCCGTTCTGGTTCTATTTCATTGCAATAGTCTGGTGTCTTGCGCCTTACTGCATTCTGACCCTCGGGAGCCTGGTCCAGTCTCTTCTCCCGGTGAAGAAATCCGGGGGATGTATCCCTGTTTCAGCGGTTCGCTCTGACACGGAGATCCTTTTCCTCTCGGTGATTGTCCCAACTTTCCTGATGCTTTCGTCATTCAGCTCCAAGCTTCCGGTATATCTCTGTCCTGTCTTCCCGTTTGTCGTGTATCTTTATCCTATTGCTACTGAGAGACTTGGAGGAAAGAATTGGATGAAGTGGGCGGTTGGTATCCCGGCAGGAATCTTTCTTGTCCTGGCCTTCGTGCTGATAGTGGCATTGTCAGGTATCGTACATATTCCTGCATTGGACCCGATCCTTTCCGAGTATGCCTTCGCCACTTCATGGCCTGTGAAGATAGCCGCACTGGTGCTTCTTCTCGGCAATGCCGGGGCACTTGTGGCTCTTGTGAAGAGGAAGTCCTGGAATCTTCCTGTTTTCATTATTGGCGCCACCCTTCTGCTGACCATTTATTGCGCATCAGGTGTGATGGGGAAGGTCAATCCATATTTCGGTTACAGGGCAATGTGCTCGGAAGTGCCTGAGGGAACTGACGTTGCGACTCTTTATGTGCATCGTCCGGAGAATGTGGATGTGTATCTCGGAAGGCAGATTACGGATTACCGCAAGGATGTCGATTCATTCTTCAACGCCCTTTCCGGCAGGGGAGAGGATGCGCGTCCGCTGACCCTCATTGTCATGACAAAGAAAATGGAGAGCAATGCTGCCCTCCATGAATATGTCCAGTCCTGCCGCACAGTGACTTATGTGGGGCCTTACTGTATTGCTTCCAAGTGATCAGTCCATTGCATTGAAGATGGTTCCGCGCACTTCTTCGATGGTGCCGGTGCCGTCTATCTCGACATATTTGCCGGCCTTCCTGTAGAAATCCACGAGCGGCTCGGTCTTTTCGTGATAAGTCCTGATCCTGTTATTGACGGTCTCGTCGCTGGCATCGTCGGCACGGCCCTCGATAGCGGCCCTGTGGCGGATTCTCTCCTTGATCATCTCGTCCGGAATCATTATCGAGATCACTGATGTCACTTCCTCACCGGATGCGGCGAGCATCTTGTCCAATGCCTCAGCCTGGGCTATTGTCCTCGGGAATCCGTCCAGAAGGAAACCGGAAACGCCTTCCGTTGTTTTGAATGCATTGTCAATCATGCCTTCCACCACCTCGTCCGGCACAAGCGAGCCGGCGTCGATGAGGGATTTGGCCTTGAGGCCGAGCTCTGTGCCCTCCGCGATTTCCTTGCGGAGAAGTTCGCCGGTGGAGAGATGTCTGAGATTGTATCTCTCTACCATTGCAGTGGCCTGTGTACCCTTTCCGGCACCTGGAGGCCCGAATAAAATGTAGTATTTCATAATATTGCTGTATTTTCGAAGGAGCGGCAACCTACTCGTCAAGGATGTAGATGTCCTTGTAGTTGCGGCCCAGTTCGTTGTAATCAAGTCCGAATCCGACAATGAATCTGTTCGGGATTTCCATTGCCACGTAGTCGAGAACCACGTCCTTCTTGTAAACCTCCGGCTTCAGCAGCATCGTGCAGACCTTGCAGTCCTTCGCACCTTTCTCCCTTACAATCTCCTTGAGGTCGACAATGGTGTTTCCGGTGTCCACGATGTCCTCCACGATGATGACAGTCTTTCCGGAAATGTCTCCGGTCAGGCCCATGACCTGGCGGACCTTGCCGGTCGACCGGGTCCCGCTGTAGGATGAGAGCTTCATTGAGACAAGTTCGCAGTCGAAATCGATTCTTTTCATGAGTTCGGCCGTGAACATGATTGCTCCGTTCAGGGTACAGAGGATTACAGGGATTTCTCCGCTGTCTTTGAAGTCTGCGTTGAGCCTCTCGGCGACTTTGTCGATGGCGGATTCGATTTCAGCATTCGGGATGAAGGTCCTGAACGTCTTGTCGTAAAGGTGAATTTTCTTGTCCATAGTATTTCTTTGCATTACAAATTTAGTGAATTCATTTAAAATTCATACAAACAAGAGGTGGAAAAACCACCATTCCGGGAAAATGCGGATTTTTGTCATTATTTTTGGCCGGGCGGTGAAACTGTACAAAATGGTTTCCGATGAGAGGAAGATTGAAAATGTGTGCGGCTGCGGTATTCGGACTGATGGAAATCTGTCCGGCAGCGGAGCTCCCGTCAGGGGACGATGCCCGGTTCAACGAGGCGGTGCTCGTCCTTACCGGCGAGAGCGAGATCGAGAATGTGGATGAATATGAGATGGACAGATATCTGAAGCTGATGTCATCTCCTCTTCGCCTGAACAGTGCCGGCAGGCCGGCATTGCTGTCCACGGGGCTTCTGACTCTGTATCAGGCGGTTTCATTGATCGATTACAGGGACAGGAACGGGCCTGTGATGTCATTTTCCGAGCTGGCTTCGATTGACGGTTTCAATGAGAGGACCGCCCGGGCCCTGTCTCTTTTCGTCATCCTGGACAATCCTGACGGCAGGAATCGGGGTGGAATGGCGGGAGAGGCTGTGGCGAATGTGTCGATGAAGAAGAAGCCGGTGGCTGGAGGCCATAATGCAACTTCTTGCAAGTCAAGGTTTTCTATAGGAAGGGAAGGTTCGTTCGATGTCGGTCTGGCAGTCGGGAAGGACTACGATGCACCATTCGGCCGTCCGTCATCGTTTTCTGGATATGTCAATGTCGGGAGAAGGGGCTGGAGCCTTTCTGCCGGAGATTTCGCATTGAGATTCGGACAGGGGCTGGCTCTGTGGTCGGGATTCTCGATGTCGGGGTTTTCCGGCGAGAGGACATTCTGGAAGAGGGCCACAGGCATAACTCCCTCCAGATCACTGTCGGAAACGGCCTCGCACAGGGGGCTGGCGGCTGATATCACGGCAGGGAGATTCGTCATTTCGGCATTTGCCGCCATGCCCGGCCTTCGCCGGTGGTGCGAGGAAGGTGGCGCGATGTCCATGGCCCTGATGCCCGGGGCCAATGCCGCATTCTATTTCAGGAACGGTGTCGTCTCGGCCACTTCCTGGGCTGTGTGGAATGGAGTGGCGGGAGCGCATGGTGGCCTTGGCCCGTCATTCGGCGGGGGCAAGGTCTCCGCGGATGCACGGATCTGCCTGAAGGGCATGGTGATGACGGGGGAAGTGGCATGGGATATCGGCTCCGGCCGGATTGCAGCCTGCCTCGGCTCGGACATCCCGATAAGAGGATATTGGCGTACTGCATTGTCACTCAGGTATATCCCAGATGGATATGACCTGTCATATTCTTCTCCGGTCAGGACATTTTCCGGAAAATACGGCGAATCCGGCATCACTGCTGGACTGTTTTTCAGGCAGTCGCTCCTGACGGCTGACTTTTCGCTCAAGTCCTGCGATCCGGAAATGAGGCAGCTCAGACTGCTGTTCAGCAGCCCTTTCCGCATCAGTGACGCCTTCGAAATCAGCTGCAGGGCCACGGCGAGGCTACGTTCTTTCGAGAAGGGTATCAGGACGGGGATGAGGACGGATCTGAAGTGCTCGGCCGGGGGATGGAATACCGTCGTGAGATACGAAGTGCTGAAATTCAAGGGCTTGTCTCATCTGGCATATATTGAGGAGGGCTTTGTTCACGGGAGCGGGGCTGTATATTGCAGGGGGACATTTTTCTTTGTCGACAATTGGGATGACAGGATTTACGCCTATGAGCGCGATGCTCCCGGGGCCTTCAATGTTCCGGCATATTACGGCCGGGGTTATTCGATTTCGACAGTGGCCAGGCAGAAAATCCGGTTGGGCAGGATGTCGGTGAAATTGTATTGGAGGACAGGCTTCTACGCCCCGGTATGGGGTTCCGCAGGCGGGGAAACGAGGCTTGAGAACCGGTTTCAGATGACATTGGATTTTTGAATGCTTGCAAAAATGCGTAAATTAGTGGACTCTATCATTTGAATGATGTCGGATGCCGGACTGAAATATCTGAAAGTGATTCTCCCTCTCAAACTTGACTGGGAGCCCTGCTACAGCTATGCCCCTGCGGATGGCGCTGCCGTTCCGGAGATCGGGAGCAGGGTGAATGTGAGATTTGCGGGCAGGAGATATATCGGCGTGGTGTCCGGGAAGGACATTGTTCCTGAAATTGAAGCATCCAGAATCCAGAGAATCATAGGTGTGGAAGACGGCATTGCGCCCATTACCGAGGCTGAATTGAAGCTTTGGCGCTTCGTGTCGGATTATTATATGTGTACGGTTGGGGAGGTCTGCAAGGCCGCCTATCCTTCCCTGAAAAATGACGGCGAGCTGGTCCTTTCCAGGTGTCGGCTGAGGAACGAGGAGAGAATCAGGCGGAAGAATGAGGCGCTGGCTGCGAAACGGGAAAGGCTGGAGGCAATGGTCGAAAGGCGCAAGGCTCTGTATGACAAGGCTGTGCGTCCAGAGACCAAGGAGAAGTGTCTGGCGGCGTTGACCAGGGCGGAGGAGGAATTGAGATCCCTTCCGCTCAGGATTGACTCCGGGGCTGCCGTTTCCGGGCCTGAAGGCGCAATGATTGGCAGATTGCCTTCACTCAGCGCCGCCCAGAGGAATTGCCTTGAGGAGATCGGGAAATTCTTCTCTTCAGGGACGCCGGCACTTCTTCACGGAGCCACGGGAAGCGGCAAGACCGAGATTTATATCACATTGGCTGCCGATCCGCTGGCCGCAGGAAAGAGCGTCCTCTACCTGATTCCCGAGATCGCTGTCAGCAGGCAGCTGGGAAACAGGCTGGCCGAGGTATTCGGAGAGAGGCTGGTCCAGTTTCATTCCAGAATGACTTCTTCCGCCCGTTCCCATGCAGTGGAAAAGGTCCGGAGCGGGAACTGTATCGTGCTCGGGACCAGGTCGGCGGTCTTCCTGCCCTTCATTGACCTGGGGCTGGTGATTGTGGATGAGGAACATGACAATTCATACAAGCAGGAGACCCCTGCCCCTAGATATAACGGCAGGGATACGGCAATGATGCTGGCAAGGATTCACGGGGCATCTCTCGTGATGGGCACAGCGACTCCTTCGTTGGAATCATTGTACAACTGCCGGACGGGAAGGCTGGGGAAGGTCCTGCTTCAGGAGCGTTATTTCGGGGAGGACAGGACGGAGGTGGAAATCGTGAACACTTCGGAGGAGCGCCGCAAGAGGGGAATGAGGGGGAGCTTCTCGTACAGGCTCATTGACAGGATGAAGGAAGCTCTCGGCAGCGGAGGGCAGATACTCCTCCTGAGATCCAGGAAGTCCTATTCGCCGGCTGTGCAATGCTCTAAATGCGGGAGGATACCGAGATGTCCGCATTGCGATGTCTCCCTGAGCTGGCATAAGGATGAGGGACGGCTGAGATGCCGTTATTGCGGGTGGAGCGAGCCGTTCAATGCTGTCTGCAATGCCTGCGGAGGGCATTTCGAGCCACTGGGCGCCGGCACGCAGAGGGTGGAGGAGGAAGTGGCGGAACTCTTCCCCCAGGCCAGGGTCGCCAGACTTGACGGGGATCTGGGCCCGGGCGGGGATGAGGTGGTCAGGGATTTCTCACAGGGCCGCATTGACATACTTGTGGGCACGCAGATAGTTGCGAAGGGCTTTGATTTCGCCCGCCTGTCGCTCGTGGCGGTGCTGCAGGCCGATTCGCTTCTGGGGTTTCAGGATTTCCGGGCGGACGAGAAGGCCTGGCAGCTTCTGGAACAATTCCGCGGAAGGGGAGGAAGACGCGGCCAGAAAGGCTTGTTCCTCATACAGACCGCGACCCCGGACCATCCTGTATATAAATATATCTCGTCGGACCATCAGGACGATTCGCTTTCGGACGCCATATTGTCTGAAAGATATGCATTCGGCTATCCTCCATTCTCCCGGATTGTGGCTGTCAGTGTCAGGGACAGGGATGAGGGCTCTGCGGCTGCCCTCGCGTCCGGACTCGCCGCTGCCATACGCAATGCATTCGGTATCAGGGGATTGGTCCGCAGCAAGGAAGACCAGGTCGCTGTCATCGGACCTTATGCTCCGGGGATTGACAGGGTTTCCGATCTCTATATCAGGCAGATTCGGGTGTCAATAATGAAGAATCCTGCCCTGAAGTCCAATAAGAGCAGGCTTGCGGATATCGTGGAAGCGTACGGAAAGGAAAATTCCTGCTCGGCGCAACTGTCACTGGATGTGGATCCAGTATGATTTTTGCTGCAGTGACTTGAGGTTTTTTTGAAGAACCCTCAGTATTCACGGGATTTTTTTATAAATTTGTAATTCGTACAAAACAATTTATCGATATGGGAAAAGTCATCGCCATTGCCAATCAGAAAGGCGGAGTGGGAAAGACCACTACGGCCATCAACCTGGCTGCGTCTTTAGCTGCGCTTGAGAAGAAGGTGCTCATCATTGACGCCGATCCTCAGGCCAATACCACTTCCGGACTGAACTTTTCGCCTGAAAATGACGAAAAGAGGACTCTGTACGAGGTGATGATCGGAGATCTGGATATTCACGACGCATTGATACAGACTGAGATATCCAATCTGCACATGGTTCCTTCCCATATCAATATGGTTGCGGTCGAGATTGAAATGCTCGATTCGGAGGATAGGGAGTCGATTCTGAAGAAGGCGATTGCTCCGGTGAAGGACGAGTACGACTACATAATCATAGACTGCTCGCCGTCGCTGGGACTCATCACTGTGAATTCCCTTACGGCAGCGGATTCGGTAATGATTCCGGTCCAGCCTGAATTCTTCGCCCTTGAAGGTCTCGGAAAGCTGCTGCAGACCATCAGGCTCGTCCAGAACGGGGTGAATCCGGACCTCACCATAGAGGGCTTCGTGGTCACCATGTTCGACGGCAGGACAAAGGTGCATACGCAGGTTCTCAACCAGCTGCGGGAACATTTCAAGGATATGGTCTTCAATACCATAATACAGAGGAACATCAGGCTCAGCGAGGCACCGTCGCACGGCAAGCCGATAATTCTTTATGACGTGATGAGCAACGGTACTTCCAATTATCTGAATCTTGCGAAGGAAGTGCTTGAAAAGAACAAACAGTAGGCAAATTTTTGAAAGATCATGAGCAAACCGACGAGGGGATTAGGCAAGGGCCTGGGCGCATTGTTAGGGGATTCTGCTGGACTTGAGCAGCTTCGCAGGCCTGTGCATTATGTAAACAAGGAAGTCGTGGGGGCGAAAGACCCTCAGGATACGGCTGACATATTGAGGATTCCGGTGGATATGATAGAGCCGAATCCGTATCAGCCGAGATTGTCATTCGACCAGGAGGCTCTGCAGGAACTTGCGGCCTCCATCAGTTCGTTCGGCCTCATCCAGCCGATCACGGTCAGGAAGAAGTCGGCTGACAGATATCAGATAATAAGCGGCGAGAGGCGTTTCAGAGCCTGTCGTCTGGCCGGCATGGACATGATTCCGGCCTATATCAGGGATGCCAGCGAGCAGGGAATGCTCGAGATGGCCATCGTGGAGAATATCCAGAGGGAGAATCTGGACCCGATTGAGGTGGCCCTCAGCTATCAGAGACTGATCGAGGAATGCAATCTCACACAGGAGCAGATGGCCGACAGGGTAGGAAAGAAGCGTGCTTCCGTCACCAATTATCTTCGCCTTCTCAAGCTTCCTGCAAAGGTTCAGCATGATCTCAAGGTGGGCCTTCTCAGCGTGGGACACGCCAAGGTCCTGCTTGGAGTGGAAGATGCTTCGGCTCAGGAAAAGCTCTGCGACCTTGTGGTGAAGAACGGGCTTTCAGTCCGCCAGCTCGAAGCCAGGCTGAAGGAGTTGCTGGCTGCGGGACAGAAGACACCGGTTGTCGCAGAACCGCTTCCGGACGAGTATGGAAGGGTCCTGGAGCGCATCGGGAAATTCTTTGACAAGGAAATCAGCCTCAAGCGCACAAGTTCCGGCAAGGGCACGATGACTATCCGGTTTGATTCCGATGACGAGATGAAGCGCTTCCTCAAGGCACTGGAGGATTCAAATATCTGATGTGGATGCAGGGACGGTTTTTTTATATCCTTGCAGCCATTCTGCCTGCATTGCTCCTTTTCCCGGAGCGGGCTTCCGCCCAGTTCAGGGAAGAGGCGTTCCAGCAGAACTACAATGAGCCCGGAGACACTACGGGAAGGGATTCCACAGACACGGCATTCTCCTTCAAGGAATATTTCGGCGGCCTGTCCCACAAGAGGGAGGCCAGGCAGGGAGTGCTCTTTGCAGGATCAACCGTCTTTATAGGCGGTCAGCAGATTTACAACAGGCAGTATTGGAAACTGCCAATAATTTATGGAGGAATGGCCGGAACCGCCGGGCTTGGAATTTATTACAGACACAGGTACAATGTGGACGGGGACAAGAAGTTCCGCACGGCGAGCAATCTGTGCTTCATCGGTACCGGTCTTGTTTACTGGGGTTCGCTGCTTGACGGAGTTGCCAATTACAACAAGGGTACATATCCTCAGCCTGGCAAAGCTGCCCTGTATTCCGCCCTCCTGCCCGGACTGGGCCAGGCCTACAACGGGGAATACTGGAAGATTCCGATTTACTATACGGCCCTTGCCGGCTCAGTCCACTTCCTGGTGACAAACAACACCAACTATTTGAGATACAAGAGAATACATAATGAGGCAACGGCCGTCAACACGACTTATGACGGACCGGTGTCAGCTTCTACCGCCAAGTATTACAGGGATGTTTACAGGCGTTACAGGGATTATTCCGTGGTGGCGCTGGTGGGATTCTACCTGCTCCAGATAATCGATGCGAATGTGTTTGCCTTCATGCATGATTTCGAGCTTTCCGACGACTTGTCCGTCTCGGTGGCTCCGGCCGTCATCGCACCTGACAATTATTACGCCTCTTCTCACGGAAGCTCCGGAATGCGTTCAGGCTACGGAAACGAGGCCCTGGGGCTTAGTCTCGGACTTAGGTTCTGACATCCCGGATTGAGTTGATTTAAAGATTATGAGACACTTCATCAAATATTCAGTTGCGGCGCTGGCCGCATTTTCTTTGACGTTCACTACTGTTCCCGCATCGGCTGCGGACAGGGAGAAACCCAAATCCAGGAAAGAGCTGGCCAGGGAGAATGCCAGGATGAGGGAGGTGCTGGACTCCCTGATTTCAGAACTTGAGAATGTCCGCAGCAAGGCAGTGCACCATATACCGGAGCAAGCCGATGAAGGTGGGCTCGCCATAGAGGGCCTGCTTCCTGAGGATTATACTCTGGATGTCACGGACAGCCTTCTGAGCCTGTGGTATGTCCATAAAAGCATGCTGAAAGGCGACACTGTCTCTTTCAATATGGATTCCGTGCATTTCAGGTCCAGTGTCACTGACAAGGAGTATCTTCAGAGGCTTGCGGATATGAATTCCTTCATCACTCTGCCGTTCAACGAGACCGTAAGGAATTACATCATTCTTTATTCTGAGAAGATGCCGACAAAGATGAGCTCCATGCTGGCCTTGTCGCAGTACTATTTCCCGATTTTCGAGGAGATTTTCGACAGGTACGGTCTTCCGAAGGAACTCAAGTATATGGCTGTCATCGAGTCGGCCTTCAATCCTGTGGCTGTTTCAAGGGCAGGGGCGAAGGGAATGTGGCAGTTCATGTACAATACGGCGAAGATGTACGGGCTGACCATCAACTCGTTCGTGGACGAGAGGCTGGACCCGGTGAAGTCCGCTGATGCTGCCGCCCGCTACATGAGGGACGCATACAGGATTTTCGGAGACTGGAATCTGGCCATCTCCTCTTACAATTGCGGTTCCGGCAATGTCAACAAGGCTATGAGGCGCTCAGGCTCGAGGGAGTTCTGGCCTGTTTACAATTATCTGCCGCGTGAGACGAGGGGCTATGTGCCTGCATTTGTCGGGGCTATGTACGCGTTCACATATTACAGGGAGCATGGCCTTGTCCCTGAAACAGACTCGATGCCTGTACAGGTGGATACATTCCACATCCGCAGGATGCTGCATTTCCAGCAGGTCAGCGCGCTTACGGGAGTGTCGGTGGAAATGCTGAAGAAACTGAATCCGCAGTATGTTCACGATATCGTGCCTGGTACGGCGAAAGAGGAATATGTCCTTAGGCTGCCTTATCAGTATACGTCGAAATTCATTGAGAATGAAGACTCTGTGTATGCCTACAATGCCAAGGAGTATTTCAGCCCTGCCACGTTGCAGAACATTGCGGTTTCCGGCAGCGCCTCTTCCCAGAGGATAGCCTACAAGGTCAAGAGCGGTGATTATCTCGGCAGGATCGCTTCCAGGTATCATGTCACCGTCAAGCAGATTATGGAGTGGAATCATCTGCGCAATACCAATCTGCGGGTAGGTCAGGTGCTCTACATTTACGGGAAGTTCAACGGGCCTGTGGCACAGTCGTCCGGAGCATCCTCGAAGAGCTCGGCTGCTTCTTCCTCGAAGGGATCCGCTTCTTCAGACGGCGCGACCCGGGCATCTTCGAAGGGCAGTGCCGCAACGCCGCCACCGGCAGACTCTGCAGCCGAGGGAACATACACGGTCTATGTCGTGAAGTCCGGAGATTCGCTCTACAGAATCTCGCAGGACTATCCGGGCGTCAGTGCAGATGATATCATGAAGTTCAATGGAATCGGAACGGATATCCGTCCCGGAATGAAGCTGAAAATCCCGAAGAAATAGAGAAAATGGCAAATTTTCTAAAAATAATGTCGAAAAAGTTTGCATTGTAAGAAATATTGCCTATCTTTGTAATCCCAAACGAAAGGAATGGTGCCATAGCTCAGTTGGTAGAGCAAAGGACTGAAAATCCTTGTGTCCCTAGTTCGATTCTCGGTGGCACCACGGAAAGAGGCCGACCCAAAAGGGTCGGTCTCTTTTTTTTGAGGGGAGAGGGAAGTTCAGGAGGATAACAAGATATAATTGACAAAAACGGTTGGTAAAACCATTGTAAGTTGATTATATTCATATACTTACATAAATTAGATGAAAACGGTTTCATCTAATGAGTGATAATCCAAAAATTAGAAGACGTTTACGGGCTCACCTGCAAAGTTCCGTGTTTAAGTTATCCAAAGATCTTATAGCTTCTATATGATTATAAAAGGTCCTTGGAGGTAATTCGCTCTGCTGAATGCTGGCACTGCCCGCACTATTCAATGGGCTGAACGCCCACGCTCTGCTGATATCTTCATATTTGATGTACCCGTGGCGATTGATAAGCTCAATAAGCCAGACGTACCGGTCAAAATAATTCTTTGCCATATCGAATCCTTTAGTGCGGCAAATATATACACAAAAATTGCTAAAATCCGGCAGTTGCAATAAAAGTAGCAGATTTTGAATTATAGATAGCTACTATCGAAACAAAGAGACAAAACCCCATTCCCGTTCAGAAACGGAGCCATAAATTTGCGACGAAAATAGAAAATAAATATAAGATTATGACACTACTTGAAATTTCTACGGCTGCTATGAGCGCCTATTCAGGATCTCTTGTTATCGTTTGCGCGATTGCAAGCGCGGTTATCCTTACTTTTTCTTTTTTCCACGAGAAATTGAAGACATTCAACACGAAGCATAAGTTCTTTACCTGCTCCAACACTATCGTAAAGCCGATTTCATGGAACGGTGGCAAGGACGGTATTGATCGCGACGGCGTTCCTTTCTACGGCTCATTCGAGGACAAGAGTCAGGACGCGCAGACAGACAGCGCTGACACTCACACAAAAGAAACAGAGAGATAAGGAAATATGGAGACTCAGGAAATCACACTGCATAACGAACTGAAGCACAAAAGCATTTTTCTGAGGGACTACACAACTGAACTCTACGCCAGCGGAGCGACAACGATACGGATTGAGAAAAACCTCGGCAGAATCGCTGAACAATGGGACACCAAGGCGGACTTCTCCGTACTTCCGACCTGCATAGTTCTGAACCTATGGGACAAAAAGGAAGAAAAATCATATACCATTACCGGCAAGATTCCTGCTGACAGAATCAATTTCAACACCGTATCCGATCTCAGCGGGCTTAGTTGGAAAATTGTGGAAGAAGGACTTGACGAGGCTCAGGCGACAGAACTTTTCAAGAGCATTCTTGAGAAGAAAAGGTTGAACCCATGGCTGGTATTAATACTTGTGGGGTTGGCAAACGCCTCATTTTGCGAGCTTTTCGGAGGAGATTTGATCTCGATGCTCATAGTTTTCATCGCCACTATCGATGGGTTTTTCCTCAAGCAAAAACTTCCCGCCAAAGGGCTTGACTACAGGATAGTCATCATTCTGTCCTCATGTCTTTCCGCTGTGGTAGCCTGTCTGGGCTTCGTGTTCGGTTGGGGGGAAACTCCAGAGATCGCCCTCGCTACCAGTGTCCTCTACTTCGTACCGGGGATACCGTTCTGCAATGCTGTATGCGATCTTCTCTACGGCCATTACATCTGCTGCATCAGCCGGTTCCTGCACGCTGTGATGATTACGGTCTGCCTGTCTCTCGGACTCTGCATTGCTTTCGGGTTGATGAATATTCAATTTTTATAATGGAACTTTTCTTTCTTATCATAAAAGACGGTATATTTGCTGCTATAGCGGCGATAGGCTTCTCAAGCATCAGCAATCCGTCACCGAGGGTGTTTCCTTTGTGCGCTTCAATTGCCGCTGCAGGACATATGACCCGCTATGTATTGATGAATATTTATGGCTTTCAATTGACCGTCGGCAGCATGTTGGGCGCTCTTGTCATTGGTTTTCTGGCATTGCCGGCAGCTAAGATAATCAAGACGCCGGCAGAGTGTATCTCTTTTCCGGCCCTACTTCCAATGGTTCCGGGGATGTACGCCTACCGTACGATACAATCCTTACTGCATTGTCTGGGATCATTCTCAGAGCCAACATTCATGCACTACCTGTACCTGCTGAGGTTCAATTGGATGACCTGTATGGTAACCATCATCGCAATGGTGGTCGGTGTGATGCTGCCAATACTGCTGTTTCAGAATTTTTCTTTTAAGGTAACGAAGTAATGGAATTCAGACAACTACGCTATTTCGTCAAAGTCGCCGAGCTTCGCAGTTTCTCCGAAGCATCCAAGGCCTTGTTCATTTCCCAAAGCACTCTTTCGCAACAGATCAAACAGTTGGAAGAGGAACTTGGTGTGGAACTGCTTGTCCGAGACTCAAGGCATGTGTCCATGAGCGACTACGGGGAGCAGTATCTGCCATACGCCAAACAAGTCCTGAAAGACGTGGATACAAGCACCGAGCGGATGAATGACGTGCGCCAACTCAAAATCGGCACATTAAACGTAGGTGCCACTTACACATTCTGTCCATTACTGGCCGACACCGTAAGAGACTACATGAAGAAATACCCCGGCATCAAGCTCAAGATCTACTGCCGTTCAATGGAGAATCTTATGGAGATGCTTGAGCACGGCCAGTTGGATGTGGCTTTGTCCTACAAGCCATTACAGAGTTACGACGACATTGATTCCCACATTCTGTTCAATAGCAATCTTTGTGTCATCGCCGGAAAAGATAACCCTGTCGCAAAAAAGGAAAGAATACGTCTGGCGGAATTGGAAAACCTTCCGCTCGTATTACCGGCAAAAGGGCTGCAGGCAAGAAATGCCTTCGACAGTCTTCTTTACGGCCAGAACTTTAAATTCGATGTCCGTCTGGAGATCAACGACCTCAGCATGCTTCTCGATATGGTCTCCAGAACCAATCTCGTAACGCTACTTTCAGGAGCCACAATCCACAGCAACAAGAATTTCGTCGCCATAAGTCTGGACCATCCGCACTCTGAAATGCAGGGATCATTCCATCTTCTCAAAGGCACCTATTGTAAAAACGCCACCAAAGAATTCCTGAAGATGCTGGTTGAGAACAATTCTTTCTTAATGGCGATGGAAGCCATTGCCAACAGGTAGAGAATCACTGTCAGACTAAAAGTATCTTTCCGCCTATCTCCAAGGTCCGCCCCGCAGCGGACACTTTTATTTCTGTCATACATGAAAAAACCTTTTGCCGATAATCCGAAAAAGTCTATATTTGTACGGTAATTTAGGGTAAAAGATATGGTTCAGAACGGAATTAAAGGATATCAGGAAGACTTCGTCACCGAAGACAAACTCGCCAAGAATGTCGGCAGCGGTCTTGTAAGGGTATATGCAACTCCACAAATGATAGCATTGATAGAGAAGACAGCAGTCCTCTCCGTCGAGCCGTATCTGGAAGACGGACAGAGTACGGTAGGGACGCTTGTCAACGTTACGCATTGCGCCGCCACTCCCGCAGGAATGAAGGTCCATGCCGAGACGGAGCTTGTGGAGGTTGACCGCCGCAAACTCACATTCAAAGTGAGCGCTTATGACGAGCGCGGGCTCATCGGTGAGGGCGTCCACGAAAGATTTATCATAGACATAGCCAAGTTCCAGGCGAAAGCAGATTCCAAATAGTTTTTACAGTTGAGAAAAGACATTTACTTAGCAGCCGGCTGCTTCTGGGGAGCCGAGCGTTACTTGAAACTTATCCACGGCGTGGTCTCCACCGAGGTAGGTTATGCCAACGGCAACATTTTCCACCCCACCTACAGAGAAGTATATACCGATTCCACCGGATATGCTGAAACAGTACATGTCACTTACGAAACTGATGTAATCGGTCTCGAAAGGATACTTCAACTCTATTTTAGAGCGATAGATCCTATGAGCGTCAACCGGCAGGGCAACGACGAAGGCACCCGGTACCGCACAGGCATTTACTATTCAGACCCCGAAGATCTTCCTTCCATACAGAGGATTTATGACAGGATCTCCGGCGAGCTAAAAGGACCGCTGGCCGTAGAAGTAAAGCCGCTGAAGAACTTTTACCGTGCGGAAGACGAGCATCAGGACTATTTGGACAAGCATCCTGACGGCTATTGCCATATCCCCGAATCCCTGATGGAATTCGACAAGTCCGCATCGGAAGGCACGACAGACTAATCTGCCCATACCTCATGGACAGGCACTTCATACAGGTAGTACTCCCCCTTAAATTGCAGTGGATACCATTCTACTACTGCGAGGAGCCGGTGCATCGTGGACAGATCGTAAGCGTAGTCTTCGCTGGACGCCGCTACAATGGCATAGTTTACAACACATCCTGCACGCCCGACCTTAACCCGGCATCTGTCAAGCAGATAAGTTCCGTCCGCAAAGACCTCCCGACAATAGGAGACATGGAACTCAGGCTCTGGGAGTTCATAGCGGATTATTATGCCTGCACAATAGGAGAAGTGTTCAAGGCAGCATACCCCGCAGGAAAACTCAATGGAGAGATTGCCGCGGCCGCAAGGGAAGAAAGGCTCAGAAAGCGGCTTGATGCAATTGATGCCGACCTTACCAAAAGACACCGCGAAAGCGTCATGCTGCGGCTAAGACAGGAAAGGGACAGAATCGCAGCCTCTCTGCCGGCATACGACCCTATACGCAATACCGGGCCAAAAAACGACGACACACTCACATATAAGCCGATTCTGGTCACAGGACCGGACCGATACGATTACTATCACACCGTCCTGCAGGAGTGCAGCGACAGCGGACACCAAGCCCTGCTTCTCTCTCCGGAAACAGCTCTATGCGAGCAGGTTGCAAACATGGCAGGCATCCGGACAGTGGTTCATCACGGGAAAACGGACTCATTCATCACCGGTGTAAGCGCAGCACTTCGCAGAGGAGAGCCGATTAGCGTTGCAGGCACAAGGATGTCCATTTTTCTGCCGTTCAACAGTCTCGGTGCCATCATAGTGGATGAAGAGCAGGATCAGTCCTTCAAGCAGACCGAACCATCACCCAGGTACAATGCCAGAGATTGTGCCCGTTTGGCTCAGCAGATATAACCTTTGGGCCGAAGAAAACGAAGAGTATATATGCGAGAAAGCATGTCTGCCAAACTCTACAAGGACATACTTTGTCAGGAATGATCTGAGAAAAGCATACGTGCATCTGCGTAGAGCCATTCCCAATATGTTTGAGTTTATAAAACATCCCGGACTACCAAAAACAACAAATGCACTAGAATCATTCTTTGGGCATATCAAGGATCAGCTTCGTTTACATCGAGGTCTATCCGAGACCCGTGTCGATAACTTTATCAAATGGTACTTATACTTTAACGATGAAAAGAAAGCAAATAAATAGAGGCAAAAAGTGGG
>JAXDUM010000017.1:0-14293 GCA_034089285.1 Candidatus Cryptobacteroides sp.
CCGCTGACGGGGTGGTGATGATCATAGGCAATATGTATATCCCGGGATGTTCCCTTGAACGCCATCTGGACAACAGCAGGACGGGGTCCACTGATTATTCCTACAGGAAGATCGGAGCGGACGGGGTGCGCAGAGTTACTCCAGGATACTGTCTGGAGGAGGCTCTTGCCGATGAGAAATGGGATTATGTCACAATGCAGCAGTCAAGTCCGATATCCGGGATTTTCAGCACGTGGGAGGCATCATTGCCGCAGCTTTATGATTACCTGAGGGCACGTGTGGATGCACATTTCGCAATCCACCAGACATGGGCGTACGAGCAGACCTCCACGCACAAAGGTTTCGTGAATTATGACAATGACCAGATGAAGATGTACAATGCCATCGTGGATGCCGTGAACAAGGCTGCCGACCTCATTGGGGTGGATATCATCATTCCGGTCGGGACTGCGGTTCAGAATGCCCGCACATCATTCATAGGGGACCATCTCACCCGGGACGGATATCATCTCAGCCCGACCATCGGCCGCTTCATCGCCTCCTGCACCTGGTACTGCCGTCTGACCGGCCGCAAGCTCCGTCGCAACAGCTTCCGCCCGGAAGGCATTGAGCCTGAGATGGTCAATGTCGCACACCGTGCGGCCGAGGCTGCCGTCAGGAGGCCGGGGAAGGTAAAATCGATGAATTAACCGGCGGAAAAATTTGCCAACGTCAAAGAGCCGCAGTATCTTTGTATCCCGTATTGAATACAACTCAAACGTATGAAACACGGCTTCGACAACGACAAGTATCTAAAAATCCAATCGGAACAGATCAAAAAGCGCATTGCGCAGTTCGGTGACAAACTCTATATGGAGTTTGGCGGAAAATTATTCGATGACAACCATGCGGCGAGAGTCCTTCCGGGCTTCCATCCGGACAGCAAGCTCAGGATGCTCATGCAGCTTGCTGACTGTGCGGAAATCGTGCAGGTCATCAGCGCTCTCGATATCGAGAAGAACAAGATGAGGGGAGACCTCGGCATCACTTACGATGAGGATGTTCTCCGTCTGCGTTCCGAGTTTGAGAATGTCGGCCTCTATGTCGGGGGAGTCGTGATCACTCATTTCAATGGGCAGTCGAGTGCAGCCACCTACCGCGCAAGGCTGGAGAGGCTTGGAATCAAGGTCTATTATCATTACACCATAGAGGGTTATCCCAATGACGTGGCCCTCATCGATTCTGACGAGGGATTCGGAAAGAACGACTATGTCGAGACATCCAGACCCCTCGTAGTCGTTACTGCCCCGGGCCCGGGAAGCGGCAAGATGGCCGTCTGTCTCAGCCAGCTCTACCAGGAGCACAAGCGCGGCATAAAGGCGGGTTATGCCAAGTTCGAGACCTTCCCGGTGTGGAATCTGCCTCTGAAGCATCCTGTCAACATTGCATACGAGGCGGCCACGGCGGATCTCAACGATGTCAATATGATCGACCCGTTCCACCTTGAGGCCTACGGCAAGATTGCAGTGAACTACAACAGGGACATTGAGATTTTCCCGGTGCTGAATGCCATTTTCGAGGGCATCTACGGGGAGAATCCGTACAAGTCGCCGACTGATATGGGCGTCAATATGGTGGGCTTCTGCATGAGCGACGAGGATGTCTGCTGCAATGCGGCAAGAGACGAAATCATAAGGCGCTATTACAATGCTCTCGGCACGCTTGCGGAGTCCGGGACCAATGAGGATGAGGTGAACAAGATAAAGCTCATCATGCAGCAGGCCAAACTCACCACTGCCTATCGCAGGACCACCGTGGCGGCCAGGGAGAGAAAGGAACTCTCCGGCCAGGCATCCTCTGCAATTGAACTTCAGGACGGGACTATCATCACGGCCAATACCAGTCCTCTTCTCGGACCGAGCGCGGCACTCATTCTCAATGCCACCAAGCATCTTGCCGGCATTGACCATTCCGTGAAACTCATCCCTGAGGAGATGATCGAGCCGATTCAGCGGACCAAGGTCTCCTTCCTTCACGGCAAGAACCCGAGGCTCCATACGGACGAGGTTCTCGTGGCGCTTTCAATGATGAGCGTGAAGGACGAGAACTGCCGCCTGGCCCTTGAGCAGCTGTCCAAGCTTGACGGCTGCCAGGTTCATTCCACGGTGATGCTCAGCGAGGTTGACCGGAAAATATTCAGGAAACTGGGCGTGGGCCTGACCTGCGACCCGGTCAAGAAATCCTGAGTCCGGTCCGAAGTTGCGGCATATCGGTTTTTTCCTTATATTTGGGAGGTCCGTACAGGGCTTCCCAAATTTTTTCAGCCATGAGAAAGATTATTGTTTCAGTCATCCTCATTGCAGCAGGCCTGACAGGCCTCAATGCACAGTCATATCTCAATGACATACTCAATCCTGTGTCAAGCAGCCGATACACGGGATTCCGTTCCTCGCAGAAAGTCACAGTTGCCCAGTTCGACTACAAGGGCGGATTTGTTCTCAGAACAGGCAAGGGCGGTCTCATAAGCGAGCCCAATCCGGGATTTGTGGTATATGACCTTGGAGGGGCATACAGCAAACTGACATTTGTGATGGGACCATACAACCCGAATTCCGCTACCATAGGAGAGGATGTCATCGTGACTGTCAAGGCTGACGGAAGAAGAATACTTGACCGTGTGGTCAGATGCTATGGCGTGCCGGAATCCGTCACATTGGACGTGACCGGGGTGAAGGAACTGCGCTTTGACCTTCCGCGCGGAGTTACGGATATGGCTTTCGGAGAAGTGAGATTGTGGAAACCGGGCCAGACGGTGCAGACTCCCCGCGATCCGCAGAATCTCACGGCTTCATCCAAAGTCAAACTCGTGGAGACGCTCTGCCCTCATTATACCCGCCATTCGGGTTATGTGGCGACGGTCCGCGAAACTCCGATACCGCTGTCATATTGTGTTCCGAAGAATCAGAAGTCAATGAATATCAATGGAAAAACCTTCAATTCCGGACTCCGTTTCGAAGCAAGCATGCAGCTGGATACCCAGAATGCCTGGAGTTATTTCTGGGTGGAGAAGAAATTTGACAAGCTCTCGTTCATCCTCGGCCCTTGCGACAACCAGAGCAAGAATGCCACTGGCTGGCTCATTGTCAAGGCGGATGACAGAATCATATACGAAAAGCTTATTTCCCAGACCGACCTGGCGGAACAGGTGGTGCTGGACATTGCCGGGGCGGAGAACATTTCCTTTCATTCCGAATTCAATGGGGGAGATTTCCTCGGAGGCCTGCATTTCGGCCTTGCGGATATGTATGTATGGCCGAAAGGCTCTTCCTCCCTGCCGCTTGCCGGTCCTGTCAATCTGAACAGGGAAAAGATTTCCAATCTGCCTGACGTCTGCCCGCTGATGTCCACTATCAAGCCTTATTCCGTGAGGGGAATGAGCTCGGCTGACAATGTGCTGTTTACCGGAGAGTCAGACTATTATACCTTCTCGATGGGCGGGGAAAAATTCAGCGAGGGGCTTATCCTGACCACCGGAAACACATTCCTGGAGGACAAGATAGACTCCTATGTCGCCTTCGACCTGGCCGGGGAATATGACTGGATTTCTTTCAAGGCCGGCTGCTTGACCAACCACAGGGTACTGGGGGATGATATCATCCAGGTCTGGGCCGACGACAATCTCGTGCTCGAGACGACCATTCACGCCACCTGGCCGAACCAGTATTTCGAACTTCCGATCAACAAGTGCCGCATTCTGAAGTTTGCAAAGCCAGGTAACGGCAAGTCCAGACAGGTCTATTTCGGGGTGGGTGACATCGCCCTTTACCGCGGAAGGCCTGTGGCCAATGACCTTTTCCGCCACGAGAAGCCTTATTGCCCTGACGAGGCAGACCTTATCGATCTATGCAAGCGTCCATATTTCCATTATGTCGGCAGGTATCTCAGCACCATTACCAATTTCGATTTCAATGACTGCTTCAAGAACGGAAGCAGCCAGAGGGAGTATTTCCAGATGAAGGACGGCTCGAAAATCTACAAGGGAGTGATGCTGGAGACCAACATCCCTCTCGGGATTGAGGATATCTCATTGACTGATATGGTGTTCATGTTCGTGACAGGGGCGGGAAGCTCAATCAGTTCGAGCCATATCGGGGCTGTGACGGGAATCACCGCCGGGGCCGGAACGGGAGGCGCATTGGCATCATTGAAACTGATGGATAATAGCGGCAGGCAGTCATCAGTGGCGGCATTCAACCCATACGGGGAATATGAGACCTGCACGTTCACGGTTGCGAACAAGAGCGGATATTCCGACCCGGTGGACAATCTTCTCTCCGGAGGACGTCAGCACAGACCGGTGAAGCTCAATGTGTTTGCGGATCAGAGGCTGGTAGGGGAGTTCTGGCTGGAGGACAATATGTCTCCGACGACATATACAGTGCCGATCAACCGCTGCCATCAGCTGATGTTCTGGCTGGAATGCGGTGAAACCCGCTCAGGACAGTATGTGCTGTATGACATGAAGGTCAGCAAGCGGCCTTGCGGGATACCGGTGCCGGAGCGCTACAGCTCATCAGGCGGGGAGGTTTCCCGGGGCAATGTCTCTGCTTCGGCCCGTGGCCCTGTCTCCGCTTCAGCCCGTGGCAATGTCTCCGGAGACGATGCCGCGGCAGGCAACAGTGGTGACGGAGCCTCTCCTTCCGCATCCCTCCCGTCGGGCAGGACGATGCAGGCATCAGGGCGCAGCCGAAGCCGCCGGCAGAATGATGAACCGGCAGAAAGGGTCATCTGGACCTCTATCGGCTACTCTTCCAATGACGCCGTAAACTCATTCCTGCGGGATGTGGACCAGATATGGAAATCGACCTGCGAGCTCCCGAATCTGAAGAAGATTCCGGATTACAGGCTTTCCCAGACCTGGGTCGAAGCCTCCGACGGCCGGGCCTACAAATGCGTGTCAATGATAGATTCCCGGGGCAACAGACTGAGTACCACTGATATACAGAGCGATATCCTTGCCCGCATTTCCGCCGCCAAGATGATCCGCACCAACTCCAAGATGGCCTATGTGGGACTTCCCGGCGCCTCTCTGGGCGTTACCTCCCTTGGCAGCATAGAAGCGATGTCCCGCTTCAGCAAGCAGGTCAAACTGGGCAAGAATGTCCTGTCCCAATGCGATGCTGATGCGCAGTCATTCATTGATGCCTGCCAGCTGGAACTGGATTCCGTCCAGGACCTTATCCGCCGGGCCGTGGATGTGGACGGCTTCAGAAGCACGGCCTACGTGATGATTATCCCTGAGGAGGACGGTGACATACTCCCGGAGGTCATGCAGCAGTTGCGGTATTTCAATTTTTAGGATTGCGGTTTGCAGTCAATAAGGGGGATGGCCACTTACGGCCATCCCCCTTATTGATTATTTATGAAATGATGCTTCGTGCGGATTACATCGCAGGACCCTGTCCGCCGACCTTAGGCCAGCCCGGATTCTGGTAGATTACAGAAGTGTTCAGATCGGTCTTGTCACCTGAAGCTGTCTGGCGGAATGCGTTCTGAGGCAGAGGTGAGAGATAGTGTGCAGGAGTGAACCTGTAGCCGTTGAAAACGGAGTTGTTCACATTGCTTATCTGGTAAGGACGGATATATACGCCGCTGATGCTCTGGTCAGACATGTTTCCGGTGCCACCGGCTACATCCACCACGACGAGGTCATGGTCTGAGTCATCCTTCCAGGTCCCTTCATAGTCGGAACCCCAGTAGCGCATTCCCTCAATCTGGTATCCGTTGACCTGGTCGCAGGCCCTCCATCTCTTCAGGTCTGCCCAGCGCATGCCCTCGCCGATGAACTCGTTGCGGCGCTCACGACGGATATTGTAGAGAGTTGCATCCACGAGCTGTCCGTGAGAATATGCTCCAAAGTCACCTTCGGCCTCCTTTGTCATCACGGTCGCTGCAATTGTCTTGTTGTAGTCGGAATCAACCTTTGCACGTGTGCGCAATGCCTTCCAGTACTTGTCTGCCGTGCCGTCAATGCTTCCGGTCTTCACGTAGCAGGCCTCCATATAGTTCAGCAATGCCTCAGTTCCACGGAAGACAATGCTGCCGGTGGTACCCTTGTGGTGGAGGGTCTGCATGTAGTCATTGTAATGCTTGCCCTTCTTGATGGCATAGCCTGTTACCATGCGGGTCTCATTGTTGCCCTTGACAACCCACTCCAGGTCAACATAGTTGATTGTGCCGGCGGAGGTGTAGTTCTCGATGTCGCCGTCCTTCTTGGTGAAGATGCGGATACGGGAATCCCTGTCCTTGAGAGTTGCGCTGATGCCCTTCTTCTCCCATTCAGGATCATAACCGGAGGCGGTGTCATAAATAGGAAGACCGTTCTTCATGAGGAATGAGTTCACAAGGCCCCTTGTCCATCCTGAACCGCCGCCATTGTTCTGGAGCTGCATCTGGATATTGTGGGTGATGCTGAGGCTCTCGTCATACTTGCGCCACATGAGCACCTCGCTGTAGTTCTCCATATTCTCATCGCAGAACATTGTGTAGTAAGGGTTCAGGCTGTTGAACGATGCATCCATTCCCTCATCGGTGTCAGTGTTCTCCACGAGGTTGTTGACGAGCTTGTCACCGACGACCTTTGCAGATTCCATCGCCTCGCCGAGGAAATAGGAAATCTCATCGTCAATGTTGAATCCTGAGAGAAGGCTATTGTCGCCAGGCCAGCCTTCACCACCAGGTACGAATGCCGTGCCCTTGTGGTATTTCAGCCAGGTTCCCTCATAGAGTGCCACTCTTGAGCGGAGCAGGTAGGCTACATCCTTGCTGATGCGGTTCTTTCCGCCCGGAGCAGACTCCTGAAGGAGTTCAATGGCCTTGTCGAGGTCCTCGAGAATGAATCTTGCGACCTTGTGGCTCGGCTGACGCTTAGAAGCCTCCACCAATGTGGCCTCGTCATCCTTGAGGGCAGTGGTGACAATCGGACAGTCACCGATGGCCTGGAGCTTGTCAAAATATGCGTATGCCCTCATCAGGTACATCTCGCCGATATAATGCTTGATGTTGTTTTCGTTTCCTGAAATCTTGCCGGCCTCATATTTAGGGAGCACCTGGTCGAAGAAATAGTTGCAGTCACGGATCTGGAAGAAGTTCCATACGGCTGTACGGTCTCCGTCGCTTGTTGAAGAAGGTACCTTCCACTCACCCGGAACCCATCGTGATGAGTATGCGGTGGCAGCCTGGTTGTCTGTGGCATTGTCGTAGCCGAAAGTGCTGATGCCATAGCTTCCCGGCGCAATGCTGGTGAAGAATCCATACAGGTTTATTGTGTAGGCAGCGAGGTCAGCCTCCGAAGTGAAGTAGGCACTCGGGGTGACCGAGCTCTCCGGTTCGCGGTCCAGGAAGCCATTGCAGGCAGTCAGACCGGAAACAGCCGCTATGAGCAGGCCGATATTCAAATATTTAAGTTTCATACTTTCCTCAATTTTAGAAGGTTACACTTACACCAAATGACACTGTCTTGGACAGGGGATAGGTCTTTCCAAGGTTTCCGCCGTAGCCGGCTCCGATGAGTTCAGGATCGGCGATGTCTGTGAATTTGGTGATGGTCAGCAGGTTCTCTGCAGAAACGAAGAGCCTGAGATTCTGAACGTAAATCTTCTGGGTAAGACGTGACGGAAGGGTGTAACCGAGGGTCACGTTCTTAAGACGGCAGTAAGCCGCATTCTGCAGATAACGTGTCTGGGTCCAGGTGTTTCTCCAACCTCCCCAGTCAGGACGAGGATAGTAGGCATCGGTGTTCTCCGGAGTCCAGTAGTCTGAATGTGCGGTGAATCCGAGAGCCTGCCATTTGCCGGTACCGGTAGCGCCCCAGAATGTTGCGCTGCCTGCCATATAGTCACGCTTGAGGGTGCCCTGGAAGAAGAGTTTGAGGTCAAATCCCTTGTATGCGAAATCGAAGTTGAGACCGAAGTTGTAGCGAGGTGTGCTGTTGCCGATGATCTTGAGGTCACCGTGGTTGTCTGCTGTGTATTCGCCCTCATCCACTACTCTGTCGCCGTTGATATCGGCATACATGATGTCTCCGGCAGTCCAGTTTGCGCCGCAATAGCTCTGGTCAGCCTTCGCGAGATGGGCATCCATCTCTGCCTGTGAACTTGCAATTCCTACAGTCTCGAAGCCCCAGATGTCACCGTAAACGGCTCCGTCATAATACTTGCCCAGTTCCTTTGCAGGGTTAGGATACTTGTTAATGATGGTCTTGCTGTCACTCAGCACGAGGGAAACTCCGTAGTTGAAGTCATTGACAACGTCACGCCAGCTTATCTGGAGATCCCAGCCCTTGGTGGTCATGTCGAGGTTGTTGGTCTTCGGCTCGGCAGTACCGAGAACATCAGGAAGTTCAGGGGCAGGACCCACCATGTCATAGGTCTTGCGCTGATAATATCCGAAGGAACCGGTAAGACGGTTGTTGAATGCTCCGAAGTCAAGACCCACTTCCCAAGTGCGGCTCCTTTCCCAGGTGAGGAATGAGGAAACGAGGCTTGGCTGGCCGGAAATGTTCGGCTTGGCGTCATTGACAATCCAGCTGCCACCCTTCGGAGTATAGCTCATCGTAGGGTAGAAAGGATAGAGGCTTTCGGTGTTCTGGTTTCCGAGTTCACCCCAGGATCCTCTGATCTTCAATACGTTAACCCATTTTGTGAAGTCCTCCCAGAATGGTTCCCTGGCAATGTTCCAACCAGCTGAGAATGAAGGGAAGAGGTTCCATCTGTTCTCGCGGAGGAAGCGTGAGGATCCGTCATAACGGAGGTTTGCCTCGACAAGATAACGTCCGGCATAGTCATAGTTGACACGGCCGAAGAAGCCGGCTGTCGTCCAGGTCGAGTATCCGCCGGAGGCAGTAGGGTTGGAAGCGGTGGTGTCAAGTGTAGGAAGACCGGCAATGATGCCGTACTGCTGGGCAGTGATTGTGCGGCCGTGCCAGTATTCGCTCTGGAAACCTGCCATCACCTTGAGATTGTGCTCTCCGAATGAATGGCTGTAGTCAGCGTAGATGTTAGGGTTGAAGTAGTTGCTCTTGTTGTTGTACTCCCTGACTGCTGAGTTGGCATTGAAATCCACGAAAGGATTGCCGTCGCAGTCATAGCCGTATGTGGTCTGCCAGTCGGTGTGAGAGTTGCTGTTGATGATTCTGTAGTTGAGCTCTGCATTGATGTTGAGACCTTTCACAGGGGTTGCGCGCAATGCCAGATGCTGTGAGAATACATCGCTCTGGGTCTTGTACATACCGCCGTTCATCAATCTGGAGATGTAGGATTCGGCAACCCAGTTTCCGTTAGGGTCCTTGGTAGGGATAATCGGCCAGTAGCGGCACATGTTGTGGTAGAACTCATCGGTACCGTTGACCATTACGGAAGGTGCCTCGTAGTCGGTACGTGTGAATCTGGTGCTGTAGGTGAGATTGAGCCACTTGGTTATGTCCGCGTCGATTCTTCCTGTGGCAGTGTAGCGCTGCCTGTTGTCATCTCCGTGGCGGAGGATACCGTCCTGATTGAGGTAGTTGGCCGAGAAGTAATACCTTATCTTCTCGCTTCCGCCGTTCACGCTCAATGTGTGTTCATGGGAGAAACTGTTTCCGAACTGCTCCTTGAGCCAGTCAGTGTTGGCTATAGGGAGGATGTCATTTGAATCCCATACTTCCCAGCGGTTGTTGGAATTCTTGAACATTGTCTGCATCGAAGGGTCGCTCTGCGCTGCCTTGATGTCGGCGAGCTTCTTCTCGGAGAACCAGGAACCGTTTCCGGAGTTGATGCTGGCAGTGTTCATATAGACTGCCCAGGAGTAGGAGTCCATCATCTCAGGCATATTGAGAGGGGAGTTGAAGCGGAAACTGTTGTTGTAGTTCACGACAGTCTTGCCTTCCTTACCGCTCTTGGTGGTGACGAGAATGACACCGCCGGCAGCCCTTGATCCGTAGATGGAAGATGCGGAAGCATCCTTCAGAACTGAAATGTTCTCAACGTCCTGAGGGTTCAATGACTCAAGTGTGCCTTCCATACCGTCAATGAGGATGAGAGGGGTAACTGATGAGCCGGATCCGATGGTTCCGATACCGCGGATGTTGATGTTCTTGCTGGAGTTCAATGTACCACCGCTTAAAGGGGTGGAGAGTGTCATGCCTGCCACGACACCCTGGAGAGCGTCAGTCACCGAGTTGACAGGACGTGCCGAAATCTCCTTGGAACTTACTGTTGATACTGCTCCTGTGGCATTGACCTTCTTCTGGGTACCGAAGCCGACTACCACGACTTCTTCGAGAAGCATATTGTCCTCCTCAAGGACAATGTTCAGAGTCTGCCCGTTCCACACGATTTCCTGTGTCACGTAGCTGATGCAGGATACCACGAGGACATCTCCCGGCTTTACTCCGCTGAGGGAGAAGTTGCCGTCAATGTCCGTGACCGTGCCGGTGGAAGTCCCCTTGATCTGGATGGAGGCTCCAATTACGGACTGTCCGCTTGCGTCCAGAACGACGCCGGAGCATGCGCTATTTTGCTGTGCGGAGATTGAGTTCTCTGTTGCATGGATATCGGAGATGGTGACTCCTCCGAAGAATGCAGCAATGCACAGCAGAATGCCGAGTGTTTTTGTGCTCTTCAACATAACTGTAGTTTTAAGTTGATAATTAACTGGTTAAGTGGGTTAACCAATCGTTGGTTATAGTGTTGTTTGTGTTGCCTTATTGAAGATGCTGCAATATGTTCGTGCAAATGTCCTGTTGCTATGTCTTGCTTTCCTGTCTCATGTGGTTATCATCACAAATATAATGATTTTTTGGGAATGCAATATTTATTCGGAGGATATTCTTATTTTATTTCAATATTTCGTTAATTTTTCCAGGTCTTAAGCGGCCCTGGCAGTAAATAAAACCGGTTCTTTGAAAAGTTTGTCAATTACTTGTGAGTCCAGTTGCAGACGAATATCTCGTGATATTCACATGGCTTTAGTCAATATCCCTCTCGTGACATTCATCTGCACACCCACCCCCTTGATTCTACACAGCTGTGAGGCAGGACACCCTATATGCCTCACAGTACCTTTTAATGGCATGTCTTTGTCCAAATGAATGTCACGGGACTGGACTTCACAGCTTGGAGGCCGAACCCTGAGTGATGTTGATTCTGTTTTGTCTTTCGTGCAAATCTAAGGTTTGCACGAAGCAATGATGGGACCTTCCGTGATGTGGGCCTTCAGCGTGGAAGGACGAAATCTGAAATGGCTGGGAAATGCGGGAAAACCCGGACATTTTGCAAACAGTGCAAGGGATGTTCTGTACGATTAGCGGAAAATCAGACAAAATAATCGGTTGACTTTTCAGCCAGCCGATAGTATATTATTTCTTGATAGGATAAAGCTTCACCAGAAGCAGCATCAATGCGGCGATGGCTGCAGGGAAGAGGGAGAACAGCGCCCAGATCATCCTGTTCACTGCGTCGGGATTGGTGATGGTCACTATCGTCTCGCCATCGATGTCGGTTCCTGAAGAAAAGCCGGCGATACCCAGGAGGAGGGCTACAAGGGCGCCTGAGATGGCGCTGCCGAACTTCTGGGCCATTGTTCCGGAAGAGAAGATAAGGCCGGTGGAGGAAGTGCCGTTCTTCTCGGTCGCATAGTCGGCCACGTCGGCGTACATGCTCCAGAGAAGCGGGGAATAAAGGCCGATGCCGACTGAAGTGAGAATCACCATGGCAACCATCAGCCAGATATAGCGGGGATCCATCGGGATGAAGAAGAAGGCGATGGATGTGACAATGCAGATGATCGATGCCGCGGAGAATGCCCTCGACTTGGAGCCGGCCATCTTCGTGAACATCGGGGACAGGCCGCCGAATATCATGCAAGTCACCTCGCCGAACGTCATGAAGACTGTATAATTGATAATCAGGCCGCTGACGGTGATTTCTCCACCGAGACAGTAGGTGATGAGGTAACCGGCGACTGCATAGCGGAATCCATTGAAAAAATTGCTGCATATTCCGATGAGTGTCAGATAGATCCAAGGCTTATTCCTGAACAGGTCTGCGAACGGTTTCAATGAGAAGTGCTCAGCTCTGACCGGCTTGAGCCTCTCCTTGGTCAGAAGCCCGCAGGCGAGAGTCATCGCCGCTGCGAGCAGTCCCATTCCTGCACCTATTACGGCATATTGGTGGGCCGGGCTGCCTCCAACCGCCTTCTGGAGATAAGGGAAGGCAAGCAGGGTTATGAATCCCATTGCGTAGGCACCTACCATCCTGTATGAGGAGAATTGGTTCTTTTCGTCATCATTGTCAGTCATGACTCCCAGGAGCGAGCCGTATGGCACATTGACGGCAGTATAGACTGTCATCATCAGGAGATAGAGGGTGTATGCGTAAATCCTTTTCCCCACAGGGCCGAAGTCAGGTGTAAAGAGCAGTAGGGCGAAGACGAGCCCCAGAGGCACGGCTCCGAATATTATCCAAGGCCGATAGGTTCCCCATCTGCTTCGGGTCCTGTCCGCAATGCTGCCCATCACGGGGTCGGAGACCACGTCGAAAAGCCGCGCCACCAGCATCAATGTCGCAGTGTCGGCTACAGTAAGTCCGAAAATATTGGTGAAGAACAGGGGAAATGCGATGCTCATTACTTTCCAGGTGATTCCTCCGGCTGCGGCATCCCCGAGCGCATATCCGATTTTCTCTTTTAGTGAAGCCATAGATTATGTGGTGGTTTTTATCTGTGCTAATATAGTGAATAAATTGGACTTTTCTGGCAATATTGCCTATATTTGCCGGCAAATTTGCGGAAGAGCCCGCTCTGCCGTACGACAATTGAAGATTCCTGAAATATACTGAACTATGACTAATCAATCTACCCTGTGCGGGAACCAGTCCGGCAGAATAGTCTTCATCGACTATATCCGGGTCGTTGCCTGCTTTCTTGTGATGCTGGTCCATGCCAGTGAAAATTTCTATGCGGCCGACAGTTCCGGGCTTGCAGGCAATGTCTCAATGCTCGCAAACGAGGCCAACCGCTTCTGGGTCGCCTTCTATGACGGTTTCGTGGGCCGTACCTGCGTTCCCCTGTTCATGATTGTATCCGCATTCCTGCTGGTTCCGATGAAGCCTGGTGTGTCTATGGGTGAGTTTTACAGGAAACGCTTCACCCGTATTCTTCCTCCGATGATTGTGTTTATGCTCCTCTATACCTTCCTTCCGCTTCTCTGGGGAGGAATGAGCTGGGACCAGTCGCTGGATGACTTCAAGATGTTGCCCTTCAATTTCCCTTCAATGGCCGGGCATCTCTGGTTCATGTATCCTCTAATAAGCCTGTACCTGATTATCCCTGTGGTTTCCCCTTGGCTTGAGAAGGCCTCTGCCAAGGATGAGTTGACCTACCTCGGCATTTTCGGGGTTTCCACTTTCATACCGTGGCTGCACAGGTTCATCTCTCCTGCGCTCTGGGGTGAATGCTTCTGGAACGGATTCTCGATGCTCTGGTACTGCTCAGGCTATCTGGGATATCTGGTGATGGCGCATTACATCAGGTTTCACCTGGACTGGGACAAGGCGAAGAGACTTCGTGTCGGCATCCTGTGTTTCCTTGCCGGTGCCGCATTCACGGGCTGGTCTTTCTGGCTGAAGGGAGTCCCGGGTCAGCTTATCGAGACGCCGATGCTGGAGTGGTCCTGGGAGTTCTGCACTCCGAATGTGCTTCTTGCCTCGTTCGGCGCCTTCCTGATGTTCTCCTGCATTGAGCGAAAAGAGGCTCCTGCAATGGTGACAGGCCTCTCCAAACTCTCGTTCGGAATGTACCTGATGCACCTTTTCTTCCTCGCCCCAATAGCAGGTTTCTTCGTAAACGGCAATGTCGCCGACCCGTTGATTCCGGTCTGGGCCGCCATCCCTGCCATAGCGATATGCACATTCATCTGCTGTGCTGTCACCTCCTGGATTATTTCCAGGATTCCCGGCAGCAGGTGGGTCATCGGGTGATTTTTGTTGGAATGATTCCGGGCGGCTTGACACGAACCCCGAAAGTTAGACAAAAAACTTTCGGGGTTCGTGTCAGGGTCGGCTTCTTTTTATATTGATATTATGCTTATGGTCCGTAAGGTGATGTTGGAAAAACCATGGCCGCCCGTGGCCTTGTGGAGGCCACTGAAAAACTATACGAAAGACATTATCTTGTAATCAAGATAGTGTCTTCTTTTTTTGCTTGTCTGATAAAGTTTTTGTATCTTTAAGTATTGATTTACAATAGGTTATGCTTAATACTCAGGGAGAAATAAAGT
>JAXDUM010000018.1:0-40425 GCA_034089285.1 Candidatus Cryptobacteroides sp.
GCTCCGACATTCCTGTCGAGGCCGACAATGTGCAGCTTCGGCAGGGCTTCGATGACCTCACCGACAGTCGAGAACGATGAAAGTGCCCACGCAACTACCTGAAAATCACAGAGAGTGGTGGATTTGAGACATGGGTCGAAATCTTCGTAGGAGCCGTATCCGGGGAAGAAGAAAAGTCCGGCGCTGAGTCCTTTTTCATTAAGGCCCTCCACTACAAGGTCGTCGGACATCACCCTGACGCCCGCGAAACCGTATCTTGCAGTGAATGTCATTCCTGCATTGCCTTCCGGGGCCAGTGATGTGAAAGAATGGCCGCGCGGAACCACGACGTATCTGCTGTCGAGCCTTTCCGAGGCCCATTCGATGGACCTGGCTGCTACAATGGAACCGTCAGAGGCGGTGAACGATATGCCTGTGCATGCCTGGCTTTCAGTCCTGCACAACAAAGAAGCGGCGACCGACAACATGCCTGTCACCGCGATTCTGAAGAAATTTTTCCGTATCATGGCTCAATGGATTTGGTTGAAGAGAGTCGCTGCCAAATCCGTGCCTGATAATATCGGGTCGCCTGTATAAATCCCTGGTACAGGCAGAATTATCTTTCGTATTCCACTCTTACACGGCTTTCAGCCAGTCTGTCCGCATACTCTCTGACATTCTCCCTCATTGTGTCGGCCTTGTAGTCGGCAAGCGCCTTCCAACTCTCGAAATCAGCAATCATTATCGCATCATAGGTGGTAGCCGAGTCGTTGCGGTTGACACCTACCTCAATGTCGATCAATCCCGGAATCAGTCCCTTGAGGGACTCGTACCTTTCCTTGACATCTTCCGCCGTCTCTTTCGGAGTCCTGCCATCTGATGGCTTGAACTTCCACATTACTGAATATCTTACCATATTCAAAAAGTATTAGGTTTTAAGAAATAGTGTAATTTTTCTCTAATTAAAACATTTTTATCCATAAATGCAAATATATCCGGCTATTTTGAACATGAAACCGCAGGTTTATGCCGGCAGAGGATGAAAAGGGGCGGCCGGCATTGCAAATCGAAAACTGTTTCGTATATTCGTGGTTTAATTCGGAAAAGATGCGTAGATTGCGTGCCTTCATAAGAAACTTCAAGCTCACTCTCAAGATGAAACTCGTCCTGAGCCTGAGTTCGATTGCCGTCATCCTCCTGGTCTCAAGCTTCATTTCGATAATGGAGTACAGCAGGATGAGCAACTATGTGTCCGACCTCATTGCGGCTAACATCGGAAGCATCAATGCCTCCCAGCGTCTCGCCAATGCGAGCAATGCCTACAATCTTGCGATATTGGCGGTAATCGGGGACAAGTCGTCCGGAAGGCTTCCGGAGCTCAGGCAGGAGGAGTTCCTGGCTCATTGCGACAGCCTCAGGGCCTCTCTCACCTCGGAAAAGATGATGCCGCTCGCCGATTCCGTGCTTTATTCATATTCGGCATTCATGCTCACGTCGCTGGAGCTTCCGGAGACATTGCTCAAGGATTTCAGTGAAGCCAGGACCTGGTATTTCGACAGGCTTCAGCCGAAGTATGCCAGGCTCCGTTCTGACATATACGTTCTCAACGATGCCATCTACAATGAGCTCAGGAAGAATTCCGCCACATTCGAGAGGGGATTCTACAGAAGCATCATCCCCGGAGCCGTCGCCGTGGCTGTCGGCCTGCTCATGGTGCTGCTCCTGATGTTCTTCCTCATAGTATATTATGTCAATCCTCTCAACCGGATGCTTACCGGGCTGGAGAACTACAGGTCCACAGGAGCCAAGTACACCTGCCATTTCGAGGGTGACGACGCCCTTGGGGAGCTGAACCGGTCCATTAGGGAGATGGCGGGGGAGAACCAGCAGCTCCGGAAGAGGAACAAGGCCCTGAGGACCAGCCTTGCGGAGCAGAAGGCCGCAGTCAAGGCCGCATCCGCTGATGTGCGGACCGACCGGAAGTAATAACCTCGGGATAAATTCTAAGCTGATGAATCTGAAGGTCATATCGAGAAATGTGGGGTTCGCGCTCCTGACCAGCGCGTTCTTCATGTTCCTGTCCATGATCGTCTCAATGTCAAGGGGCAATGACAGCGCCCTGGCCGCATTGATGATCAGCTTCGTCATCACTTTCACTGTAGGAGTATTCCCCTTCATCTTCGTCCGCAGCACCGAGCGGATCAGCCTGAAGGACGGATACATGATAATCGTGCTGTCCTGGTCGCTGTCATTCATTTTCGGGATGCTGCCTTACCTTCTGTGGGGAGGTCCGTTCACCGTTGTCAATTCGCTTTTCGAGTCGGTTTCCGGCTATACGACGACGGGAGCGACCATACTCGAGGAGGTGGAGGCCCTGCCGGACAGCCTGCTTTTCTGGCGTTCTTCCACCCATTTCATCGGCGGTCTCGGAGTAGTGGTCTTCCTGCTTCTGATCATTCCTTCGTCCAGCCCGGTCAGGCTCAGGCTCACCAATCTGGAGCTTTCATCCCTTTCCAGGGAGGGCTACAGGTCAAGGGCCAACAAGACAGTAATCATCTATACTTCAGTGTATTGCTGTCTGGTCCTGCTGTCGTTCCTGTCCTATTGGATAGCGGGAATGCCGGCTTTTGACGCCATAAACCATGCCTTCAGCGTCTGCGCCACAGGCGGCTTCAGCACCAGGAACCTCTCCATTGCCTCATACGACTCCAACCTCATAAATGTGGTCACCATCGTGTTCATGTTCCTCGCCTCCGTGCATTTCGGAACCCTCTTCATGGCTGTCGTCACGAGGAGTCTGAAGCCGCTGAACAATCCTGTGTTCCGGTATTATGTCTGCATGGTGGTGGCAGTGTCGCTGATCATGTCGTTTTCATTGAGGCTGAATGACAGCGGAATAAGTCTTGGCGATTCGCTCATGAGCGGATTCTTCCATACCCTGACCTTCATCACCACCACCGGCTTCGCCATTGGGGACAACAATGCCTGGCCGGCCTTCGTCAACACTCTGATGCTCATCATTTCTCTCCAGTGCGGAATGGCCGGGTCCACTACCGGAGGTATCAAGGCGGACAGGATATATCTGACATTCAAGGCATTGGGACATCAGGTCAAGCATGTTCTCCATCCTACTTCCATCAATCAGATACGAATCAACAATCATTATCTCAAGATGGACGAGGCTTATCCGCACATACTTTTCATCTGCATCTACTTCATTATACTCTGCCTTTCCACCGGCCTCAATACACTCTTCGGGCTTCACGACTCCAATGCGCTGTATGCCACGGTTTCCTGTCTGAGCAATGTGGGGCCTGCAATCGGAGATCTGGGCACCTTCGGCAATTACAACAGCGCACCTGTCATGTCCAAGATCATCTTCTGCATCGACATGTTCATCGGCCGAATCGAGATTTATCCTATGCTTGCGGTGATGATGATGGCTTTTCACCGCAACAAGTGATTGGTTTACAGCATGATTTGAATGGATATGGGCAGCTCGGATTTCTTATACGAAAGGTTCAGGAAGGCATTCAGGTACGAAGCCACGGAATGCCAGGACAGGCTGTTGCGCGACATCGCCTCGTTCCTGACCTGGGATGACGGGGACATAATGGTGGTGAACGGGTATGCAGGCACAGGAAAGACGACGGTGGTGGCTTCAGTGATTTCCGCATTGGCTGATTTCCATGTCCCGACAGTGCTGCTGGCCCCTACCGGCAGGGCAGCGAAAGTGCTTTCGCAATATGCCGGAAAGCCGGCCTATACCATCCACAAGCATATATACAGGCAGCGTTCCGTGGGCGACGACGGCTTCGGACAGTTCAATCTTTTCCCGAACAAGGCCAAGGATACCCTTTTTGTGGTGGATGAGGTCTCGCTCATCGGCCTGGATGGAGGTGAGAGGCAGTCTTCGGCGGCATTCGGCAGCGGTAACTTGCTGGATGACCTCATTTCGTTCGTGCGTAACGGGGCCGGATGCAGGCTGCTGATGATAGGGGATGCGGCACAGCTTCCGCCGGTCGGCCACGAATACAGTCCGGCTCTTTCCGAGGACTACATGAGCCGTTTCGGGGGAGTATGCTTCTCGGAGCTTACCACCGTTGTCAGGCAGGGGGCGGAGTCGGGGATATTGTACAATGCCACAATGCTGCGTACCGTGATTGCCGAGGACTATGCATCCGGAGGCGGTCTTTTCCCCACCGGCACGCTGGAACTTTCGGTCGATGGTTTCGCTGATGTGGAGAGAATCGGCGGAGGGGAACTCCTGGAGGCATTGTCGGATGCGTTCGACCGCTACGGGGAAGATGAGACCATCGTGCTCTGCAGGTCCAACAAGAGGGCCAACAGGTACAATGCCGGCATAAGGGGAGCGGTCCAGTACAAGGAGGAAAGGCTTGTGAGGGGGGACAGGCTGATGGTGGTCAAGAACTGCTATCATTTCACGGAAGGGATTGAAAAGCTCGACTACATTGCCAACGGCGACATTGCGGAACTTGTCGGAATCGGACATTATGAGGAAAGGTTCGGCCTGCATTTCGCGGATGCGAGGCTTTGTTTCCCGGACTACGATGATCTGGAGATTGAGGCGAAGGTTTGTCTCGATACCCTGGATTCGGAGTCGGCATCATTGACCTGGGAGCAGCAGAATGCTCTGTATCAGGGAGTCATGGAGGATTATCAGAGTCTCTCCACCAAGAAGAAGAGATATGACGCGGTCAAGGCTGACCCATTCTACAATGCCCTCCAGCTCAAATATGCCAATGCCATAACCTGCCACAAGTCGCAGGGAGGACAATGGAAATGTGTCTTCATCGACAATCCTCTCTGGCAGGAGGAATTCGGCGTCGATGATTACAAATGGCTCTACACGGCCATCACCAGGGCTGTGGAAAAAGTATATCTTGTTAATTTCAAGGATGAATATTTTATATGATGAAGAAGCATTTGATTCTGATGGTGACAGCTGCAGCCGCCCTGACGGTATCCGAGGCGCTGTCCGGAGCGCAGGAATTCAACCGCCTGCCTTATTTTTGCAAATGGGTGTCCTCAGACGAGGCCGTATTCTCCTACGACGGCAGCTACACTGATGACGAGGCATTCCTGGTCGCATTCCCTTCGCATGCGGTCGAGAAGGGTGTCAAGTCTCCTGAGAAGTTCCGTGATTTTCCGCTGAAGCCGGAAGGAGCGGTCAACCTCACATTCTCCCCGGACTCGTCGATGCTGGCATTCAACAGGGGCAATGACCTGTATGTCATCGACATAGCTACGGAAAAGGAGACCAGGCTCACCTTTGATGGCTCAGAGCTCATTCTCAACGGCTATTCCTCCTGGGTTTATTTCGAGGAGGTGTTCGGCAGGCCTGCGAATTACCGTTCCTTCTGGTGGTCCCCGGATTCCAGAAAAATCGGCTTCTACCGTTATGACAATACGAAGGTGCCGATGTTCCCTATTTATTCTCCATTCGGACAGGACGGCAAGCTTCATCAGACCAGGTATCCGAAGGCCGGGGAGCCTAACCCTAAGGTACGCATCGGAATAGCCGATCTGGACAGGCCCAGCGCCGGCATTGTCTGGGCTGATTTCGACGAGAATGAGGACCAGTATTTCGGCATTCCTTTCTGGGGAGCGGACAGCAGGGAATTCTTCATTGCCCGTGAACCCAGAATCCAGAATACCCTGGACCTTTACAGCGTTTCCGCCTCTGACGGGTCCAGGAAGCATATTTACCACGAAGAGTACAAGACCTGGCTGGACTGGATTGACGGTATGCTTTTCTCCAGTGACGGCCTCTACATGGCCCGCAGCTTCGAGACCGGCTGGCAGCAGATTTATTATCTTTCATACGACGGCAAGACGCTCAAACGGCTCACCGACGGCCCGAACTGGAGGGTCAACCTCATCCGTGAGGACAAGGGCGAGGTGTATTTCACCGCTTCCAGGGACTCCAGGGTGCGCAAGGCTCTCTACAAGGTTGACAACCAGGGAGTCGTGACTGCCCTGACCGATACTTCGATGAATGTTTCCACCGTGAAGTTCTCTCCGGACGGGAAATATTTCATCGCATATCTCTCCAACTACACTACTCCTACCCAGATCTGGGGATATGAGACCGCTTCGGCATCCCAGGCCTGGAAAGCCCGCAAACTCATCAGCTCCGGCGCCCGCAAGGGAATCAGGTACGGTTACAGGCCGGCAGCGTCTGCATTCAAGGTGGCGGATATGCAGGGTCCGGATTATGATGCATCCGCTTACGCCCTCCCTCAGCTGGTGCACATCGAGGTGGACGGACACAGGCTGCCGGCCGCCATCACTTACCCGAAGGATTTCGACCCTTCCCGGAAATATCCGGTCCATGTGGACATCTACGGCGGTCCTGATGCCCCGCAGGTCAATGAAAGATGGATTACTCCATCCCCATACAACCAGTGGTGGTCCGAGAACGGCATCATACAGGTAGTTGCGGACTGCAGGGCCGGCGGCCATAGCGGAAGGGCCGGTCTCGATGAGACTTATTGCCATCTCAATACATTGGAAATCAGGGACTTCGTGGAGTGGGCCAAATGGCTTCAGTCCCTGCCTTATGTCCAGGCTGACAAAATCGGCGTGGAGGGCTTCTCCTTCGGAGGCACTATGACTGCAATGCTCCTCTTCACGGCTTCCGATTATTTCCATTACGGCATTGCCGGAGGCGGAGTGTATGACTGGGCCCTGTACGACAGTCACTATACCGAAAGGTTCATGGAGACCCCGCAGACAAATCCGGACGGATACAGGGACTCCCGCGTGATCAACCACGTCTCCTCCTATCCGGTGAAGAACGAGTTCACGGAAGGCATCGAGCCTGTCATGCTCAAGCTCACTCACGGCACCGGTGACGACAATGTTCATTTCCAGAATACCCTTCAGCTGATCGACGAGCTGCAGAAGCAGGGCAAGAAGTTCGAGTTCATGATCTATCCTGACGGAATGCATGGCTACCGCGGCTATCAGGGCACTCATTTCATCGAGGAGAACCGGGCATTCTGGCTGAGATATCTCTGCGGAAAGCAATAGTCCGCATTTTGAATTTTCATTGAAAATGGCTAAATTTGTGTCCTGTTCTGCGCATTGCGGAACGGGACATGTTTCTGTACGGTTCCGTCATCGGTATCCGTCCGGACATCCAAGTAAGAGACAATGAAAAAATAAGTCAAATGGAAGAAAACGAAAAGATGCGCGAGGCCGAGGAGCAGTATTCCGCCGGCAGTATTCAGGTCCTCGAGGGATTGGAGGCTGTCAGGAAGAGGCCGTCAATGTACATTGGAGATGTTGGGGTGAGGGGATTGCATCACCTTGTCTATGAGGTGGTCGACAATAGTATTGACGAGGCTATGGCCGGCTTCTGCGACCACATCGAGGTTACTATCACTGAAGACAATTCCATCCGCGTCCAGGACAACGGACGAGGCATCCCTACCGATATGCACCCGAAGGAGCACAGGTCCGCCCTTGAGGTCGTTCTCACTGTGCTTCACGCCGGAGGTAAGTTCAACAAGGACAGCTACAAGGTTTCAGGAGGTCTCCACGGAGTCGGAGTATCATGCGTGAACGCATTGTCCGACAAGCTCGTGGCTGAGGTTCACAGGGAGGGCAAGGTATTCCGTCAGGAGTATTCCAAGGGCAAGCCGCTCGGCCCGGTCGAGGTAGTGGGCGAGTGCCATGACACGGGTACCACGGTCACTTTCCATCCGGATCCCGAGATTTTCACGACATCCACTGTATATGACTACGACACTCTGGCCAGCAGGATGCGCGAGCTTGCATTCCTGAACAAGGGTATCCACATCACACTCACCGACATGAGGACTCTGGTGGACGAGTTCGTGACCGACGCCAACGACAACTATGTCCCTACCGGCAACAAGATCTACAAGTCTGCGGAGTTCTTTTCAGAGGCCGGCCTCAAGGAGTTCATCCAGTACCTTGACGCCAATGCGGAGGAACTCATTCCGGAGCCTGTCTGCGTGACTTCGGACAAGATCATTCCTATAGACATTGCCCTTCAGTACAATACCGGCTACAAGGAGACCATTCTTTCCTACGTCAACAATATCCATACGATTGAGGGAGGAACCCATCTCCAGGGTTTCAAGATGGGTCTTTCGAGATCCCTGAGGAACTATGCCGACAGGAACAAGCTCCTCGAGAAGGTGAAGGTCGAGCTCTCCCAGGAGGACTTCCGCGAGGGACTTACCGCTGTGGTTTCCGTGAAGGTGGCCGAGCCTCAGTTCGAGGGTCAGACCAAGACCAAGCTCGGAAACAGCGAGGTGACTTCGGTGGTTTCACAGGCTACCTCCGCTGCCATGGACCAGTATCTCGAGGAGAATCCGAAATTCGCCAAGATCATCATAGAGAAGGTCATTCTGGCGGCTACCGCGAGGACTGCGGCCAGGAAGGCCCGCGAGATGGTTCAGCGCAAGACCGTCATGTCAGGGGCCGGAATGCCGGGCAAGCTGGCTGACTGCTCCGAGAGGGACCCGGAGAAATGCGAGCTCTTCCTGGTCGAGGGAGATTCCGCAGGCGGTACCGCCAAGCAGGGCCGCAACAGGAGAATCCAGGCGATTCTTCCGCTGAGGGGAAAGATTCTCAACGTGGAGAAGGCGGCCGAGAACAGGGCTTTCGACAGCGAGGAGATACGCAACATCTACACGGCTCTCGGCGTGACCGTGGCCAAGGAGGACGAGACCGGGGAGAAGAGGATGGATCTCAGCAAGCTCAGATACCACAAGGTCATAATAATGACCGATGCCGATGTGGACGGAAGCCACATTGCAACATTGATTCTCACATTCTTCTTCAGATATATGCTGGACCTTATCCGCAACGGTTATGTATATCTCGCCACTCCGCCGCTCTACCTCGTGAAGAAGGGCAAGGAGGAGATTTACTGCTGGACCGAGGAGCAGAGGAACGAGGCTACAGCCCAGCTGGGCAAGGGCACCGACAAGGGCGTCACCGTGCAGCGTTACAAAGGTCTCGGCGAGATGAGCGACCAGCAGCTCTGGGATACCACCATGGACCCGGACCGCAGGAGACTCCGCAGAATCACCATCGAGAATGCTGCAGAGGCGGAGAGGACGTTCTCCATGCTCATGGGCGACGATGTGCCGCCGAGACGCAGATTCATCGAGGAGAATGCGCACTACGCCAATATCGACGCATAAAAGACATTACGAAGACAATCTAAAATTCAAACCAATATGTTAGACATTTTTGACAGAATCGAGAGAGATTCGGGCGGTCCTATCGGACAGTATTTTGACAAGGCCTACGGCTACTATATGTACCCTCGTCTCGAAGGAGAGCTCGGCCCTCACATGATTTTCAACGGCAAGGAAGTTCTCAACTGGAGTCTCAACAATTATCTCGGGCTCGCAAACCATCCTGAGGTGCGCAAGGCTGACGCCGAGGCTGCCGCACAGTGGGGCCTGGCCTATCCGATGGGAGCCAGGATGCTTTCCGGAAATACCAGATATCACGAGAAGCTCGAGAAGATGTTCGCCGAGTTCGAGAAGAAGGAGGATGCTTTCCTCTACAACTTCGGATACCAGGGAATCGTGTCCACTATCGACGCCCTGACTTCACGTCACGATGTCATTGTCTATGATGCCGAGTGCCACGCCTGTCTGCTTGACGGTATCCGTCTCCATCTCGGCAGCAAGTACAAATATCGCCACAACAACATTGAGGATTGCGAAAAGGTTCTCGCCAAGGCCTGCGCCGAGGCTGATGCCAACGGAGGCGGAGTTCTCCTCATCACAGAGGGCGTATATGGAATGACCGGAGCTCTCGGAAAGCTCGACAAGATCGCTGCTCTCAAGAAGAAATACAGCTTCCGCATAATGATCGACGACGCTCACGGCTTCGGTCTCCTCGGAGAGCATGGCCGCGGTACATCAGAGGCTCTTGGATGCATGGATGACATCGACATCTACATCGGAGCTTTCGCCAAGTCGATGGCATCTATCGGAGGTTTTGTGGCAGGTCCTCACAAGATCATCAATTATCTCAGGGCCAATATGCGCTCCCAGATGTATGCCAAGTCGCAGCCTATGCCGCTCGTGATCGGCAATACCAAGCGTCTGGAAATCATCATGTCCCCGGAAGGAGACGAGCTCAGGAAGAAATGCTGGCAGATCACCAAAGCCATCCAGGACGGCTTCAGGAAGGAGGGATTCGACATCGGAGAGGCAGAGGCATGCGTTACACCTGTACACATCAAGGGCGGCGTGGCCCAGGCTACCAAGATGGCCAAGGATCTCCGCGAGAACTACCGCATCTTCTGCTCCATGGTCATCTACCCTGTCATTCCTAAGGGAATGGTCATTTTCCGCATTGTCAGCACCGCTTCCCATACAATGGAGGATGTCGAGTACACACTCAATGCCTTCAAGGAAATCAAGGCCAAGCTCGATGCCGGCGCTTACGACGGAGATGACATCGCCGCAATGACTGTGGAATAATCCTTCGGAGCATATCCTATGGACAAGAAATATTTCAAGGATAAGGTAATAATCATAACAGGAGCCAGCTCGGGAATCGGGTTGGCTTCTGCCAGATTATTCGGAAGCTGCGGGGCGAAGGTGGTGATGGCCGCCAGGCATCTCGATGTGCTTGAGGCTGAGGCCCCTTCAGTGAACCCTGATCCGGATCATGTTCTCTGTGTAAAGACTGATGTCTCGGTGGAGGACGACTGCCGCAATCTGATCGAGAAGACAGTGGAGAAGTTCGGCCGCATCGACATTCTCGTGAACAATGCCGGCATTTCCATGAGGGCAATGTTCAAGGACCTTGACCTCAAGGTCATACACAGACTGATGGATGTCAATTTCTGGGGCACTGTGAACTGCACCAAGTATGCGCTTCCTTATCTTTTGGAGACGAAGGGCTCGGTGGTGGGAGTCATTTCCATCGCCGGCTATTCCGCCCTGCCTGCCAGGACGGGCTACTCTTCGTCAAAATATGCGATCAGGGGATTCCTCGACACGATCCGTATCGAGCATCTCTATGACGGACTTCACGTCATGGTGTTTGCCCCTGGCTACACCTCCTCCAATGTCAGGAACGCAGCACTGGTGGCTGACGGCTCGGCACAGGGTGAGACTCCGCTCGACGAAGGCAAGCTGATGTCCGCCGAGGAGTGTGCAGAGTATCTTGCAAAGGGTCTGCGCAAGCGCAGGTCCGAAATGATATTGACCGGTCTCGGCAAGGTTACAGTCCTGGCTCACAGGCTTTTCCCGAGGCTTACGGATAAATTGACCTATAGTTTCATAGCCAGGGAGGCGGGCAGTCCTTTCCACAAGGAATAGTTCTGCCCTTTCCCGGGAGGAAATATCTGGATTATGGCAAAAACCGGGATACCCAGGAATCCGAAGATTTATCTTTGTCTTCTGATTCTTTTCGTCTTGCTCGTGGCGATAATGCCTAAGACGGGCAAGTTCAACTATGACTACAAGAAGGGTTCGCCGTGGACTTACGAGACCCTGATTTCGGAGATTGAATTCCCTATTCTGAAGACTCCTGAGCAGCTTCAGGCCGAGAAGGATGCGGCCGGCTCCAGGGTCGTTCCGTGCTACAGGCTATCGGAGGATGTGCTGCTGAAGATCATCGAGGACTTTTCAGGTCTTCGGATTTCAGACAATCCGGCTCTATGGTCATCCGTGCAGGAGGCCATCCTGGATGTCTATGACAAGGGAGTCATGGCCGACGAGGCCTCGGCTTCAGAGGAGAATCTGTCCTCTGTAAACCCCGTGATCTTCATACAGAAGGACAAGAGGGCGGTGAAATGTCCCGCTACCGACATATATACATTGTCGGGAGCGAAGGCTGCCGTGCTGTCCAGGGTGAAGAGGGAGTTTCCGGGCAGACCTGTCGATTCTCTCCTCACGGCTTCCGGAGTATTCGACATCTTTGCGCCCAACCTCATCTATGACAAGGAAACCACGGATCTGGTGCACGCCGAGTCTGTTGACTTCATATCTCCTACAAGAGGCTATGTCAATGCAGGACAGCTGATTGTGACCAAGGGGGAGATAGTCACTGCCGAGATTGCCCAGATGCTGGATTCGTACAAGGCGGAATATGAGGCCAGTCTCGGATACGATGGGCCGAGGGCATTGCTGTGGACGGGAAATGCTCTCATCGCCCTTGCCCTGATATTGATTCTCTTCCTGTCGATATTCTACACCAATCCGGCGATTTTCAGCGAAATGAACAGATTTGTCTATCTTCTGTTCATCTTCCTGCTGGCCGCTTTCGCATCGGTGAGCGTGGATGCGGCGGACCCGTCACTTCTCTATATGACGCCGTTTTCCCTGGAGGCGCTGTTCCTGCTGGCATTCTTCAAGAAGAGGGTTGTGCTGCCGGTCTATGTCCTCTCCCTGCTGCCGCTTCTTATTTTCGCACATAACGGCATCGAGCTTTTCGTGCTCTATCTCGTGGCCGGTGTCATCACGATGTATGTGTTCCAGTTCTACAACAGGGGCTGGCGCCAGTTTGTCACTGCCCTGATAGTATTCTTCGCCCTGCTGCTGACCTTTGTCGGATTCAGGCTGATCAATGACGGCTCGGCATTCTCCGACTACACCCTGATGGCATATCTGTTCATCGGCTCGATACTGTCCGTGGCAGGATATCCTTTCATCTATCTCTTCGAGAAGATTTTCGGGCTGGTATCCAACTCCAGGCTTCTCGAACTGGCAGATACCAACAACAAGCTGCTGAGGATCCTGGCCCAGAAGGCCCCGGGGACATTCCAGCACAGCCTCCAGGTGATGAACCTGGCTGATGCCGCCGCCCGCAGCATTGATGCCAATGTGTTGCTGGTCAGGGCCGGAGCCCTCTATCACGACATCGGCAAGACGGAGAATCCTCTATGCTTCGTGGAGAATGAGAGCCTCGGCACGGACTATCACCAGGGTCTTTCCCCGAAGGAGAGCGCGACCATGATCATCCGCCACGTGAAGGACGGAATGGCCCTGGCATCCAGGTATAATCTGCCTGAGGTGGTTTCAGATTTCATCCTGACCCATCACGGGACCAGCAGTACCGCATATTTCTACAACAAGTTCAAGGAGCAGGGCGGGGACCCGGATGATTCCTCGGCATTCTTCTATGACGGCCGTAAGCCATGGACCAAGGAGCAGACGATAGTGATGATATGCGATACTCTTGAGGCCGCCTCGAGAACATTGAAGGACAACTCGAAGGAGACGTTCGACAAGTTCGTCGAGGATATAGTCTCGGCCAAGATCAATGCCGGCCAGCTGGACGACTCCGACATTTCCCTGAAGGACCTGACCAGGATCAAATCCGTGCTCAAGTCCTATCTTGCACAGATTTACCACGAGAGGGTCGAGTATCCCAAGAACAATCCTTAGCCCGGAGGGACGATAGGAGGGGCAGACCGTTGATATTTCCAATGAAAATGATTAAATTTGCAGACTTTTTGCGGACTGTGCCCGGAGGTGCCGGAAATAATCTGCAGTTTGAACGGTAAAAATATAAAAATTACTATAGCAAATGAATATTGTAAAGAACCAGATTGACGATCTCAATCTCCAGCTGACTATCGAAGTAGCTCACGCTGATTACGCTGAAAATGAGAAGAAGGAACTCAACAAGTGCAGGAGGACTGCGGAGTTCAAGGGCTTCAGGAAGGGAATGGTACCTATGTCATTGATACAGAAGGTATATGGCGAAAGGGTTCTGGTGGACTCTGTCAACAGGATTCTCTCCGACGCCATCAACGGCTTCATCAAGGACAACAACATAAAGATGGTGGGCGAGCCTCTTCCGAGCGCAGACCAGGCCGAACTCGAGTGGAAGTCCGGCAATGACTTCACATTCAGGTTCGACATTGCGACAGCGTCAGAGGTGAACTTCGAACTCGGCAAGGACGACAAGATCACTTACTACAACATCGAAGTGAGCGACATCGCAAAGAAGGAGATGAAGGACAATCTTCTCCGCCAGTTCGGCTCTCTCGTTGACGCGGAGACCGCAGGCGAGGAGGATTTCGTGATCGTTGATTTCTCCCAGGAGGGCAGGAATGTCGAGGGCGCCTATGTGGCTGTCAGGAATGTGGCCGGCGACGCAAAGGCCAAGTTTGCCGGAGCAAAGGTCGGCGACCAGTTCGATGTCAATGTCAATGAGGCTTTCACGGACGAGACCGACAGGGCATACATGCTCAAGGTGAAGAAAGAGGAGCTTGCAGGCATCGCGCCTGAGTTCCATGTTACCGTAAAGGAGGTCAAGACCTTCGCCCCTGCAGAGGAGAACCAGGAGAACTACGACAAGATCTTCGGAGAGGACAAGGTTCACAATTCAGAGGAGTTCGACAAGGCCGTTGAGGAGCGTCTCGTGGAGAACTACAAGCAGGAGTCAGACTACAGGCTCTCAAAGGACATCAGGGACTATCTCATGAAGAAGGCCGATGTCAAGGTACCTGAGGAGTTCATGAAGAGATGGCTGCTCAGTATCAATGAGGGCAAGTTCACCATGGAGGAGATCGAGAAGGAGGCACCTGCATTCTTCGAGGATTACCGCTGGCAGCTCGTGAGGAGCTATCTTATGGAGAAGTTCTCCCTCGATATAAAGAAGGAGGAGGTCGGGGAGGCTGCAAAGGCCTACGTTGCATACCAGTATGCACAGTACGGAATGGGCAACGTTCCGGATACGATTCTCGCCGAGAGCGCAGAGCGCGTGATGAAGGACGAGAATACCAGCCGCAGAATTATCGAGAACGTTGAGAACCAGAAGGTTATCGAGGCTGTTAAGGGTGTTGTCTCCCTCAGGAAGAAGACCGTTTCAGTCGAGAAGTTCCGTGAGCTTTAATATCGTCGCAGTCAACTGTACATATCAGATACTTCAATATGAGAAGCGAATTTGATAAATTTGCGAATATGGGTCGTGGAATCAGTTCCATGACCCTTCATCGTTATCATTCGGCGGTTGATTCGTACATCAATCCTACGATTATCGAGGAAAGGAAGCTCAATGTGGCCTCGATGGACGTGTTCAGCAGGCTGATGATGGACAGAATCATCTTCCTCGGCGTGCCGATTGACGATGACGTGGCCAACATCATAGTTGCCCAGCTGCTTTTCCTGGCCTCAGCCGATGCCAACGCCGACATCTCCCTCTATCTCAATACTCCGGGAGGCCAGGTGTCCTCGGGTCTTGCGATCTATGACACGATGCAGATAATCGAGCCGGACGTGGCCACGATCTGCACCGGCATGGCTGCCTCGATGGGTTCGGTCCTCCTCTGCGCAGGAGCCAGGGGCAAGCGTTCAGCCCTGCAGCACAGCCGCGTTCTGATTCATCAGCCTCTCGGCGGTGCCCAGGGACAGGCTTCCGACATTCTCATTGCCGCACACGAAATCGAGAAGACAAGGACCGAGCTCTACAATATCATTTCAGAGCATTCCGGACAGCCGTACGAGAAAGTCTTCGCTGACGGCGACAGGGATTTCTGGATGACTGCGGCAGAGGCTAAGGAGTATGGAATGGTAGATGAAATATTGAAAGGAAGGAAATAGTGGCAAAGAAGAACAACAGGAATGAACCTTGCTGCATGTTCTGCGGAAGGCCGGAAAGCCAGGTCCCGTTTCTTTTCAGCGGACTTCAGGACGCCCATATCTGCAGTGACTGCATAATCAATGCGGCTGACTATCTGAAGTCTGCCCAGCAGACGTATGAGCCGGCTGAGGGCCCGATCTCAAAGCTGAAAAAGCCTAAGGAGATCAAGGAATTCCTCGACCAGTACGTGATCGGGCAGGACAGGGCAAAGAAGCTTCTGTCCGTGGCTGTCTACAATCATTACAAGAGAATCAACCACAATCTCGTGGACAAGCCGGACGACGGGATCGAGCTGGAAAAGTCCAATATCCTCCTCGTAGGTCCGACGGGTACCGGCAAGACATTGTTGGCCAAGTCGATAGCCAAGCTTCTCGACGTTCCGTTCACGATAGTTGACGCTACGGTGCTGACTCAGGCCGGCTATGTGGGAGAGGATGTGGAGAGCCTTCTTTCAAGACTTCTGCAGGAGGCTGACTATAATCTCCAGAAGGCCGAGAGGGGCATAGTCTTCATTGACGAGATCGACAAGATCGCGAGGAAGGGAGACAACCCGTCCATCACCCGCGACGTGTCCGGGGAAGGCGTACAGCAGGCCTTGCTCAAGCTTCTCGAGGGCAGCGTCGTAAATGTCCCTCCACAGGGAGGAAGGAAGCATCCTGAGCAGGAGTTCATCCACGTGAACACCCAGAACATTCTCTTCATATGCGGCGGAGCATTCGAGGGAATCGAGTCCAGGATAGCCCAGAGACTCAATACCCAGGTGATCGGCTTCGGCTCCAATGAGCGCAGCAGAATTGACAGGGAGAATCTCCTCAAATATGTATCTTCCGAGGATCTCAGAGCATACGGACTGATTCCTGAGATTATCGGAAGGCTTCCGATTGTGACTTATCTTGACCATCTTGACAGGGAGAGTCTGCTCAGGATTCTGACCGAACCGAAGAACGCCCTTCTCAAGCAGTATGAGAAGAGTTTCGAGTTGGACGGGATGAAACTCATAATCGAGGATGGCGTCAAGGAACTCATTGTCGATACGGCAATCAAAAACAAACTTGGGGCGAGGGGACTTCGTTCCATCTGCGAGAAGATTTTCGACGATGCGATGTTCGAGGCTCCTTCGTCCAGGAAGAAGGTTTTCACCGTGGACCTGGAGTATGCGAAGAAACATCTTGAGGATGAAACCGGTACAAGATGACCTGTCCTGCATTGGATTTTCACGGGCGACAGCTGCTTTTTATGCGGTTGCCGCCCGTATTTTTATGCACCGCTGAATTGAGAAAATGTTTGAAAAGTAGTATATAGCGGAACCATTATAGTCAAATACGGACTTTTTGTGGTAAATAAGTGTTTCTTGCAAAAAATTACGTAACTTTGTAGGTCGAAGTGATAGTATTTGCGGGGAAACATTATAGGAAAACATTGATATGCGAGGATTACGTATCCCATGCCTTATGGCATTCATCATCCTCCTTTCTCTGGAAGGATGCGGACTGCAGCGGCGCCTTCAGCGTATTAGGCAGAACAATGATGCAGTCGAACTTAACAGGATAGACGGAGATGACTCTCCAGAGTCCTGGAATGATACATCTGGGAATTACAAGATTGTCAACGAGGAGTCTGCTGAAGATACCTCAGTAGAACCGACTTTGATGAATGCCGTTCTGGATTCGGCGACAGGCGAGATGGTTCCGACAGAGGAACTCCGGGCCGCCAGGGTGGTCAGCCGCAGATATCAGGTCGCCGAAAGGAACGGAATGGTGGAACTGCCTTTCGATATTCTCGTGCCGCAGGAACTGCTGGCGGCCAGGTGGCAGGTAAGGATTGTCCCGGAACTGACCCTCGAGGGGGACAATCTGAATGACACCACGGATCTTCTTCCTGTCTATGTCACCGGAGAGACATTCAGGGGAAAGCAGCTGAAGGGCTATCAGAGATATGAGAACTTCCTTTCCGGCATCGTCTCCGATACCACTCTCTTTGTAAATCGCTTCCTCCTCGAAAGGTTCATCGAGAGGAATATTCCGGATCTGTATGCTCTCAAGACGGATTCTACAGATGTGTCCTATGAGGATTTCATCAGCCGTTACGACGTCAATGCACAGCAGGCCATCGAGCATTACACCAGGGAAAGGATGAAGACCCGGAATGAGAGGAAGGTGGCTTCCAGCGGGGACGTCTTCAACAGGCTTGTCAAGGTGCCTATCGATTCATCGAAGGTGCGTCTCGATACCGTGATAGTGAACCCGGACGGAGACTACATCTACCGGTATGTGCATACCATCCAGACCCGCAAGGGCTTGAAATATGCATACATAGCCCTCAATTCATCGCTGTATGACCAGGAACGCCAGGTTTACGTGATGCCGAGGACCGACTCCATCGAGTACCCTATCAGTTCGCTCTCCCATTTCGTGAGGGACATCACGAGATACAAGATGAAGACCATCTGGCGCCATCAGGAGGCCAATTCCACCAGCCACATCGCCTTTGCCGTGGGCAAGAGCAGGATAGACAGGAATCTCGGGGACAATGCCGCCGAACTAGACATGATTGCCCGAAGGCTCAGGGATCTGATGCAGGACAAGGAATTCGACCTGGACTCCATCATTGTCAATGCAACCTGCTCTCCTGAAGGACGTTACGCCATCAACGAGAGGCTGTCGAGGGAGAGGAGTGCGAGCGTCACCGGCTATTTCAGGGATTACATCAGGCATTATCAGGATTCCGTCAATGCGGAAAGAGGTTTTTCAGTAGGCGAGGACGGACACATTGCGGACAGCGAGGCGAAAGTCTTCGACATTCCGATGATTCCGACCTATACACCTGAGGCCTGGGAGCTTCTCGATTCCCTTGTACGCTATGACAGGAACCTGCCTGAGGAACAGAAGTCGGCATATTTCCGGCTCGCATCGGAGAACAGGCGCAGTCTTGACCGCCGCGAGTATGCGATGCAGAAGGCCCCGTATTACAGATATGTGAAGGATAGATTCTATCCTCAGCTCCGGGCCGTGAATTTCAATTTCAACATGCACCGCAAGGGAATGGTGGAAGAGTTCATCCAGACCGAGGAGGTGGATACGGCATATATGAGGGGAGTCCAGATGCTCAGGGACAGGGATTTCAAGGGAGCTGTCGAGATTCTTCAGGATTATGACGATTTCAATGCGGCACTTGCCCTGATGTCCGTGGACAGGAATCTTGCTGCTGTACAATGTCTTGAGGATGAGGATAATACAGCCGACGTATGCTATCTCAGGGCGATTCTCTGCTCGAGAATGTCGCAGGAGGAAGAGGCCATGTCCTGGTTCAGGAAGGCCTGCGAGATGGACAGAATCTACAAGTTCAGGGGCAATCTCGATCCTGAAATCAGCACATTGATAAGAAAATACGGACTTGACAAGGAGGGAGCTCAGTTATGAAAAGAGTGATTTCCGCAATATTGGCTTTCTGCGTTCTGGCCGCCGTGTCATATGCCCAGAAATATGGCTACACTGACAGGTTCAAGGACAATTGGTACATTTCTGCAGGACTCGGTGTCAATGCGCTCAATCAGGATGTCGGCGTATTCGACTCTCCGGCCCGCTTCGGCCTGGACATCACCGCAGGCAAATGGTTCTCCCCGATGTTCGGGGCGAGGGCCGGCTGGCAGGGGACAGGCATTGCGACACAGAACTTGTCCCTGGGCTACAATTACTTACACGGAGATATCCTCTGGGACATTCTCGGCACTGCCGAGGGCGCCGCTCCAGACAGGTTCTGGAGACTGGCTCCATATGTGAACATGGGCCTTGTGCTGTGCACATCCGACGGCTCTCTTTTCTCAAAGGGATTCGGAGCCGGTCCCGGCCTGTTGAATACCTTCAGGATTGCACGAGGCCTGGATGCATACATAGATCTCCGCACGACCATGTTCACCGAACGTCTTGTCGGCTCGGCCTCGGGTGCGGCAATGATGTTTTCAGCTCTTGCCGGCCTTCAGTACAGTCTCGGCAACCAGGGCTGGGATGACAGGGAGGCGGATGGCGGCAGGAACGGACGCTTCTTTGACGACTGGTTCCTCTCCGCCGGACTCGGTGCGAATGCCGTGACGAATGCCCGCGTATGGACCGGGACATTTACACCGACGGTCGAGATTGCAGTGGGAAAATGGTTCTCCCCATATGCCGGAGCCAGGCTCGGAGTGCAGGGTCTTGACATCATGGAGCCGGCCGGAGACGAAAAGTTCAGATATGCCTATGTCCACGCCGATGCGATGTGGAACTTCACCAATACTGTCCTTCGCCGCAAGACCGGGCACATCTGGAATGCCGTGCCTTACGCCCATATCGGGGTAATCAATTCCTTCCACCGGGGCGGGGGACTCTTCAAGAGGGAGTTCGCCGCAGGAGCCGGCCTTTACAATGCTTTCCCGCTTAACTCCCACGTGGATTTCTATGCAGACTTCAGGGCTGCTCTTCTGAACGGAAGGTCCGCGGGAAAGAAAGGCGGGGCGCTTCTGCAGCCTTCCATCCTTGCCGGTTTCGCCTACAATATCGGCGGCAGCAGGTGGATGGGAAGGGATGGCCGTCCGCATGAAGGATATCAGAAAGAGGAGGACTATGTTCCACAGGGTCCTCTTCAGTACAATGGCTTCTTCGGCAACTGGAGCGTCTATGCCGCAGGCGGTGTCACCGGCTTCCACAAACAGATACGCGGTCTCGATGTCGAGTCAATCAGGCCTGCTTTCGAGCTGGGACTGGCCAAGGGCTTCTCTCCGTCGTTCGGCGGCCGGCTTGGCCTGCATCATTCCTCTCTCAGGACGGATGCGGCAACTTATGGCTGGAACTACGTGCACGGTGACATTCTCTGGGACATCAAGGGAACATTCAGGAAATATGACCCTGACAGAATATGGAGCATTGCCCCTTATATGGCAATGGGAGCATCCTTCGTCACCAGGGCCGGAAGGACGAGCTCCAATTTCGCCTCAGGACCGGGTCTTCTCAACAGCTTCAGGTTCAATGACTGGATGGGTGCTTTCGTGGATCTCAGGGGAGTCCTGCTTTCCGAGAGGCAGTTCGGAAGCAGTGGCGGATATGTGTTGAACGCTTCCGCAATGGCCGGCCTCACCCTCAACATCGGCAAACCACGCTGGGATGACAGGGGAACAGGAATATTGTTGAACGGTTTCGGGGAGAACTGGTTCGTGCAGACAACGGGCGGATTCGGCCTTGTGCTGGATACCAGGCAGAGATTCAACGGCCGTCCGGGACCTGCGATTGACATAGCGGTCGGAAAATGGTTCTCTCCTGAATGGGGAGCCCGCATAGGATATCTTTTCGAGAATTTCGTGAAGGATGACAATTCCGAGTTCGACAGCGGATACGTTCACGCAGACGTGCTCTGGAACATGTCCAATGCCATCGGAGGATACAAGGCAGACAGGGTTTACACTATATCGCCTTATCTCAATTTCGGCGTGACGAATGTCCGCAATCATTTCAGCGGCAGGCTGGGCAAGGATTTCTCCGCAGGAGCCGGTCTTCTGAATGACTTCAAGGTGGACGACAGGATGAGCTTCATCATTGACCTGAGAGCCCGTGCTGTGACAGGCAGGCTCACCGGAAAAGGCTCAGGCAGGGCGCTCGCCGGCGAGGCTCTCTTCGGACTTTCCTGCAATCTCGGCCAGGGAGGCTGGCGTCCTGAGCGGGACAATGAGGATCTGAGAGGCCCATGGGCCATATCGACCAATCTGCTTTCCCTCGTGGACCTTGCGACACTCAATCTCGGCCTGGAGTATGCGGTCGGAAGACATTGCTCCCTCGACATGCAGATGGAGTACAATGGATGGAACTTCAATCACCGGGACAAGAAGCGTTCTTTCAGCCTGGGCGCAAGATACTGGCCATGGTATGTTTACAGCGGTGTCTGGGTGAGGGGCTTCGCCGGGGCGGAGGACTGCGATGCGGAGAATCTCCCTCTCAAGTATCTGAACGGGACGAGCGACAGGTTCGGAGCAGGCCTTTCTGCAGGATATTCCCTTATGCTGGCCAGGCATTTCAACCTCGATTTCGGCCTCGGCTTCTGGGGCGGAGTCAGGCATTCATACCAGGGAGCCTGGAACGGCTTCATAGCTCCTAAAGACATCCGGATTTCGCTCATGTTCGTGCTCTAGAGGGGCCCGAAATCGCAGATGTCCATATTGTCCATATCCAATCTGCTGATTATCAGCGGGTTGGATTTTTCATTTGTCCATATCGGAAATACAGTATTTTCAATATAATGTCATAAATTTGCACCATCGGAATTGAAAAAAGAATAACGATATGAAAAGATTATTTGCATTTTTGATTGTGACGGTCCTCTGCAGCTTCACGATGTCGGCTGCAAGACAGGACAACATTGTCTCCGCCAAGCTGGTGGACAAGAATGACGGCAGCGCCCTCGGATGGGCAACCGTTGCAGTAAGGGATGTGGAGGGAAACATCACTGCATGTACGACTACTGATGAGAATGGAGAATTCAAGGTTAATTTCCCTTCTTCCCATAAGATGACAATTTCCCTAATAGGATATAAGGATGTGGTGCTTGTCAGTCTTGCCGACGGGGCTGTGGTCGAGATGGAGGCTGACAGGGAGAGCCTTGCAGCCGCCACTGTGACGGGTAAGGTCCAGCTGGTCGAGATGAAGGTGGACAAGGTCGTGATGAATGTCAGCCAGAGCGCATTTGCCCAGGGCTCCACGGGAATGGACCTTATAAAGAAGGCTCCGGGAGTAGTCATCGACAAGGACGGCAACATTACTCTCAACGGCAAGTCCGTGGCGGTGTGGATCGACGGAAGACCTTCCTATATGGACGGAAAGGCCCTTGAGGCATTGCTCCGCTCCACTCCGGGCACCAGCATCGAGAAATTCGAGCTCATTGCCAATCCTTCCTCCAAGTACGATGCCCAGGGTCAGGGCGGTATCATCAACATCAAGACCAAGAAGAATGCTCTGGCAGGCTTCAACGGCTCTCTCGGCGCAACCGTGGGCGGCATGTATTTCGGCCGTACGGACCGTTTCCTCTGGCAGGAGGATTTCTGGGCTAACATCAACTACCGCTCGAAGAAGACCAATACCTTCCTCAATGTCTATGAGGGTGACTACAAGACGGATATGGATTTCGCAACCGATCTTGAGACAGTTACCGAGATGGGGCCGTTCAGCCAGAGGACGGAGTCTCTCCAGTGCAATGACTACAAGGCCATGAACATCAAGCTGGGAAATGACTGGTTCATCGATGACAAGAACATTTTCGGTGTGATCCTGAATGTGCCTGGCTCCTGGAATTTTATGGGAAGAAAGGGAGATGAGCCATTCAACGGCTCCAGTGTGCAGGAGGTTGCCGGACTGAGGACTGAGAACCTCTCCGCTACTGACAATGACTCCAAAAGCCTGACTGCCAGTGCCAATGTCAATTATACGCATATTTTCGACGAGGCAAGGTCATCCGAGATCACTGCCAATCTGGACTGGTACCGTACCGGTTCCAAGTCTTACAACACAATTCTGAGCAGGGACTACATCGCAAGCGAGGAATATGTGGAGACTGACAAGGTGATTGACAACAATTCCACCGTGAGCATCTATTCGGCCAAGGCTGACTGGCAGACCATGTGCTGGAAGAATGCAATGCTGGAAGCCGGCGGAAAATGGGCCGGTTCCTTCACTGACAACAAGATGCTCAAGACAGAGACCTTGATGCCGGACAACCGCAATGATTTCACTTATCAGGAGCATATTGCCGCATTGTATGTGAGCATTGCAAAGCCTTTCGGCAAGTTCAGCGTCAAGGCCGGCCTCAGGGGAGAGTACACCCATTCCTACGGAGACTGGAAAACTGCCGGCACGGATACCCGCAGAAGTTATTTCGACCTTTTCCCGACTGTTTTCGCCGGCTGGAATCCTTCGCAGAACTTCATGATGAACCTTTCCTATACAAGGCGCATCCAGAGGCCGAACTATTACAATCTCAACCCTGCCGAGCAGTATGTCGACGCTCACAGCTTCGTCGTGGGAAATCCTGACCTCAAGCCTCAGTACACCAACTCCGTGAGCCTTTCAGCCGTCTTCTTCAAGAACTTCTCGGTGGCTGTGGGATATGACCACAACAGGGACATGTTCAACCAGCTGCCTTCCTACAAGCAGAACGGCGACCAGATTCTCACCTGGGGCAACTTCGGATATTGCCACATGGCATTCCTCTCGGCCAATATCTCCGGTTTCCAGATTGCGAAATGGCTGCAGTGGACATTGAACCTGAACGGTCTCTACTCTGACAACATCGACGTGAATCTCCGCAACCGGAGCTTTATGTTCGCAGGCTATACGGATTTCACATTCATTCTTCCGAAAGACTGGAAAATCCAGATTGACGGACGTTACAATTCACCTATGACCTGGGGATATTTCAGGCTTGAACCGGTATTCATCAGCAATCTCGGCATAAAGAAGAATTTCCTCGAGAACCGTCTCACGCTTTCTCTCGATGTGGACAATCTTTTCCGCAGCCAGAAGCAGGACCTTACCGTCGTGGGCGGTGCAGACAAGAATGTGACCCTGGCCAAAAGCTACCTGCACTACGATAGTCAGAAGGTGAAGATCGGCGTTTCCTACAACTTCGGCCAGGCTCAGCGTACACGCTACCGCAAGGTCGGCAATCTCGAGGAGTCATCAAGAACATCAGGCACCGGTATCGGTGGTTAGGATACGGTGCCTGAATGATAGAGAAGTCATTGATCTTCAGTCGTTCGGATGGAGGAAATTGATGTCGTCAAACCACGTTGGAGTAGTCTTGAGCTCAATGTCAAAGCCGTTGACGGCCTCCTTCAGGATTTTGCCTGAACCTTCATCGAATTTCCAATATGCACACAGACCGGGGCTGTCCACAGGGACGGCCCTGTTCATTGCATCCTGTATGGTGGACTGGGCGAGGCATTTGTTCCAGAGCCTGATCTGGGCGAGGGAGTAGAACTGCATGTAGCCGAGTCCGCTGCAGAGATTGAGCCTTCCGAATGAGAATGTGCGGCCTGCCGTGAACTGGAGGTCGGCATCCTTCTCTCCATTGATGTAGAGCTGCATCAGATCGTTGCTGTAGGTGTAGCATACGTGATACCATCTGCCCGCCTCCCACGGGTGGCTGTGGTCGTCGAGATAGACTCCGTCGAGCTGGTTCTGGAACCAAGGCCCGTCTCCGGCTGCATTCTTCGCCCACCACCTGAAGTAGAATGTCCCGAAGCCGAGAGGGGAGGAGTTGCTGTAGAATGCGTTGTTCCCGTCCTCGGCATCCATCATCATCCAGAATTCCAATGTCCATTCGCCCAGGCCCTGGAGACTGGCGTTGTCAAAGATGACATTGCATCCTCCTGAATTGGTGGCGGTGAGCTTGGGAGCCTTCTGGATATTCGGGGTCATCAGTATGAACATTATATGCCTTGCGTCCCCGGCAGTGCCGACTGGACCGCTGACTGACTCGATCTGCAGCGGAATGGCGTAGGCTTCGCCGTTAGGGGATGTGAACTCCCTGATTTCCAATGTTACAGTCTTTGCAAGGCTGCCGGCCTCGATGGTCACTTTCCTGTCGAATGCCAGGTATTCCTCAGGGAGGATGAGATAGGATGTGCCTTTCCGCTCATTGTAGCCGGCTATGAAGTCCCTGTCCATGCCGAGGTTTACCTCAATGTCTGTGTCCAGGGCCTTTGCGAGCCTGATTGTCAATGTCCTTGTGACTGTTCCCTCCACGATGATGCTCTCCACCTGCTGGTTGAACTTGTCTTCAGGGGCGGCTTCGGAGATGAATACCGCATTGTCGATGACGCTGTATTCTGCATTGTCGCAGGAGGCGGCCATTATCAGGGCGGCCGCTGCCATTATCATTTTCCTTTTCATAATCATTCTATTTGCGTGCGGGATTCATCTGCTGGATTGCCGCCCGCAGATGGTAATAGTCACTCTTGCTTCGTCCGAGATTGAACCTGTATGCCCCTACACCGCCTGTACGGCAGCCCGGGAGGCTCGGACGGTAGTACATGGCCATTCCCATAAGGGACCAGGTGTGGATTCCGTTGCGGGTGATGAAGTCGCAGCCTCCGCTGGTCTGGTATTTCTCGAAGTCCTCGCACCATACCGTTTTCCTCATTATGGTCTCCTCGTCCTCGAGTACACCGAATTTTGCCAGCAGCCCGCTGAATCGCTGGTCGAGATTGTAGTCGCCCGGGCAGTAATAGGCCTGGATGATGTAGTAGTCGAGGAGAGGACCGGTCTCCGCAAGCAGGGTCTGAGGCTCCCCGTCCACTGCCAGAATCAGGTCTGAGCCGGATGTTGGCCCCATGTAATTGGCTATCTCCGAGAGAAATACGTGCATTGCGGCAGGGGAGCCGGAGATATTGCCCCTGTAGCCGAAGTTGGGCTCGTAGTCGAAGTCGCAGCCGTCATAGCCGTAATGTTTCACGGTATCCACGATGGCCCTGGCGTATTTCCTGATGGCCTCGTCGGCTTCAGCGCTTCCGTCGTACGAACTGCCGTTCCAGCCCCAGTATTCCAATGCGGTGTGGCCTGCAGGGGTGATTTCCCTGCCTATGTCCACCACGTGCTGGCACCAGAGAACCTTGGTACCCTTCTTCGTCTGGACCTCCTTCATGTCGGCCTTCTGCTCCTTTGAGAGGCCGGTCTTGCCGCCCCAGATGGAAACCACGTCCATGGAGTCAGGTATGCCCCTGAGCTGGTTGTAGAGGTTGCTGCCGGTTCCTGTCCATCCGCTGAACCATCCGAAGCAGATGGCGTGGTCGGTTTTCTTGTAATCCCGGAGGGCCTTGTAATATGCCTCGGAATTGATGTTTACCGGGTCGTGGAATTTCGGGTCCGGATCCGTCCATTCCGAGCAGGATGCGGCGCAGATTGCAAGCGCCGCCGCTAGTATCATTGTCTTTTTCATCTTCATCAATATTGACCGTTTGACTTGAGAGCCCACCAGAGGTCAGCATTGTCACTGTCCTGTCCTCCCTGGAGGAATGCGCAGGCTGCCTCGGTATTGGCCCTGTTGCCATTGTATTCGCTCTCGGGGAAATGCAGGCGCCTCATCTGTCTCTGGAGTCCGCAGCCGTCCTGGGATGCGCTCTTGACAGGAGGGAAAATCTTCGGATATCCTGTCCTGCGGAAATCTGACCAGCCCTCGAGAGGGTTGAGCAGGTTCGCGATCCATTTCTGGGTAATGATCCGCTCCAGCTTTGTCTGGAATGTGTCGCCCTCGTTCCATGCTATGGTGATGGTAGACTGGTTCGTGTAGCTGTCCATGGAGGATTTCGGGTCCGTATGGTTCCCTGGCCTCTTTTCCGAGTCGGCCATATATTCATCGGCACCCGCCACATCGAATTCCTCGAAAGACTTCCTGATGCCTTCCTCGTAGAGTTCCCCGGCGGTTCCGCCCATATCCCAGCCTCTCAGCGCACCTTCCGCGCGGAGGAACCAGGCCTCGCTGGCGTACATTATCGGCATAGGGTTGGCTCCTGCGTCCTTGAGCCCCTTGTTGGCCACCCTGGCAATCCTGAATGAGCTGTAACCGTTGTAGTCGGCAGGCACAGGAGGCTCGTTGGTCCCGGATCTGACTCCGATATAGCCTCCGCCAAGGCTTTCGTCCGCCTCGGTGAAATACGCCGCCCTTCTCGGGTCCGCATATCCGTTCATATAGGATACGAGGCAGGCATTGGCCTTGAGCTCGCCCCAGCCGTCCACAATCTTGTAGCCGTTGTTGGTCTGGCCGCTGTTGGTGGTGTCGTAGGCGCTGTCATCAATCCCGCTCAATACGCCCGATGCCACGGCCTCCTCGGCCTTTGTCCTGGCATATTCAGGTGCAATGCCGCTGATTCTCATTGCCATGCGGAGTTTGAGAGTATTGGCGAACTTCAGCCATCTGCGGCAGTCCCCGCCATAGATCTGGTCGATTTCATTGAGGTCGTCATTGACTCCTGAACCTGCGTCGGTGAGGGTGCTGATGACTCCGTCCAGGTCATCGAACATCGCCTTCCAGACAGTCTCCTCGTCATCGTACTCCACGTAGATGTCTCCGGCCCTGACCTTGGTGTAAGGAATCGGGCCCTGGAGTGATGCCACTTCCTGCATTGCGAAGATGCGGGTGAGCTGGGCGATGGCGTAGATTATGCCCTCCTCCTTGGTGCTCTCCTTGATGATGAAGTAGTTGGAGTAGATTTTGGTGAAGAAGGTGTTGGTCGTGGACTGGTTCCAGCCCTCTTCCGCATTGAAGTAGGCGAAGGTGGCGGTTCCCTTGCCCCAGTTGTGAGGAGCCGTGATCTGACCGCTGTAGCAGGCCCACATGCAGTTGTTGAACTGGCATTCGTTCTGCTGCGGGCTGGCATATACATTGAACATCGAGCTCAGCAGATCCCTTACCGGCACTGTGGTCGGCTGGTAGGGATTGCGGTTGTATTCTTCGAACTTGCCGATGCAGCCGGAGAGGCATATTGCTGCGGCGAGTATGCAGATTATCTTTTTCATATTCTGTATCATGCTTTCAATCATTGGGTTATACGTTAAAACTGAAGCCGGACATTGAAGCCGGCACTTCTGGTGCTCGGAAGCATGAATGAGTCGAAGCTCTGGTAGTAGTTGGATGACACCGCAGTGGTGAGTTCCGGGTCGAACGGTGCCTTGCAGTATATCATCCAGAGGTTCCTGGCGACGAATCCGAGAGTGATTCCGCATTTGTCCGCGAACCATTTCCGAGGAAGCGTGTAGTTCAGGCTCATTTCCCCGAGCCTGAAGTTGGTGGCGTCGTAGGTGTAGTTCGTGACAATGCTGGATATGGTCTGGAAATAGTTCTTGGCATTGACCGTGCCCTGGTTGACCGGTACACCGCCATTGTCCCTTGCCGCTGCCGAGGCCTCCGAAACTCCGTATCTGTCGAGAGTGGCCTGGGTCTCGCTGATGACAATGCCGCCAATCCTGCCGGTGAACGTCATTCCGAGGCTGATGCCATTCCATCCGAAGTCGAAGCTCAGACCCATGTTGGCCTTCGGGAGGATGGAGCCGATCTTGAATCTCTCCACCGTCTCGACCGCAAGTCCGGTGTTCGGGTCATCGAGAATGTAGCCGTTCAGATCCCTCTTGATTCTCTTCGAGGCATATACGTCACCGGTGGAGCCTCCCTTGCGGAGAATGATGCTGGCGTCAGTCTGGCCGAAGCCGCCGACACCGAGTTCCTCCATCCTGATGGTCTCCCCGGTATATGGGTTGAGGGCCCCGTCCGCAAGTCTCATCACCCGGTTCCTGTTCATTGTCAGGGTGTAATGCGCCCCGAACGAGAAGTCGTTCCACTTGTGGTCATATCCGAGGGCCATTTCGATTCCCCTGTTCATTATGTCACCGCTCTGGATGGCTATGGAAGAGTATCCCGACGATGAAGGAAGGGATGCGGAGAATGTCTGGTTCAGGGTGTTGGAATGGTAGAATGTGAACTTCAGGCTGAGGTCGTTGAAGAAGTTGGCGTCGATTCCGACCTCCCAGGACCTGGTTCTTTCGGGTTTCAGATCATAGTTGGGATAGGAAGTCGTGGTGTTCCACGATTTGCTCTGCTCATTGTAAGGATAGGAGGCGGTGGTCATATACCTGCCGTAGGAATTGCCCACTTCTGCGTATGAGCCCCTGACCTTCAGGAATGAGAGCCAGTCCGGTGCATCGAAGAGGCTTGAGATGATGGATGAGAGTCCCGCACTCGGGTAGGAGAATGACTTGTAGTTGGAGAAAGCCAGCTCGGACTCCCAGTCGGTTCTCTCTGTCACGGTAAGGTAAATGAGTGATTTCCAGCCGATTTCCGCACTGGCAAATACGGCCTGCGCCTGGTCGTGCCATCCGCCCTGCTTCGGTTTCCATCCGCGCTCGAACTTGATGTTGTGGACCGCGAAGAAGTTCGGTATGTCGAGTCCTCCGTCGTATCCGATGTATTCCTGACGGGTATCGTCAATGCTGGCTCCGACATTGATGTTGACAGACCAGTCGCCGAACTTCCTGTCCATCGTGGCAATGACGTCGGCGTAAGTGCTGAACAGTGAGGTCTGGATGTCCCTGTAGTTGCCGTGCTCGCCGGAGAAGAGCAGGTCGGTGGAGGCGTACATCTTGTAAGTCAGCCTGTTGGCATAGTTGTCAACCTTTACTCTGCCGCTTATGTTGAGCCACGGGGTTATGTTGTATTTCAGGGAGGCGTTCAGCATATACCTGGTCTTCCTGTTCTCCCTGAGCTCCCTGTTCTGTACCCAGTAAGGGTTCTGGAGCCCGGATGTGACGCTTCCGTAAGGCCAGTACTGGACATTGTAGCCCTTGGCCTCGTCCCATCTCTCATAAAGCCTGATATTGTCGAAATCCTCGCTTCTCGGCATGAGGTAGAGTCCCGGGAGAGGGTTGAAATACAGTCCCTGCGCCACGAGGTTCCGGTCATCCTGGAGAATGTAGTTGCCTCCGAAGTCGAACACGAGCCTGTCCCCGAGGAAGGTAGTGGTATTCCGCGCGGAGAAGTTGTAGCGGTTGTATCCGCTGTTCGGCAGGATGTTGGTGGAATTGGTTGCGGAAGCCGAGGCGTAGGTCTGGTTCTTCTGGTTTCCTGTGGAGAATGATATGGAGTTGATTTCGTCCAGACCGGTGCGGAAGAATTTCCTCGGGTCGTAGTCATTGTCCACTCTCTCGCCCCAGGATGTGATGTCATTGGCATTGTTGCCGTATCTGCTCTGCATCTCGGGCATCTTCGCCACAGTGGAGAATGTGGTGGAGTTCGAGTAGGAGAGGGTGGTCTTGCCGGCCTGGCCCTTCTTTGTGGTCACGAGGACGACACCGGCAGCTGCTGCATTGCCGTAAAGTGCTGCCGCTGAAGGTCCTGTAAGCATTGTCACGCTTTCGATGTCCTCAGGGTTGATATCGGCGACGCCGTCAGTTCCCGGCTGGTCCGACATTATGCTGCCCGAGCCTCCGAGGTTCATGTTGTACATCGGTACACCGTCGATGACGTATAGCGCAAGGTTGGACTTGGTTATGGACTTGACGCCTCGCATCACGACTCTGGAGCCTGAACCTGAACCGGATGCACCCGCATTGATGGTGACTCCGGCCACTTTACCGTTGAGGGAGTTCACGAAGTTGGCATCCTTCACTGCGGTGAGCCTGCTTCCGTCCACTGCCTGGACATTGTAGCTCAACGCCTTCTCGGACCTCTTGATGCCGAGCGCTGTGACTACCGTTCCTTCAAGGAATTCAGAAGATGACTTGAGCTCGATCCTGAGCCTCTGCTGCCCGGTGTAGACGATTTCCACCGTTTCGTATCCGAGACAGGAGATTTCGATCACTGCGTTCCTTGGCACTGATGACAATGTGAATTCACCGTTGATGTCGGTGACGGTGCCGTTGATGTTTTTCCCATCGGCTGAGTTTCCGGCTGTTCCTCCGGCCCGGCCGCTTCTGACAATGGCGGAGGCTCCGATGACCGGCCCGCTCTCATCCGTCACGATGCCCGATACAATGCCTTCTGTCTGGGCTGACGCCAATGTGGACGTCATCATCAGGGCTGCGGCAATAAAGGTGGACAAGGTATTGAGAAGCCTTATCCCGATTGCTTTTTCTGACATAAATCTACTAAACTGGTTTGCCTCCGCTAATATAACATTTCTTCCCTGAAAGAGCGGCATTGACGTGCTATTTTTTGGAGATTTGAATGAATACCCTTATATTTGCGATGTGTGGTGTAGTGTGGTATTTTCCTGCGCTATGTTTTGTTTAACAGCAGTGATTTTTATGAGGATTAAAATTTTTCTTATTTCTGCAAGTCTGTTATTTGTGCTTGGCAGCGGCCGAACCTATGCCCGGGATACATTGCCGGCGACAGTTGGCCCTGAGACCCCGCATTGGTCTGTGACATGGAAAAGGCTCAATATGAGCGGTCCTGTAATGGAACTGGCCGGAAGGCTGAACCCTCTTCCGACCAAGTGCAATGCTCCCGGTCTCTGGTCCATCGGCTGCGAGACCCTCGACAGGGATTATGCTGATTTCGACAAATACAGGCCTTGGCTTTGTGAGATAGGGGCAAGGTCGGCGAGAATCCAGAGCGGCTGGGCAAAGTGTGAACCTGAGGCAGGGAAGTATGATTTCGGATGGCTGGACCACATTGTGGACGGATTGATTGAAGAGGGACTGACACCGTGGATGAGCCTCGGCTACGGCAATCCTGTCTATGGTGCGGAGAAGTCGCTTGGCTCCAGGATTTTTTCTGATGACAGGACAATGAAGGCCTGGCGTAAATATGTCAATGCCCTTGTGACCCGATACAGGGGCAAGGTCAATGAGTGGGAAATATGGAATGAACCGAATCTTGGAAGAGGGAACAATTCCGCTGCGGATTATGCCAACCTTGTCATTGCCACGGTAGCGGAAATCAAGAAGGTTTCTCCTGATGCGGTAATCATTGCCGGTTCGCTTTCGCGGATGCCATTGGATTTCACGTCCGACTTTATGGACATATTGAAAAAGAAGAATGTGCTCGGTGATATTGACTATATCAGTTTCCATCCGTATTTTGAAAATCCGGATGATGCCGTGGACGGGATTCTGGAACTGGCTGAACTGGTGAGGTCGTACAACCCTGATATTAAGTTGTTTATGGGAGAATGCGGCTGTCCTTGCGTACTTGAATGGGGTCACGCCCTGAGGTATCACGAATGGAGTGAGTACAGCCAGGCGAAATGGGTTGCGAGAAGAATGCTCAATGACTGGTCGCTTGGAATCAGAAGTTCAATCTTCACCTTCGTTGATCTCCAGTATCCCAATATGATGCAGTCTTTCGGAATGTTGAGGACGAATCTGCTCAAGGAAGTTGTATACAGAAGGCCGGCATTCTATACTTTCCGGAATATTGTCAATGTGTTCACTCCCGGACTTGTGCCTGACAGGACGCTCGAGTATGACTGTAATTCTGCCAGGGAACTTTCGCTGACTGGTGTCAGGATTGGAGAGGATATTGCCGGGGCGGTGATGTGGTTCAGTGACAAGCTTCCGTCAGATGCCCTTGATTTTCAGGAGGTTGATCTTACATTGAAAGGAGTGGCACTGGCTGAACCTGTTCTTGTTGATCTCATCACCGGAAGGGTTTATAATGTAAAAAGGTACAGGGGAGATGTAATGGCCGGCAGGCAAAAATTTACCGGCCTCCAGCTATGGGACAGCCCTATGCTCCTGATTGACATGAAATTCCTGCCAGAAGGCTCGGTTTCCGTGCCGGTCAATTCTGACGGCAGTGTCAGGGATATGAAGTATTAGATATGAAGGACATTTCCACATTACTAAGGAATCTGTGCGAAATGGCCGGAGAGACAGGTGCTTCCCGAGATGATTCTGTATGTCAATCTTCAGTGTTCAGTTTGTTGTAGACCCTGCGGCCTTCTTCGATGGCTTCGGAGGCTTCGCGGCCCGTGCTGGCAGATTCGGACAGATGCTTGTAGTCGAAGCGGGAAAGCGCTCGGGTCAGTTCGGCGACTTTGTCGAGTTGATCGGCGGCATTCCATTCGTCAATCAGAATGCGCATCTTCTCGTAATCCTGGATGCCCTCCACCAGTTTGTCGAAACGCAAACTGCTGCGGCCGTCAGGATATATCATATATGTGTCACCTGCGCACCAGGTACGGAAGCGGGTGTCTGTCATAGGGTCGGCGGTCCAGCTGTTCACTGCCCAGCGGAGATAACCGTCATAGTCGGCCGCAAGTGTCCTCCAGCCTATCCAGGCAGCTTCCGAGAGAGGGGAAATGGTGAATGTGTTCGGATATTTCTCGGCACAGCAGGTGTACCAGGTCGATATGTCCCCGCGAGCCCGTCTTTCGGAAATCGGAACAGGATGCTCCGCAAGGAATGACACGCAGTAGTCAGTCAGTTCGGCCTCAATTTCCGGATGCCTGCCTCCGGCAAGGGAAATTCCCATTTCCGGAGAGGCCTGCCTGATGATGCGTATAGCTTCAAGCATTCTCGGTACAGGTCGCTCGTCCATTGCAATCCTGGTTATTCCGAACCAGCCCTTCTCCTTCAGATGGCTTTCAAAATCTTTGATGAACGGTGTCCAGTAATCCGAGTAGGCCTTTTCTTCGGGAGCCGCCCTCATTGTCCTGAGAGTATCACAGCCTTCCTCATAGTAGTCGAACTCGAGTTCCCACGGAATCATTGAATAGCAATTGATATATGAGTCAATGCCGAGAGACATCATCCATTCCACCCATCTGTCGAACACTTCATAGTCGTATTTCCAGGTACCGTCGGCCTTCAGGGTCTTGGTCACCATCGGTCCGTAAGCGTCTTCTGTCTGACCGTTCCATGGACGGTTCATGATTGTGGCCGTTATGACTTTCTGCCCTGCATCGGCCAGCTTCTGCATTACAGGGCGCATATGGTCGAAATGCTCCTTGCTCCAGAGCTCCACATTGTGGTAACGCGCTACGGAATAAGGATTCTGCCACAGGTCCAGATAGAATTTCCATTCCTCAGGAGAGGGGAGCGTCCTGTCGAGAACTTCAATCTTGAACGGGACTTTCCTTGCCCTGATACCCTTGGCCTTCACGGTCAGCCTGCCCTCGTAATGCCCGGCCGCCGCATTCTCCGGGACTTTTACTGTAATCCATATCGGCTGCAATGCATTATCTTTCAGGTCTATGTATTCGCAATTGTCCACCATGTCGGCCACCATCAGCGAGTCGAACTTGCCGACCGGCCTTTCTCCGCATTGACTGAATGAGTCAGCAAACACATCTCCCATCACATATTTGACAAAGCCTGCTTCAATCATCTCTGACGGAATGACGTCATTCCCCGATTTCAGGTCTGAAATCCCGATTCTGACACCGTCCGCTTCCCCGATAGTCCTGATCAGCAGCTGCGCCCAAATTCTCTCGCCCTTCCAGGCCGGGTGGCGGAATGCTGCAGGAGTCTTGGCGTCCTCGATTTCTTCAATGCTAATCCTGTCCGTAAAGTGGATGTCGGTGCTTACCCACATTGTCTCAAGTACATCTTCTCTACCGCAGGATACCGCAGCTAGCATTATCCAAAGGACTGATTTCAATGCTGTTCTCATAATGTGTCTGCTATCAGGTTGTTATAATAGATTGTCCGAATATCCTCCAGAATATGTTTCCGGAAATAATGATTCTTCCTTAAGATTTGGCAGGATAGTCTCATTAATTTACATTGAACTTCACGGAAGTCCGGATGTCATCCGATGCTGCTCCGACGTAGGCGGTGAAACTGCCCTTCTCGAGAGTCCAGCCGTCAGTGCCGTAGAACTTGAGCATGTCGGCGTTCACAGGGAAGCTGACCCTGACGGTCTCGCCCGGCTTTATGCTGACCTTGCGGAATGCCTTGAGCTCCATCACAGGACGCTCCACGCTGCATTCGTCATCACCGATGTAGAGCTGGACGATTTCCTTGCCCTCGCGGTCTCCGGTGTTGGTGACATTGACGCTGACAGTGACCTTGCCGTTCTCCGACATCGTCGTGCGGCTGATTTCAGCCTCGGAATATGAGAAAGTGGTGTAGCTGAGTCCGTGTCCGAATGCGAAGAGAGGCTTGATGTCCTTCTTCTGGGCCCAGCGGTAGCCTACGAAAATGCCTTCGCTGTAATGAGCTTCGGTCGAAGCAGGGTCATAGGCGCCCAGAGCATGTGCTCCGTTGTCCTCAAGCCTTACAGGGAATGTCACAGGAAGTTTTCCGGAAGGATTCACGTCGCCGAAAATGATATCCGCCAGGGCGGTTCCGGACTGTGAGCCGCAGTACCAGGCCTCCACGATGGCATTTACATTGTCAACCCATGGCATTGCGACTGCATTTCCGGAAACGATGACCACCGCAAGCCGAGGGTTTACCTTTGCAAGTGCTTCAATGACAGCATCCTGGCCGTATGGAAGACCGAGCCCGAACCTGTCGGAATCCTCGCAGTCCTGATGGCTGGACTTGTTGAGACCGCCAATGAAAATCACTGCGTCGGCATCCTTGGCCTTCAGGCAGGCATCTTCGATAAGTTCCTCGGCGGAACGGCTCTCCGACAGGTCCTGCCCGGTAACGACACCATTGTAGGAACCGCTTATGTCACCCACGTAGCCTCTTTCAAATTCCACCGTGACGCCTTCTCCCGCAGCAGCCCTGATTCCGTCGAGCGGCAGAACCTCCCTCTGCACTTTCAATGAGGATGAGCCTCCTCCCACTGTCATCATCTTCACGGCATTTTCTCCGACAACGAGAATCCTGCTTCCTGCCTTGCGGCTGATCGGCAGCACATTGTCATTGTTCTTGAGAAGCACGATACCCTCGTCGGCAATTCTTCTGGCGGCATCGTAATGCTCCGGTGAGCATAGGGAGCCGTTCGGCTTGTCCTTGCGCATGGCTGTCCTGAAATTAAGTCTCAGGACTCTCCGCGCCTTCTCGTTGAGCACTTCCTCGGAGGCTCTTCCGTCCCTGAGCCTTTCAAGATACGGATCGGCCAGGTAGTAGGCATCATAGCCGTTGGTGGCACCCATGGTCAGGCCGTCAGTCCAGGTTCCGAACTCGAGGTCCAGCCCGTTGGTGATGGCCTGGTCGGTATCGTGGCATCCTCCCCAGTCAGAGATCACAACTCCGTCAAATCCCCAGTCCTTCTTCAATATGTCATTGAGAATGTATTGATTATGGCAGAGATGCTGGCCTTTGTAAAGATTGTATGCTCCCATTATCGACCATGCGCCTCCTTCCTGAACTGCAGCCTTGAAGGCCGGGAGATAGATTTCGTTCAGGGTCCTGTCGTCGATGATGGCATCGTACTGGTGACGGAGACTTTCCTGATTGTTCAGGGCGAAGTGCTTTACGCAGACGGCGACGCCGTTCTTCTGGACCTCCTGAATATAAGGGACAACCATTCTGGAAGCGAGGTAAGGGTCCTCGCCCATATATTCGAAATTCCTGCCGTTGAGCGGGGTCCTGTAGATGTTCACTCCGGGACCGAGCAGCACATCCTTCTCCCTGTATCTTGCCTCTTCTCCGATGCTCTTGCCGTACAATGCGGACATTTCCTCGCTCCAGGTGGCTGCAAGGCAGGTCAATGCAGGGAAGGCCACGCAGGAGTCATTGGTCCATCCCGCCTGTCTCCATTTATCCCAAAGCACCTCCGGCCTGATTCCGTGAGGGCCGTCTGTGGTCCACAGGTCAGGTATGCCGAGCCGCGGAACTCCCGCAGAGGAGAATTTGCTCTGTGCATGGAGAATCTTGACCTTCTCTTCCAATGTCATCCTGGAGAGAGCATCCTCCACCCTTTCTTCAAGAGGCCGGCTCTCGTCGAGATAGACCGGTGTCTCAGCCTTCCTTTCGGCCTGCCCGCAGGACAGGACTGCCAAGATTGTGGCAGACAAGGCGCAAATTGCTGTTGATTTTTTCATTATGTTTTGGTTTTTTGTTTCAGTTTGCCTGTTCAGCCTATTCGATATTCCGTACTGCATCCTCGAACGAGTCGCGGGAACCACGGGCCTTGTTCTTGGTCTTTGCCCTGTAGTTGTAAATTGTGTTGGCCGAGTAATGCAGAAGCGATGCGATACGGCTGGAATCAGTGATGCCGAGCTTGATCAGGGCGAAAATCCTGAGCTCCGGTGTCAGGATATCATCGCCCTTCGGTACTATTTCAGCCCCGTCGGCAAGAAGATTGTTGAATTTTCCTACAAAGTCCGGGTAGATGCTTATGAATGCCTGGTCGAACATCTTGTAGAACTCGAGTATATCATTGTCGATCGGTTCCAGCTGCTCGATCTCATCGGTAATGGCCTTGGTATTGCCCTGACGGATATATTTCAGCACACGCATCCGGTATTTTCTGAATGTGCTGATATTGTCTGAAACCATTCCCAGGAAGAGTCCGATGTATTCCTGCTTGACTTTGTCCGACTCCTGAATTCGGGAGTTAAGCTTGACGAGGCGGCTGTTTATTTCCTCCAGCTCCCGGTTCCTTCTGTCGATCACCATATAGGAATCCTGAAGTTTTCCCCTGACGGCCTCTATGATGTGCTGTCTCCTGTACAGGAAGCCGACGAGAACAAGCATTATGCTGAAGAGAACGGCAAGGCAGAGGAGCAATGTCAATGTGATCCGGTTCTGCCGCTGATGCTTTTCCTGATATGCGGACTCGATCTCCGGGAAGAGCCTGGTTATCTGCCACGGACGGAGTTTGCCGTTGAAATACAGCGCATCAACCATGCAGTGGTCAGCAGCATACCTGAAAGCCCTCTCGATGTCGCCTTTCCTGAACATCAGGCCGGAAATGTCGTTGAGGGAAGAATAATCCCTTGTCCCGCACATGATGTCGGCTATGGCGGAGCGGATCAGCCAGTCTTCCTTTTCCTCCGGCTCGTTGAAAGTGCAGGCGTAATAATATGCAGCCTCGGCATATTCGCGCGAGTTCTCGGGACTTACATCCAGCATTGCCCTGGCGTGTTTGCGGGTGTTTTCCATATCTGAGACCTCGTGGAATGCCTCTCTTTTGAGGTTGTGCCACTGCCAGCTGCCCTCATCTGTGAGCCTGAAGAGCTTATCCCTGTACAAGTCCCTGTTTTTCAGCTTGTTGTCGTATGATTCAGGGGTTGATGTGTAAGCCATTGTCTCGCCCCAGTACGTGTGTTCAGCCTCATAATAGCTTCTCAGGGCTATGTCAGGGATATCCGCATGTCTGTAATGCTCCAGAATGTCATTCGCCTCCACGGCATATCCAGCCTTCACATAGGTCACTGCAGTACTGAAATCGACTATGGCGGCAAGGTCCGGCCTGCCTGCCTTTCCGGCAGCCTCCCCGGCATGCCCTAGATAGACGAGAACGGAGTCCTTGCTGTTGGCCCTGTATGCATCGGCAAGTCTCATGTCAATATTGAACACCTGCTCCGGGTCGGTCTGCTCATTCAGAACCTCCTTCAGGACATTTACCTTGTCATTGAAATAACCTGCATACAAAGCCTTGTTTTCCAATGTCTTGTCAAGTATTTCAAGAAGCTGCCGGTCCTCTTCCCCTGAACAGGAGAGGACCAGCAGCAACATGAAAAGCGGTTTTATTCGGGGAAAATACATCAAAAAAATCTGTTTTTCCTGCAAATATAAGAATTATCCTATATTTTCCTGAAGTCGATGGTGACATCAAACTTGCCGCCGTTGAGCGCAGAGCAGTCTGTGACAGTCATCCTGTATTTCGCACCCACTTCAAGCGGTTTGTATACCTTTGTATCACCATCCATATGGTCAAGGATGAGCTCTACGTTTCCATTGACTTCCAAGTATTTCTTAGCCTCATCCGTCAGGGTAACGTTACCCCACTCATCACCCCAGCCTGCCTGGCCGAAGAACTTGAAAGATATTTCAGTTGCACGCCAGCAGTTTCCGACAGGAGTCATATCTCCGTCCTCGCAGGCGGTTCCTGTGAACTGGTAAACTCCGTCCTCTATCTGCGCGAGAGTAATCAGGAGACCTCCATCCCAGGCCAGCTGCTGAGCCATTGCAGGGTAGCCAACACCCCATCCCATGAAGGTGATGGCCTTTTCATTGGCGTATGTGGCAGCCTTTCCGTCTTCCTTGACGTGCCTAACGATGACGTATTTGTTCTCGATATTGAGCTCGAATGAGTAGAAGCCGGTGATGGCATTGAACTTCAGACCTTCAGCTGTCAGTTCGAAATGATCACTGTCAATAATCCATTCGAGAGGGTTGTCGATGCCTGTGAAAGAAATGATGCTGTTTTTCTCAACCTTTACTGCAGGTACTTTGTAGACGGATGCTGACATCTTGAGGGCCTTTTCTCCGTTGACCGTGATGTCCAGACCGCCGCCTGCAACCTCGATTTCCTCGCAGCTGAGCTTGGCACTGTTCACCCCAGCCGTAAGGTCGAGGGTAAATCTGTAGCCCTTGCCGGCATTGAGTTCGGATGGCTGGATATTTCCGGAGTCGGTCATGGTGAACATAGGTTCGATGTCAAGGGTGCTGTAGTGGATTTTCTGGAACTCTCCACCCCAGCCTTTCTGGTGGAATAATTTGAAATCAGAGCCGGAAATGGCCAGCTGACCAGGTGTGGCGAGGGTGAACTCGTAAACCTTGTCACTGATTCTTGCGAATGGATATGCTCCGTCATCAGTGTTCCAGCTCGGTCCGATTGCCGGCTTTCCAATGCCGGAACCGATTGCCCATACAGCTCCGGTACCATCTGCAGAAAGTGCAAGAGGTTGTCCGTTTTCGTCCACAGGCTCCACTTTGATGAACATCTCCTTTGTGTCGTAGGCCATCTTGTAGTAGCCGTCAACAGCGCGGAATGTCACCGATTTCTTGTCCTCGGAGATGGAGAAGAAGTCCGGATCGATATTCCAGTTCTCGATGCTTACGACATTGCCGAATTCCATGGTCTGTCCCTGTCTGTATTCAGCGGTGGAAACGACATTTGCACTTCCTGTAGGGGAGACAGAGAGTTTCATCAAGTCAGCCTTGATGGTGTATCTTCCGGCTATGCTGGCTCCGAAAGGAATGAGTTCCTCCGAGGAAGAGGTCAGGCCGGAGCCGTCCCATCCGAGGGTAATGGTCTCACCATCATTGAATTCCGGTGATACGAGATTGGCATTTACGTAGGCCGGGAAATCTTCGGTCGCCTCGTATGCATAGTCTTCGGTCCTGGTCATCTCGTACCTGGTTCCGTTCTCGTCCACGATGTAGATCTTGTCGAAATCAGGACGTCTGAGAGCAACGCCAAGTTCAGTCTCGGTTATTCCGAGGCCCACGTTCTGGGATTTGA
>JAXDUM010000019.1:0-25511 GCA_034089285.1 Candidatus Cryptobacteroides sp.
CGTCGAAATGAGTGGACCTGCACGCGGTACCATGACCACAAGTATCTGTGGCAGGGTCTCGACTGTCAGGTGATTTGCATGAACGACCACGCTGAAAAACCCGCCAGAATGAAATACACTAACAGTTCCGCTGATATGCACCTAAATCAATAATTTACACAAACGGCCACGAATAAACAGGCAAAAGTCAAGCGCGAGGAGAGCCTAGAGGCGAGCTCCACGCAGCGCTTGAACTTTAGCCGCCGGAGATGCGTTATTCCGGCGGCGGTGCCGTCGTTGGCATTGATTGAAAACTATTGAGCGTAACTATCCGTAAAACCAGTAAATACAAATAATATGTCACAAAACCAGACCGCCGGAAATGAAATGATGAAAGCCAGTTTTTGCAGGAAAACAGGTCACAAAGAAGTAGTTTGCATAAGAATATGTTTCAAAAACAGATATAGCAATAGCACAGGGCCTCGTGACATTCATCTGGACAGAGACATGCAATTCTAAGGCATTGTGAGGCATCCAGGGTGTCCCAATGGAAAGGAAATGTGTCCATCTGCACCGCCTACCTGCCCCACAGCCATGTAGAACAGTGGGGTGGGTGTACAGATGAATGTCACGAGAAAGTAAATCGGTAATCTCCCACGATATTGACCGAATAAGGAATAGTACCGTCATTGTTCGTGCAAATCACCTGGCAGTGGAGGTGCCTCTACAGATACTTGTGGATAGGGTAGCACGTGCCGGTACCTTGAAAATGCCGGCACCGGACAGCCGGGGTATTGCTACACATATCTGTAGCAGGATATAGACTGGCCGGTGAATTGCACAAAACTGGGCAAGTAGCACATCGTGGACAGTCCCGTCGCCAAAGACTGTTCCTTTCACACTAAAGACTGAAGCAATACAAGTTGTGTACTTGGCCGGACTGGCGTCAACGCAGCCGGAATATACGTCCTCCGGCTGCTCAAAGCAGGCTGCGCGAGCTCTGCCGTTGGCTCGCTCCGCCCGCTTTGTGACGGCTTCCAGGCTTTGTTCTTTCACATTGACATAATTTCTCCGCCGGCTGTGCCTTGTTACCATCCGATGTCATCGTGGCTATGCGGCTCCTTGTCACAAAGCTATGCCCTTCAGACGGCTTCTCCGGAAATTTGGAGGATCTCCGTGCTGACGTACATTCTAATTACCGCAATCTTGCCTTCGTGCAATTCATCCAGGCAGGGATGCCCCTCCACAGCTATCTGTATTGGCATTGCACTGACTAGATGTCGCTGAAATGGCCTCATCCAGGCAGGCAGCATAGCTCACAGTGCCTTGAAATGGCATTGACCTGCCTAGATGAATTTCACGAGCGACCACGCTGAAATACCAGTCAGGGGCCGGGAGCTCGACCGTATATAACAAAAAAAGACTTGATTTCTCAAGCCTTTTTCAGTGGGAGCAGAGGGAGTCGAACCCCAGGCCCTGGCACGCCAGGGCCCTTCCGTCTATCCCCCAGTCGCTGCGCGACAGCCCCCAGGGGCATGCCGAAACAGTTTTCCGACCTGTTTCGGGCATCTCCGCCCTGCGTTTCCTTCGGAAACTCCGTTCTCCGATGCGCGGCTGATGCCGCCAAGCAGAGGGCCGGGGGTTTCGACCTTCATCATAACGAAAAGAGCGACCGGATAATTCCGATCGCTCTTTTCGTGGGAGCAGAGGGAGTCGAACCCCCGACCCTCTGCTTGTAAGGCAGACGCTCTGAACCAACTGAGCTATGCTCCCAAGCATCCTGTCTCAAACAGGACTGCAAATATATGGAGATTTTTCCTAATCAGCAAGGTTTTCGGCGAAAATTTACTGAAATTTCCCCAATCAGAAGAAAGTCACGGTCTTCTGTTCAACGGCTGAAAGAAGATTGTTGGCAAGACGGCTCACTCCGAAACGGAAAGTCTCCGGCTTCACCCAATCCTTGCCCAGGACAGTGCAGCCGATGGAGTAATAGCAGAGGGCATCCATCACGGAAGAAATGCCTCCCGCTGCCTTGAAGCCCACCTTTATTCCGGTAGCGGCATAGTATGCCTTTATACATTCGCACATTACGTATGCGGCCATAGGGGTTGCATTGACATCAACCTTGCCGGTGGAAGTCTTGATGAAATCCGCACCGGCCTCCATTGCAAGGAAGGAAGCATCCGCAATAGCCTCAGGGCTGGAAAGAAGACCGCTCTCGATGATGACCTTCAGCACAACCTTGCGGCCCACCTTTGCACCGGCCTCATCCACCGCTTTGCGGCAAAGTGCAATCTCTTCCGCTGCAGACTTGTAGTCGCCAGCCAGGAACTTATTGAGAGCCAATACGATATCCACCTCATCCGCACCATCCTCAACAACTCTGGCACATTCCGCCGCCTTAATCTCGGCAAAAGTCTGGGAAGTAGGGAAACAGCCGGAAACGGCAGTGACGTGAAGTCCCTCATCCTTGCGGTTTTCCCTTACGACGTGAGCGAGATTCGGATACACGCAGACTGAAGCAGGAAGAGGATATCCCTGATAAACATCCCTGAAAGTATTCACCTTCTCCACAAGTCTGGTTATTGACGCCACCGTATCGGCGGTGCTGAGCGAAGTCAAGTCCATAAGGCCGAAACAATCCCTCAATACAGCGTCGGACCGGATACCTTCCAGATTGGAAGCAATCAGATCCAGGCTCCTGTCGATAGCCTCCTTATCAGGAGAATATCCGTATTTCGTATGCAAATTACCCATAAAAATATGTTATCAAATATGTTCATTATCCCTTTATCTGCACCTTGAGACCGGCATCTGCAAGCGGCCTTGTCACAGCCTCCATCTCCTCTGCCGTACATTTCTCAAGCCCCTCTGCAGGAGTCTGCCTGTCAATGTTATAGACCATCACCTCCCTCGGCCGGAGTTCCAGAACCATCCGCCTCCATGCCGCAACATTCTCCTCCTCCAGGGAGCTGAAACCGGGGCCCTTCAGGAACATGGTCTGAAGCACGAACTCCCCCTTGAACTCTTTCAACGCCTCGAAAGTGTCTGCCACGCTGTACTTCCCCGAAGGCTGGTTCACCAATGACACAATCCTGTCAATCCCGCCGTCAAGCTTCAGAATCGGATTGTCCACCTTCATCAATGCCGCCCTCACCTCCGGCCTGCGGATCATCGTCGCATTGGAAAGGACAGAAACCACCGACTCCGGGAAAAATTCATCCCTAAGGCGGAGAGTAATGTCGATCATCTCCGGGAAATGAGGGTTCAATGTAGGCTCCCCGTCACCCGAAAATGTTATCGAATCGATGCGGACACCATTGTCCCTGCACTCCTGGAGTTTTGACCTCAATGCGGTCTCAAGCTCCGCCGGAAGAGGAAGCCTGCTGTCCTCACGGCCATCCCTGTTCCACCCGCATTCACAGTAAATGCAGTCGAAATTGCAGATCTTGCCATTCTCCGGAAGGAGATTGATCCCCAGAGAAGAGCCGAGACGTCGGCTGAAAATCGGTCCGAATACAATTTTCTCCCTCAGCATAGCTAAACGATTCTTCTTGAACGGCTGGCGGAAGTCAATCTGCCGTCAGACGAAATATGGTCAATGGCCACAACACCCGGCCTGCGACCAGGTGCGAAACTGCCCAGAACATCCTCCTTTCCGAGGAACTCTGCCCCGTTTGCCGTAGCCCAGATTATCATTTCCCCGAGCGGAATCTCCGGGAAATTCTCCTGAAGGCAGAACAGCTCGCGCATCATGTCAAGGTCATCATTGCTGGAAAGCGAATCAGTCCCGACAGTAAGTTTCAGACCCGAGCGCCACATCAGGCCTACATCAGGCAAAGCATTATGAATGAATATATTGGAGCAAGGACAGAGCGCCACAAATGGATGCTCCATCACAGCTTTCACGGCCTCGATGCCCTCCTCATTCATACATACCTCGTGCACGAGCAGAATATGCTCCGGGAAAGAAGTCCTGCCAGTAGCCTTGAGCCTGTCAATGAAATAGAGCAATGAAGACTTTCCGGTAACAGGAGGCACACTCATGCCTGCCTGCCTGCGGTTCTCATACATTGCGCCGGTTCCCGAAATCAGCATATCCTCCTCTTCCTGAGTCTCCTCACTGTGATATGAAAGGAAACCGGACCTGAGACCTTCATCAGACACTGCGGTCAGCAATGCAGGGCTCGTCGTATAGCAGGAATGCGGTGTAGGTGCAGCGTCAATTCCGTATGAATCAGCCACTTTCTTGAGCTCCAATACAGAATCCATCACAGCCCCGCAATCCTCAGGCTCAGTCCCGAACACCTCAAGGAAAGTCCTCGTATAAATCGGCGACTTGGACTTGCACTCGAAGGAATCATCACAATTGCTGATATCCCCCATTGCGCTCACTCCCCTTCTCCAAAGAATATCCATCCACTCGGAAATCCACCTCTTCTTCTCCGCAACGCTCACAGTATCACGGAGTTCATTGATCTGGTCAATGAAGCCCGCCATCCCCGTTCCCTTGCGGAACTTATGCCACATTGAAGAAAGTTCGATATGGCAATGCGCATTCACCATTCCCGGAATCAATGCCCCGGAAATCTTCTCGGCATCCTCAGGCAATGTGTCCGCAATGCCGGTGGAAATCACTGTGCCGTCATCATCAATTTCAACATAGCCGTTCCGAATCGGCTCAGCTGAAATTCCAGTATATATGTAGTCAGCGTATATGCGTCTCATTTAAAAGCTCCTTTATTCTGAAACCCTCCGACGGGGAGCGGCCGGTATTCTGCGGCGGGATGAATCAACCTGCTGAATAACAACCTTTTCCATGTTTGATTCCAATGCCGGGCGACGGGGTTTCAAATTGTTCCCGTCTAAACTGCCATCCGAAGGAGATACAGCCTTCGGACTGATGCTGTCCCGAACTGCGGCAATGCTGTCTGCCGCGACCGCAAGACTGTCAGTCAATATGCTGTCCCTCAAGGCCGCATGCCAGACAGGACCATAATAGACAGTATCCAGAGGTACTCTCTCCCAAACATAAACGCCAGTGGAATCCAGGACAACATTGACCGAGTCAAATCTGACAGAATCCCGGTGACGGTCAAGCCTCACTTCCACGCGCCTGAACTCCTTGGCCTCGATGACGGCCCTAAGGCTGTCCAGATATGCCCGCCGCCTCTCCTCGAAAGTCAATTCGTCAATCCTCTTCTGAAGGATGTTCTCCACTTCGGTGAAAATCTTGCCGAAGGACTCGGGATCCCTCATATAGTAATTGACACTCGCAATGTAGTCATCCCTGTCATAACCGTACTCCGCCAGCACCGGCGCATAGACCAGGCAGGTATCCGCACGCCTTGGGGCATTCTCGCGGGCCCACTGGTCAACCAGCAGCATTCTCGCATAAATACCGGCAAAATCTTCCTTGGGAATGACCCTGCCTTCCCTTCTGCAGTACAGGAGGGAAAGCATGGCGGCTGCCAGCAGCAATATATGAAGGGACTTCTTCATCAGGCGGAATAAGGGACACCTATCTCAAAACAGCCCCGAACTGGTTCTGGAACGTAGCCAGAAGCCTGGACATTGCCTTCTCGACCTCCTGGTCCGTCAATGTCTTCTCGGGATCCTGGAGAACGAAGTTGATGGCATACTGCTTCTTGCCCTCCGGAATCTTGTCTCCGCGGTAAACGTCGAAGAGAGAAACTTGCTTGAGAATCTTCTTGACCGACTTCTGGGCGGCCCTGCAGAGATCCGCATAGGCCACATTCTCGTCAATGAGGACGGCGAGATCCCTCCTCACCTCCGGGAACTTAGGCATCTCCTGGAACTTCACCTTGACTCTGGAAACAAGTTTGAGCAGCGTCTGCCAGCAGATCTCAGCCGCGAATACCGGCTGGCGCACGTCGAACTTGCGGGCCAATGCCGGAGAAACGGTACCGATCACCGCAAGCGGCTCATGCGTACCCGGCAGACTGTAGGATATACCCTCGGCAAAGATGTCTGACGGAGCAGGCTTTGTCTCGAGCGTGAAAATATCCACCGCATATCTCTTGAGCAGGAGTTCCAGATAGCCCTTGAGCTCATAGAAACTGCCTTTGCGGGCGCCTTCCCTCCAGGACCTCGCCGGGGAACCGGACATCAGGAGAGTGAAGCACTGATGCTCCTCGTACGATGCCAGCGTCTTTCCGTCAGTCTCCGGAAGTCTCTGATATACAGAGCCGTACTCGAAAGTCTTAAGTGTGCCGATCTGCCTGTTGACATTGTACGCAACCACCTCCAGACCGTTAAGAATGAGAGTCTGGCGCAAAACATTGAGGTCCGCGCTGAGAGGATTCACGATTCTCACGCATCTCTCCTCAGGGAATGTCTCCAGACCGGCATAGTATGCACTCTTGGTGAGCGAATTGTTCATTGTCTCATTGAAACCGTTGGCAGCCAGGAAGTTGGAGATGTAGTTGCGGACGGTTTCCGGATCCGGAACCGGAGTCGTGCCCACCGACATCTTCATGTGGTGAGGAAGTTCGATGTTGTTGTAGCTGTAGATTCGGAGAATCTCCTCGACAACGTCGCACTCGCGGTAAACGTCAATCATATAGGACGGTGCGGCAACCTTGGCGCCACCCTGGCGCTTCTCGATGAAATCGTATGAAAGCCAGGTCAATATGTTCTCAATGACATCGTGGCCGATCTTCTTTCCGATGAAGTTCTCAATCCTGTCATAGTCGAGGTCAATGACCTTCTTCTCAATAGGCTGAGGATAGTTCACCTGAACCTTGCCTGTGATATGACCGCCTGCAAGCTCCTGGATCAGAAGGGCTGCACGTCTTGCCGCAAGCGGAATTATTCCCGGATCAACGCCTCTCTCGTAACGGAAAGACGCGTCTGTCTGGAGACCGTGGCTCTTGGATGTCTTGCGGATCGAGCCCGGGTCGAAGTATGCACTCTCTAGGAATACATTGACGGTGGACTCTGTAACTCCGGAGTCAATGCCGCCGAATACGCCTGCGATGCACATCGGGCCCTCTGCATTGGCAATGACCATATCATTGGCGTGAAGATTTCTCTCCACCCCGTCGAGAGTCACGATCTTCTCACCCTCTGCGGCCCTGCGGACAATCACCTTGCCGCCGGCAATCTTGTCAGCGTCGAAGGTATGCAGAGGCTGACCAAGCTCGAAGAGCACGAAATTGGAAATGTCAACCACGTTGTTGATCGGGTGGAGACCGATTGCGAGCAGCTTCTCCTGAAGCCATTCCGGAGACGGACCGACCTTCACGTCCCTGATGGTGATTCCATCGTACTCAGGGGCTCCGTCCACATCCTGAACCTCTACAGGGATGGCCTCACCCTCACCTTCGGCAAATGCCGAAACATCAGGATAGGAGAATGAGCAAGGTATGCCGTTGAGTTTAAGATATGCATAGAGATCCCTTGCCACTCCGACATGGGAGGCGGCGTCCACCCTGTTGGCAGTGATCTCATACTCTATCACCGCCTCTGACTTGAGGCCGAGATAATCCCTTGCAGTGACACCTACAGGTGCATCAGCCGGAAGAACCTTGATTCCTGAGTGGTCATTGCCGATGCCGAGTTCATCCTCGGCGCAAATCATTCCGAAAGACTCCACTCCGCGGATCTTGGACTTCTTGATCTTGAAATCGCCCGGAAGGACGGCCCCGATCCTGGCGAAAAGGACCTTCTGGCCGGCAGCAACGTTCGGAGCGCCGCAGACCACGGTGATCAGTTCTCCAGTACCGTCATCGACCTTGGTAACGTGGAGATGGTCGGAGTCCGGATGCATGACGCATTCCTTCACCTCCGCGACAACGACCTCCGGACACAATTTCTCTTCCTCGGAAACCGAATCCACCTCAATGCCTATGGATGTCATGGCATCCGCTATCTCCTGCGGAGTCAGACCGCACTCGAGATATTCCTTCAACCAACTGTAAGAAAGTTTCATATCTGTTCAATTTTTTATTTCCAATGTTAACCGGCAATGTCCTCCGGATTGAAAAGGGAGGCTGCGAACTCCTTCTTGTCGAAGACCTTGAGGTCGTCAATGCCCTCGCCTATTCCAATGAACTTGATCGGAATCTTCATCTGGTCCACGATTCCGATCACCACTCCGCCCTTTGCCGAGCCGTCCAGCTTGGTGACTGCAAGCGAGGTAACGTCGGTGGCCTTGGAGAACTCCTGTGCCTGATGGTAGGCATTCTGGCCTGTAGAGCCGTCCAGTACAAGCATCACCTCGTGCGGGGCATCCGGGATCACCTTCCTGATGACATTGCGGATCTTGGTGAGCTCATTCATAAGGTTGATCCTGTTGTGAAGCCTGCCCGCAGTGTCAATGATGACCACATCCGCATTTTTCGCAACGGCAGATTTGACCGTGTCATAGGCCACGGAAGCGGGATCCGAGCCCATCTCCTGACGGACAATGCCGACTCCGGCCCTGTCAGCCCATATCTGCAGCTGCTCGACGGCAGCAGCCCTGAAAGTATCGGCTGCACCGAGAATCACATTCTTCCCCTCTGACTTGAATCTTGCGGCGAGCTTGCCTATGGTCGTGGTCTTGCCGACACCGTTTACTCCCACCACGAGGATGACATAAGGCTTTTTCGAGAGATCGAAAGGAAGTGCTCCCTGCCGGACATCCTCAGCCCCGTCCACATCGAGAAGCCTGGCTATTTCATCCCTGAGCATGTCCACGAGCTCGTTCATTGACATGAACTTGTCCCTCTCAACCCTGTCTTCAAGGCTCTCCACAATCTTCAATGTGGTCTCGACTCCCATATCCGAAGATACCAGAGCCTCCTCAATAGCATCGAGCACATCATCATCCACCCTCGACTTGCCTATAACGGCCCTCGAGAGTCTCTTGAAGAAGCCTTCATTGGTCTTCTTTACGCCTTTGTCGAAAATTCCCATAACACTGCCAGAATAATCAAGCAAATATAATGAAAGTCGGCGTAATGTCCAAATGGCCGCATTGTCACGAGCATAAAAAGAGCGTGGAAGACATTTCTGCCATCCACGCTAAAATATCAAAGTTCCTTGCGGAATGATTACTTCTTCTCGAAGAAATCCTTCTCCTTGCCTGCATCAACGAACTGCTCTACGAAGACATAAGCGCCAGTCTTCGGAGACTTGTCCATGCGGATGCACTTCACGATGCTTCTTGCGCCAGCCTTGGCTGCGAAGGTTGCGACTGCTTTCTTTGCCATAAAACTGCTCTCCTAAAATTATTTGATCTCACGATGAAGAGTCACCTTGTGGAGGTACGGATTGTATTTCCTACGCTCAAGACGCTCGGTTGTATTCTTCTTGTTCTTGGTGGTAATGTACCTTGACATTCCAGGTACACCGCTCTCTTTCTGCTCGGTGCACTCCAGGATGACCTGCACCCTGTTTCCTTTAGCCTTCTTTGCCATAATTACTTCAGATTAAACAAGGTTGATATATCCTTTCTTCTGTGCATCCCTGAGGGTCTGCTCGAGACCGTTCTTCTCGATGTGCCTGATGCCCTTGCAGGTAACCTTAAGTGTCACGAACCTCTGTTCTGACTCAAGCCAGAACTTCTTGTGCTTGAGGTTCAAAGAGAATTTCCTCTTTGTACGGAGCTTGGAGTGGGCAACGTTGTTGCCGATCATCCTCTTCCTTCCAGTTATTTGACAAACCTTTGCCATATTATTGTACTTTTATAATTTTCAAAATATTGATGCGAAGTGCAAATATCGCGTTTAATTCTCTAATTTCCAAATATTCTACACAAATTTGAAGAATCTGCGCCACCTGATATTGGAAGGGAATGACCTTGATCCGTCGGTGGACAGCCAGATCATCGCCGGCCGGCCGACCACATGGTCCTCAGGTACGAATCCCCAATACCTGGAATCGAGAGAATTATGCCTATTGTCTCCCATCATGAAATAATAATCCTGTCTGAAGGTATATTCGTCCGCTTCTTCGCCGTTTATGAAAATCCTTCCGTCCGCATCTGTCCTGAGGCTGTTGTGCTCATAATCCCTTATGATTCTCTCGTAGAGAGGGAGAACCTGAGCATCCAGCTTCACGGTGACACCCGCCTTCGGCACCCAAATCGGTCCGTAATTGTCCCTGGTCCACCTGAAATTCTCCGTGTAAGGGAAAAGCATCAGGTATGAATCCGGATAATCAGGCGGATATATGTCGATCTGCTCTTCAACTGCCGTCACATTCGGACAAGCCTTTATCTGGTCCAGCATCGATGCCGTGAGAGGCATCTGAGGATAACCCGGAAGGGACTCGTCGAAATAAAGCTCGGCAATGTTGAGACCGAGTCTGTCCAGAGTCTTCTGGTTGATTCTGGTTCCGTTGGTGATGACTGCGTACGTGCTCTGCACGCCCGGCCATACTGTCTGAGGCTCAGAGTTGATGTGCACTCTTCCGTCAACTATCGTCAAGGTGTCACCGGCCACCGCCACGCATCTCTTGACGTAGTGGTCCTTCTTGTCGGAAGGCCTGGCGATAACGGGACCGTAGTTCCTTACCGCATAGTCCTTGCCGTAAAGCCGGCATACTGTGTAATAGTCCTCGGATGGCGCCTTGACCAGGACAGAGTCCCCGTCAGGGAAGCCGAACACGACATAATCGCCTCTTCTCACGTGGCGGAAGCCCTTGAGCCTCCTGTAGTCATTCTGGATAAGAGTCGAATAGGACTCCTTGCCGAAGAAGACATTGTGAGTGAACGGAATTGTCAGAGGGGTCTGCGGCACCCTCGGCCCGAAGGCCAGCTTGCTTACGAAAAGATGATCTCCGGTAAGCAGCGAACTTTCCATCGATGATGAAGGTATCTTGAAGGCCTGGAAGAAGAAAATATTGATGAATGTGACGAAAACGACGGCGAAGATGATGGCATCGAGCCAGTCAAGCCAGACGTTTCTCTTCTCTCCCTCCTTGTACTCCTTTTTCCAGAACAGCCACTTCACCTTGCGTGTGATGTGGTGGTCGAAAATGACAGCAAGGCCGAAGAGCCACCAGTAATTTCCCAGCCAGATCACCCATAGCAAGTAAAGCAGAGACCAGAATATGAATCTCGCCCACTTGTCATGATATAGATCCTTCAACGTCATCAGTCAGCTTATTTTACCTGATTGACGATAGCTTCGAAGGCCTTTGGATTGTTCATTGCGAGGTCGGCGAGAACCTTCCTGTTGAGACCTACGTTCTGCTTTGCGAGCTTGCCCATGAACTGAGAGTATGACATGCCGTACTGACGTGCGGCAGCATTGATTCTCTGGATCCAAAGAGCGCGGAACTCACGCTTTTTGGCCTTGCGGTCACGGTAAGCATAGGTGAGACCCTTCTCATAGGTGTTCTTCGCTACCGTCCAGACATTCTTTCTGGAGAGGAAATAGCCGCGGGTTCTTTTAAGAAGCTTCTTGCGGCGTGCCCTTGAGGCTACTGAATTTACTGATCTTGGCATAATTTAGATGATTTCTGGATACAGTGACCGGACAACCCGGTTCTTGTCGACTGCATTCCGATTACACTTTTGTTTTGTGGAAAGAAAATTACATTACAAGAAGTTCCTTTACTCTCTTGACATCAACACTGTGAACAAGTGCGAAATGGTCAAGATTTCTCTTCTGCTTCTTGGTCTTCTTGGTGAGGATGTGGCTGTGGTAAGCGTGCTTCCTCTTGATTTTTCCCGTTCCGGTAAGCGCGAAACGCTTTTTGGCACCGGAGTTGGTCTTAAGCTTTGCCATTTTACAACAATTTTATGATTAATAATATTCAAAATCCCTCCCGGACAGGCCGGGAGAGAAGATGCTGCTACTTTTTCTTGACCGGAGCGATCATCATTATCATCCTCTTGCCCTCGAGCTGCGGCATGTTCTCAGCCCTTCCGTACTCCTCGAGCTCGACGGCGAAGCGGAGAAGAAGTTTCTCTCCCTGGTCGGCGAACTGGATCGAACGGCCCCTGAAGAATACCGATGCCTTCACCTTGGAACCCTCTCCGAGGAACTCCTGGGCATGCTTGAGCTTGAACTGGAAGTCGTGCTCGTCAGTGTTCGGGCCGAAGCGGATCTCCTTGATGACTATCTTGGTGGCATTCTGCTTCATCTCCTTGGCCTTCTTCTTCTGCTGGTAGAGATACTTCTGATAGTCAAGTATCTTGCACACAGGAGGGTCTGCCTTGGCGGTAATCTCGACCAGGTCAAGCTCCATCTCGTCAGCCATCTTCATTGCTGCCGAAATGGGATAGATGCCCGGTTCCGGAATGTTGTCACCGACGAGACGCACCTTAGGTGCCCTGATCTCGTCATTGATGTTCAGTTCATTCTCGTCCTTGCGGTGGCCTGACGGCAGTCTGCTGTCACGCACACCCGCAGGTCTCGGGCCTGCCGGTCTTGGCGCTCCGGCCGGTCTGTTTCCAGATGGCTTCGGGCCACTGAAATGCGGTTTGTAAGGCGTTGCGATAAAAAATCCTCCTTAAATTAAGTTAATATCATCAAAAACTTGCAGAGTTCGAGGCGACTGACGCCGTAAACCTTGCAATGAAGTCTTCAACTTTCATGGAGCCCTGGTCGACTCCCTCGTAGCGTACCGAAACTGTTCCCTCGGTCATCTCCTTCTCGCCGACAATCACGAGGAGAGGCACCCTGAGCAGGGAAATCTCACGGATTCTCTTGCCCAATGTCTCGTTGCGGTCGTCAACGGAACTGCGAATATCGGATTTTTTCATCAAATCACAAACTTTTTTTGCATAATCCGCATATTTTTCGCTGACTGGCAGTACTTTGACCTGATCCGGAGCGAGCCAGAGAGGGAGGTGTCCGGCGGTATGCTCGAGGAGAACGGCAGTGAATCTTTCGATGGATCCGAAAGGTGCGCGGTGAATCATCACAGGACGCTTCTTCGAGCCATCCTTGTCGGTATATTCGAGCTGGAATCTCTCAGGAAGATTGTAGTCCACCTGCACTGTTCCGAGCTGCCACTTCCTTCCGAGGGCATCCTTGACCATGAAGTCGAGCTTAGGTCCGTAGAATGCGGCCTCACCGTACTCTACGACGGTCTGGAGACCCTTCTCGGCGGCAGCCTCGATGATACCCTGCTCGGCCCTGTCCCAGTTCTCGTCGGAACCGATGTACTTCTCCTTGTGCTCAGGGTCGCGGAGAGAAACCTGTGCGGTGAAGTTCTGGAACTTGAATGAACCGAACACATAGAGAATGAGGTCGATCACCTTCTCGAACTCCTCCTTGAGCTGGTCCGGACGCACGAAGAGGTGGGCGTCGTCCTGAGTGAAGCAGCGGACCCTGGTAAGGCCGTGGAGCTCACCGCTCTGCTCATAACGGTAAACTGTACCGAACTCGGCAAACCTCAACGGAAGATCCCTGTAGGACCTCGGAGCCGAGCGGTAAATCTCGCAGTGGTGAGGGCAGTTCATCGGCTTGAGCATATACTCCTCGCCTTCCTGCGGGGTATGGATCGGCTGGAACGAATCCTTGCCGTATTTTGCATAGTGGCCTGAAGTCACGTAAAGCTGCTTGCTTCCGATATGAGGGGTGACAACAGGGAGATATCCGTACTCGTCCAGTTTCCTGCGGAGGAAGTTCTCGAGCTGGAGACGCATCACGGAGCCGCGAGGCAGCCAGAGAGGAAGTCCGAGACCCACCCTTGAGGAGAAGGTGAAGAGTTCCATCTCCTTGCCGAGCTTCCTGTGGTCACGCTTCTTTGCCTCCTCAAGCATCACGAGATACTCATCGAGAAGGGACTTCTTAGGGAAGGTTATTCCGTAGATTCTGGTAAGCTGCTGACGCTTCTCATCGCCTCTCCAGTATGCTCCGGCGATGGCCGTGAGCTTCACTGCCTTGATCATCGAGGTGTCACGGAGATGCGGTCCGCGGCAGAGATCGGTGAAACTTCCGTTCTGGTAGAAGGTAATCTTGCCGTCCTCCAGCTCGTCAATCAGTTCAACCTTGTATTCGTCCCCTTTCTCATTGAAATATTTGAGAGCATCCGCCTTTGCCACGTGAGTGCACTGGAACGCCTCCTTGGAATGGGCGAACTCGAGCATCTTCTTCTCGATGGCCGGGAGATCATTGTCGGAAAGGACCTTGTCACCAAGGTCGACGTCATAGTAGAATCCGTTCTCAAGAGCCGGTCCGATTCCGAACTTCACGCCCGGATAAAGGGCCTCGAGGGCCTGTGCCATAAGATGCGCAGAAGAATGCCAGAACACGTGCTTTCCTTCCGGATCATCCCATTTGAGCAGCCTGATGCTGCTGTTCTTCACAATCGGGGTGTCAAGTCCGATGACATTTCCCTTGCCCACTGCAGTATCATCGTCGGCTTTCACAGAGACAGCCAGAACATCGGCTGCCAGCCTCGGGCTGATGCTTTCCGCAATCTGATAACCTGTTACTCCTTCCTCGAAGGACCTGACGCTTCCGTCAGGGAATCTGATGTCAATCATCATCTGAAAAAATTAAAAACCCAATAATTGAATTGGACTGGCCAGTATTTACAAACCAAGTACTTGAACTTGGCCAGCCATATTATCAGTTCAAGACCGCAAAGATACGAATTTTTTACGTACATTTGTACGTATAAACCAATATATATTGCAATGGCAGCTAAGATTGACAGCAGAACAATGTGGAATGAAGGAGCCGGATACGGAATGATACTCGGCCTTGCAACCGGGGTGTTCATTTTCCTGAACATGGGGACAGCGGCACTCGCGGAGAATGGAGGAGCGGGACTGAAGCTGCTTGCCGTGGCGTTGAATGCGGGCCTCTGGCTGGTGAAATTCATTGGATGTCTCTGGCTTATGCGCTTCTTCATGCTGAAGTTCGCCGCAGGGCACAAGGGAGTCGACAACCGGCAGACTTTCAGGCTCGGCCTCATCGTGGCCCTGACCTCGGCGGTGGTGTATTCCGGCATCAATCTGCTGAACATATGCGTCATATCCCCGGATACGGTGGAAGAGGCCGTCAAGGTCGCGGTCGACAGCGTACGCTCAATGCCGGGAATCAGCGACAGCGATATCGTTTCCATTGAAAGATCGATGGGAATGTACCCGCAGATCGCCTTCTTCTCGAATCTGATATATTGCATAATCTACGGTGCCATCGTGGCAAAGATCTTCTCCGCAGGCATTCCTCCGAGGGACATCTTCGCGGAGGACAATGAACCAGAGCAATAAGAACCATTCCGCCAATACATTATGACACCTGACATTTCTATCATCATTCCCCTTCTCAATGAAAAGGAATCCCTTCCGGAACTCACATCCTGGATCAGGGAGGTAATGCTCAAGAACGGCTGGAAATACGAGATCATAATGGTGGACGACGGCAGCACGGACGGTTCCTGGGACACCATCAGGGAGCTGGCTGCGGGTGACGCCGGCATCCACGGAATCCGCTTCCGCAGGAACTACGGCAAGTCGGCCGCCCTCTACCACGGTTTCAAGGAGGCCGCCGGCAATGTTGTCGTGACAATGGACGCCGACCTCCAGGACTCCCCGGACGAGATACCGGAGATGTACAGGCTCATTACAGAAGAGGGCTGGGACATCGTTTCCGGCTGGAAGCAGCACAGGAAGGACAATGCCCTGACCAAGAATCTTCCGTCCAAGCTTTACAATGCCACCGCGAGATGGATCACGGGCATCAGGCTCCACGACATGAACTGCGGACTGAAGGCCTACCGCAACGAGGTCGTGAAGAATGTCGAGGTATATGGAGAGATGCACCGCTACATACCTTATCTGGCCAAGAATGCCGGGTTCACCCGCATCACCGAAAAGCCGGTTCACCATCAGAAACGCAAATACGGCAAGAGCAAGTTCGGCATCGAGCGTTTCGTGAACGGCTTCCTCGACCTGCTCTCCCTGTGGTTCCTGAGCACTTTCGGAAAGAAGCCGATGCATTTCTTCGGGTTCACGGGCATACTGATGTTCCTGGCAGGATTCATCATTGCGGTATGCCTGATTGCAGCAAAGCTCATTCACCAGGCCGGCGGAATGCATTTCCGCCCGGTGACCGACCAGCCGCTGTTCTACATCGCACTGCTCGCGGTACTGCTCGGAGCAATGCTGTTCCTGACCGGGTTCATCTGCGAAATGATTTCCAGGAACTCCTCAGACAGAAACAGATACAACATCAGGGAGGAATTCTGAGCTTCCTCCCTGACGCATAAGTTTCTCCGTTGGCCTGCCCGGCCGTAAAGGCAAAATTACCTGATTCCGTACTTCTTCAGAATCCTGAGCACCGGCTTCTCGATGGAGCGTGCCCATATGGTATATCCGTTGTCTCCCGGGTGGATGCCATCCACTGAGGACTCGTGAAGCTCATCGGTGGCATCGGGCTTGATGTAATATACATTGTCGTACTTCTTTACGGCAATGGCCATGAGCGAATCGGACATAGCCTGCTTTTCAGCCTCGAACTTTTCCGTGGCAAGGTCGAAATTCCTTTTCTCCCTGTAAATGGTACGCTGGAATATCAGCGGAATATCCGGATGCGCCTTCTGAATCCTCTCGATGAACGGGAAAAGCCTCTCCTCGATAAGTTCCGCGGAAGGATTCGAGAATGAATCAAATATCAATGCATCCACGTCCGCAGCGCAGAGCACGTCTGCAAAATACGGCTGGAGCTTGGAGTTGCCGCTGCATCCGAGGCTGAGCATCTGGATACCGGTATGCCTCGTGAACTGCGCCGGATAGCTCATGCCAGCCCTGCTGGTGCTGATTCCGTGGGTGAAGCTTGAGCCGAAGATTCCCACCCTGTGGCGGAACGGGGATTCGATGGCGGAGATTTCCGCATTCATGTCCACGCCGATCTGCACGGACAGGAGTTCGTTGTAAATCGGAAGATAGAGGAGACATTCCTTCTCCGAATTGTCCATATTCTTGATCAGGACAAGGTTGTCACCGGACTTCTCCGGCTTCGTTGCACCTGCGGCCGCCCAGAGCCATTCCCCGTCCTTCTTTATGTAGAGGTCGTAGCCCCTGTAGGAAATCGGCATTGTATTTACAGCATTGTATGCAGGGCCATACTCGGTCTTTACGGTAATGGTGGAGGAATTGGTCCTGAACACGACCGCAAGGCCGGATGCGCAGCGCACCTGATTGTTCTCGGATTTGGTGAAGCCCTTGAATTTCACGGTGTCAACCCTGTGGTAAGGGTTCGGCGTGTCATCAAACAGTTTTCCAATGATGTTAAGGTCGGATGCTTCAATGAACCTGTACCCGGCCGTCTGGGCAACTGCGGACAACGAGCAGAAGACCGCCAGCACCAACATTAAGATTATCTTTTTCATTTTCAAAAAGGTATAAGTCAGAAACATTATCATTCGCCCGCAGCCTCCCGTTCCCGGTTCCTCTTGTTCAATGCCTGCACGTAGGCCCTGGCATTGCGGAGATGCTCCTGATAAGTTGCGGCGAAATTATGCGAGCCGTTGAACTCCGGACTTGCGCAGAAGAAAAGATAATTCTCCCCCTGCGGATTCAGCACGGCATTCATCGCATCCCTGCCCGGAGCATAAATCGGAGCTGGCGGAAGGCCGGCATTGCGGTAGGTATTGTAAGGGGAATCTATCGCAAGATGCTTCTTGTAGATCCTGTTCAATGTGTAATCGTAGCAGAATGCGACGGTCGGGTCAGCCTGCAGCTTCATTCCCTTGTGGAGGCGGTTCAGATATACCCCCGCTATCTTCGGATACTCGGGAACATAGTTGGACTCGCCCCTGACAATGGAGGCCAGAATCGCCACCTCGGACGGGGTCAGGCCCTGGACCTTGGCCTTGGCCCTGTTCTCCTCCGTCCAGAAGGCATCCAGGGCAGCCTTGTTCTTGTCCAGCACAGTCCGCATCGAGTCGGTCCAATAAACTTCGTACGTGTCGGGAATGATGAGGCCGAACACATTCTCCGGCGTGAATCCGTAGCCTGCCAGCAGGGCGGAATCCTTCAGGGCTGCCATGACATCGGCGGAATCGAGGAGCATCTGCCGGCTGATCTTCCGGGCCAGGTCTCCCCGCTTGCGGATTGCCCCTGAAATGACAAGATTCACAGGGGTCTGCCATCCTCCCTTCAGCATTCGCGCCACGTAAGTACTTGTATTGGACGTGGATATAGTATAATGTCCCGGCTGAATCCGGGATGCCTCGGGAGAAATCGGAAGCAGGCCCTCCTCCCTGAACGCCCTTTCAAGGCTCCTCGGTCTAATGACAATTCCGCTGTCCACAAGTTCCTCAACGATGTCGAGGGCATTCATCTTCGGATATACGTATATCTCCATCCCTTCCCTGAAGTTCGGGAGCTTCCTGTCCACATATTTCCTGCCGACAATGAAGCCGGCTGCCGCGCCAAGTGCCAGAAGTACCGCCAATGACGCAATGACGCTGTTTCTTGCTGATTTTTTCATACTTCAAGTCTATCTTAAGATGAACTCGTCCCCCGGCTGGGAAACATAGCCTTCCCCACGACCGTTCATTTTGCACAAATTCTTGAGTTTCAATCCAAAACGCTGCGAGAGATCCCTCATTGTCTCTCCCCCTTCGTCGGAAATGTACTTGTCCATTCCCCTGGCCGCCTTCGTCTTCTTGGCCTGGATATAGACCACCTCCCCGGTCATGAGAGCACGGTTGGCTACGGCATCATTGAACCTGAGAATCTCCTTAGGGAAAAGGTCATATCTGGAGGCTATGGAGGAATAGGTCTCACCCTCATTGGCATAGACGAATTTCACCCCGTTGACGGAATAGATTTTCCTTGACAGGGAGAATGAAAATTTCTCTCCCAGTTCCTCCTGCGTCAGCCGCCTTGGCTCCTCGATGGAATGCGGGGACTCCGGGATGACAGCGGTTTCCTGCTTCGCACCGTCTGACTTCTTCTGCCTTTTCCGCCTTTCAGCCTTCTTTCCGGTTTCCTTACCGCTCTCGTCGGGAGCGGCGGAAGTCATTGTGTCATAATCATATAATTGATAATCCTCAATAATCTTGATGAGTTTTGACGGATAAGCGGGATCAGTCGCATATCCGGCCTTCTTCAATCCGTGTGCCCAGGCCTTGTAATCAGTAACCTCATAGTCGAACAGGAACTTGTACCTGTCCCTGTATCTCAGAAAATCCGAATGGTCCCTGAAACTCTCGTCCGCCGAGGCATAGACCCTGAAGCATTCCCCCTTGGCGTCATCATCATAATACATCTTCTTTCCGGTCCAGTCGTGGCATTTGATGCCGAAGTGGTTGTTGCCCTTGACCGCCAGTTCAGACTGCCCGTAACGGGACTCCAGCAGGCCCTGTGCCAGTGTAATGCTGGCCGGCACGCCGCTCCTGTACATTTCCCTTACAGCCGTGGCCGAGTACTTCCGGATATAATCCTCCTGAGGGGTGACAGCTGTGAACGCCGACACGACCAGGGCTGAGATCATCAGCATTGATATTGAAAACTTGCGCATATCTACAGCTACGTTTCCTCAAATATAATACTAAATCTCAAATACATCCCCATCCATAGCCGCATAAGTCTCCGGGAAAATGGTACGGCACTCCTCCTGATACCTGGCGGCGTTGCGGCAGCGGGAGGAATAATGGCCTATGACCAGCTTGCCGGCACCGGCCTCCAGGGCGCAGCGGGCGGCCTGAAGAGTGGTGGAATGATGTCTTGAGGCTGCCTGGTCAGCCATTGCGTCGAGATATGTCGCCTCGTGATAGAGAAGGTCCACACCCTTGACCCAGGTGGAGAGCTCGGGGAACGGGGCCGTGTCGCTGCAATAGGCATAGCTCCTCGGGACGTATGGGCGATAGGCCACCTCGTCATTCCGGATGAGGAGAGGCTCGTCGGTTCCGGAATGGCGGACAAAGCCGTTCATGAACGAGGCCCCGTCATCAGGGCCGGCAGGACGGAGAATGTCCTCGCCTCTCTTGATGGCGCCTATTTCACTGAGTGTCAGATTGTAGCATTCAACAGCCTCCTTCCTGACATTGAGCTGGGGCATCTTCTCCCTGAATAGATAGCCGTAAGTCTCTATCTTGTGATTGAGCGGGAAGGCCAGCACCTCGATGCTCTTTGTTTCGTAAATCACTTCAGGCACCTTGAGGGAAAGGGGATGGAAGTTTATCTCAATGCCGATTCCCTTGCCGTAATAGGACATGAAGAAATTCAGGAAAGGAGCCAGATTTGAGGGCCCGTAAATCACCACCGGAGTATTCCTGCACGAAAGTCCAAGCGTGGAAAGCAGCGGGAAAAGTCCGAAGAGATGGTCGCCGTGAATATGGGTGATGAATATGGAATCCAGCTTCGCAAGACTCACCCTGTTCTTCAGCAGCTGCCTCTGGACGCCTTCGCCGCAGTCTATCAAAAACAAGCGCTCACGTATCTCCAGGACGTGAGCGCTCTGATATCTTTCGACAACGGGCATAGCCGAGGCCGTGCCCATTATCTTCAATGTAAAATTATTCACCCTTCTCGAGTTTATCCTTGAGGGCGGCAAGCTCTGAGATGTCACCGAGGGTTGTCTTCTCGATCGTGGAGTTGATCTTCTTGACAGCCTTCTTGGTGTTGTCAATCTCTGCCGCAGCCTTCTCGGCCTTCACGTCAGCATAAGTCTTGAGATGTGAGAGGAAGAGCTTCCTGGTGCTCTTTCTGAGCTCGGTAACGACGAACGGAAGTTTCTCGCCCTCGACAGCCTGCTTGCCGTCTTCCTTTACGAGATCCCTCTTGAATGCGAATCCCTCGGTACCGTCCTCGAGAATGATGTTGGCACCCTTGTCGGTGGATGAGCCTACGGTAGCCTCAACTGCAGTACCTACAGGATACTTGGCCTCGAGCTCTGTCCAAGGATTAGGGAGAAGCTGCTTGTGACCGAGGCTGAGCTTGTGGTTGTTCTCATCGAAGTCGAGGATGACAACGTCGATGGTGTCGCCGGTCTGAACCATCTCTGACGGATGCTTGATCTTGTCCCAGGAGAGATCGCTGATGTGCACGAGTCCCTCGATACCGTCCTCAAGCTCTGCGAAGAGACCGAAGTTGGTGATGTTGCGGACGATAGCCTTGTGCTGTGAGCCTACAGGATACTTCTCGCGGATGTTGTCCCAAGGGTTCTCGGTGAGCTGCTTGAGACCGAGGGACATCTTCCTGTTCTCCCTGTCGAGAGAAAGAATCTGAGCCTCTACCTCGTCGCCGACCTTGAGGAAGTCGAGAGCGGTGCGGAGCCTTGGAGACCAGGACATCTCGGAAACATGGATAAGTCCCTCCACGCCCGGCTTGATCTCCACGAATGCGCCGTAGTCCGCGATGAGGACAACCTTTCCGGTAACCTTGTCGCCAACCTTGATGTCCGGATCAAGGCTGTCCCAAGGATGAGCTGTAAGCTGCTTGAGACCGAGGGCGATCCTCTTCTGCTGCTCATTGAAGTCGAGAACGACAACTTTGATCTTCTCGTCGAGCTTGACAACCTCTTCAGGGTTGTTCACGCGGCCCCATGAGAGGTCTGTGATGTGGATGAGACCGTCAACACCGCCGAGATCCACGAATACGCCGTAGTTGGTGATGTTCTTGACAGTACCCTCGAGTACCTGACCCTTCTCGAGCTTGCCGATGATCTCGCTCTTCTGCTTCTCGAGTTCAGCCTCGAGGAGAGCCTTGTGAGAAACGACAACATTGCGGAACTCCTGATTGATCTTGACAATCTTGAAGTCCATTGTCTGGTCAACATACTGATCGTAATCCTTGATAGGCCTGATGTCGATCTGGGAGCCAGGGAGGAACGCCTCGATGCCGAACACGTCCACGATCATACCGCCCTTTGTGCGGGTCTTCACGTATCCCTTTACAATCTCGCCCTTGTCGAACGCCTCGTTGACCATATCCCAGGAACGGAGCTGACGAGCCTTCTTGTGAGAGAGAACGAGCTGTCCTTTCTTGTCCTCAGGGGACTCTACGTAAACCTCGACCTTGTCACCAACCTTGAGCTCAGGGTTGTAACGGAATTCAGGAGCGGCGATGACGCCTTCGCTCTTGTAGCCGATGTTCACGAGGACTTCCCTCTTGTTGATAGCTGTAACTGTACCTTCGACAACCTCGCCCGGCTTGATCTCGGAGAGGGTCTTGTCGTAAGCTGCCTCGATGGTGGCCTTGTCCACATCACCGTATGCAGCCTCCTTCTCGAATGCGTCCCAGTCGAACTCCTCTGGAGCTACTGAAGCATTGAGAACTGCTTTCCCGGTTTCTTTTGCAGGAGTCTCCTCCACCTGAACTGCAGGTGTTTCCTGAGCCTCTGCTGCTACTTTGTTTTCTTCCATAATTTTAAAAAATCTGATAAAAAACTAGTTGTTTGACATTATTTCCTGTGCCTTTCCGCAAAAACGAAAGCCCGCTTCCACGGAAAAAGCGGGCAAATTTACTCAAAATTTTCTGACTCACAAAGAGAAATGTGAAAAAAGTTTGCAGCCGATTCAATTCTGCTACAGCATCTTGCGCCTCTTGAACAGCAGAAGGATCAAGCCCAGGGAAAGGACCATTACGGCAATGATGATGAGCCAGGCCCATTCATTCCCCGCAAGCGGCAGCTTCACGTTCATGCCGAAGAAACTGGCCACCAGGGTAGGAGGCATGAGGAGCAGGGAAATGAGTGTGAAAATCTTCATGATCCTGTTCTGGTCCAGGTTGATCAGACCGACTACGGTATCCTGAAGATACTCCAGCCTCTCGAAACTGAAGTTCGAGTGGTTGATAAGGGAGGATATATCCTGCAGGAGGACATTGAACCTCGGCTCCAGCTCCGACGGAAGCTTGTCGCTCTTAATCATGTTGGATATGAGGCGCTGCTTGTCCACAATGTTCTCGCGGACGAGCATCGTATTGTCCTGCAGCTGATTGATGTCCAGGAGGAAATCCTCGTTGATGTCTTCCTGCTGGTTGATGCGGCGGCTGTACTGCGCAATCTCCTTGGACATGAGCTCTATCATATCGGCATCGAGGTCGACACGCTGGTCCATTATGCTCACGAAAACCCAGTATCCGTTGGGGAAAAGCCTCGGGAGCGCCATCATCTTCCGCTGAAGATCGGTAAAGCTGCGGAGAGGCACATCCCTCAATGTGGCAAGCACATTGTCCACCAGGGTGAAGGACACGGCCTCCATCACATACTCCTCAGGTCCCGGAATAAGGAAGTTGGTGTTTGCGAACATGGCCGAACCGGTCTCGGAGAATCGTGAAGAACTCTCGATCTCCTCGGCCTGGGCACGGCTCTGAATCTCTGTATCAAGGAATTTCTCAGTGGCCCTTTTCTCATCCCCCTCAGGTGAAAACAAATCTATCCATATCACGTCCGCCCGCTTCAGGACCTTGAAGTCAGCCACGTTCTGGGAAACCGTCATCATTCCGCCGGATCTGTAGAAGATATTGATCATGATACATCTCAGTTTTGTCCGGGCCGGAGCCGGGAGGTTAATAACAAGGAATGGGCCGCATGCCGCCAGATGGCCTGAAACAGCCCGGCAATGCAGTCCGCAAAGATATATTATTTTTTGCGGAAAATGAAAACAAAAAATGAGATTACGGCGAAATCCGCTATCTTTGCGGAAACACTCATTGAACCGGACAAGACAAATATCAGGATGAAAACTTCAGATACAATGCCGGGGGCTCCCCGGATCCCGTCTGCGGGGCAAGGCTGGCTTGCATTGAGCCCTCTCCTCATTTTTCTGGCCATCTATCTCATCTCCTCCGTCATAGCCAGGGATTTCTACAAGATCCCGGTAGCTGCGGCATTTCTCATCGCCTCGGCTTACGCATTGATAATCAGCAAGGGAAAGACCATTGAGGAACGCATCTCCGTATTCTCGGAGGGGGCCGGCAACAAGAATGTCCTCCTCATGCTCTGGATTTTCATCCTTGCCGGGGCCTTCGCAGAGACAGCCAAGATGATCGGGGCGATAGACGCGACAGTGGCCCTGACCATGGCGATATTGCCCGGGAAAATGCTCTTTGCAGGACTCTTCATCGCCTCCTGCTTCATTTCAATGGCCATAGGAACCAGCGTGGGAACCATAGTCGCCCTCGTGCCGGTGGCTGCCGGAATCGCCGCCGAATCCGGAACAGGGACAGGATTCATCACTGCAATAGTGGCCGGAGGAGCCTTCTTCGGAGACAATCTCTCCTTCATATCGGACACGACCATAGCAGCTACCAGGACACAGGGATGCTCGATGTCGGACAAGTTCAGGGTCAATCTCAGGATAACGGCTCCGGCAGCACTGATTGTAGCGGCAATCTATCTCATCATCGGGCATGAAGCAGTCATCGCCGCTCCCGAAGGGCCGATCGAATGGGTGAAGATAATTCCCTACCTCACCGTCATCGGACTCGCCATGTCCGGCGTCAATGTAATCGCGGTTCTGGCCATAGGCATCACGGTCAATGCGGCAATAGGCTTCTGCACAGGGGCATTGGACTGGACAGGCTGGCTTGGAGGCATCGGGGCCGGCATCGCTGGAATGGGCGACCTCATCATAGTGACAATGCTGTCCGGGGGAATGCTGGAAATGATAAGGCACAATGGAGGAATCGATTTCCTTGTCCGCAGCCTTACCGGGCGCATCGGAGGCAAGCGGGGAGCCGAATTCAGCATTGCCGGGCTCGTGAGCCTGGCCAATGTCTGCACGGCGAACAACACGATTGCCATCCTCACCACGGGCCGCATTGCCAGGGACATAACCGAAAGATTCGGACTGGACCCGAGGAAGACCGCCAGCATCCTCGACACATTCTCCTGCATGGTCCAGGGCATCCTCCCCTACGGTGCCCAGATGCTGATGGCCTCAGGCCTTGCCGACATATCCTCCCTCGAAATCATACGCCATCTCTACTATCCTCTGGCCCTGGGCATCACGGCGGCCTTCGCTATCCTGTTCAGATACCCGCGAAAATATAGCTAAAAGAAAGGAGTTTCTCCTTTCTGCAAACAGCCTGAGAGTCCTCATTCAAAAGCAGACCTTTGGACCCCTTCGCAGACCAGGCTAAGGAGAGGTCTGCCCTACCGCTTCTTGCGGAAGAACTCCGAGACCATTCCGCCGCAGGTTTCCGCCAGCACGCCGGGGACGACCTCCGTCTTGGGATGAAGAAGCGACGGGGAGAACAGGGAATATCCCCGCTTCGGGTCCAGGGCTCCATAGACAATGCGGCCTACCTGAGCCCAGCAGGAAGCTGCCGCACACATCGGACATGGCTCCACAGTAACATATAAGGTGCAGTCATTCAGATACTTCCCTCCCATTGCCTCCGTCGCAGATGTAATTGCTATCATCTCCGCATGGGCAGTCGGGTCGTGAAGTCTCTCAGTCATGTTGTGTCCTCTGGCTATGACACGTCCCCGGCATACAACCACAGCCCCGATGGGAATCTCATCCTCATCGAGGGCTGCACGGGCCTCCTTGAGGGCTTCCCTCATATATTTCTCATCCAGTTCGTCCATCATTTTAATCTCTTCTGGCGAGACCGATGTAGTAAAGCAATGTAGCGATTGAACCGATTGCGGCAATCACGT
>JAXDUM010000020.1:0-41149 GCA_034089285.1 Candidatus Cryptobacteroides sp.
TCAGATTTGAATTAGATTTTCGAGGTCAGATTTTCACCCGAAGAAGGAGCATAGCCGTAGCTATGTGACTGATGAGGGAGGAAATATGGACCGAAAAGATTTTCAAAGATGATGCAGGTTATTATTTGAGGATTACTTAAAGTTCTTGAAATATGAATGTAAGAAATATCAGAGAGCATTTTCCTATTCTCAATACCAAGGTATATGGGAAGAATCTCGTATATTTTGACAATGCAGCTACAAGCCAGAGGCCTGATACTGTCATTGAGAAGTGGAATTGGCTCACATCTGAATATAATGCCAATATCCATAGGGGAGTGCACAGGCTCGCTGAAGTCGCTACTGATGAATACGAGACTACCAGGGACGTGGTGAGGGATTTTCTCAATGCCGAGTCTAGAGAGGAGATAGTTTTCACTTCCGGGACGACCGCATCGATCAATCTTGTGGCATTCTCATTCGGCGAAGCTTTCGTGAAGGAGGGGGATGAAATAATAGTGTCCGAGGCAGAACATCATTCCAACATTGTTCCCTGGCAGATGTTGTGTTCAAGGAAGAATGCAGTTCTCAAGGTTCTCCGGGTTGACGATAACGGTTATTTCAATCTTGATGAATTGGAATCCCTGATCACGGATCGTACCAGGATTGTTGCCGTAACGCAGATTTCAAATGTTCTCGGAATAGTGAATCCGGTGGAGGATATTGTCAAAATTTGTCATGAGCACAACGTGCCTGTCCTCATTGACGGTGCACAGGGAGTAGTCCACGGGGGTATGGACGTAAGGAAGGTTGACTGTGATTTCTATGCTTTTTCAGGACATAAGATGTATGCCGCCACTGGTGTCGGGGTACTTTACGGAAAGCGGAAATGGCTCGACGCAATGCCTCCTTACATGGGAGGAGGTGAGATGATTTCCAGTGTGAAGTTTACCGGAACCACCTATGCGGATACTCCAGAAAAGTTCGAGGCCGGAACACAGAATTTTTCTTCGGTGCCTACATTGAAGCCGGCTATCGAGATGCTGAAAATGATGGAGGATGATGAAATTCAGTCTGAATTGAATTCCGTAAAAGAGTATCTTTACAAGGAACTTACTGGAAATCACAATATTACCCTTTATGGTGTTCCACGTGGAACATTTTCAAAGATTCCTCTTTTCTCATTTTCAGTGAAAGGAGTGCATCACGAGGATTTAGCATTGATTTTGGATAAGATGGGTATTGCAGCAAGATCCGGTCAGATGTGCGCCGAACCGGTGATGGACAGATTCGGGGTGACAGGAATGATCAGGATTTCGCTCGCACCTTATAATACAATGGAGGAAGCGGAGTATTTCATTAAGTCATTGGACAAAGCCGTGTCAATGCTGCTTTAGCCAGAAAAGGCGATTCAGAGTATTCCGGATTAAGCGAGAAAATTGATCCGATCAAAGGGTCTGATTATAATTAATGTTTAGAATATGGCAGACAATATTACATTGGAACAGGCTGAGAACGAGGTAATAGATACATTTTCGATGTATGATGAATGGCTTGACAAATACGAGTATCTCATTGACCTCGGAAAGAATCTTGAACCATACCCTGAGGATAAGAAGACAGACGACAGACTGATCAAAGGTTGTCAGTCGAGAGTGTGGCTGGATTGCCGTATGGAGGATGGAAGGATTTACTTCAATGCCGACAGCGATGCCATCATCACCAAGGGGATCATATCTCTGCTGATTGGGATTTATTCCGGCAGGACTCCTCAGGAAATAGCGGGCTCGGATTTCTCATTCATTGAAAAAATAGGATTGAAAGAAAATCTTTCACCTACCAGAGCCAATGGACTCGCTTCCATGATAGCTGCAATAAAGGCTGCGGCCATAGCCAATGTTTGATATCAATAACAGGAATATGAACGGGAATAATGAAGTTTTGACAGCTGAGGATGCCAAGGAATTGGCTCCGCTATACTCCAATGTCATTTTAGCATTGAAGCAGGTGTATGACCCGGAGATTCCGGTCAACATCTACGACCTCGGACTGATTTACGAACTCGTGATCAACAAGAAAAAGGAAGTGAACATCACTATGACATTCACCGCTCCGAACTGTCCGATGGCCGATGAAGTCATGAATGACGTGAAAGTGTCAGTGGAGGATGTTCCTGGGGTTACCGCCTGCAACATTGAACTGGTTTTCGAGCCGGCCTGGGACAAGAGCATGCTTTCGGACGAGGCTAAGGTGGAGCTTGGACTTGATGATTGAAATACCATCCTATGAGCCATATCAAAGTATATCTTTCTATCGGAACCAATCTTGGAGACAGAAAGAAGAACATCGACACTGCAATGACTTTGATATCCCACATTCCGGGGGTCAGAGTTCTGGACATTTCCGACATTATGGAAACCGAGCCCTGGGGATTTGAATCATATGACAATTTTCTGAACTGCGCCGTTTCCATAGACTATAATCCGACGGAAGCCAAGAGGAAAGTATGCAATACGGAGCAGAAACTGTCTGACAATGTATGCGTGGAAGAAGCCATATACCTTCTCAATGCTCTGAAAAACATCGAGTGGGTGATGGGAAGAAGGGAGACTGTTAAATACAATTCATCCGGAAAGAGGATTTACCACTCCCGAATCATTGATATAGATATACTCCTTTACGGCACGAAAGTCATTAGGACAGAGAAGATTACAGTTCCTCACCCTTCTATGGTCTCAAGAGATTTCGTGATGATTCCGCTCCGTCAGATTGCGGACAGCAAGATTATGTCGGCATTTCCGGAAATATTCGGGAAATAATTTATACTTTTGCATTCTGCCGTGCATGTATGGGTCTGATTGACCGTGAAATATGAGGCAAGAATTGCGTACAGATATGCTGCGGCAGTGGGAACCCAATAGGAAAATTATAGTGTAAATAATTAATAGATAGACATTTATGACACAGGAAGAACTTTTCAAGATCTTGGTGGCGCATTGCAAGGAGTATGGATTCATATTCCCTTCCAGCGAGATTTATGACGGTCTGGCTGCAGTTTATGACTATGGTCAGATGGGAGTGGAACTTAAGAACAATATCAAGAGGTATTGGTGGGAGGCGATGACCCGTCTTCACGAAAATGTGGTCGGCATTGATTCCTGCGTGTTCATGCATCCTAAAACTTGGGTGGCTTCCGGTCACGTGGCCGCCTTCAACGACCCTCTCATTGACAACAAGGATTCCAAGAAAAGATACAGGGCTGACAACCTCATCGAGGATTATCTCGGAAAGATTGAGGAGAAAATCGAGAAGGAAGTAGCCAAGGGACGCAAGAAATTCGGCGAGAATTTCGACGAGGCCAAGTTCCGCGAGACCAATCCGAACATTCTCCGCGAAAAGGCGAAATATGAGGAGGTTCACAACCGTTATGTAGCTGCTGAGCAGGCCAACGACCTCAAGGAATACAAGCAGATCATCCTCGACTGCGGTATTGTTGACCCGATTTCCGGAACTGCCAACTGGACCGACGTGCGTCAGTTCAACCTGATGTTCAGCACCCAGATCAGCAACACCGGCGATGCAGACGACAAGATTTATCTCCGTCCTGAGACCGCCCAGGGCATTTTCGTGGAGTATCTCAATGTCCAGAAGACCGGCAGAATGAAGATTCCTTTCGGAATCGCCCAGATCGGAAAGGCATTCAGAAATGAAATCGTGGCACGCCAGTTCATTTTCCGAATGAGGGAGTTCGAGCAGATGGAGATGGAATTCTTCTGCAGGCCAGGTACAGAGATGGAATTCTTCGAGAAATGGAAGGCAAACCGCATGAAGTGGCACGTCAATCTCGGGATGGGTGCGGAGAACTACCGCTTCCACGACCACGAGAAACTCGCCCACTATGCCAATGCCGCCACCGACATTGAGTTCAATTTCCCGTTCGGATTCAAGGAACTCGAGGGAATTCATTCCAGAACCGACTTCGACCTCGGAAATCACGCCAAACTTTCCGGAAAGAAGATTCAGTACTTTGACCCGGAAACAGGGGAGAGCTACACTCCTTACTGCGTGGAGACATCCATCGGAGTGGACCGCATGTTCCTCGCCGTGCTTTCACATTCCTACAACGTAGAGCAGCTTGAAGGCGGAGAATCCAGGGTTGTGCTCAGCATTCCTGCCCCTCTCGCCCCTATAAAAGTCGCAATCCTTCCTCTCATCAAGAAGGACGGACTCCCTGAATTCGCCCAGAAAGTAGTGGATGAAATCAAATACGACTTCAACTACCAGTACGACGAGAAGGACAGCATCGGCAAGAGATATCGCCGCCAGGATGCCATCGGAACCCCGTTCTGCGTGACCATCGACCACGATTCTCTTAATGACAATTGCGTCACTGTCCGTGACCGCGACACAATGGAGCAGGTTCGTGTTCCTGTAGCTGAACTCAGGGCAATGATTGACAAGAAAGTCAATATGTCCAATCTGCTCCGCGGACTTTAGCATATGCAACGCAGTATTGCATTATTCGATCTTGACGGTGTAATTCTCGATACGGAAGGGAGTTACACCGCCTTTTGGGATGACTATGGCAGCCGTCATTTCTCCGAGAAAGATTTCGGATTGAATATAAAGGGGCAGACACTCGTCAAGATTCTCGGTGATTATTTTCCCGAAGAAAATGAAAGGAAAGCAATAACCGATGCCATCAACGACTTTGAGCGAAAGATGTCCTATCCCTTCGTACCTGGGGTCGAAAATTATATCAAATCTTTGAAATCCAATGGAATAAGAACTGCAGTAGTAACTAGTTCCAACCTCCTGAAGATGGAGAATGTATATCGTTGCCATCCCGGTTTCAGGGAAATGTTCGATATTATCCTCACAAGCGAGGATTTCTCCGAGTCCAAACCTTCACCCTACTGCTATCTCAAGGCAATGAGATTGTTCGGAGCCGGACCGGAAGACTGCGTGGTATTCGAGGATTCACTGGCCGGACTTCAGGCCGCAAGGGCCTCAGGAGCCTTTGTGACAGCTCTCACCACCACCAATCCGGAGGAAGTAGTAAGGAATTACGCTGACCTGGTAATCAGGGATTTCAATGACTCCGGAATAGGTGCCAATGGTCTTCCGCATTGAAAATGACCTTATTCAAGTAGTTTTAAGTGATAAATATTTGCATTTTCACAATTGAAAATTTACATTTGCCTTTAAGTAAAATTATTAACAGCTTATGAAAAGATTTGACACGTACCTTGGCAGAATCGCTGCCGCAGCAATTCTGCTGGTGACCGGAGGACTCTTGTCCAGTTGCAACAAGAGTGATGACGGCCCAAAACTTGACAAAATCACTGTAACAGTGTCTGAGGTGAACGCCACCGCAACCACCGCTGAATTCATCGGTGTCGTGGAGCGCGAGTCCAAGGCCCCTGCTGATGCAATAGTAGGAATTGAGTACTCGACTGCCGAGGATTTCTCCGGTGCCGCTGAAGTGACCGGCCTCGACAAACAGTTCTCCGAGAAGGTTACCGGACTCTTGATCACCACCCGTTACTACTACCGTACATTCGTGGAGAAGAAAGGTCAGAGGACATACGGAGATGTGGAGTCATTCACTACCAATTCCGTATCGGCTTCCATATTGACAGTTGACGCTTCTTCCACAACGGCTGTAATTGTCTGCGAGGTTGACCCTGAGGTTGCCGGCAGCAGCACTTTGGCGGCAGGAATCGAACTCTCCGCTGACGAGAATTTCGCCGCTGTTCAGACCATTGCCGCTGAGACTGTTTCAAAGGAAGGTAAGTACACTGTATCTTTGGAAGGTCTTGTCATCAATACATACTATTACATACGCCCTTACATTGAGCAGGCCGGTTCACGCACCTATGGCCAAGTTCAGGCATTTGCCACTACCGGTGTAAACTTCAATCTCAATGTGACCCTCGAGAAAGCACTTCTCCGCGTACACGGAAATGTAGGGGTAGAGGAGGCCGATATGGATGTCATTACCGTCGGCTATCAGGTTTCAACAGATTCTGAGTTCTCTGACGATGCCACTTCCACTGTGGAAATTCCTGTAGAACAGTATGGCAATTATGACTCAGGCAACCAGTTCAACCTCCGCAAGCCTTCCACCGACTACTACTACCGCTCATACGTTCTTATTGACGGTGAATATTATTACAACAATAGCTCGACGCATACTACGGATGCTTTGGAAGTGAAGGGATATAATATTCTTCCTGCCACAATCAAGGCTACAACAGCTTCCGCAACGCCTATGATTGATGCCTGGGATCTCACCGGTATTGACGAGATGGGGCTTGCATACTCTACCTCAGCTGATTTCCTTACTACAGGTACAGGCATTTCCTATACTGCAATGCAGGAGGATCCTTTCTTCGGAGGATATATGCTTGCATTGTCAGGTCTCACCCCTGCCACAGGATACTACTACACCTACTACATCAAGCGTGGTGCAGAGTATGAGTATGGTCCTGCCGAGAGTGTACTTTCATTCGCTACACTGCCTGACGCTTCCTGCATCTCTGTAGATGAGGTAAAGCCTGAGAACTTTACTCCTGGCAAGGTTATCTTCACAGGTTCATCCAAGGTTTCCGAACTTGCAAAGACCGCTTACTTCATCGTGACATCACTCGAGTACGCTACCGATAAGGACTTCTCCGACAAGACAGTCAAGGAGTTCACCGGCAATCTCTCATTCCAGAAGAATGATCTCAAGCCTGCTGTCACCTACTATTACAGAGTGGCATTGGCTTACAAGGACAGTAAGGGTGACAAGACTCTGTACACTGATGCCAAGTCATTCACTACCAATGAAATGGTTGTATCCTTAGGTGCATCTGAAACCAACATCAAGACTACCAGCATCAAGCTGGGCATAGGCTTCGACTACATTATGTGGGACAGGACTGGTCTTGTTACAGGTGCCATAATGACCACCGATCCTGCTTGTGAACTTAAATCGGAGGGCGTGATGATGAAGGAGTCCTACGATGTTGAGGATATGTTTTTCGGAACAATGACCATGCTGGATGAATTTACCGGACTTGAGCCTGCAACCAAGTACTATTTCAGATCCTTCATCAAGAGGGGAGAAGAGTATAAACTTGGTGAAATCAAGAGTGTCACTACACTTGGTCCTGCAGCTTCGTATGTCGCTGTGACCGATATGATGGATGGACGTCTTGTACTTGACCTCAATGTTCAGCGTGACGATGCAAGCAAATTCACCATTGGTATTGAGTATGCGTTCGACGAAAAGTTCACAGACGGTGCCAAAAAGATGAATATCGACCGTTCAAAAGACAATCAGTCTCAGACTGCAGCCTATCGTAAACAGCTGAATATCAATATGCCTTCGACAGATGTTTACTATCGTTTCTATTATGCAAAAACCGGTACAACCGATTATGTATATGGAGACACCAAGAAGTTCAGGATGCTTGATTTGACAGAATCTCAGATTGTTCCTGCCGCAAGTGGTATTACAGCTAACAGTGTTACAATCAGTGGTGCGTTGAATACAGGTTCTTACTCTGTTGCAAAACTTTCGATTGGAGTTCTTTGTGCAGCAACAGCTAATCCTACATTGGAGACCGCAGGTGTTGTAAGTTCGCCAATGCAGCTTGAGTTGGATTGGATGACATTCAGCTATGTACTTGTACCGACAACCTTGAATGGTCTTACTTCAGGTACAACCTACAACTACCGTATCTACTACAAGGTTGGTGAAACAGTAGTTTACTTGCCTGTACATACTTTTGATACTGTGTCTGCGCCTACGACTGTTGAGGTTGCCAATGAGTCTCTTTATGGATTTCCAGAGGGTACAGGAACAGATAAACCTGGTTCCATTACGGTTGGTGATTTAACATTGACCCTTGCTGGTTTGTCTGGAGGAAAAGAAGGGAATCGTTTTGCAAAACTTGCAACTGTTGGACAGAGTTATCTTGCAGTAGAGGCTCCTAAGTCAATTAAAGAATTGACTGTTACATTGGAAACATTTACTGGAAGTATAGATTTGAAGGAGAGTGATACAGCATCAGAGAATATTGCTACCAAAGATCTTTCTGGTGAGACTTCTGCACAGTTTACCCTCTCTGGAGATAATAAGAAAGTCTATATTATGACAAGTGCTTCCGCAAAGATTAAAGGACTTTCAGTCACCTACTAACAGAACACTTTTACATGCATAATATCAGGGCGGCCGTCAAGGTCGCCCTGTTTTTTTCATCAGAAAAAACCGTATATTTGCCATATTGTAAATAAAGCACATAATTATAACACCAATAACACGATGAATTATCCGAAAATAGGCATTCGCCCGACCATTGACGGTCGCCAGGGCGGAGTAAGAGAGTCATTGGAAGACAAGACAATGGCATTGGCCAATGCTGTGGCCGAACTCATCAGCAGCAATCTGCGCAACGGAGACGGTTCTCCGGTAGAATGCGTCATTGCCGACACCACCATCGGAAGAGTGGCCGAGGCGGCGGCCTGCGCAGAGAAATTCGAGAAGAACAATGTCGGTTCCACCATTACCGTGACATCCTGCTGGTGCTACGGTTCCGAGACAATGGACATGCACCCTACATGGCCGAAAGCAGTCTGGGGATTCAATGGAACAGAACGTCCCGGTGCAGTGTATCTAGCCGCCGTTCTCGCCGCACACGCCCAGAAAGGACTGCCGGCTTACGGCATTTATGGACATGATGTTCAGGACATTACGGACAACAGCATACCTGACGACGTTGCAGAGAAAATCCTCCGTTGGGCCCGCGCTGCACAGGCCGTGGCCACGATGAGGGGCAAATCCTACCTCAGCTTCGGCTCCGTTTCAATGGGAATCGCCGGCAGCATCGTGGACCCGGACATGTGGCAGGAATACCTTGGAATGCGCAATGAGCAGGTGGACCAGACCGAGATTCTCAGGCGCATGGACGAGGGCATCTACGACAAGGAGGAGTACGAGAGAGCATTCGAATGGGTCAAGAAATACTGCAAGGTCAATGAGGGCTGGGACAAGAACCGCCCGGAGAAGCAGAAGACCCGTGAGCAGAAGGACCAGGACTGGGAGTTCGTCACCAAGATGTTCCTGATAATGAGAGACTTGATGAAGGGCAATCCGAAACTCCGCGAGATGGGATTCAAGGAGGAGGCCCTCGGTCACAATGCCATTGCCGGAGGCTTCCAGGGACAGCGCCAGTGGACGGACTGGAAACCTAACGGAGATTTCGTCGAGGCCCTGCTCAACACCCAGTTCGACTGGAACGGCTTCCGTGAGGCCATTGTGCTCGCCACCGAGAATGACTCATTGAATGGACTCGCCATGCTTTTTGGCCATCTCCTGACCAACAAGGCAATGATTTTCAGCGATGTACGTACATATTGGAGTCCGGAGGCCGTGAAGAGAGTGACAGGAAAGGAACTCACCGGCATTGCCGAAGGCGGAATGATTCATCTCATCAACTCCGGAGCCACCACCCTCGACGGCAACGGCTATGCAACTGACGCTGACGGCAATCCGGTAATGAAAGAGTGGTGGAATCTCACCGAGGAGGACAAGGAGGCCATTCTCAAGCATACAGACTGGCTGCCTGCGGACCGTGATTACTTCAGGGGAGGCGGATATTCCAGCCACTTCCTGACCCGCGGGGGAATGCCTGTGACAATGATCCGCATCAACAGGGTGAAGGGACTCGGACCGGTCCTCCAGCTCGCCGAGGGATGGACAGCTGACGTTGACCCTGAGATTCACAAGGCTCTCGACAGGCGCACCGACCCTACCTGGCCTACCACCTGGTTCGTGCCGCGTCTGGATGAGCGCAAGGACTGCTTCAAGGATGTCTATTCAGTGATGAACAACTGGGGAGCCAACCACGGAGCCATCGCCTACGGCCATATCGGAGCTGACCTCATCACCCTCTGCTCAATGCTGAGAATACCTGTATGCATGCACAACGTGGCTGACAGTGACATTTTCCGTCCATCCTGCTGGAATGCCTTCGGAATGGACAAGGAGGGCGCCGATTTCCGTGCCTGCGCCAATTTCGGCCCTCTTTACAAGTAAGTAATCCTCAAAAAATAACCTGCATCATCTTTGAAAATCTTTTCGGTCCATATTTCCTCCCTCATCAGTCACATAGCTGCGGCTATGCTCCTTCTTCGGGTGAAAATCTGACCTCGAAAATCCAATTCAAATCTGACGCAACTTATTTTTTTCATATTACTAAATCCGGACCTTCCGGTCCAGCAATCCGTTGCCAATGAAAGAAAACACGCCTATTCTGAGCAGGGACGGGGTCAGCTATCTGGTCCCGTTCGTGCTCATCACATTCTGTTTCGCCCTCTGGGGCTTCGCCAATGACATCACCAACCCGATGGTCAAGGCATTCTCCAAAATCTTCAGGATGAGCGTCACCGACGGCGCCCTCGTCCAGGTGGCCTTCTACGGCGGATATTTCGCCATGGCCATCCCGGCGGCGCTGTTCATCAGGAAGTTCTCGTACAAGTCAGGAGTTCTCGTTGGACTGGGCCTGTATGCCCTGGGAGCATTCCTGTTCTGGCCGGCCGAGAAGACCGGGTCCTACTATCCATTCCTTCTCGCCTATTTCATAATGACCTGCGGACTGTCATTCCTCGAGACCTCCTGCAATCCGTTCATCCTCTCGATGGGCCCGGCCGAGACGGCGACGCGGAGGCTCAACCTTGCCCAGAGTTTCAATCCATGCGGCTCCCTCCTCGGAATGTTCGTGGCGATGAACTTCATCCAGAACAGGCTCGACCCGATGAGCAGCGCAGACAGGGCCCTCCTTTCCCCGGAGGAGTTCGAGATAATGAAACACAGCGATTTGAGCATTCTCATTGCCCCTTATCTCGCCATTTCACTGGTGATAGCGGTGATTTTCATCGTCATTCTCCTTACCAGGATGCCTAAGAATGCCGACAGCGGTGTCAATACCGGTTTCGTGCCTGCAGTGAAGCGCCTTTTCGCCAGGCAACACTATCGTGAGGGTGTCCTGACGCAGTTTTTCTATGTAGGAGCCCAGATTATGTGCTGGACATTCATCATCCAGTACGGTACGAGAGTCCTCGTCGGGACAATGCCGAACGGCTTCGAGCGGAGCATTCTGTCAATGATGGGACAGCCGTCAGACGGTATTCTCTCAGAAAAGGCAGCGGAAGTCCTCTCCCAGGGCTACAACATCATTGCAATGCTCTTCTTCGTGCTGTCCAGATTCATCTGCACCTACCTGCTGAAATATCTGAGACCGGGAAGGATGCTCGCCGCATTCGCATTGGGAGGAATACTGCTCTCGGCGGGAGTAATCCTGCTCCAGGGCAGGGCCGGACTGTATTGCCTCGTGGCCATCAGCATCTGCATGTCCCTGATGTTCCCGACCATTTACGGAATAGCCCTTGAAGGCACAGGAGAAGATGCGAAACTCGGCTCTGCCGGCCTGATAATGGCCATCCTCGGAGGAAGTGTGCTGCCTCCTGTCCAGGCTGCCATAATCGACCTCGGAACCGTGATGTCGATGCCGGCCGTGAACATTTCGTTCCTGCTGCCGCTGATCTGCTTTGCCGTCATCGCCGCATACGGAATCAGGATGTCCAGAGCTTGAAATTTGCAGAATTCTCCCGATTTGCCTATATTGCTGTGATTTTCTAAGACAGGAAAGATGGATAACAGGAACTTCAGCGATATAGGCCGTGCCGGAGCAGTGGAAACATTGCTCAAAAACGGCGGTTTCAGCCCCTCTGCGGCATTTTCAGCCCCGTCGGGCAGCATTGTAAGGACAGCGTCCGGAATCTGGCTGGAAGGCATAGATTTCGACCTGACATATTTTCCTCTCAAGCATCTGGGCTACAAATGTATCTCGGGAACGCTGGGAGGGCTTTATGCGTCATTGGCAATTCCGGAGTCGGCATCCATCCGCATCGGAGTCTCCGCAAAGCTGGATTTCCCGCAGATTGAGGAATTCTGGTCCGGAATGACGGCGGCATTGAAGGAACACGGAATCAGCAGGGTGGACCTGGATCTTTGCCCTTCCCGCAACGGATTGACTGTCAGCGTTTCCATAGTCGGGGTAACTGACGGGGAGGTCGAGTCTGCGAGGAAGCCGGCCAGGAGCAAGGATCTGGTCTGCATTTCCGGAAGTGTCGGCGCAGCCTATCTCGGCATGGCCCTTCTCGAGTCCGAGAAGAAGAAAATCGCCGCCTCGGGAAGCCTCCAGGGCAATATGGACATATCCCGCTACCGGATGATAGTGGGCGACTACCTCAAGCCGGAAATTTCTCCTAATGTAGTCAGACAATTGAGAGACAGCGGGATAACACCTTCCTTCGGCTGCTTCGTGAGCCGTGGCCTCGCAGATGCCGCCAAGAGGATGGCATCCGCTACCGGCCTGGGAGTGAAGCTTTACTCGGACAAGATCCCGTTCGAGGGCAACTCCTTCGAACTGGGCAGGCAGCTTAATCTCGACCCGATGTCTGCGGCGATGAACGGAGGCGACGACTTCAGGCTCCTCTTCGTCATCCCGATGGACAAGTACGAGGCCTTCAGACACGATTTCCAGTCATTCAGCATTATCGGACACCTTGCTCAGAAGGATGTCGGCACGGTGATTGTAATGCCTGAGGGCGCCGAAATCCCTCTGCACGCACAGGGATGGAAAGAAGAATAAACAAATATAGACATTATGACAAAAGTCATTATCTCCATTGCTGCCGCAATGATGGCAGCAATGTCTTACAATGTTCAGGCTCAGAGCCTTACAGATCTTCTCAAGGGAACAAAGGCAGGTAATGTGGTAGATGCCGTCACTACGGCAGTGGGAGTGGCCACGAATACTGTATCATTGCCAGGAACCTGGGTTTACAAGGGTGCTGCGGTGGACCTCCAGAGCGACAATACTCTCTCCAGCCTCGCGGGCACGGCAGTGACTTCCGGCGTGGAGAACAAGATCAACAGCGCATTCGAGAAAGTCGGCCTCAAGGAAGGAGCTGTGACATTCGTTTTCAATGACGGAATGTCATTCACCTGCACCATCTTCGGCAAGACCCTCAGCGGTACCTGGAAGCAGAACACAGAGGAGAACAAGCTCACCCTCCAGTTCGGCCAGACTATGAAATATCTCTCGATGACCGGCTACACCAAGGTTACCGCCACCGGATTGGAGATTCTCTTCGACGCCAACAGGTTCCTCGCCTTCCTCAAAAGCGCGATGTCCGTCGTCGGAAAGTCTTCCACAACCGTCAGCGCCATCTCCGGCATTTCCAACAACTATGACGGAATGAGACTTGGTTATAAGCTTGAAAAACAGTAGTTTATCATTTGGCCGCAACTGCGGGATTAAACATTGAAATTATGAAAAGACTTGCAATCATTCTGGCGCTGGCCCTTTCTTCCGGCCTCATTGCTTCCGCGAAGAACGACAAGCCGGCTGAGATTACCGTGATGTCCTACAACATCAGGATGGGCGTCGCCAAGGACGGAACCAACTCCTGGGAATACAGATATCCCGCTTCCGCAATGATGATATCCGACCAGAAACCGGACATTTTCGGAATACAGGAGGCATACGATTTCCAGGTCAAGTACATGGACGAGTACTGCGACGGATACAAATGCGTGGGAGTAGGCCGCGAGGACGGCAAGAGCAAGGGAGAGCACATGTCCATCTTCTACAACACGAAGAAGGTGTCCCTTCTCAAGTGGGGAACATACTGGCTTTCGGAGACTCCTGAAAAGCCTTCCATGGGCTGGGATGCCGCCTGCATGAGGACAGCCACCTGGGCCCTGATGAAAGACAAGAAGTCCGGCCGCAAGTTCTACTTCGTCAACACCCACCTCGACCACGTGGGCCCGATAGCCAAGAAAAAGGGACTGAAACTCATCGTGGACAGTATCAAGGAGATGAATCCGAAGGGATATCCCATGATTCTCACGGGCGATTTCAACACCGAGCCTCACGAGCAGGTGATTCTCGGCGAACTTGACACCCTGATGAACAGCGCCAGGAAGACTGCCGTCGCCACAGACAACGGTGACACTTTCAACGGCTGGGGCAAGGGAAAGGGAGTCATTGACCACATTTACTGGTCAGGATTCAGTACATGCACCTCTTTCGAGGTCATCCGCAAGCCATACATGGACCGCAAGTTCATTTCCGACCACTATCCGGTGAAGGCCTGCCTGGTTTTCTGAGGCAATGAGGGCAATCTTCACTATCCTGACCCTGCTTCAGTGTGCCCTGATGTCGGCATACAGCCTCGTCCGGCCCAATATCTACCTCTCCAACAACGCTGTCCTGGACATTTATCAGGATGAAAGGGGATATATGTGGTTCGGAACCTATGACGGGCTGCATTCCTGGAACGGAAGGGACACCGAGGTGTACAGAATGGAGTTGGACAATGACAAGTCATTGGCCAGCAATATTATAGTAAAGATTGTCCCGGCTGGCCCGGATGATATCTGGGTCTCCACATCGATGGGACTGAGCCGTTTCTCGACTGTCGGGAGGACGGTCTCCGAGTCCTATATGCAGTACAGGGAAGTTTACGAAATCGCCTCTGACAATGCCGGGAATACCCTCCTGGTGTCTCGGGACGATTTCGTTTCCGTATATCTCAGGGAAAAGGGTGAGTTCGTGGATGTACCTGCGGAAGGCATAAGACTCGGCGATGTGGTTGAGGTATGGTCGTCCGGAGAAGGGGTGTTCAATGTCCTTTCCAGGGACGGATATGCAAGGAGATTCCGCATCGGGGGAGATGAAGGACCTTCCGGCTCAGCCAATGTCAGGGCAGAGGGTACTGTTCTCGTTTCCGACCGGCAGCTGGAGTCCGCATTCTTCGAAGACGGTGTCCTGTATTTCCTCGATGAGAATGCCGCATTTTTCAAGCTTGAAAGGCTGGGGTCCAATCCTGTATTCCTCTGCGACCTGTCGGGTTACGGGGATGCCGGATTGTCGGTGTCGGGGGTGTGCAGTTTCGGCAACTGTCTGTATCTGAGCTTCTACGCCGGTTTCCTCTGCAGGATGGAAGGGGGACAATGTGAAATGGTCGCTTCCGACTACAGAATTTTCTGCATTGAAAAGGATGCGCACCAGGATATTCTCTGGCTCGGTACGGACGGCTACGGCGTCTTCATGTATTGCGACAGGGAAGAGCCGTTCAAGAGTATTCTGATGTCCGACCTGCCGATCAATATCAAGAAGCCTGTCAGGGGCGTTTACACAGATTCCGCCGGCAATCTATTCCTCGGAACCAAGGGCGACGGAATCATTCAGATCCGGGATTATACTTCATTGCCAGACCCTGTACCGCTTTCGTCAATCAGGCGTTATACCACCGCTGACGGCCTCAGCAGCAATGAAGTATATTCATTCTGCCCGGATGGGGACCTGCTCTGGATAGGCTCATCGGGAAAGAATCTTAATTGGCTCAGGGACAATGGTAACGGCGTTGAGATAGGCTCCGTCAATGCCGAATTGGAGGGTCCTGTGCACCAGATGTGCTCTCCGGAGAAGGGCACGCTTTATCTGGCGAGCGACGGGGAGGGTCTGGTCCGTCTGCGGTATGAGATCAGGGACGGGAAGCCTTGCAGGACAGAGCGCAGGCTGTATCAGTTCAAGCACCGGAACATTGACTGCAACAATTTCTATGCGCTTGCCCGGGAGACGGATTCCACATTGCTGATAGGATTGAAGAGCGGCTACGGAATCATCCGGTTCAACATGAAGGAGGGTTCTTATTCATTCCTTGACCTGAGCTCTCTTCACAGCCGCGCCCTAGGCGACATTCTTTCGCTCAGCACCGGCGGCGGGGACATTTACTGCGGTTCGAGTTCGGGTCTTATCAGGATCCGCCGGGACGGCAGCGTGGTCAGGTACAACAGGAATGACGGACTTGCCAATGATATGGTCCACGGAGTGCTGACCGATGGCGAAGGCAATGTATGGCTGAGTTCCAACAAAGGTCTGATACAGTTCAACCCGAAGACGTCCGTATTCCATAATTATACATCCAAGGAACTGTCAGTCAGTGAATTCAGTGATGATTCCTACTGGCATTGCACCAGCACCGGAAGGCTTTTCTTCGGCGGTGTGAACGGAGTTGTCTGGGTGGATTCCCTCTTCCGTCAGCAGACCGGATGGCGTCCCGACATCATTTTCGAGTCGATATCGTTTTCCGACGGAGTGAAAATATACAATCCCGGTGTGGAGGATGACATACGTATCCGGAGCAATATTCAGAAATTCACGGTCAATTTCGTCGCCATCGACTATCTGAACGGGGAGAATTTCGAGTATTCCTACTGTCTGGATGAGGATTCGGGCGGAGAATGGACTGAGCTTCAGAAATCCGGCAGCGTCTCATTTCCGGCCCTTCCGGCAGGCCGTCATGCGTTGAAGGTAAGATACAGGGGCAGCGCCTCGGACGAGGCCGTTGGAGAGGCGGAACTGGAGTTCAGGGTACTTCCACCATGGTATTCCTCGGCGACAGCCCTGTTATGCTATTTCATTGCCGCAATGTCGGTTGCGTTCTGCGGAATTGTATCTACCCGGAGGCATTACAAGCGCAAGCAGCAGGAAGCCCTTGCTGAGGCGGAAGAGGCCCATATCAAGCAGCTGGACCAGGCCAGGATGGACTTCTTCGTCAATATTTCCCACGAACTCTGCACCCCGCTGACCCTCATCAACGGCATCACTGAGCATCTGAAGGACTCGCTGGGCGGCGACCCGTCATTCAGCAAGCATATCGGCCTGCTGGAGTCGAATGTGACCGGTCTGAGGGAACTCGTCGAGGAAATTCTCAATTTCAGGATGATTGAAGGCGAGGGTTTCGGCAAGCTCAGGATAATGAAAACCGACGTGGCCGCAGAAATCCGGGAGCATATGCATTCCTTCGACGAGATGGCCACAGGCTGCAGGATTTCCCTTTCCGCCTCCGTCAATGATGTACTGGAGTGGAATACTGACCGCTCCTGCTTCAAGAAAATCATCTTCAATCTGGTTTCCAATGCTCTGAAATATACCCCGTACGGCGGCTATGTGACTGTAGCTGCGGATGTTACGGAGGCGGGGCTCGAACTCAGGGTCCGCAATTCCGGAGAGGGCTTGACAGAGGAGCAGATGGCCGTGATTTTCGACAGGTACAAGATCCTGGACGAGATGTCCACCAACATGTACGCCGGCACCACCAGGCACGGGTTGGGACTATTCATCTGCAAGTCATTGGCAGCAAGCCTTGGAGGAGAAATCAGCGTATCTTCCAGCCTGGGCAGCTGGACCGAGTTCAGGGTTATTCTCCCTCATCTGGAAGGGAATGCAGCCGAATCTCCGGAGCCTGTTCAGGATCAGCCGGAACTGCCTTCCGGTGAGAATGCTCCTTACGGGGCACTGCCGGCAGTCCTGATAGTGGATGACAACAAGGACATCCGCTGGCTTCTCTACAATGCTTTTTCCGACTCTTTCCGAGTCCTTGAGGCTTCCGGACTGGAGGAAGCTGAGGCCATACTGGACAAGTCCGTGCCGGATATCATCATCACTGACGTGGTCATGGGCGGCAAGGATGACGGATTCGAGCTTGTGAGAAAGCTCCGTGCGGACAAGTACCGCAGAAGCATACCGGTCATCGTATGTTCGGCCAGGGTTGCGGAACAGGACCAGATAGAGGGTATGGACTCCGGTGCTGACGCATATTTCACCAAGCCGTTCTCGGTGTCCGTGGTGAAGGCCACGGCGGAACGCCTGCTTTCGAACAGGAAGATGCTCAAGGACTGGTACGATGCGCCGGAGAGTGCCAGGACCATTGTCAACAGCAAGGTGATGCACAATCCGGACAAGGAATTCGTGGAGAAGGCCATTCTTTCAATGAAGGAGAACCTGACCGAGGAGAACTTCAACCTGGAGCGTCTTGCAGACCTTATGGGCCTGAGTTCCAGGAATTTCTACAGGCGGTTCAAGAAGATTACCGGCCAGACCCCAAGCGAGTTCATGAAACAGTACCGCTTCGAGTCCGCCGCCCGTCTTCTGAAGAATTCCGACATGACTGTGCAGGAGGTGATGTACGGTGTCGGCATCTCGAACAAATCCTATTTCTACCGGGAGTTCACCAGGATTTACGGGAAGACCCCGAAGGAGTACCGTCAGGGATAACTATCTCTTGGGCAATATCTTGTACCTTACTCCAAGGTTTTTGACATCGGTCAGGAAGTCCGAGGTCACCGCGACCTGGAATTTCTTGGACAGGAACTCGATCTGATACTTTGTCTTCGGGTCGATCAGGAAGATGGAGAGAGGGATGTTGCCCTTGCTGCCCTTGATGGCGGTTTTCAGGTTTTCTCGGAAATCCGGATTCAGCATTGTGGTGCTGATCTCGATGACGAAGCCGGCAACCATCCTTTCGGCAATGTTCCCCAGCAGGCTTATGTTCTTGAGCCTGAATTTGTAAGGCACTGTGGCCGCCTTCTCCTTCTCCTCCGGCTTGACGTAGTAGCTCTCCTTGATTTCGCCCTCGATATAGATGGCCGTATGGTCATTGAGATAGGACATGAAGGTCTCGTAGTCCTTGCCGAACAGCGAGAACTCGTAGGTCCCGCTGAAATCCTCGACATTGACCCTGGCATAAGGCTTTCCGCTCTTGGAAGTCTTTGTCTCTGTGCTGGTTATGAGACCGGCGACATTGACCTTCTGAGGTTTGCGCTCATTGTCGCATTTTGCAATCAGGGCGTCCAGTTCCGTCAGCGGGCAGGTCGTGAAATTCTCTATTTCGAACTCGTACTTCTTCAGCGGATGCTCCGAGAGATACATTCCCACGATATCCTTCTCCTTCTTCAGAAGATCCAGAGTATCAATCTCTCCCGTGACCACAGGCGGCTCCGGCTTCTCTGCCTTAAGCTCTTCGACTTCGCCGAAAAGCGAGGCTGCGTCGTCTTCCGCATTCTTCTTCGTTATGGCGGCATAGTCCATCAGCTCGTCGATGAACTGCGCCCCGCTCTTTCCAGGCTGGAAATAGCTGCTTCTGGCAATGCCGAATGAGTCGAAGGCTCCCGCATAGACCAATGATTCCATCGCCTTGCGGTTCACCGTGCCGGACATCCTTTCGCAGAAGTCGTAAATGTCCTTGAACAGTCCGTTGGCCTCCCTTTCCTTGATGATGGCATCCACGATGTTGGCTCCGAAGCCCTTCATTCCGCCCATTCCGAAATGGATGTCGCCTTTCTTATTGACGGTGAAGTTGGCGTCGCTCTCATTGACATCAGGGTTCAACACCCTGATTTTGTGACGTTTGCAGTCCGCCATGATCTTCTTGATCTCATCCATCTTGGAGAGATTGCAGCTCAGGTTGGCGGCCTGGAACTCCGAAGGATAATGGCATTTCAGCCAGCCGGTCTGGTAGCTCACCCAGGCGTAGCAGGTGGCGTGGGACTTGTTGAAGGCGTACTGGGCGAACTTCTCCCAGTCTTTCCATATCTTGTCGAGAACCTTCTCCGGATGCCCGTGTGCGATACCTCCCTGCATGAACTTGTCCTTCAGGGAGTTGAGGACATCGATCATCTTCTTTCCCATTGCCTTGCGGAGCTTGTCGGCCTCGCCCTTGGTGAATCCGGCGAGTTTCTGGGAGAGCAGCATGACCTGCTCCTGATATACCGTGACTCCGTAAGTGTCATTGAGATACTCCTCCATGTCCGGGAGGTCGTACTCGATCGGCTCCTGGCCGAGTTTCCTGGCCACGAATGACGGGATGTAGTCCATCGGGCCCGGACGGTAGAGGGCGTTCATCGCGATCAGGTCCTCGAATCTCTCCGGATGCAGTTTCTGGAGCCAGTTCATCATTCCCGGGGACTCGAACTGGAACACGCTGATGGTGTCGCCGCGTCCGTAGAGCTCGTATGTCGGTTTGTCGGCAATGTCAATCGCCTCAATGTCAATGACTTCTCCGGTCCTCTTCTTTATGAGGTCCAGGCATTGGTGTATGATGGTGAGGGTGTTGAGGCCGAGGAAGTCCATCTTCAGCATTCCCACGTCCTCGATATAATGGCCGTCATACTGGGATGTCCAGACGTTCTGGCCGGTTTCCTTGTCCACGGAGAGGCAGATCGGGATGTAGTCTGTGAGGTTTCCGCGGCCGATGATGGTGGCGCAGGCGTGCACTCCCACCTGGCGGATGCTGCCCTCGAGCTGGAGGGCGTAGTGCAGGACTTCCTTCACCTGCTCTGTGCCGTTCTCGAGTTCGTTGATGAATTCCGGAACGAGGCGGTAGCAGTTCGACAGTGTGATTTTGACATCCACTTCCTCCTTGCCCTTCTGGAACCATTTCCTGACCTTTACGGTCTGTCCTTCATTCTCGGGATCAGGTACTTCCACTTCTTCCTCGTAGGCCTTGAAGCCCGGCTTCAGCTCGTCCAGCTTAGGGTTGAATGGATATGTCTTCTCCTTCATCTCGCTGAGGCGGTCAGGCACCATTTTAGTGAGCCGGGTGCTCTCCTCGATGCTGAGGCGGCTGATTCTGGCCACGTCCTTGATGGCGCTCTTCGCCGCCATTGTACCGAAGGTGATGACCCTGGAGACGTGGTCGGCAGAATATTTCTTCTCCACGTATTCGTGCGCCGCCGTGAGATTCTCGAAATCCACGTCGATATCAGGCATGCTGATTCGGTCCGGGTTCAGGAAACGCTCGAAGAGGAGCTGGTACTTTATCGGGTCCAGATTGGTGATTTTCAGGCAGTAAGCCACTACGGAACCGGCTGCGGAACCACGTCCGGGTCCAACCATATATCCTTCCGCACGGGATGCCGCAATGTAGTCGGACACGATGAGGAAGTAGTCCGGGAAACCCATTCGGCAGATGGTCTTGAGCTCGAAGTCGATGCGCTCGGCCTGCTCGGGCGTGAGCTCGGGACCGTAACGCCAATGCGCTCCCTCGTATGTCAGATGGCAGAGATAGGCTACCGAGCGGCAGAATTCCTCGCCTCTCTCGTTGCCGTTCTTGTCGGTGCGGCCGCAGTCGATGACATCCTTGTATTTCTCCAGCTGCGCATCAATGTCGGCGAGGAAGTCCGGGTCAATGTCGAATTTCGGCAGGACGTTACCTCTGTCAATGCTGTATTTCTCTATCTTTTCATTGATTTCCAATGTATTGGTGATGACCTCCGGATGATCCGGGAAGAGGGCCGCCATCTCCTCCTCGCTCTTGAGATATTCCTGCTGGGTGTAGCGGAGTCTGTCAGGGCTGTCGATGTACTCGTTGGTAGTCAGGCAGATAAGCCTGTCGTGCGCCGGTCCGTCCTCCTTGTCCACGAAATGCACGTCATTGGTGGCGATAACCTTGACCCCGTGCTTTTCGGCCAGGTCGAAGATGACCTCGTCGTACTCCTTCTCCTTTTCATAGACCTCCAGCGACTGACCCGGAATCTCGGTCTTGTGGAGCATCACCTCGAGGTAGTAGTCATCCTTGAACACCCTCTTGTGCCACTCTATGGCCTTGTCTGCCCCTTCCATGTCGCCTGCGAGAATCATTCTCGGTATTTCACCCGCCATGCAGGCGGAGGAGCAGATCAGATTCTCGTGATATTTTTCAATGACTTCGTGCGAGACCCTCGGCCTGTAGTACATTCCCTCGATATGCGCAGTGGATACAATCTTCATCAGATTCTTGTATCCGTCATAGTTCTTTGCGAGGAGAATGAGGTGATAATATCCTCCGTGAGCCTTGTCCTTGAGCTTGTGGTCGAACTTGGAAACATATATCTCACAGCCGATTATGGGCTTTACGGACGGATGCTTCCCGGCGAACTTGAAGAACTCCTTCACTCCGTACATATTGCCGTGGTCGGTGATCGCCAATGCCGGCATCCCCAGTGCCTCGGCCTTCTTGAACAGTTTGTCAATGGACGAGAATCCGTCCAGAATCGAGTATTGGGTATGTACGTGAAGATGTACGAAAGACATTGTATTTCCTCCAGGCTTTGGTGCGTTCTTTTATGCCGACAATCGGGCTGTCGTTTCAAATAACAAAGATAATGTCTTTGCCCCGAATTCTCAAATGCAGCGGCGGTCCTGTTGTCCGCAATTCACATATTATCCCGGTCGGGTTATCATTTGAAGAATTACTTATGTCAAAAGTGTGCTATTTTTGTTCAAAATGTCTTATATTTGTCGCCGGGGAATGCCAGACGATTCCCGAATTGACGTGTACCAACTTTACCTGAAACCTATGTCTGTTCAAATCAAGAAAGCAGAGTCGAAAGCAGACTTGAAGAAATTTGCGGAGTATCCTAACAAACTGTACAAGGGAAATCCATATTATGTTCCGACTCTTGTCGCCGATGACTGCAAAGTATTCGACAGGAAATCCAATGCCGCCTTCGATTTCGCCGAAGCCGATTTCTTCCTTGCCTACAAGGACGGAAGGCTGGTCGGCAGGGTGGCTGCAATCCTGAATCCCAAGGCCAACGAAACCTGGAGCCAGAAGAGGGTGCGTTTCGGCTGGATTGACTTCGAGGATGACGAGGAGGTTTCGGCCGCATTGCTCGAAACAGTGGAGAAATGGGGTCTTGAGAGAGGAATGACCGAGATTGAAGGCCCGCTGGGATTCACCGATTTCGACACCGAGGGAATGCTGGTGGAGGGGTTTGACGAACTGGGGACATTCATCACTTTCTACAACCATCCCTACTACAAGGAACATCTTGAGCGTCACGGATATGCGAAGAAAATAGACTGGATTGAGCGGCGCATTCCGATGCCGGACGGCCTGGATGGGAAATATCGCCGTTTTACGGATATCGTGGCGGAGAGGAATGGTCTCCGCTGTGTGCGCTATTCCAGGAAGGAAATCCGCCGCAAGGATATCGGGCGGAAGCTGTTCGACCTTGTAAACCGCACATACTGCGTGCTTTATGGCTATTCGGCCCTGTCCGGTCGCCAGATTGACCAGTATGTGGAGCAATATCTTTCCTTGCTGAATCTCGATTTCGTATCCTTCATCGTGGACAGCGATGAGAACCTGATTGCTTTCGGCGTGATGTGCCCTTCATTGAGCCGGGCCTTCCAGAAAGCCGGAGGCCGATATTTTCCGTTCGGCTGGTGGCACATGCTCCGCTCCCTGATCTTCTGCAAGACCGACACCATCGACATGCTCCTGATAGCGGTCGATCCCGCCTACCAGTCCAAGGGCGTACCCGCAATGCTGATAGCCGACCTGTTTGACCGCATTGCCGCCGCCGGCTTCAAATACCTGGAAACCAATCCCGAACTTGAGACCAATTTCGCCGTCCAGAATCTCTGGAGCGGCTTCAGCCCACGCCAGCACCGCCGTCGCCGGATTTACGGGAAGGAGCTGCAGGGCTAATCCACACGGGGATTATTCTGCGGCAAGCCCTATTTCTTCTTTCTCTCCGCCCTCTGCTTGGAAAGCCTGATGGCAGCCTTGACCTTGGCCTTGCGGGCAGCCTTATTGCCCTTGGAAGGGGCGGAATCATCCGCAGCGCCTTTTTCGGCACGCTCCTCGAACCCGGTCTCGACAAGCTCGTAATCAAGCAGTTTCTGCTCGATGTCGGCGGACTTCACGCGGATTTTCACACGGTCGCCCAGATTGTAGATGACACCGGTGCGGCGGCCGACAATGCGGTATTTCTCCTGGTCGAACTCGAAGAAGTCGGACTTGATATCGCGCAGGGCCACCATTCCCTCGATCTTCGTCGGGTCGATTTCCACGTACATGCCCCACTCGGTCAGGCCGGAAATATTGCCTTCGAACTCGCCGCCGACCTTGTCCTGCATGAACTCCACCAGCTTGTACTTGATGCTGGACCTTTCGGCCTCCGCAGCCACCACCTCGCGGGCGGAGGCATATTGGCATTGCTCCTCATAGTAATCCTTGCTCTGGGAGTCGGCCCCGTCCAGATACATTGCCAGAAGGCGGTGCACCATAGTGTCAGGATAACGTCTGATAGGGGAGGTGAAATGAGTGTAGAACTTGAAGGCCAGGCCGTAGTGGCCAATGTTGTCGGTGCTGTAGCAGGCCTTGGCCATTGACCTCAGGGCCAGCATTTCGATGGCATTGAACTCAGGCTTGTCCTTTGCGTCGGACAGGAGAGAATTCAGTGCCTTTGCCAGGCCACGGCCCTCGGCACCGCCATCCATCTTGTATCCGAAATTGCCTGCGAACTCCCTCAGACCCTGGATTTTCTCCCCGTTAGGCTCGTCATGGATACGGTAAACGAAGGTCTTCGCCTTCTTCTTGGCCATGCCGTCCATCTTGCCGCAGGTAGCTATGAACTCGGCCACTGACCTGTTGGCCAGAAGCATGAACTCCTCGATGAGCCAGTTGGCCTCCTTGGAAATCTTCTGATATACGCGTACCGGACGGCCCTTCTCATCCACTTCCACCTTCATTTCCGGTCTTTCGAAACTGATGGCTCCGGATGCGAACCTCTTCTTGCGCAGCCTCGTGGCGATGTCGTGCAGTTTCAATATTGCCTCCTTCAGTTCGCGGGGGATGATGCATCCCTCCAGGGCACCCTCGCCGATAGCCGCCTCGCTGCGTCCTTCCGCCTTGGCCCGGCGCTCCGCAGCCTCCGGTGAAGCCTCCAGCACAGGGTCCTTGACGGCCGCATTGATGCCGTCAGTGCCTCCCCTGAGCTCCATGTCAAGGGATTTTTCACCATTGTCAATGATCTGCTGCGCAGTCTCGTAGGCGAAGCGGTAGTCCGATCTGATCACAGTCCTTCCGAACCACTGCCCGGCCACCTTGCCGAGAGGCGTGATTTCGAATACGGCCGAGAATGTCAGCTTGTCCTCATTCGGACGGAGGGAGCAGAGCTTGTTGGAAAGCTTTTCCGGCAGCATCGGCACCGTGCGGTCCACCAGATACACCGATGTGCCGCGGGAACGGGCCTCGTTGTCCACTACGGAACCAGGTGTCACATAATAAGATACGTCGGCGATATGCACGCCAACCTCGTAATTCCCGTTGTCCAGGGTCCTGAAGGAAAGAGCGTCGTCGAAATCCTTCGCATCCTCCGGGTCAATGGTGAAAGTCAATATATCTCTGAAGTCCTTCCTGCCCTTCAGATCCTTCGCGGCAATCTTTTCCGAAATCTCATCGGCCGCATTCTCCACCTCCGGGGCGAATCTGTAAGGCAATGCGTATTCGGCGAGGATCGCATGCATCTCGGTATCATTCTCTCCAGGGGCTCCGAGCACATCCACGATATGTCCTGCAGGCTCCGTCTCGCCTCTCTCCCAGCTGTCCACCACGGCGGCCACCTTCATTCCCGTACGGACGCCCATTTCCCGGCTTTCCCCGTCCACGGTCTCGAAGAGCCCGGCCACGGTGTATTCCTTGCCGCCGGCCTGCCTGAGGAAGCCGGTCTCGGGATAGGCTCCTTTGCGCTTCACGTAAATTTTTCCTTTCGGGTCAGCCACGTCAATGCGGATGTCGTATGGCATTGTCCTGCTCTGCATCAGCACCCAGGCCTGTCCTCCCACGATCTGGAGAACCCCGACGAAAGGCCTCGGAGACCGCTCCAGTATCTCTTTGACGCTACCCTCGCACCTCTTGGTCTCCGTTTTCTCCTTCGTCACGGATACCCGGACCTTGTCCCCGTTCAGGGCGCCTCTGGCCTTGTCCATCCTCACGAAGACATCGTCTCCTTCCTCCACCTTCACGAAAATATTCTTGTCCCTCATCATCTGCACGATGCCGATGACTTCTGCTATCTCCTTGTTGCGGTTCTCTTTTCTGCTCTTTCTGAAAATATTGCCGCTCGAACGTTTGGTATTGGAATGCCCCTGTCCGCGGTCGCCTCCTTTGCGTCTTCTTCTGTCTGCCATTGTCAATTTGAATGTTGATGCGAAATTCGCAGTTATAATATATCCGCTATGCACTGAAAAAATAGTATCTTTGCAAAGCAAAAGCATATTTTTTGATTGCAGTGCAAATGTAAGAATAAAATAACAAAAGCATTTTAATATGGACAGAAAAGTTCTTCTTATGATTCTCGATGGCTGGGGAGAGGGCAAGCACGACCACTCCAATGCCATCTACACCCAGGGCGCACCATTCATTGACACACTTCGCGCCAAATATCCGATGAGCCATCTCCAGGCTTGCGGAGAATATGTCGGACTTCCTGACGGACAGATGGGAAACTCTGAGGTCGGTCACATGAATCTCGGTGCCGGAAGAGTTGTATATCAGGACCTTATGAAGATCAACAAGGCCTGCCGCGAGCACAAGCTTCTGGACAGGGCCGAGGTCAAGGGCGTATATGATTATGTAAAGCAGAGCGGAAAGAAGCTCCACCTTCTCGGCCTCTGCTCCCGCGGCGGAGTCCACAGCTCCCTCGAGCATTATTTCGAGTTCCTCAATGTGGCCAAGGAATACGGCCTCGAGGATGTATATGTACACTGCTTCATGGACGGCCGTGACACCGACCCGCACAGTGGCGCAGGCTTCGTGGCCGAGCTCGAGCAGCACATGGCTGCAAGTACCGGAAAGGTAGCCTCTGTCTGCGGACGCTTCTATGCGATGGACAGGGACAAGAGATGGGAGCGCATACAGCAGGCCTACAACCTTCTCGTGAAGGGTGAGGGTGCCGCATTCACATCTGCAGCCGAGGGCATCAAGGCTTCCTACGAGGCCGATGTCACCGACGAATTCATCAAGCCTATCGTCATCACGGGTGCCGACGGTAAGCCACTTGCAAAGATTGAGGAGGGTGATGCGGTCATCTTCATGAACTTCCGCAACGACCGCGCACGCGAAATCACCGCCGTTCTCACCCAGAACGACATGCCTGATTTCGGAATGAAGGTCATCCCGAACCTCTACTACTGCTGCATGACCCCATACGACGCATCATTTACCGGACTCCACATCCTCTTTGACAAGGAACTCGTGCAGGACACCCTCGGCGAGGTGGTTTCCAAGGCCGGAAAGCGTCAGCTCCGCATTGCCGAGACCGAGAAATACGCACACGTGACATTCTTCTTCAACGGAGGCCGCGAGACTCCTTTCGAGAACGAGGACAGGATTCTGGTGAACTCTCCGAAAGTTGCAACATACGACCTCCAGCCTGAGATGAGCGCTCCGGAAGTTACCGAGAAGCTCGTGGAGGCCATCAACACCGAGAAGGAGGATCTCATCATCCTGAACTTTGCAAACGGTGACATGGTCGGCCACACAGGCGTATATGACGCTATCTGCAAGGCTGTTAAATGCATTGACGGCTGCGTGGAGAAGGTTGTCAACGCCGCCATCGAACACGGATACGCCATCCTTCTCACCGCCGACCACGGCAATGCCGACAATGCCGTGAATCCTGACGGCAGCCCTAACACCGCACACTCCCTCAACCTCGTCCAGTTCATCGTGATCAATGCCGGCGACGACGTGAAGGAAGTAAAGGATGGCGCCCTCTGCAATGTGGCCCCTACCATCCTCAAGCTTATGGGCATTCCGCAGCCTGCGGCAATGGAGGCAGAGCCTCTCATCTGATAACGGATCAAGACAATGACAAAGCTCAGAATAGCAGGAAGGAGTCTTCCGGATATGCCTTGGCAGGACAGGCCTGAAGGGTGCTCCGACGTACTCTGGAGATATTCAGCCAATCCTGTCATAAGACGAGACCTTCTTCCTGATTCAAACAGCATATTCAACTCCGCCGTGGTCCCTTTCAAAGGGGGCTACGCCGGAGTTTTCAGATGTGACGACAAGAACCGCAGGATGGCCCTGCACGCCGGCTTCTCGAAAGACGGACTGAATTGGGACATCAATCCCGAGACCATCCGTTTCGAGGGCGCTGACCCGGAAATCGGCGAGTGGGTCTACGGATATGACCCGAGAGTGGCCGAGATTGACGGAAGGTACTACGTGACCTGGTGCAACGGCTATCACGGTCCGACAATCGGCCTTGCCTGGACGGACGACTTCAGGACATTCCACCAGCTTGAGAATGCCTTCCTGCCTTACAACAGGAACGGAGTCCTCTTCCCGAGGAAGATAAACGGCAAGTTCGCCCTTCTTTCCCGTCCGAGTGACACCGGCCACACGGCATTCGGAGACATATTCTACTCCGAGTCCCCGGATCTGGAATACTGGGGACACCACCGCCACGTGATGGCTCCCGCCCCGTTCGAGCAGAGCGCCTGGCAATGCATGAAGATTGGTGCAGGACCTGTGCCGATCGAGACATCCGAGGGCTGGCTGCTGCTGTTTCACGGAGTGCTGAATTCCTGCAACGGATATGTCTACGCATTCGGCTCCGCTCTCCTGGACCTTGACCAGCCGTGGAAACCGATTGCCAGAAGCGGACAGTATCTCATATCGCCGAGGGAGATTTACGAACTGGCAGGGGACGTCCCGAACGTGACCTTCCCATGCGCCTCTCTCCACGACCCCGAGACCGGCAGGATCGCCGTCTATTACGGATGCGCCGACACGGTCACGGGCCTCGCATTCGGCTATATCCCTGAGATCATTGAATTCACGAAGCGGACCAGCATATTGTAACACATACACATAACACTTAAACTGATATGAAACTGAAATTTGCGGCATCGGCAGTCCTTCTCGCCATGGCATTTTCATGCTCGGCACCTGAAGACTATGCCGGTTACGTTGATACGAAGATTGGAAGCGGAGGTCACGGACACGTTTTCGTGGGCGCCAGCGTTCCATTCGGCCTTGTCCAGCTCGGGCCTACCAGTATTCCCCAGCAATGGGACTGGTGCTCCGGCTACCATGACAGCGATTCCACGGTGATCGGATTCTCCCACACCCATCTTGAGGGGACCGGAATCGGAGACCTCTTCGACATTACCGTGATGCCTGTCACCGGCAGCGTGGAGTATTCCAGGGAAGGACTCTGGTCGTACGCCGACAGGTCCAGGGAGGTTGCAGAGCCTGATTACTACAGCGTTCCTCTGCTCCGCTACGATATTCTGGCCGAGATGACGGCCACATCCAGGGTCGGATTCCACAGATATACATTCCCGGCCTCCGATTCCACGGCCATCGTGTTTGATTTGGAGAACGGAGGATGCTGGGACAAGGCCACGGACACCAGGATTGAGGCTGAGGGCAATGATGCCCTGAAGGGCTGGAGATTTTCCAGGGGCTGGGCCAGGAACCAGAAAGTATTCTTCTATGCCAAGTTCAGCAAGCCTTTCGAAAGCGTGGAGAACATCGGGCAATACGCCAGGGTGAATTTTGACCTTGCCGAAGGCGAGAAGGTGATGCTCAAGGTGGCCATCTCGCCGGTCGACATTGACGGAGCGAAGGCCAACATGGCCGCCGAACTTCCGGGCTGGGATTTCGAGAAGACCAGGGAGGCTGCCAGAAACGCCTGGAACAGGGAACTTTCCAAAATCCGCATCGAGACCGGTGACGTGGACGAAAGGACAATCTTCTACACTGCCCTCTACCACACGATGATACAGCCGTCTGAGTTCTGCGACGTCAACGGGGACTACCGCGGGGCCGACGGCGACATTCACCGGAACAATGACTTCAAGACATACACAACATTCTCATTGTGGGATACTTACAGGGCTGCCATGCCTCTGATGACAGTGATCCATCCGGAAAAGATCAGGGACATCGCCAGGACAATGGTGAAAATCCACGAGGAGCAGGGCAAGCTGCCCGTATGGCATCTCTGGGGCAATGAGACCGACTGCATGGTCGGCAACCCGGGTGTAATCGCATTGGCCGACATCCTGGTCAAGGACTTCGAAGGCTTCGACAAGGAACAGGCCTACAATGCCCTCAGGGAGTCTGAGATGCGTCCCGACAGGGGACAGGACATCCGTATGGAATGCGGCTTCATCCCGGCTGACAGGGATTTCAACGAGTCCGTGGCCTACGATATGGAGTATGCCATAGCAGACGGGGCAATGGCTGCTGCCGCCCGCCGTCTCGGCAAGGAGGAAGATTATGCCTATTTCAATGAGAGAAGCCATTCCTACCGCAATTATTTCGACCCTGAGACATTGTTCATAAGGGGCCGCAATTCCGACGGCACATTCGTGGAGCCGTTCAATCCGTACAGCTCCAACCACAGGGCCGACGTATATTGCGAGGGCAATGCCTGGCAGTACACCTGGCTTGTTCCACAGGATTTTGACGGTCTCGTAACTCTCTATGGCTCAAAGGAAAAACTTGCAGAGAGACTCGACAGCCTCTTTGCCGCGAAGAATGAGATCGAGGGAGCGGAGGCTTCTCCGGACATTTCCGGACTGATCGGGCAGTACGCCCACGGCAATGAGCCGAGCCACCACATCATCTATTTCTATACTATGGCCGGCCAGCCATGGAAGGCTGCGGACAAGATTGACGAGGTGCTCAGAACCCTTTACTTCCACGACCCTAACGGCCTTTCCGGCAATGAGGATGTGGGCCAGATGTCGGCCTGGTATATCCTCTCAAGCCTGGGAATGTATCAGGTTGAGCCTGCCGGGGCAAGATTCTGGTTCGGCAAGCCTTCATTCGCCGGCGCGGAGGTGCAGGTTCCGGGCGGCACCCTGAAAATCAGGGCGGAGGGCCTCAGCGGCGAAGCCCGCTACATCCAGTCTGTGACATTGAACGGGAAGAACCATCCTTACCCTTACATCGAGTTCAATGATATCGTGAAGGGCGGCGAACTCGTGTTCAGGATGGGAACCGAAAAGACTCTTTGGTATTGATTTCATAACACTAAACATAGATAATTATGACTGATTTTAGAAACGACTCGAGAATTGTCCTGACGCTTGACGCGGGCGGAACCAATATGGTGTTCAGCGCAATGCGCGGGGGAGAGTACATCGTGGACCCGATCACGCTCCCTTCCAATTCCAACAATCTCGACCTCTGTCTCGAAACGATGGTATTGGGTTTCAGCACGGTGCTCAACTCTCTGGAAGACAAGCCGGTAGCCATAAGTTTCGCATTCCCGGGCCCGGCCGATTACCCTAACGGCATCATTGGCGGATACCTCCCGAATTTCCCTTCATTCCGTGACGGGGTAGCTCTCGGACCATTCCTTGAGGACAAGTTCGGAATACCTGTATATATCAATAATGACGGTGACCTCTACGCATTCGGCGAGGCCCTCGGAGGAGCTCTTCCGGACGTGAACCGCAGGCTTGCGGAGGCCGGCAGCAAGAAGCGCTACCGCAACCTCATCGGCTACACCTTCGGAACCGGCTTCGGCTACGGAGCCGTCATTGACGGAGTCCTGAACCGCGGAGACAATTCCTGCGTGGAGACATTCTGCCTCCAGAACCCGAAGCTTCCCGGATACATAATCGAGGACAGCGTCGCAGTAAGGGCCGTCACAAGGGTTTACGGCGAGGCCAGCGGCCACATGGACCACGGCCTGACCCCGAAGGACATCAGCGATATCTGCCACGGCAGGCGCGAAGGTGACAGGGGAGCCGCCATCAAGGCTTTCAACGATCTCGGAGAGGCAGCCGGAGACGCCATGGCCACTGCTGCGACCCTGATTGACGGAATCATCTGCATCGGCGGAGGGATCATGAACAACAGCGAGTACATCATGCCGGGCATCCTTAATTCGATGAGAGGTACCATCAGGACAATGTCGGGAGATGTCATCGGCCGCGTCCAGTCCAAGGTTTACAATCTTGACGACCCGGAGGAGTTCGCCCAGTTCGCCAGCGGAGATGCGCGCGAGATAAAGGTCTATGGCTCTGACAGGACCGTGACCTACGACCCTCAGAAACGTATTGGTGTGATGAAGTCCAGGATTGGAGCCAGCAAGGCCATTTCCATTGGAGCCTATACCTTCGCACTCAGCCAGCTTGACAAGTAAAACACTTGATTATGAAGACTTTATATCCATTGAAATTCAGGCCGATTCTCAAGACGGTAGTCTGGGGCGGCGAAAAGATAGCCCCTTTCAAGGGCATTGAGACAGAGCAGCACAATATCGGCGAAAGCTGGGAGCTCTCCGGCGTAAAAGGCAATGAATCAGTCGTTTCCGAAGGCGAACTCGCCGGCAGGACCATCACTGACCTGATTGACGAGTACAAGGGAGCCCTCGTGGGCGGAAAGGTTTATGCCGAGAACGGCAATGTATTCCCGCTGCTCATCAAGTTCATCGATGCCAAGTCCGACCTCTCCATCCAGGTTCACCCGGATGACAGGCTGGCCGCAGAGCGTCACAACTCCAAGGGCAAGACCGAAATGTGGTATGTCGTGGGAGCCGACGAGGGAGCCCATCTCCTTTCCGGTCTCAACAGGGACCTCACACCGGAGGAATATGTGTCGATGGTGGAGAACAATACCATCACCGATGCCCTCACCGATTTCAAGGTAAAGCCGGGAGACGTGTTCTTCCTGCCTGCAGGCCGCATCCACGCCATCGGAACAGGATGCTTCATAGCTGAAATCCAGCAGACCTCGGACATTACCTACAGAATTTACGACTACGGCCGCCTCGGGCTTGACGGCAAGCCTAGGGAACTCCATACGGAGCTTGCCAAGGACGCCATCGACTACAAGGTATATCCGGAGTACAAGACCGCGTACGAGGAGAAGGCCAATGAGGAGAACCGTCTTGTAAGCTGCAAATACTTTACAACCACGCAGTTAGACATTGACAAACCACTCGTCAAGGACCTTTCCGGACTGGATTCTTTCCTCGTTGTCATCTGCATTGAGGGCAGCGGAGAGCTTGTTGACAATGAGGATGGCAATGAAATCCGCGTCCCTGTCCACAAGGGAGAGACTGTACTTGTCCCGGCATCGTCGAAGGGGGTAACCTTCGTTCCTGACGGCAAGGCTGTCTTCCTCACCAGCTGTGTTGAATAAGCCAATTGAACTACTAATTCCATTTATCATGAATCGAAAAGATTTTCTCAGAAGCCTGGGCTTCATCACAGCCGGGGCTGCGGTAATCGGCGGAGAGCAGAACCTCAAGGCCGCCGGCAAGGCAATGGGTATCCCTATGGAGGACCCTTCAATGACTGACCCGGAGGTGGATTTCCCTGTCAAGGGCCTCAGGGCCTCGGTCAATGGCCCGGTGAAGGTAATAATCATCGGCGCGGGAAACAGGGGACGCACCTACGCCAATTATGCCAAGGTTTATCCTGAATGCATGCAGATTGTGGGCGTTTCCGATATCCGCGAGAGCCGCAAGAATGCAATGGGAGACAATTTCAACATTCCTGAGGAACATCGTTTCGGTGACTGGAGCGAGGTTTTCACAGTGCCGAAATTCGCCGACGCCGTTGTCATCTCCACCCCGGACGACACCCATTACCATCCTTGCATGAAGGCATTGGAGTGGGGCTATGACGTGCTTCTCGAGAAGCCGGTGGCCCAGAGCGAGAAGGAGTGTACCGACATTGCCGCACAGGCTCACAAGTATGGCGGCATCGTGGCCGTATGCCACGTCCTCAGATACAGCCCGTATTTCAGGGCTATGTACGAGGCCATCCATACCGGCCTGATAGGCAAGCTCATAAGTATCCAGCACATGGAGCCGATCGAGTGCCGCCACATGGCCCATTCATACGTGAGGGGCAACTGGCGTGACTCCAAGAAGACCACCCCGATCATCCTTGCCAAGAGCTGCCACGACCTGGACATTCTCCGCTGGTTCGTGGGCAAGCCTTGCAGGAGCATTGTGGCGGACGGCTCCCTGACCTGGTTCAAGTCCGAGAATGCGCCGGAGGGAGCACCTCTGCGCTGCACTGACGGCTGTCCTCACGAGGCGACCTGCCCTTATTCCGCCATTGACGTATATGTCAGGAGGAAGCAGCATCTCGGAGTGTTCGACCTGAAGGATTCCCGTGACGAGCAGGAGATCTTGTCCAAGATTTCTGACCCTGACAATGTCTGGGGAAGATGCGTGTATCACTGCGACAACGACCAGCCTGACCATTTCGTGAGCGAGATGGTGTTCGAGGACGGGACTACCGCCTCATTCTCGATGGAGGCCTTCACTCCTTACGGCGGACGCAGGACCAGGGTGATGGGAACTACCGGCTACATTGAGGGAGACGGCACGACATTTACCGTATATGAGTTCCGCAGCAACCGTAAACTCATCTGGGACAAGAAGTTGTCCGATATTCCGGAGTACCGTGGCTCAGGTCACGGCGGCGGAGACATGGCCCTCGTATGCGATTTCCTCGAGGCCGTGTCAAGTCACGATGAGTCCAAGCTTACCAGCAGCATCGACGCTTCCATCGAAAGCCACGTCATGGGCTTCAGGGCGGAGAAGAGCCGACTTTCACACAAGAAGGTGAAGGTCAGCGGCAAATAGCCCTTATTGGTAAATAAGGACATAATTATTGTCAATAAGTCCGCTCGCAGCACGTAGTTTACGGATAATTCGTAAATTAGCGGTCTGTTATGAGCGGATTTGATATTTTTCTGCTGGCAATGGCGATAACTGCCGTGCCGGTGTTCATAGTTCTCTTCTTCATTGATGCGGGCTATGGCAAGTTCTATACGAAGAAATGGGGACCGGCTGTGAACAACAGGCTCGGCTGGGTTCTTATGGAGTCCCCGGTTTTCTTCGCAATGCTGGCCCTATGGTGGTTTTCCGGAAGGCGGGGCGACATTGCCCGTCTGGCATTCTTCCTGCTTTTCGAACTGCATTATTTCCAGAGGTCCTTCATCTTCCCGGCATTGATCCGGGGCAATGGCAAAATGCCCCTCTCCATCATTCTGATGGCTGTGGCCTTCAATCTCCTCAATGCCGGAATGCAGGGCGGGTGGATATTCTATGTGTCTGAGCCTGAATACTATACGTTGGAGTGGCTGAAGACCCCGCAGTTCATCGCCGGCACCATTGTCTTCCTCTCAGGAATGTTCATCAACATCCAGTCCGACTCCATTATCCGGGGGCTCAGGAAGCCGGGTGACACCAGGCATTATCTCCCGAAGAAGGGCCTGTACAGATATGTCACCAGCGCCAATTATTTCGGGGAATTCGTGGAGTGGTGCGGTTTCGCATTGCTGACCTGGTCCTGGGCAGGTGTCCTTTTTGCAGTATGGACATTCGCCAACCTGGCTCCGAGGGCGGCGAGGATTTACGAGAGATACAAGGTAGAGTTTGCGGATGAACTGGATGTGAAGAAGGTGAAAAGAATGCTGCCTTTTATTTGGTAAATGATTGAAAATTAACGATATATGGCAATAGAATCTAAGATTTTCACGCCGGTAAAGATAGGTCCGGTGACATTGCGCAACAGGGTGATACGCTCGGCTGCGTTTGAGAATATGGCATATGACAACAGTCCTTCCCAGGATCTTTACGATTATCACGTGGCCGTGGCCAGGGGAGGCGTCGGGATGACGACATTGGCTTATGCCGCCGTGGCGAAGTCCGGACTTTCCTTCAAGGGCCAGCTCTGGATGCGCAAGGAGATTGTCCCGGGACTGAAGAGGATTACGGATGCAATCCACGCCGAGGGCGCCAAGGCCTCGATCCAGCTCGGACATTGCGGCAATATGACCCACAGGTCCACCTGCGGATCTCTGCCGGTGGGTGCCAGCGGAGGTTTCAACATGTATTCTCCTACATTTGTAAGGGCTTTGAAAGTCAATGAGATACACGGACTGGTAAGTGATTTCGGCAATGCCGTGAACTTGGCCCGGGAGGCCGGGTTCGACTGCGTGGAGATTCATTGCGGACACGGATATCTCATCAGCCAGTTCCTCTCTCCATACACGAATCACCGCAAGGATGAGTTCGGAGGCTCCCTTGAGAACAGGATGCGTTTCATGCGCCTTGTCATAACGGAGGTGATGAAGGCTGCGGGGGATGATATGGGCGTCATTGTAAAGATGAATATGCACGACGGCTTCAAGGGAGGAATGCAGAGGGCTGAGTGTCTGGAGGTTGCTAAAGAACTTGAGCGTCTCGGGGTCCACGCCATTGTGCTTTCTGCGGGCTTCGTGAGCAAGGCTCCGATGGAGGTGATGCGCGGTGCAATGCCGCTCAAGACCCTTGCCTACTATATGGATATGAAGAAGTTCTGGTGGCTCAAGGCGGCTCTGCACACTATCGGAAGGCTGCTTATCCCTACGGTTCCGTACAAGGAAGGCTATTTCCTCGATGATGCCAAGCAGTTCCGCGAGGCGGTCAAGCTGCCGCTCATCTATGTCGGCGGCCTCATTTCCAGGGAAAAGATGGAGGAGGTGCTGGATGCCGGTTTTCAGGGACTTCAGGTGGCCAGGGCCCTCGTCCACGATACGGATTTCGTGAACAAGCTCCGCTCCGGGGAAATCACCTGCAGCAGCTGCAAGCATTCCAATTACTGCATAGGCAGGATGTACACCCTGGAGATGCGCTGCCATCATTGCGTTGAGAAAATGCCGAAGTCGCTCAGGAGGGAAATCGAAAAAGCGGAGGCTGAATTATGATAGCATTGGTGACCGGAGGAAGTTCCGGTATCGGTCTCGAGTTCTCCCGCCAGCTGGCGGCAAAGGGATATGACCTCATCATTGTCAGCAATATCCAGGAGCAGCTGGACAATGTCTGCGGCCCTCTCGCGGAGGAGTTCGGGGTCAAGGTTATTCCTCATTTTCAGAATCTTGCAGTGGCGAATGCGGCTGAGGAACTGCTGGCCTGGTGTGACAGCATCTCCGTTCTTCCGGACGTGCTGATCAATAATGCCGGGATGTTCTATTTCAAGGAGCTCACGCCCGGGCTGATGGGCAAGGCCGAGGTGATGATAGGGCTCCATGTCACCACGCCTACCAAAATCTGCGTTCTTTTCGGAGACAGGATGAAGCAGCGCGGAAGCGGAAGGATTCTGCTCGTGGCCTCGATGGCTGCCCGCATCCCAGCTCCCGGTATCCAGGTCTATTCGGCGACGAAGGCCTATCTCCGCAGTTTCGGTGAGTCGCTTTCCTACGAGATGAAGCCTTACGGCGTGACTGTCACCACTTTATGCCCGGCCGCAGTAGCCACGCCTCTCTATGGGCTGAGGAAGGATCTGCTTAAGTTCGGGGTGGCAATACGTGTGATTCATACTCCTCAATGGCTTGTCAGGAGGGCATTGAAGGGAATGTTCAGAGGGCGCAGGCTGATGAAGCCGTCGCTGATGAACTATTATCTTCCGCCAATGATAAAGTTCCTTCCGGCTCCATTGGAACAAATGATATGGGACAAGTTCAAGGACAAAATATAGTCCCGTCCGGCTGGTTCATTGTGACCGGGGCGAGCGGAAGCGTTGGCGGCGAGGTGGTAAAAGGCCTTGCCGCCAGGGGCTATTCTGTCATTCTGGCCTGCCGCAACCCCGAGCGCGGACGCCGTACAGCCGATGCCGTGCTCAGGGAAGTGCCGGGTGCCAGGCTGCGGATAGAGTTGCTGGACTTGTCCTCGTCCACGAGCATCAGGGACTTCGTCTCCCATATCAGCGGGCTAGAAATAGCCGGTCTGCTGAACAATGCCGGCTCCATTTTCCGCGACTATGCCCTGACTGCGGAGGGTCGCGAAAGGACATTCGCCGTGAATTATTTCGGGCCGAAGGAACTGACCGAGGCCATTCTTACGAAGCTTGGATTCCGGGGCGTCGTCGTCAACACGATTTCTGTAACTGCCTTTCTTTCACATCTTTCCGACGCCGATTTTCAGCCTGATCCCAATCGGTTCGGCCAGCTCAGGACTTACGGCAAGGCCAAGCTGGCATTGCTCCGCTATACCCGTGAACTGGCAGCCGGGCATCCCGATCTGATTGTCAATGCGACAGATCCCGGCATTGTGAACAGCAATATGATTGCGATGGGCCGCTGGTTCGATCCTCTCGCGGACGTGATTTTCCGCCCGTTCTGCAAATCCCCGGCGAAGGGGGCCATCCCTGCCATCAATGCCATAACTTCCGGTCTTTCAGGACGTTATTTCCTGGGCAATGGCAGCAGGACGCTGTAGGCATTGCCCCGGCCGGATTTCCTCCTCATTCCCGACTTTTAGGAAATCCTTACTATTTTTTTCAGAAAACTCTTGACTCGTACCCGAGGGGAGTGTATATCTTTGCAGCGGTTACCAATAATATCGTACGATGAAGTATAAGACAAAGTTGAAAATCGGTGAATTCTCCCGGTTGATGCAGGTTACTGTAAAGACGCTCAGACATTATGAGACCAAGGGTCTTCTGATGCCTTACGAGGTGGACGAATGGACAGGCTACCGTTATTACAGCCTGGCCCAGATGCAGAGGATGCAGTCGATAAGGCAGATGCAGAGGCTTGGCTTCTCGCTGGAGGAAATCAGGGATCTGCTTGATGACCGGACGCAGGCGCCCAGCATTGAACTGCTTGACGAGAAGATAAGGACGACGGAGAAACTGCTTGCCGAGCTGAATGAGAGGCTTGCGAAACTGCTCGAGTGGAGGGATTCACGCAAAAAGGCAAAGAGTATGGAAAAAATTATCATTCAGGAACTTCCGGAGATTATCGTGGCTAGTCACCGCGAGGTGATTCCAGATTATGATGCACTTGGACCGCTGTGCTTTATGAAGATAGGTCCGGCAATGGCGGAGGCCGGCTGCAGATGCCCGGAGCCGGGTTATTGCTTCACCATCGACCACAACAAGGAGTACCGTACGGAGAATATTGACATTGAGTACTGCGAGCAGGTCGAGGAAATGCTTCCCGACACGGACTTTATCAAGTTCAAAAGACTTCCGGCTATTCCCAAGGCATTGTGCATGAAGCATGTAGGTCCATATGACCGCTTCTCCGAATCTTTCACGGAGGCCGTGCGCTATCTGGAGTCAAACGGCATGCGCATAGCAGGGGACCCGCGTTTCAGCTACATTGACGGTGCCTGGAACCAGGAAGATCCCGAGAAATGGATTTCCGAGATTCAGATTCCGGTGGAGTAGCTGACCGGAAATCGGATGTCCTTGAAACAGTGTGACGTAGTTCAGGGGCACCGAGTTGTCAAATTACTGAAAGGGCTGAATACCGAGCGAGGTATCCAGCCCTGTTTTTTGTGCTCAAAAAGTCTGACCTTTTTCTGGGAACGGTTGCGGAAATTTAATTTATTTAAAAGCTTGATAATCAGAGCTGAGCAAGTTTACTTTGCGCCGTCGGAACACTACCGCCAAGTACGGAGCATTCTCGCAGTTTTGTTCCGGATTGAGACGTTCTTGACTTGCGATGGATAAACTGGGCTATGCTTGGTAGCTGTTCGTGAGTCAAGTCTGCCTCTAAAGATAGTTCTTGGCCCGCAGGGTATGGCCCAGGATATCTGTAGCAGATATGCTTGTGACAAGTACAAGTCCATATTATCGGCGTTTCCGGTAAGCATCTATGCATTTGCGCATTGACTCTCTTTGATGGCCCACCTGCCTCTCCGCTGACAGACCTTGTGGACTGAGTGTATAAACCTTTCACGTGACCTCTCGTGCAATTCACCTGACAGTCAATATGCCACTACAGATATCTGTGGCGATACCCTGGCTGTCCGGTGCCGTCGAAATGAGTGGACCTGCACGCGGTACCATGACCACAAGTATCTGTGGCAGGGTCTCGACTGTCAGGTGATTTGCACGAAGTGGCCGTATCTCCGTCTGCCTGATATTACAACGCTTGGCAGCCGAGGCATTGCTTTGTCACGACGGCACCGCCGCCGGAATATATGGCCTCCTGCGGCTACAGACCGGCAGGACTGCGCCGGGCTCCGGACTGGGCCCGCTTGCCTGCCGGCTGTTGCTTCCATGTGCAGAATTTGCGTGACGGTATCCCATAACCGTCCGTGATCTTGCCTCTCAGCGTGGAAGGTTCCGTTGTTTTATGTCGAACCATCCATGATTTGGACCTCCAGCGTGGAAGGTTCGCTTCTGAGGCATGAACCATCCATGATATTGGGCATTAGCATGGAGGGTTCACCCCGTTAACATCGAACCATCCATGATTTGGACCTTCAGCGTGGAGGGTTCGCCTCTGAGACCTGAACTATCCATGATATCGACCTCCAGCGTGGACGGTTCCGTTGTGTTATGTCGAACCATCCACGATATTGGGTATTAGCATGGAGGGTTCATCCCGTTAACATCGAACCGTCCATGATATGGACCTTCAGCGTGGAAGGTTCGCCACTGGATACTGAACCATCCATGAAACGGGCCCAGCATGGGCAAGAAGATACCGGATGTTCGTCTGCTTCATCGGGCTCATCCTGGCCTCATACGCCCGCTCGGTCCACAAGCAGAAAATTTTATCTATAAATAAATTGCACAAAAAATAAAATATCTATCTTTGTACTATGATTAGGTATGATAAAACAAGACAGGCTGTAGCCGCCCGCCAAATTGAGGAGGCTATGAAATTACGAGGATTGGGTAAAAAACAGTTCGCGGAGCTGATGCATCGCAACCCTTCTGAGGTGACAAAATGGCTCAGTGGAAAGCACAATTTCACGATTTCCCTGCTTCAGGAGATTTCTCGGGCGTTGAATGTCCAGATAACCGGGGTAGAGGATGTGGCAAAACTGGTTGACGGATATTCTTCTGTCACAGGAACAGCTATGGGTGAAGGAAATTCATTCCAAGACCCATCAATGGGATCCGTGGTTCTGGACGATATGCTTGTGGAAACGATCAGGCAAAGGTCAATGGAGCTGGGGATGAGTGCTATGTCCTACCTTAAGAAACTCGTTCTGGACGACGTCCGCAATTCCAGTTTCCTGCCCAAAGTGGATTTGAGTTCTGAACCGGGAGCGGAAACAAAGAAATACTCTGGGATTGTGCCTTTCCACGAGATCGTCGGTGATGAAAGATTTGACAGGATATGGAACAGGTGAAGGTATTTTTGGATACAAACATAGTGATAGACTACTATACCGGGCGGATGGGAGACGGTGTTGCAGAGAAGGTTATGCAGGTCGGGGAACATCCCCAATACCAACTTTGCATTTCGGTTCTGACTGGAGTTAATACTATACAATACTTCGTTAATAATTTAACAATTATATAGTTTTCAATTACTTACGCATACAATAGCCCGTTTTCGGGTAGCTTTACAGCACCTCGCAGACGGCATAGAACAAAGCCGAAAAAAGTGTTAAAAAAGATGAAAATAACGCTTGAAAAATTTGGATAAGTGCTTGATTTTCAGTAACTTAGAGTTACCACACTTTAGGTTACAAGACATGAAAATCAAGCCCCTT